>NZ_CP053908.1:2631094-3288868 GCF_013256625.1 Hymenobacter sp. BRD128
TGCAAGCCGGCAAGGATGGCGGCGAAAACAGCATCAGCGGCCTGCGCTACGTGAACACGCGCGGCGTGGCCTTCGAGGGCTTGATAGACCAGCGGCTAGGCTTCTACGGCTTTTTTACCGACAACCAGGAGGCCGTGCCAGGCTGGGTGTATGAGCGTGGCCTGCGCGACAATGGCTCCGTGCCCGTGGCGCCCCACGAGGGCTACACCAAGTTTTTCAAGAATAAGCCCGACCAATACGACTTCTTCACGGCGCGGGGCGGCATCACCTACGCGGCTACCAAGCACATCAATGTGCAGTTTGCCCACGACCGCAACTTTATCGGCAACGGCTACCGCTCGCTCATTCTCTCGGATTATAGCGCGCCGTATTTTTTCCTGAAGCTGAACACGCGCATTTGGAAATTCAACTACCAGAACATTTTTGCGGAGCTGACTGCCCGGCGCAGCATTTCAGGCCTCGACTCGCTTTTCCCTAAAAAATATCTGGCGCTGCACCACCTGAGCCTCGATGTGACAAATAATTTCAACATCGGCGTGTTCGAGTCGGAAGTTTCGGGCGGGCCGGGGCGCGGGCTAGAGCTGCAATACCTGAATCCGCTCATCTTCTACCGCGCCATCGAGCAGAACCTGGGCTCGACCGACAACGCCCTGCTGGGCCTCGATTTTAAGTGGAATATCAAGCACCGCGGCCAGCTCTACGGCCAGCTTGTGCTCGACGAGTTTAAGCTGAGTGAAATCCTGGCCGGCAACGGCTGGTGGGCCAATAAGCAGGCCATTCAGCTCGGCGGCAAGCTGCTCGACGTGGCCGGCATCTCCAACCTCGACTTGCAGCTGGAGCTCAACTATATCCGGCCCTACACCTACCAGCACGAAACTGAATACACCAACTACCAGAACTACGCGCAGCCGCTAGCCCACCCCATGGGCGCCAACCTCACGGAGGTGCTCGGGGTGCTCAGCTACCAGCCCCTGCCCCGCCTCAACCTGGTGGCCAAGGCCTTCTACACCGTGCAGGGCCTCGATGCGCAGGCTCCCGGCGGTGCCCTGGTGCTCACCAACTACGGCAGCAACCCGCTGCTTTCCTATAATACCCGGCCGATGGAGTACGGCGTGCGCACCGGCCAGGGCGATAAGAACCGCCTGCTGCACTTCGATTTCACGGCTACCTACCAGCCCAAGCTCAACCTGTTTGTGGATGCCACCCTCATCGCCCGCAACCAAAAGCTGGACCAGCCCACCTACTACGGCGCCGTGGCCGGCACGGAGGTCTACGCCTCGCTAGCCCTGCGCTGGAACATCGCCCAGCGCCTGCACGAGTTTTAAGCCATGGCTACAACCTATTTATATCGCCCTGTTAACCAGCAAGAGCTTGACCTAATTGCCGCTAGTGGCTGGCGCGAGTTTCCGCCGCGCTTACCCGAGCAGCCCATTTTTTATCCAGTACTCAACGAAGAGTACGCAGTGCAGATTAGCCGCGACTGGAATGTGCCCCACTACGGCGTGGGCCACGTGGTGCGCTTTGCCGTCGATAGCGGCTACCTGGCCCAGTTCGCGGTGCAAAATGTGGGCGATGCGCAACACAATGAGCTCTGGGTGCCCGCCGAGCAGCTAGCCGAATTTAATGCGCACATCGCGGGCCCAATTGAAGTAACGGCTACTTTCCGGCGTTCTTAGTCAGGTAGACCTTCCTGCTTATGAAAACCTACCTTCGCCTGCTGAGCTTTTCGCGGCCCTACGCCGACTTCGTGCCGCTGTATGCGGTCTATGCCACGCTGGGCATCGTGTTTGGCATTGCCAATTTCACGCTGGTCATTCCGCTGCTCAACGTGCTCTTTGGCACCACGGAGGTGCACACGGCTGCCGCGCCGGCGATGCTGCCGCACTTTGCGCTGTCGCTCGACTACGTCAAGGCGTTGTTCAATTTCTATTTCAACCAGATGCTGGCGCTGCACGGCAAGCAGGGCACGCTAGCCTTCGTGTGCGGGCTGATAATCGTGTCGGTGTTTCTGAGCAACGTGTTTCGCTACCTCGGTGGGCGGCTGCTGGCTAGGGTGCGGGCGCGAGTGGTGCGCAACGTGCGCGGCGCCCTCTTCGGCCGCATCACCGAGTTGGAGCTAGGCTATTTCTCGAACGAGCGCAAGGGCGACCTCATTTCGCACCTCACCAACGATGTGCAGGAAGTCGAGATTTCGGTGGTGAATACCCTGACCGCCGTGTTTAAGGAGCCGCTGAATATTGTGGGTATTTTCGTGCTGCTGTTTTCGATGTCGGCCCAGCTCACCTTGTTTTCGCTGGTGTTGCTGCCTATTTCGGGCGGCATCATTGCCAGCGTATCGAAGCGGCTGCGGCGCCACGCCACCATCAGCCAGACCACGCTCGGGGCCATGCTGTCGGTGATGGAGGAAACGCTAGGGGTATGCGCGTGGTGAAGGCCTTCAACGCCCGCGACTACGTGGTGGAGAAGTTTGAGTACCAGAACGACCTGTATGCCCGCACCACGCAGGCCATCGACAACACCCGCGACCTGGCTTCGCCCTTCTCCGAATTTGCGGGCGTGACGGTGGTGGCCGGGCTGCTGTACTACGGCGGCTCGCTGGTGCTGGGCGGGCAGGCCGAGCTGTCGGCCTCGGCGTTTATCACCTACATCATCCTGTTTTCGCAGATTCTGACGCCGGCCAAGTCGCTGTCAGGTGCGTTCAGCAATATCCAGCGCGGACTGGTGGCCGGGGCCAGGGTGCTGCGCATCATCGACACCGAGTCGAGCGTGCGCGATTTGCCCGATGCCCAGGTGCTGCCCGAGTTTCACGATAAAATCGAGCTGCGCAACGTGAGCTTCCACTACGGCGACGTGCCGGTGCTGTTCGACCTCAACCTGACCGTGAAGAAAGGCCAGACGGTGGCGCTCGTCGGCCCCAGCGGCGGCGGCAAAAGCACCATTGCCGACCTGCTGCCGCGCTTTTATGACCCCAGCGCCGGCCAGGTGCTCATCGACGGCCACGACGTGCGCGACTGCACCCTCTACTCGGTGCGCGCCCAAATGGGCATCGTGACCCAGGAAAGCATTCTATTTAACGACACGATTTACAATAACATCAAATTCAACACCGCCGCCACCGAGGCCGAGGTGATTGAGGCCGCCAAAACGGCCAACGCCCACGACTTCATCATGGCTAGCCCCGAGGGCTACCAAACCACCATTGGCGACCGGGGCTCGCGCCTCTCGGGCGGGCAGCGCCAGCGCCTGAGCATTGCGCGGGCCATCCTGCGCAACCCGCCGATTCTTATCCTCGACGAGGCCACCTCGGCCCTCGATACCGAGAGCGAAAAGCTGGTGCAGGAAGCCCTGACGCGCCTCATGGCCTCGCGCACGTCGCTCGTTATTGCCCACCGCCTCAGCACGGTGCGCCATGCCGATGAGATACTCGTGCTGCAGCACGGCCGCATCGTGGAGCGCGGCACCCACGACGAGCTTTTGCTGCGCGAGGGGGGCCTCTACCAGCGCCTGAGCCAGCTGCAAACCAACGCGGCGCTGGTCTGAACGTAAGCGAAGGGCTAGCCAAGCTGTTTGGCTTGTTTTTCAGCTTTTTCCCACCTTTCGACTTTCGTCATGCTTTTCCTCAAACGCATTGTTACCGTGCTAGCCCTGGTTTACCTGCTGCTCGCGTTGCTCATCCTGTTTTTCCCATTTGTGCGCACCTCGACGGTCGGCATTTTCAGCGTTTACAGCCTGCCGATGGAAATAAATATGCTGCTCGGCTTTACCTGGGCCAGCGTGTTTATTATGGGGCTGCTGCTTGTTTTTGAAAACCTCGATAGCGGCCTGCTCCGCCGCAGCGCCTCCAAGCAGGAGCAAAAAATCAACGAGCTGAAAGCCCAGCTTTTTGACGCGCAAAAAGCGCTTACCACCGCCACTACCTACCCCAAAACTGCTCCGGGTATTCCGTCGGCTCCCGGCGCAACTGCTTACCCACCCACCTACAACACGCCGCCCACCACTCCGCCCACCTACTAGTTTTTTCTGCTTGCACCTCCCCGACCTCATCCGCGCCGAGCTGGCCGAAGCCCGCGCCGTCCTCGACCAGTTTTTGGCCGACGACGCCCATCTCACCCGCATCGCCCAGGCTGCCGAGCTAGTGGCCGCTAGCCTCCAACGCGGCGGCAAAGTCCTCACCTGCGGCAACGGCGGCAGCCTCTGCGACGCCCAGCACTTTGCCGAGGAGCTGAGCGGCCGCTACCGCCAGGACCGCCGCGCGCTCGCCGCCATCGCCCTCACCGAAGCCTCGCACATGACCTGCGTGGCCAACGATTTCGGCTTCGAGTTCGTCTTCAGCCGCTTTGTGGAGGCGCTGGGCCGGCCCGGCGACGTGCTGCTGGCCATCAGCACCAGCGGCAACTCGCCCAATATCCTGCGTGCCGCCGAGGCCGCCAAGGTGGCGGGCATGCAGGTCATCGGCCTCACCGGCAAGGACGGCGGACGGCTGGCTAGCCTCTGCGATGTCGAAATCCGGGTGCCGCACTTCGGCTTTGCCGACCGCATCCAGGAGGTGCATATTAAAGCCATTCACATTATGATACTGCTGATTGAGAAGCTGGTAGCTTAGGTTTTTTCGCTTCCATTTCCTTCATACGTCCTGCTGAGCTTGTCGAAGCCTCTCTATCGCGCCGCTAGGGTTAGTAACCCTAGCGGCGCAGTAGAGGTGCTTCGACAAGCTCAGCAGGACGTTCTTTATTTATGCAGTCTGACGTTACTTTGCTGAAATAATTTATTGTACCAACTAAAAATGCTAACCAAAACCTACGGCTCCGCCGTGCAGGGTGTTAATGCGTATACCATTACTATTGAAGTAGTTGTTACGGCCGGGACGCTGTTTTACGTGGTGGGCCTGGCCGACAGTGCCATCAAGGAAAGCCAGCAGCGCATCGAATCGGCGCTGAAGCTGCGCGGCTACCGCATGCCGCGCACCAAGGTGGTGGTAAACATGGCCCCGGCCGACATTCGCAAGGAAGGCGCGGCCTACGACCTGCCCATTGCGCTGGGCATCTTGCACGCCTCGCAGCAGCTAACTACCGACGAGCTTGGGCGTTACATCATCATGGGCGAGCTGGCCCTCGATGGCGCGGTGCGGCCCATCAAGGGCGTGCTGCCCATTGCCATTCAGGCGCGCAAGGAAGGCTTTAAGGGCATCATTCTGCCCAAAGAAAATGCGCAGGAGGCGGCCATTGTCAACAATCTTGACGTGATTCCGGTCGAAACCATGCAGCAGGCCATCGACTTCTTCGAGGGCCGCGAAATCATTGAGCCCGTGCGCATTGACACGCGCGACATCTTCCAGCACACCGCCAACCAGTACGCCGCTGATTTTGCCGACGTGCAGGGCCAGGAAAATATTAAGCGCGCCCTCGAAATAGCGGCGGCCGGCGGCCACAACGTCATTATGATAGGCCCGCCCGGCGCCGGCAAAACCATGCTGGCCAAGCGCTTGCCGACTATTTTACCGCCCCTCAACATGCAGGAGGCCCTCGAAACCACCAAGATTCACTCGGTGGCCGGCAAGCTGGGCGCGGGCCGGGGGCTGCTAAGCCAGCGGCCGTTTCGGGCGCCGCACCACACCATTTCGGATGTGGCGCTGGTGGGCGGTGGCAGCAACCCGCAGCCGGGCGAAATCTCGCTTTCGCACCACGGCGTGCTGTTTTTGGATGAGCTGCCCGAGTTTAAGCGCACCGTGCTGGAGGTAATGCGCCAGCCGCTGGAAGAGCGTCGCGTCACGATTTCCAGGGCCAAGGTGAGCATCGACTTTCCGGCCAATTTCATGCTCATCGCCAGCATGAACCCTTGCCCCTGTGGCTATTATAACCATCCCGATAAGGAGTGCGTGTGCGGCCCCGGCGTGGTGCAAAAGTACCTGAACAAAGTGAGCGGCCCGCTGCTCGACCGCATCGACCTGCACGTGGAAGTGACGCCCGTCACCTTCGACCAGATGACCGAAACGCGCAAGGCCGAAACCAGCCACGACATCCAGCAGCGCGTGGAGAAAGCCCGCGAAATCCAAAGTAAGCGCTTTGCCGAACAATCTGATATTCATTCTAATGCCATGATGCCTTCGCAGATGGTGAAGGACATTTGCCAGATAAGTCAGGCCGGGCGCAACCTGCTCAAAACCGCGATGGAGCGCCTCGGCCTGAGCGCCCGCGCCTACGACCGCATCCTGAAAGTGGCCCGCACCATCGCCGACCTGGCCGGCACCGACGAAATCCAGATTCAGCACCTGGCCGAGGCTATTCAGTACCGCTCGCTCGACCGCGAAGGCTGGGCGGGGTAACTTTGCGCTGCTTTGACAGCTTAGAGGAGCCCACCTAATGTATAAGTCCGTTGTTAAACCCCTGCTCTTTCAACTCGATGCTGAGCGTGCCCATCATTTGGTTTTCAACAACCTGAAGCGGGCTAGCCGCGTACCGGGCACGGCCGCCCTGCTACGCGGCCTCTACGACTACCAGCATCCTAGCCTGGCGCGCGAGGTGTTTGGGCTGCGTTTTCCGAACCCGGTGGGGCTAGCGGCGGGCTTCGATAAGAACGCGGTGCTCACCGACGAGCTGGCCACGATGGGCTTCGGCTTCGTAGAAATCGGGACCGTGACACCCCGGCCGCAGCCCGGCAACCCCCAGCCGCGCCTGTTTCGGCTGCCCCAGGATGAGGCGCTCATCAACCGCATGGGCTTCAATAACGACGGAGCGGCGGCCGTGGCGGCGCGCCTGGCGCGGCGGCAAAACCGGCAGCTCCTCATCGGCGGCAACATCGGCAAGAACAAGGACACGCCCAACGAGCGCGCGGCCGACGACTACGTGGCCGCCTTCGACGCTTTGGCCGGGCAGGTCGATTATTTCGTGGTGAACGTAAGCTCGCCCAACACGCCGGGCCTGCGCGAATTGCAGGATAAGAAGCCGCTTATCAGCCTGTTGCAGCAGGTGCAGGCGCGTAATCTGGCCCGCCCCACTCCGCGCCCGCTGCTGCTTAAAATCGCCCCCGACCTCACCAATTCGCAGCTCGACGACATTCTGGAAATAGCCCGCGAAACCCAGCTGAGCGGGCTGGTGGCTACTAATACCACCATCGAGCGCGGGGGCTAGCCACGCCGGCTAGCCAGGTGGCGGCCGTCGGCGCGGGCGGCCTCAGCGGGCGGCCGCTGCGGGCGCGGGCCACCGAGGTTATTGCCTACCTGCACCGCCGCAGCCAGGGCGAGCTGCCCATTATCGGGGCGGGTGGCATCCACTCCGTCGAGGATGCGCTGGAAAAGCTGGCGGCCGGCGCCAGCCTGATACAGCTCTACACGGGCTTTGTGTACGAGGGCCCGGCGCTGGTGAGCCGCATCAACCGGGCGCTGACGAAGGGCTAGTCCACGCTGCCGGGGGCTAGCGCGGGAAAGGCGGCCGGGCTAGCCCCGGCGCCCACGTATCGGCGCTGCACCCACAGCAGCTCGGGCATGCCGAGCAGCGTGGGCCACAAAAAATTTCACGGCCAGGGAATGAAGAGCGGGCTGGTGGCCGAAATGGCCGATACCGCCGCGATGTAAGCCCCATGAAGCCCGAAGTGTAGTTGCGCGGGCGAGGCGCTGCGCAGGTTGCTTTGCAGTTGGCGGACGGCCGTCAGGAGCCCGGTGCCGCCGAATGTGATGGCTGGCACAGCCTGCTGCCGCAGTCTCCAACGCACGCAAAAGCTGCCCACGCGGGAGCTGCTACAGCTTCACGCCTACTTTGAACTCGATAACGTCGGCCGTGGCACGGTGTACTTTCAGGTCGATGGCGCCGAAGAGCAGGCTGGTGGCCTGGTATTTTAACCCGAGCCGCTCGTAGTAAATCGGGTTCGACTTGTACGGGCTGTAGAGATACAGCCCCAGATGCGTGACCAGGGCTAGCCGCCCAAACAGCAGCTCGTGGCCCACAAAGGCGCCGGCTTTCTTCACGTCGGGCAGGTGGTCCTGGCTGCGGGCGGTATCGCGCAGCTGGGCTAGCAGCGAGCGGTCATAAAAGCCCTCCAGCCCGAACAGCAGATTGCTTTTAGGGTTGAGGCGGCGGCCGGCGGCCAGGGTCACCGAGTTGACGAGGTAGTGAGTCTGGTCGCCGCCACTGCGCTGCTTGTAGCCCAGGCTCGTGCTGATGTTCAAGAAGTTGTGCCCCACATCGCGGGGTGCCGGCTCGGGCGCGCCGGTGGCCGGGCCCAGCCGCCACTGGTGGTAGTTGAAGCCCACCAGCAGTGTGGGCAGATTGATGCCAAAGTTGGGCTTGGCCGTGGCGCCATTAGAGTAGTGGTTGAGGGCTAGCGCCAGCAGCAGGCCCAGGTGGTCGCCCAGGGCCACGTCATATTCAAGCCGCATTTGCAGCGTAGCATTGAGCGGCGAGCTCACAAACGTGTTCTTGCGGTTGGTATACAGGTCGTAGTGGTTGGGAAAGTAGGCTAGCCCGGTGCCCAGCCGAAAGCTCAGGTCGTGGCGCGCCGTGCGGCTGAGAGGCTTGCTCAGGTACACCGACGCCGCGTAGCTGCGCCCCAGAATAGGGTTGTGATAGTCGTAGTATACCAGCGCTAGCCCCACCTTGGGGTACTGGTACCAGCCGTGCCAGGGCGCGGCCCCGGTGGTTTGGCGCTGCACGTTCAGCTCGAAGCCCGTGGGATGCGAGGCTACCAAGTGCGCCACCGGGGCCGTGTGGCTGATAATAATGCTGCCTTGCGCATAAGCGCCAAAAATAAATGGGCCGGGCAGCGCCCTCATTTTAGCGGTATCGGGCACGGTCGGCACCTGCGCGTGGCCCGGAAGCACAGCCATCTCGCAGGTCAGCAACAAGCCGCTAAGTATATAGTAATTAAGGCAGTGCAAATTTTGAGAAGCCTGGCGTATCACGTAGTGAGCGTACTTGATTTCAAAGCTACGCCCATCTTTTTCCTAACCCTGCTGTTGAGTTAAAAAATCAAAATTTGCTCAGAATGCAAACCCCACCTGTTTCTGGCAAGTATAAGGCGCATTCCCGGTCAATTTTTCCCTTAATTATTCTATCCTTAGACCGACTCGGGACCATTACTTTAATTTTTTCAATCATGAAAAAAGTACTTCTTTCCCTTGCTCTTCTAGCCGGCTTTGCGGGCGCTGCCAATGCCCAGAGTGGCGTTGTAAAGTATGGTATCAAAGGTGGCTTTAGCCTGAGCTCGTACACTGGCGGCGGCGATATTGGCAAAAACACCGGCTTCAAGCCCGGTTTCACAGCAGGTGTGCTGGTAAACTATGGCCTGTCGGACATGACCTCGCTGCAAATAGAGGGTCTGTACTCGCAAAAAGGGGCATTTATTGATAATGCCAGTGGCTTTTACGCTAACGGTACCACTTACACTGCTTACACTAACAAGCAATATCGTTCGACGCTCTCGTACATTGATGTACCTGTGCTATTCAAAGTGAATACGGGCGAAGCTGGTAAAGGATTATTCTTTGAACTAGGTCCGCAAGCTAGCTTCGCCGTCGGGCTGCGTGAATTTACTCGCGACCAGAACTCTGGGGCTGGTAGCCCTACGGAACAAGACCTTAGCACTGACCGCAACCGTCTAGTACCGGTTGGCATTGGCTACGTAGGTGGCATTGGCTACCAGATTACAAGTGGCTTTGGCTTAGGTGTTCGATATACTGGCGACTTTTCCAATGTTTATAAAGATGGCTTTGGCGCTGGCAACGCGCCGCTGCGGAGCGACAATAACTTCCACAACGGGGTATTTCAGTTCCAAGTGCACTACCTGTTTGGCGGCAAAGGCTAGCGGCTAGCTAGTTATCGTTAAAAGAGCCTGGCATTTTTATAAATGCCAGGCTCTTTTTTATAGCTACTTATCAAACTATGCTATTGCTAGCCTTAGCTTTGCCGCACCATTCACCTTTTTATATTTCTTCTCTTCATACTATGAAGAAAACTTTTCTTGCATTAGTGCTGGCCGTTGGTGCAGCCGGTGCTGCTCAGGCCCAAAGCGCTCGTTTCGGTGTTAAAGCCGGGGCTTCGCTCACCAACGTAACGAACTCGGGCGACCAGGCAGCCTATAAATTTGGCTTTAACGGCGGTGTCATGGCCAATTTTGCGGTCAATGACATGTTCTCGATTCAGCCCGAAGTATTGTACTCCAACAAAGGTCTCAAAGAGAAAGACAGCTCTGACAATACCCGCCTGGCCTTAAACTATATTGACGTGCCGGTACTGGCTAAAATTGCTACCGGCGCCACCGGCCTGTTCTTTGAGCTCGGCCCGCAGGTCGGCTTCCGTGCCTCGGCCGATTACAAAAACTCAAGTGCCTCGCTGAGCCTAAACGACGCTATTAAGAGCGTTGATTTTGGTTACGCAGCGGGCCTGGGCTTCCAGGCAGCTAGCGGCGGCATGATTGGCCTGCGTTATAATGGCGGCTTCACCAACGTGGCAAAAGATAACGGTACTATTATGGGTGTACCCGTCACGGGTGGCGATGGCAAGAACAGCGCTTTCCAGCTGTACATCGGCTACCTGTTTGGCGGCAAATAAGCCGTTCGCTGCCTTACTGTTAAAGCCGGCCCTCCTGCGGGGCCGGCTTTTTGGTAGCTACCGGCTCGGGTTCAGGCCTAGCTTTGCCCAAGCCACCTACTTTGTTACCCTTGTTTACCATGAAAAAAACCACTCTCCTGCTAGCCCTCGCACTTGGTATGAGCACGGCGGTGCACGCCCAATACCGTGGGCGCGGCGGCAATGTATCGCTGGGTATTAAGGCGGGCGCCTCGCTCACCAATTTTGTAGGCGACGACGCCAAAGACCCTTTGGGCCGCAGCTTCGACAGTCGCTTCGGCTTCAACGCCGGGGTATTTGCCAATATTGGCTTGGCCAAGCTATTTGCCTTTCAGCCCGAACTGCTCTACTCGCAAAAAGGCGCGCGCTACAACAGCAGTTCCGATAACGGCATTCGGCTGCATTACCTCGATGTGCCGCTAGCCTTTCACGTCAATACCGACGGTTTTTTTCTCGAAGCCGGGCCACAAGTCGGCATTTTACTAGCTGCTAAAAGTGAATCGGGCAGCACTTTGGTCGACATCAAGGATACTTACAAAGCTGTTGATTTCGGCTACTTGGCAGGCCTGGGCTACCAGCTTAAGCATGGGCTAGGTGTGGGCCTGCGCTACAATGGCGAGTTTACCAACTTCCCCAATTCTAGCAGTGCTGGCAATGTGACGGTGCAGCCGCGAGTGCGCAACAGCGCATTTCAGCTCTACGCCACCTATTCATTTAACTAACTTATCAGCAATTACTTATATTACACAGAAAAGCCCGACTGCTACGAAATAGTCGGGCTTTTCTGTGCGAATGAAGGCTAGCCGTTACCTGGTAGCCGCTGCATATTCTTTATAAAACTCCGGGATGGTTTCGATACCTTTCAGGAAATTGAACACCCCAAAATGCTCATTGGGCGAGTGGATGGCGTCGCTGTCGAGCCCAAAACCCAGTAGTACTGAGTCGAGCCCGAGTTCACTCTTAAACATGGCCACAATGGGAATGGAGCCGCCGCCGCGCGTGGGCACCGGCTTCTTGCCAAACGTAGTTTCGAGAGCCTTGGCGGCGGCACGGTAAGCGGCCGAGTTGGTGGGCGTCACGACGGGCTCACCGCCGTGGTGGGGCGTCACCTTTACCGTGATACCAGCCGGGGCAATGCTTTCAAAGTGCTTTTGGAAGAGCGCCGTAATCTCGTCGCTGGTTTGGTGCGGCACGAGGCGCATCGATATTTTAGCGTAGGCCTTGCTGGCAATTACCGTCTTGGCGCCCTCGCCAGTGTAGCCGCCCCAGATGCCGTTGACATCGAGCGTCGGCCGGATGCTGGTGCGCTCGGGCGTAGTGTAGCCAGCCTCGCCCACAGCGGCCGGTAGCCCAATGCTTTGCTTAAACTCGGTTTCCGAAAAGGGCGCCTGGGCCATTTCGGCACGCTCGTCGGCACTCAGCTCGTCTACCTTGTCGTAGAAGCCGGGGATGGTGATATGGCGGTTCGCATCATGCAGGCTGCTAATCATGTCGCAGAGCGCATTGATGGGGTTCATCACGGCGCCGCCGTAAAGACCCGAGTGCAGGTCGCGGTTGGGCCCGGTCACTTCCACCTCGTGGTAGCTAAGGCCACGCAGGCCCACCTCGATACTGGGCACGTCATTGGCCAAAATGCCCGTGTCGGAGATAAGAATAACGTCGGCCTGAAGCTTCTCTTTGTTAGCTTTCACAAAGATTCCCAGGTTGTTGGACCCGATTTCTTCTTCCCCCTCAAACATAAATTTGATGTTGCAGGGTGCGCCGCCGCCAGCGCGCAGCATCATCTCCAGCGCTTTCACATGCATATACACCTGGCCTTTATCGTCGCAGGCACCCCTAGCGTAGATTTTCTCGTCCTTGATAACGGGCTCAAAGGGCGGTGAGGTCCACAGCTCGTAGGGGTCGGCGGGCTGCACATCGTAGTGACCGTACACAAGCACGGTGGGGCGGTCGGGGCCGGCCATATAGTCGCCGTACACGATGGGATTGCCGGCCGTGGGGCAGATTTCTACGTTGGTCGCGCCAGCTTCCGCTAGCTTATCTTTCAGATAGTCAGCCGCCTTAAGCACATCGCCGTGAAACTTGGGGTCGGCTGATACCGACGGAATGCGGAGCCAATCAATGAGTTCTTCGAGAAAGCGATTTCGATGTTGGGTTAGGTAAGCAGGTGCGGGCATAAAAGGAAAAGGATAAATGGTAGGACAAAAGTAGGCCGCTAACCGCAAGCCCAACGTGACTGATGGCTGGCGGCTCAGCCTAGCACCTAACCACTTGCCCAGAAAGTCATAAATGGTGTTAAAAATTTTCTTCCCCATGTCCTGCCCCAGCTCGCTCACCGTCTCCCGAATAATGCCGAAGCCGAAGCGCATAGCCGCCGTGCCTACCTGCACCGAGCCAGCCCCTGGCAGGCTGTGCGCCACGGCATCTACCATCCTGGACCTAACGAGCACGTGCCCGCCGCCGATGGCATGCAAGGCTGCCTGCTACAACCACAAGCATAGCGTGCAGTTGGGGTTGCCATGCCGGATTTGCTGCTGCTGAGTGTGGGGGGCTGGAATATGGCTGGTAATAATTCGGAAATAAATTACCCATTCGCCCAGTGCGTTAGACTGCATCAGGGGCGGGCAACGTACTCGGCCTGCGTGAGGCGGTACTGCCAGAGGTCGTGGTATCGACCGTCGCGCTTGGTATGCTGGGCCAACTCGCCTTCTTTCACCATACCGTTTTTTAGCATTACCCGGCCCGAAGCTTGATTTTCGGCAATGTGGGTGGCGTAAATTTTATTCAGCCCCAGCTGCTCGAAGCCAAAGCGCAGCACGGCCGCCAGCGCCTCGCTGGCCAGGCCCCGCCCCCAATAGGGCTGGCCCAGCCAGTAGCCCGCCTCGGCCCGGTCGAAGCGCCGCTCTATGGTGAGGCCAATGCCACCAATAAATTCGCCGGTGGCCAGCAGCTCGATAGCAAAGGCGTAGCTGGTTTGCTGCGCGTAGTTTTCCTGGGTAAGCTGCACCCAGCGGCGGGCATCCTCCTCGCGGTACGGGTGCGGAATGTTGAGCGTGTTCTTTGCCACTTCGTAATTTCCAGCCAAGGCTACCAAACGCGGCACGTCGGCTAGGGTGAAAGCGCGCAGCCGCAGGCGCGGGGCGATAAGGGTAGTGGGTGCGGCTTGCATCACTTCGTAAAGATTGATTCAACAATTTTTCCGGTTTCTGGGTCAAGCGTACAGCAAAAGCAGTCCCAAGTAGTAGCTTTTAATAGGCGGCCATCTCCTACAAAACCAGTATAAAAGTCACCAAGCCGCCGTGATTCAGCTATCCATACTCTACCACCTTCTGCATCATAGGCGTAGAGATTCCGGATGGGGCCGGCAAAAGACAATCTTATCCAGTCGTAAATAACCAGCAGCTTATCTTCAAACTGTAGCGTTTCGAGGACCTTAAATTCCATATATCTCTACCGCTTACCCCACAGCGGCACGCGGCTCTCGGTGCCGGCGCGCAGCCGGCCGATGTTGGCCCGGTGCGTATAGATGAGCATGAGGGCTAGCAGAAAGCCAAACCACACTTGCAGCGAATTGACGGGGCGAAAGGTGGGCAGCAATTGCAACAGCGCAAAAGCCACCCCGGCCGTCATGCTGCTCAGGGATACGTAGCGCGTGGTGCCCAGCACCGCCAGAAACACCAGCAGCGCCACGCCCACCGTGGCCGGCGCAATGGCTAGCATCATACCCAGAATAGTGGCTACGCCCTTACCACCCCGAAACTGGGCGAAGATGGGGTAGATGTGCCCCACCACCGCCAGCACCCCGCAGGCCAGGCGATAATAGAATAGGCTTTGCGGCTGAATAAGGCCTTGGCTCAGCAGCAGATTGGGCAGAAAATAAGCCGCCGCGAAGCCCTTGAAGGCATCGACCAGCAGCACAAACGTGCCGGCCTGCTTGCCCAGCACCCGAAAGGTATTGGTAGCCCCCGCATTGCCAGAACCATGCTCCCGAATATCGGCGAGATTAAAAAACGCCCGGCCCACCCAGAGGGCCGTAGGAATGGAGCCTAGCAAGTAGGCCGCGAGCAGCGCCAAAGCGATAAGTAGCATGGCACAAAAGTAAGCCGCCCCGGAGGTCGGCTCCGGGGCGGCTGGGGGTGGCTGCGCTACGAGTCGCCGAAGGGGTCTTCGGCCGCGGCTTTCTTCTTTTTCTTATTCGGCTTCTTGTCGGTTTCTACGCCCGGCTCGGCGCTGGGGTCAGGCTCGGGCTCCTTTACCTTTTCCTTTTTGGCCGGCTCGGCGGCGGGGGCCGGGGCCGGAGCTGCTACGGGCGCCGGGGCGACAGGGGCCGGAGTAGCTACCGGGGCAGGGCTGGCCGTTCGGGCCGAATCGGCCGGCGGTGGAGTAGCCGCAGGAACAGCTGGCGCTAACGCTGGCGTAGTCACGGACGCCGGTACAGCGGGGGCAGGCGTGGTAATCGAAGCGGGCGCAGCGGGGGCGGGCGTGGTAATCGAAGCGGGCGCAGCGGGGGCGGGTGTCGTAACCGGAGCCGGCGCGGCTTTCTTGGGCGCGGGAGCTACGGGGGCCACTTCACTATCGGCGAAGGGGTCGTTATCCTTCGCTTTCTTCTTCGATTTTTTAGTGGGTTCGGGGGCTGGCTCGGTCGTGATATCACCGTCGGCCGGCGCTTCTTCCTTCTTTTTCCTGGTTTTCTTGGCGGGTTCGGGCGCCGGCTCGGCAGCGGCTGGCGTAATGACGCCATCGCCGAAGGGGTCGTTATCTTTTTTCTTTTTCGACTTTTTGGCCGGCTCGGCGGCGGGCTCCGCATTAGCTGCGTTTTCGCCGTTGCCAAAGTGGTCAGCCTTCGGTTTCTTTTTCGACTTCTTGCCTTTTTCGGTATCGAAGTTGTCGAAGTTGCCCGTTGGGGTTGGGGCAGCCGGGCGCGGGGCCAGCTTGCCCGACTTGCCCAGGTAGGTGCGCTCGAAGTGCGAGCGGAAGCGGTCTACATCTTCAAAGTCGACTAGGTAAACGCCGTAGTCGGTGGCGGTTTCGATACTGCCCTTCTGCTTGGCCGCGATTTCACCGTCAAATTCCTCGCTCGACGACTTAGCCAGCAGCACGTTGTTGGCGTAGCGCAGATAGTACCAGGTCTGGGGCTCGGCTTCGAGATACACTTCCACGAGGTCGGCCGAGTTTTCGCGCTTGATTTCGACGTAGCCCTCTACCAGGGCATTGAGGCCCTGCTTACCCGCACCACCCAGCCCGATTTTACCCACCGAGTGCCAGGCGCGCTGCTTGGGGTCCCATACCAGGTTTACCTTGCTCAGGGTGAGGGTGTGCAGCAGCTTGGGTGAGAGGCTAGCCAGCGGCGCGGGGGCCGCGCCGGGCCGGCGGTTGTTAAAGGCATCAACGCCCTTGTTGCCGGCAAACTGCGCGATGTTATACAGCTCGTCCGTCGAGCCGTCGAAAGCCTCGGGCGAGTTTTTGGTCACCTTAGCCAGGGTGGTGGCCATCAGCTCCACGGCCTTGGGCGGCATGGCCGCGTCGATGCCCAGCAGGCTGCGCACCCGGTAATGCGCGCTGTCGGGGTTGGCCCGGCCCACCCCGCTGGCGGCAATGCTATAGTTTTTAGTGTTCGCAATAAAACTCATCGGCCCCCGGAAAGTCATCTGGCTGGTCGAGTCGCGGAAGGCTAGCAGCGTGCCCTGGTAGTGGTTGGGGTCGCTGAAATCCTGGTCGGCAATGGTGTATTCGCCGCGCCTAGTGTCGTAGTGCAGCTTGCCCGCTACGGCGAGCAGCGGAATATCGGCGGCGCTGCCCTTGGGACCGGCGTAGAGCGGGTAGAGGCGGTTATCGGTGTCGGAGATGAACAGGCCGGTGGCTAGCTCCGTGCCGTCTTCCGACTTCAGATTGCGCAGGTCGAGGTCGAGGTTTTTGGGGTCGATACTATCTTTTACCGCAAACCAGTCGGCGGTGGCTGCGTCGCGCACGCGCCCAAATTGAAGCTGCACCTGGCCATCGAAGAGCAGGCCCCGGCGGCGCGAGTTCAGGCTGATGCCGCCCCGGAAGCCAATGTGGGGAGCTAGCTGAAATTTCTGGTTGGCCTCCACGTTGGCCGTGGCCGTGGTGGCGAGGTTGGATTTCGGGTTTACCTCATCGACATCGGCGGGGCGGCGGCGGCGCAGGCCAAAGCGCTTGCGGCCGGTGTTGGAACTTAGCAGTGAGGCCGAGTCGGATTTGAAATCCACAAACTTGAGGGCAACCGAATCGCCGGTAGCCGTGCGCGACATATACTTGGCATCGCCGCTGAATGCATCGCGGGCATCGACCCGGATGTTACCATCCACGAGCTTGTGAAACTTACCCAGCGAATCGAGCAGGATTTTGGCGTGGTGCAGGGTCTGCATTTTGCCGCCGCCGGCCACCGTCACGCGCCCCGAGTCGGGGATAACCCAGGCGTCGGCCGCCGCTACGTAGGGCACACCCTTGGCCTGCAGCTGATATTTGGTCAGGTCGTAGCTGGCGTCGCTAGCCTTAAATTTCAACCCGTGCTGCTCGGGCACGGTTGAGGTAAAGTACGAGCGCGTCGAGTCGGACCCCGCCGCGCGCAGCAGCACGCGCTTCTTCTTAAAGTCCCAGCGCCCGCCGCTAAGCGAGGTCCGAAAACCGGTGTAGGGCAAGTCAATGGTAGCCTTGCTGCCCTCCTCCCGCTTAAACTCGGCAAAGCCTTTTTTGAGGTCGTAGGTAAAATCGACATCGTTAGCCGCCAGCGCCGGCTTGCCGGCCTGGGCCGACTTTACGCTCAGCAGCGCTTTCTGACCCGAATACGAGTCGTTCTTAAACACCAGGTTTTCAGACCGCACGTAGCTTTGCGGGCCGTCGAGGCGGCCGGCGCCGCCTACCACCTTGGGCGTGAGCAGCAGCGAGCCCTTAAACGTGTGGTCGGCATATACCTTAGCCGAGGCCCCGCCGGGTGGCGTGCGCAGGTGCAGGCTGTCGGTGCGGGCGCCCCAGTTGATGAGGTAGCCCGGTGGCAGCACCACTTTGGGCGTGTTGGGGCCGGCGGCGATGCTACCGGTTTTGCCCTCGCCCGTGAGCGAGTCGCCGTACATCACAAAGCGGTCGCTCTGCATGGTGGCACCCAGATACGTTACTGTGCCATTCGACTGCAGGCCCTGGCTGTTGAGCTTCACCTTGGCGCCCGGCGAGAGGCGGCCCTTACCCCCATACATCGGGTAGCCAGTGGCTGGCACCGTGTGCACAAAGCCCATCGCGCCATCTTCTTGCGCGCTGAGCGCCGTTTTGATGGGCGGCAAGGCCTTGCTGTGAAACACGCCCACGAAATTGCCGCGCGACTTGCCCGTGCCCATCGAGTCGAAGCTGAAGGGCGGCACGTCGAAGTAAGTAGTAGTGTCATAGGCGCCGCCCAGCACGTCGGGCTTGTTGAAATACACGTAGGCGCCCGATGAGGAGTTAAAGGCCGGGTATTTGGGCAGCTTTTTGCGGCCCGAGCGGTTAAGCGGGTCGTTCAGGTACAAGCGGCCGCTCTGATACTTGCCCTTGTTGGTGAGCACAAAGTCGCTGGGCGGAGCTTCCTCGGCGGCCACGTTTTTGTTGGTCGCCTTTTTACGCTTATTGCGGATTGTGAGCGAGTCGATGCGGGGCATGTCGATGTAGTACCCGTCGTAGTCGAACAAAAAATCCTTGCCCTTAAAGCCGTAGATGGATGTTTTCACGCGCCCGCCAAACTTGAGGTTACGGTTGCGCTCCATGCGCACCGTGCCGCTATCGGGCTGCACAAAAACGGCCGCCGAATCGTCGGAAAAGCTGAATTGCTTTACCCCGTGCACCACCAGCTGGTTGCTGGCCAGGTTGAGGGTAGCGCTGCGCCCCGAACCACTCAACGACTTAATATCGATGTGGTCGTAGTCCTTTTTATCGCGGGCGGCGCCCACGTAGTGCCGGGCCTTGCGCAGCAAGATTACCTCGCCGGTCTGGGGCTGAATATCGACGTAGCCATCGCGGGCTAGCCCACTCACGGCCGAGCGCAGGTTGGCCTCGTTGGTATTGGTAGCCACGGCCACGTCGTGCACATTGAGCACGCTGCTGTGGCCGTGGGCGATGCTGTACCCTAGCAGCATTTGCAGCGGATGCAGGTGGTTGATGCTCTTGAGCTGCTGGTAGCGGGTATTGGAGAAGAAGTTACTGCTCTCAAAATCGGCCGATACCTGCGTGGGCGAAGTAATGATGCTAAAGTCCATCTTCGGCTCGCGCAGGTTCCAGGTCAGCATCTGGGCCCGGATATCTACCTGGTGGTACGAGTCGGAGTAGGGCGCATTATGGTACAGACCTTTCTCGTAAAGCAACCTGAGCTGCTCCTTACTTTTCAAATATTTCAGCTCCACACCCGGGTGGGTGATGGAGTCGCCGGTGCTCTCGTACAGCGCCACGGCGGCCCGCCCGGCCGTGATGACCGAGTCGCCGAGCACGAAATTGCGCGAGGCCGAGCGGAAGCGCAGCTTATTATCCTGGCTCACGGTGAGGTGCGAGAGCGAGCCATCGAGCGAGGCCGACAGCAGACTGCTGCCCGCCATCGACAAGCCGCCCTGGTACTTAATACCAGGGCCTATGTCTTTGATGCGCACATCGTTGGTGAGCGAGATAAACCGCGGGTAGCTGCTCTCGGTCGCGCCCGCCTTCCGGCGCACACTTTTGTAGCTGAGGGCGCCCTTCACCGGCGCTTCAAGCCTAGCGGCGTAGGTCAGGGTTACGGGCTGGGCCGTAAACTCGGGCTTGCTCAGGTCGAAATCAAACGGGTCGAGGTCGGCCGTTACGGGGTTGCCCTTTATCGTCCAGGCCACTTGCCCGCCCTTAGCCAGAAAGTGGCTACCCGTCGTGGCAGCCGTGCCGCTCACTTTATGAATCACGATGGAGTCGCTGGCCGTGCGCATTACCAGGTCGGCATCCTTCAACTCAATCATCGGCCCGCTAACGACGGGCGGATAGTAAGCATCATACGCCGCGCTGGCCGAGGGAATAAAGGGCTGGTCGAAGTCAGAATTGGCGGGCGCCGGCGCCGTAGCGGGCTTGGCGGACGCCGACTTTGGGCTGGCCGCAATGGGCTTGGCCGGGGCTTTCTTGGTGGCAGTTTTGGCGGGCGTCTTTTTTTTGGGCGCGCCCCAGCCATCGTCGGCCGGGGCACCCCAGCCGTCGCTGCTGGCTTTTTTCTTAGGCGTGCTGCTAATGGGCGGGCCCCAGCCATCGTTGGCGCTCGCTTTGCTGGGGCTGCTCCACATGTCGGCCGTGTCCCAGCCATCGCTGGCGCGCTTCTTTTTAGCTACCGGCTTGGGCTTAGGTTTGGGCTTGGCCGCCGCGGCAGCGGGCTTGGCCGGAGCAGGCAGCGCGGCAGGCTTGGGCTCGGCGGGCGCGCTGTCGAAGGTCGCGTTGGGGTCGGCGGTGGCCGCGGCCTTGTAGGCAAACGACAATTGCCCACCCATCACGCGCAGCGCGTTAAAACCCGAGCGATAGAGGTAGCCGCCATTGAGCACCCGCGCCGTGGTGAGCAGGTACTTTTCTACGTCGGCGGCCGGGTCTTTCTCCACCGACTGCCCAAGCGCGTCGAGGTACTGGTCGACCTGCGTGTCGCTAAGGCCGGCCTTGGTTTTGCCCGTCACCAAGGCGCTGTAAAAAGCCGTGAGGTGCGGAATGGGCCGCAGCTTCTTATCCAACATCTTCTGCGAAAGCGCCGCAATAGTCGTTTGCTGGCTAGCCGTGAGCTGGTTGCTACCCAGAGCTGGCGCAACTTGTCGCCCAGCGCCATCGCACCGGCGTTGTTGGTGGCTAGCATCATCGTGCGCACGTCGATGATAAACTGCGCGGGGTCGGGCGAGAGGTGACCCGTGTAGCGCTGCACCGCCACCTGGCCGGGCCGCACTTCGCCGGCTGCCCGGCCATCGGCGGGCGGCGCGGGCGTAGCGGCCGGCGGCGGGCCGGGCTTAGCCGCCGGCTTGGCCGTTTGGGCTGCGGCGGGCAGCAGAGGAAAACTTAAGCAGAAAAAGGCGGCGAGCAGTCGCTTCATAAGGTCGGGCAAAGGCCGGGACGGCCAGCTGTGGGCCACCCTGGCGGGTATCCGGAGCAGCTTACAGTTTGGTGAAAATAGCCGAAACCCAGCTGCGCAGCGTGCGGTGCCGCTCGTAGCGCAGGTGTTGGCGCGTAGCCTCGGCCGTTATCTTGGGTAAATCCTCCTCGTAAAACCCACTGAACAAAATTGGTTTCCCACTGGGCAGCAGGCGCGCATACTCGTGCATGTCTTCGAGCAGCACGTTGCGGTTGATATTAGCCAGGATAAGGTCGAAGGGCGCCTCGTCGGCTAGGGTCTCGGCGCCGCCCAGGCGGCACTCGATAGTGCGGCAATGGTTTTCGGCGGCGTTGTCGCGGGCGTTTTCCACCGTCCAGGGCTCCACGTCTACGGCCAGCACCTGGCGGGCGCCCAGCATTTCGGCCATAATGGCCAGAATGCCGGTGCCGCAGCCCATGTCCAGCACACGCTTGCCGTGGTGGTCAATAGCAAGCTGATTTTCAATCATTAAGGCCGTAGTCTCGTGGTGGCCGGTGCCAAACGACATGCGCGGCATTATCTCGATGTCGTACTCCACGCCCGCGGGCTTGGGGTGAAACGGCGCCCGCACCGATACGCGGTCGGCAATAATGAGGGGCTGAAAATTCTTCTCCCACTCCTGGTTCCAGTTCTGGCGCGTTATTACGCGGTCCGAAAACGCCAGCTCACCCAGCCCCTCGTAGCGGCTCATAATCTCGGCCACCGCGTCGCGGTCGAAGGCGTCTTCGGTAGTGTAGGCGCAAAAGCCGGCGTCGTTGTCTTCAAACGTATCGAAGCCTACTTCGCCCAGCTCGGCGACCAAAATATCGGCCAGTTCCCGCGGAGCCTGGACCGTCAACTCAATAAAATCCATTTTAGCAACTTAAAATGTAGAAACGCCGCCGCCCCGCGGCTCATTGCGCGCGGGGCAGTCCGGAGCGACGCGCCCCGCACGCAATGAGCCGCGGCGCTACTGCTTGCAGCCCGCAAACGAGCGCACCTTGGTGTAGTGAATGGCGAAATCGGCCCGGCTGCGGTCGGTGGTCACGTACAGCGTATAGTCGGCAAACTCGCGGTTTTCGGCCGGGCACCACAAGCCCGCTTTATCCGCGAAAAGCTTGTTGGTTTCATTAAATACGATTACGTCGGCAAAGGCCTGCTCGGGTTCCAGGTACACTACCGCAAAGCACGAATTAGCCCGGCGCGGGTCGTTTTCGAGGTAGATGGAACCGTAGATTTTGCAGGGCTCTACCGAGCCGGCCGGGTGTGCCAGGGCAAGACCCGGCCGGCTAGCCACCCCACCCACGCCGGGCGGGGTGAAAAAAAGCAGAAAAGCGAGAAAAAAAGATAGCATAAAACCGCCGCGTAAAAGGATGAACTGGAATTTATAACACTAGGCGAGCCGGTTAAGGCAATAATTCGGCCTAAAATACAATTCGTCCTTTGGGCAGTGCCAGCTAGCTAAAAGGACTTTACAATTTCAACAAAATCGCGCGATTTCAATGACGCGCCGCCGATGAGGCCACCATCCACGTCGGGCTGACTGAAGAGCTCGCGGGCGTTCTGGGCGTTGCACGAGCCGCCGTAGAGGATAGTTGTGTTGTCAGCCGTGGCCTGGTCGTAGGCCGCCGCCACCTGCTGCCGAATGAAGGCGTGCACTTCCTGCGCCTGCGCACTGCTAGCCGTGCGCCCCGTGCCAATGGCCCAGATGGGCTCGTAGGCAATGACCACTTTATCAACGTCTTCCTTGCTCAGGTGAAAGAGCCCGTTGGCCAGCTGCTGGCCGATGAAGTCGAAAGTTTCGTCGGCCTCGCGGGTTTCCAGGCTTTCGCCCACGCAGAAAATCGGCTTCAGGCCGGCAGCCAGGGCCGTGTTCAGCTTCTCGGCCAGCAGAGCGTCGTCTTCGCGGAAGTGCTGGCGGCGCTCCGAGTGGCCGAGTATCACGTAGGCGCAGCCCACCGAGCGCAGCTGCTTGGCCGACACCTCGCCGGTGTAGGCCCCGCTTTCCTTCTGGTGGAAGTTTTGGGCCCCGAGCGCGGGGTTGCCACTATCGCCCAGCAGGCGGTGCACGCCCATGAGCAGCGGAAAGGGCGGGCAAATAACCACCTGGGGCTTAGGGCCGGTAAGCTCGTCGTGCAGCATCTGCACTACTTCGGAAGTCAGGGCCTGCGCTTCGGGCAGGGTGAGGTTCATTTTCCAGTTGCCGGCAACGAAATTCTGGCGCATGTAAGAATTATTGGTTGATGATGAATGATTGTTTAGCCGGCAGCTGCTACCCACTTCCTGATGAGGAGCAAGCAACGGACCGCCGCTAGCAATCACCCCAAAAGTACAGTCCGGGCCTAGCTCCCCGCTCCTACCCCGCGGCCAGCACCTGCTGGCTGCGCCGCCAGCCTACCACCGCCGCCCCCAGCAGCAGCACCGAGGCCACGCCCAGCGCCGCCACGGCCAGCCCCGGCTGGCTAGCCCGCTGCGCCACCCAGGTGCCGAGGAGGCCCCAGGCAATGGGCAGCGGCAGGCGCACATCATGGCTGCGCCAGGCTAGCCCCAGGCCCAGCAGCACGGCAACAAGCAGCAGCGCATAGCAACCCGCCAGGCTAGCCCCGGCCGACCAGTGCAGTCCAAACCCGTCGCGCAGCCCAAAAATGAAATTGAGCACCGTGGCCAGCACTATCCAACCTAGGTAAAAGCTCAGAAACCACGTCGGCCAGCCGGGCACGGCCCGCATGAGCCCCAGCTGCCGCGCCCGGCCGTAGGCCTGGGCCAGCAGCAGCAGCAGCAGTACCATCACGGTGAGACTACTGTTGATAATCTCGTAGCTGAATACCAGCGTCCAGGCGGCGGTCATTACTACGGCCCTGGTCAGTAATGAATTGATGGCCAGCGGCAAGCGCGCCCCGCGCTGCGCAGGTAGCCACTGCCACACGGTGTATACCACCAACCCCAGAAAAATGACGCCCCAGATACTGAACGCGTAGCCAGCCGGCGTAAGCAGCGTGGGGTGCCGGGCCGACATTGCGCCGTTGCTGAGCGCGCCGGTGGGCGGATTGGCATTGTATAAGTAATTGACGTAGAGGCAAGCCAGCACGGCCACCGGCAGCGCCCAGCGCCAGAAGCGGTCGGCTGCAGATTCAGATTGTTCCATACTTCCCGATACGGCAGAAACGCCAAGAGCGCCGAGCCCAGGCTAGCCGGGCACGACGCTCTTAAGTAGTAACTTTTTTTTAATTAGCTATCTACACGTACAGTCCTTCTACCGACAGGTAGCGCTCGCCGGTGTCGTAGCAGAAGGTGAGGACCTTGCCGCCCTGCGGCACGTCGGCTAGCTTCTTGGCCACGGCTGCCAGCGAGGCGCCCGACGAAATGCCGCACAAAATGCCTTCTTCCTTGGCGGCGCGGCGCGTCATCTCAAACGCCTCGTCGCGGCTCACCTGAATAACGCCGTCGAGCACTTCGCGGTGCAAGTTGTCGGGGATAAAGCCCGCGCCGATACCCTGGATGGGGTGCGGCCCCGGCGCGCCGCCGCTGATAACGGGCGACAGCTCGGGCTCCACGGCAAAGGTTTTCATCTTCGGAAATTTAGGCTTGAGCACTTCCGTCACGCCGGTGAGGTGGCCGCCCGTGCCCACGCCCGTAATGTGCATATCGAAGCCGCCCTCCGGCGCATCGGCCAGAATTTCCTGGGCCGTGGTGGCCACGTGCACCGCAATATTGGCCGGGTTAGAAAACTGCATGGGCATCCAGGCGCCGGGCGTGCTGTCTACTATTTCCTGAGCCTTGGCGATGGCGGCTTTCATGCCCCCTTCGCGTGGCGTCAGCTCCAGGTTGGCACCGTAGGCCGACATCAGGCGGCGGCGCTCAATGCTCATGCTCTCGGGCATAACGAGCGTAATTTTGTAGCCTTTCACGGCCGCCACCAGGGCTAGCCCCACGCCGGTATTGCCCGAGGTGGGCTCCACAATAATGCTGTCTTTGGTGAGGATACCGTCTTTCTCGGCCTGCTCAATCATACTCAGCGCGATGCGGTCTTTAATAGAGCCGCCGGGGTTTTGGCGCTCCAGCTTCACCCACACCTCCACATCGGGGCGCTCGGCAGCGAATAGGCGGTTGAGTTTGAGTAACGGCGTGTGGCCGATAACATCGAGCATGGAATTAGCTTTCATGGGGTGGAATGAGGGGTCAGTTAGAAAAAGGGAAGTGGGTTAAATCGAAAATATGAGTTCGCCGGCCGGGTCATCCTGCCGGGCCATGTGCAGCTGCGCCCGGTGATACACCCGCGAGTGCGAAGGCACGCTTTCGGTCAGCCACACGTTGCCGCCGATAATGCTGTACGTACCAATTACCGTGCTGCCCCCCAGAATGGTGGCGTTAGCGTAAATCACGACGTGGTCCTCAATAGTCGGGTGGCGCTTGAGGCCCTGTAAAGCCTTCGCCACGCTCAAGGCTCCTAGCGTAACGCCTTGGTAAATTTGCACGTGCGCACCAATCTCGGCCGTTTCGCCAATGACGATGCCCGTGCCGTGGTCGATGCAGAAGGCCGCGCCGATGCGCGCCCCAGGGTGAATGTCAATGCCCGTGCGCTGGTGAGCGTACTCACTTAGCAGGCGCGGCAGGCGCGGCACACCGCGCTGGTGCAGCGCGTGGGCTAGCCGGTGCAGGGCGGTAGCGTAAAACCCAGGGTAAGTAGTCAGTATCTCACTGATGCTCTGGGCAGCGGGGTCGGCAGCCAGGGTAGCTTCGGCATCGCGCAGCAGTGCCTCGCGCAGCGTGGGCAGGCCATTAAACAAGCTGTCGGCGAGCGTGCCGGGGGCGTTGGGCAGGCCGGGTACCTGGGCCAGCAGCTCGGCTAGCTCGGCCTGCAAGTGGTAGAGGGTGGCAGCTACGGCATCGGTGCCGGCCAGCGGCCGGGCGGCCCGCTCGGGAAAGAGCACGGCCAGCACCTGCTCGGCTAGCGCGCAGAAAGCGGGCCCCGGCAGGGCGGTGGGCACGGCCGCGTGCGCCCGCGCCAATTGCTCGGCAAAAGTTTCGAGGGCAGTGGCAGACACGGCAGAATCATGGCTAGGAACGAAAAATAACCGGCAAAACCACTCGGCTGCGCGGCATGAGCTTCTTAACCGGCCGGCCGGGGCGAAGGTTTTGGTGGCCCGGGCACAACCGCCGGGTTGGCCTGGCCGTTAGTAGCTAACGCTGCTGACTGACATTTAGCAGGTATCTGCCGCAGCTTCAATCACTTTTTAACGGGCGCATTATCTGCGCCTTATCTACTCTTCCTCATGTCTACTTCCAACGCCAATGCCGCTTCGGCCGCAGTGAGCGCCGATGGCGCCAAACACTTGGCCGCCGGCCACCACGTAGCTCTGCGCCTCTGGGAAAACGAAGCGCCCGGCGAGCCCAAACCGCTCAGCAACAAGCCCTACGAAACCGTAGGCTACGTACTCAAGGGCCGCGCCGAGCTGCACCTCGAAGGCAAGGTAACGCCCCTGGAGCCCGGCGCCTCCTACCTGGTGCCGCAGGGTGCCTCGCATACCTACAAGATTCTCGAAACCTTTTCGGCTATTGAGGCCACTTCGCCGCCCCAGGTGTAAGCAGCTGGCTACTAAAACGCTCGTGCGGCTAGCTTTCCAGGGTTGGAAGGCTAGCCGCACGAGCGTTTTAGTCAAGCCCTACCCCGGCACCGCACGGGTGAAAAAGTCAACGGCGCGCCGCTCCGAGTAATACGGGCCAGCCGGACCACCTTCGTTGAAGCCTACGTGCCCGCCGCCGGCCGGGGTTTCGAGGTAAAAAAACTCGCTGGCCGCCGCCGCCTCCCGCGGAAAGCAGCTAGCGGGCAGGAAGGGGTCGTTCAGGGCATTTACCAGCAGCGTCGGAATGCGAATGCCCGCCAGGTAGCGCCCCGAGGCCGACTGCTCGTAGTAGTCGTCGGCTGAGGCAAAGCCGTGCAGCGGCGCCGTGTAGCGCTCGTCAAACTGCGGAAAATCGCGCAGCTGGTTAAGCTCCGTCAAGTCGAGCTGACCGGGCAGGTGGCTGTCTTTGGCCCGCATTTTCTCCTTGAGCGAGCTCATAAAGCGGCGCAGGTAAATCTGATTTTGCCAGCGGCTGATGTGTACCGAACTGGCCTTGAGGTCGGTTGGCACCGAAAATACCGCCGCCCGCTTCACCTGCGGCGGTACGCGCGCCGCGTTTTCGCCCAGGTATTTTAGCGTCACATTACCGCCGGCTGAGAAGCCGGTCAGGAAGATTTCCGGGTAGTTTTTTACGTCCGCCGCGTGCCCGATTACTTCGGCTAGGTCGTCGGTATCGCCGAGGTGATAGGCACGCAGCAGGCGGTTGGTTTCGCCGCCGCAACCCCGGTAGTTCCAGGCCAGCGCATCAAAACCCGCCTGGTTGAGGGCCCGCGCCATGCCGCGCACGTAGGGCCGGTTGCTGTCGCCCTCCAGCCCGTGCGAAATGATGCCTAGCCGCGGGGCCGGCTGGCCCGCCGTGACCAGCGACCAGTCGAGGTCCACAAAATCGCCGTCGGGCAGTTCCAGCCGCTCGCGCTGGTAGCGCACTTCCGGCACCCGGCGCAGGGTGCTGGCCGCAATGGTTTGCAGGTGGCCATTGGCAAGCAAAGTAGCCGGGCGATAAGCAGAAGCAGGAAGGAGCGGCATGAGCGCAAGAGAATAAAGCGGAAATTCGGCGGCGCATTTTGCAGCAAAAGCAACGCCAACTTGGCCCTGGCTAGCCCTACGCCACAGTGTACTGAAGCAAAGATGGGCACCTTGTCCCGGATGCCGCTAGCTTACCCCGGCGCTGACAACTCCAATTTTTCTTACTCAAAAGCTGGGAATTGTTGGTTTTATTTTCTACCTTTGCCCTCCCAAACGCGAAAACCGCAGCCGTCCGGCTGTCCTCTATAGAATTTTCTTTTTTGTCATGGCAAACCATAAGTCGGCTATTAAGCGCATCCGCAGCAACGAAGCGAAGCGCGTACTAAACCGCTACCAGCATAAGTCTACCCGCACGGCTATCAAGAAACTGCGCGGCACTACCGACAAGTCGGCCGCCCAGGAGCTGCTGAAGAAAGTGACCTCAATGCTGGACCGCCTGGCTAAGAAGAACATCATCCACAAAAACAAAGCTGCTAACAACAAGAGCAAGCTGACAAAACTCGTTAACGCGCTTTAGCGCGAGACGAGTTTAGCGGGACCGAACTCTGCCGCCCCACCGTTTGGTCCCGCGCTCCTTACCAAAAAGCCCCGCTAGCTATAGCGGGGCTTTTTGCGTTGGCCGGTCCCTGGCCAGCACTTTTGCCGCTACTTTTGCCGCTGCTCCATTTCACTCTTTGAAGATATGCGAATCAGCTATTTTCTCACGCTTTTCTTGCTAGCGGCCAGCCTGCTGGCTGAGGCGCAGCAGACCGCGTGGCGGCCGTTCCGGCCGGGCTTCAGCTACAGCTATTCGCCACCGGGCAGTCCAGGACTTATTGTCCCGGTGCACACGCTGCGCGTCGACTCGGCCTATGCCACCGCCGCCGGCGACTCGGTGTATACGTTCAATCGCTTGCTGCGGCCCTTGGGTAGTCCTGCTTCCCGCTATGCCAAGAGCCGCAATAATCTGTTTGGCGCCCGCCTGCGCTGGCGCCCCGGCGGCAGCGAGTATTACCTGGAAGCCAATGCCGAGCCAGCGCCAATCGGCCCGGCCACGCCGGTAGCCCTCTTGCTGCGGCCCCGGGCAGCGGTGGGCAGCACCTGGGCAGCCAGCGTACAGCCCGCCCTCACGGCCACCCTCAGCAGCCGCGCGCTCGACCCGGCAGGTACCAGTGCTGACTCGGTAGCCACCATCACGCTCAGCAACGGGCAGCAGGTGGTGCTCAGCCGCCGCTATGGCCTGCGGCTAGGCCCCCAGTGGCTGGCGCTGGATGGCAGCAGCCCGGCTTGGCAGCAGTGGACTACGCCCCAAGCTGGGCTGGGCGACTATGACGCGCGCCAGCTCTTTGCGCTGAGCGTGGGTGATGAATTAGGCTATGAGCTGACTACCTACTCATTCGGCTCGGCGTTTGTCTGCTCGCAAGGCTACCGGCTGCGGCGCATCACGAGTCGGCAGTTCAGCGCCGACAGCCTCGTGTTAACTTACCGCGAGCAGACTCAAACTACTCTTTTCCGGGCTGCGGCACGCCGGGCACGGTCGTCGCGGCGCCACTGGCGGGCCGCTGGGTAATTTCGCTACGCACCGGGCGGTCGCGGCAGTTTCCGTTTCTGTCATTGCTGGCCGGCGAATACCAGGTGCTACCAAACGGCACACTGTTTATGGGCCAGAGCACGGCGCGGCGCGGGCCTTCGGCTGGCTGCCTGTCTAGCTCCCGCACGCTTGCTTTTGTGCCCATGTACCCATTTCTGAGCCAGCCTGGCCAGTACGAGAGTGGCGTCGACGATGCTGCCTACGTGTACGAGTTTTCGGCCTCGCTAGGCCTGGGTCCCATCACCCTTGGCAGCAGCCCCAATTACAGCAACTCTCTGACGTACTACAAGCGCAATGGCATAACGTGTGGCCAGCCGGGCAATTTTGCCGGCCTGCTGCCCACCCGCGCCGCCCAGGCAGCGGCCACCGCCACGCTGGCGCCCAACCCGGCTACCGAGCAGGCTACCCTGGCCCTGGCGGCGCCCAGTGCGCCGGGCGCCGTGCTGGCCCTCACCGATGCGCTGGGCCGCACCCTATGGCGAATGCCGGTAGCGGCCGGCCAGCTTCGAGTGGCGGTGCCGCTGGCCGGCCAGCCCGCGGGCCTCTACCTAGTGCAGCTGCTGGTGCCCGCTGCTAGCCCCTTCACGTGGAAGCTGGTTAAAGAGTAATGTCTGCCTCGCAGATTTATCGGATTCGTCGGATTTTGTAGCCGATTTTGCGAGGCCCGTCGCTCACTGGCTAGGGTTCTCTCACTAAAAAAAGGCCGCTCGTTGGAGCGGCCTTTTTTGCGTTTTCAAAATCCGAGAATCCAATAAGCCCGCAGTGCAGGGCTTATGCTACGCTCACTTTCACCATGTTGGCCCGGCCGCGCTCGCTGATGGGCATGGTGCCCGTCGTGATAAACACATTGCCCGTGTTAAGGTGGCCGGTAGTCATCAGGATATTTTTGATGTCGGCAATGGTGCTGTCGGTGCTGTTGAAGCGGTCGTAGTAGAAGCACCGCACGCCCCACACCAGGCTCAGCACGGTGAGCAGCGGCCGGTTGTCGGTGAAGATGAAGATGTCGGCCTTGGGGCGGTACTTAGCTAGCTGGAAAGCCGTGTAGCCTTTGCCCGTCATGCCGGTGATAACGCGGGCCGTGGTATTCTTGGCTAGGTGGCACGAAGCCGACAGGATGCTGTCTTCCACGAAGGTAGGCGCGGCGGCATCCACAGGCCACCACTTGTAGAACAGCTTAGGACTGCGGCTTTCCACGCTCAGGATGGTAGCGACCATCGAGCGGATAACCTCGGCCGGGTACTGGCCCACGGCGGTTTCGGCCGAGAGCATCACGGCGTCGGCGCCGTCGAGCACGGCGTTGGCCACGTCGCTGGTTTCGGCACGGGTGGGGCGCGGGGCCGTTATCATGCTCTCCATCATCTGGGTGGCCACGATAACGGGCTTGCCGGCCTTGTTGCACTTCTCGATAATCATCTTCTGGGCCATCGGCACCTCCTCCATCTTCACCTCCACGCCGAGGTCGCCGCGGGCTACCATCACGGCATCAGTGAGGGCAATGATTTCGTCGATGTTGCGCAGGCCATCGGGCGTTTCAATCTTGGCCACCACACGGGTGGTTTTGCCGGCTTCCGCAATCAGGTTTTTGATAAAGCGAATATCCTCCGCTTTGCGGGCAAAGCTCAAGGCTACCCAATCCACGTCGTGCTCCAAGCCAAATTTCAGGTCCTCAATGTCCTTTTCCGTCATGCTCGGGGCCGAAACCTCCGAGTCGGGCAGGTTGATGCCCTTGCGGGGCTTCACGAGGCCCCCGTACACCACTTCCACATCCACTTCCTTGTCGCGGTCGGTAGCGAGCACCTTCAGCTCAATCTTGCCGTCGTCGATGAGAATCTGGTCGCCGGGCTTCACATCGCGGGCTAGCCCCAGGTAGATGGTGCTCAGGCGCGTGGCCGTGCTGATTTCCTTTTCGCCGCACACCAGCTTTATTTTGTCGCCGCGCTTGATTTCGACGCCGCCACCTTCGACCTCACCCAAACGGATTTTTGGTCCCTGCAGGTCTTGCAGCAGCCCTACGTTGGTGCGCATATCCTTATTAAGGCGACGCACGGTATTAATCACCGCCAGGTGCTCCTCGTAGGCCCCGTGCGAAAAGTTGAGGCGAAACACATCGACGCCCTCGCGGATGAGCATGCCGAGGCGCTCGTAGGTGTTGGAAGCGGGGCCAACGGTGGCCACGATTTTGGTTTTATTAAACGACACGGGGGACGGTTGCATGCGGAAAGAGCTGAGCAGCTAAGTTAAAAAATCAGATTTTCTTTGTATTTCAATTCGTTGGGGTCAAACTCGCTGGCGTACTGCACCAGGGGCAGGGCCGTGAGGCGGTCGAGCAGCTCGGTGCCGGCCCACTCGTCGGCGCCGCCGTGCACTTGCAGCAGGTAGTCGTACTCGCGAATGTCGGGGGCCAGAAACGGCTTGGCTAGCGTAGAGGGCAGCGCGGCGCGGTTGCGCAGCAGGCGCAAGGTAAGCGCTTCCGTACCGTAGAGGTAATAGCTGAACGCCAGGGCCCCCTGCTGCACCAGATTCAGCACAAAGTCGGGCTGGCGCACCAGGCGCATGCGCAGGCCCCGGTTGAGGCTCCAGGCCAGCGTGTAGTCGCGGGTGCTCGACACGAGGCCAAACAGCGCAAAGTCGCAGTCGTACTCTGGCTCCAGGGTGAGGGTTTTCATGGGGCAGGGGCGAAGTGCAAAGCTACGGCTTTCGACGGCCCCCTGGCTGCCTCTTTTTAATGCCAAGCCAAAATATTGTACGCCCTGCAAAGAGGGGTTTCGCGGCGTAGTTGCGAAAAGGTGCGTTACTTTGCAGGCAAGTTTCCCCCTTAACCACGACTGCAATGTCTGAAATCGCCGAAAAAGTAAAAGCCATCATTATCGACAAGCTGGGCGTTGAAGCCTCGGAAGTAACTCCGGAAGCCAGCTTCACCAACGACCTGGGTGCCGATTCGCTCGACACCGTGGAGCTGATTATGGAATTCGAAAAGGAATTCAACGTTAGCATCCCCGATGACCAGGCTGAGAACATCCAGACCGTGGGACAGGCAGTAAGCTACCTCGAAGAGCACGCTAAGTAGTCTTTTTAAGCCGGGCAGCCCCTAGCCGCGCGGCATAGAATAAGAAAATTGCCTATACCGGCCGGCCCGCCGCCGGCCGGTTTTGCTGCTTTCACCCAACCCCCTCGTTTCGTTTCTAACTACGCCGCCCACTCGGCGTTTGCCTTATGTCGTCAATCCGCCGCGTTGTCGTAACCGGTATTGGGGCCATCACCCCGCTGGGTAACACTGCCGCCGCCTACTGGGAAGGGCTCGTAAATGGGGTCAGCGGGGCCGCACCCATCACCCGCTTCGACGCCACCAAGTTTAAAACCCGCTTTGCCTGCGAGGTAAAAAACTACAACCCCAACGATTATTTCGAGCGCAAGCAAGGGCCTAAAATGGACTTGTTTACGCAGTTTGCCGTTATCGCTTCCGACGAGGCCATTGCCGACGCCGGCCTGCTGACGAGCGGCGTCGATAAGGACCGCGTGGGCGTTATCTGGGGCTCGGGCATCGGCGGGCTGAAGTCGCTGCAGGAAGAGTGCTTCCAGTTTGAGCGCGGCGATGGCACGCCCCGGTACTCGCCGTTCTTCATTCCGCGCATGATTGCCGACTCGTCGTCGGGCAATATTTCCATCAAGAATGGTTTTCGCGGACCTAACTACGTGACTACCTCGGCCTGCGCCTCGTCGAACGACGCGCTGATTGCGGCTTTCAACAATATCCGGCTAGGGCTAGCCGACGCCATCGTCACCGGCGGCTCGGAGGCGGCCATCACCGAATCGGGCGTGGGCGGCTTCAACGCCCTCAAGGCCATGAGCGAGCGCAACGACGACCCCGCTTCGGCCTCGCGCCCGTATGACAAGGACCGCGACGGCTTTGTGCTGGGTGAAGGCGCGGGCGCGCTGGTGCTCGAAGAATACGAACACGCCAAGGCGCGCGGCGCCAAAATCTACTGCGAGGTTATCGGCGGCGGCATGTCGTCGGATGCCTACCACATTACGGCGCCCGACCCTAGCGGCTCGGGCGTGGTGCTGGTGATGCGTAACGCGCTGCGCGACGCCGGCATTCAGCCCGAAGACGTGGACTACATCAACACCCACGGCACAAGCACGCCGCTCGGCGACGGGGCGGAGATTAAGGCCATCGAAACCGTATTTGGTGAGCACGCGGCCAAGCTCAACATCTCTTCGACCAAGAGCATGACGGGCCACCTGCTCGGCGGCGCCGGCGGTATCGAGGCGGTGGCTAGCATCCTGGCGATGCAGCACGGCATGGTGCCGCCCACCATCAACCTGCACACGCCCGACCCGGAAATCAACCAGAATCTGAACTTCACGCCCAACGTGGCGCAGAAGCGCGACGTGAACGTAGCCATCAGCAACACATTTGGCTTTGGCGGGCACAACACCAGCGTGGTTTTCCGCAAATTGGCTGAATAGGCTGTTGCCCCTTATTTACTTTCTAAGAACGTCATGCTGAGCCCCGCCAAGCATCTCGCTCGCTTCGCTAGGTTTAGTACCCCTAGCGGCGCGAGCGAGATGCTTGGCGGGGCTCAGCATGACGTTCTTTATCCTTTCAACCAAAAGCTAAAGGCTTACCTAAGATGCCCCTCCCCCTCTTTGGCCTGTTTCGGCGGCTGCTGGGCAGCGATAAGCAGTTTCGGCAGGCCGTGGCCACCGTTATTGGCCAAGACCCGCACAATGCGCGGCTGTACCAGCTAGCCTTCACGCACTCGTCGGTGGTGAAACAGGACCCCGGCGCGGGCCGCCACCAGAGCAACGAGCGGCTGGAGTTTCTGGGCGACGCGGTGCTGGGTACCGTGGTGGCCGAGTATCTGTTTAAAAAGTATCCCTATGAGCAAGAGGGCTTTCTGACCGAAACGCGTTCGCGCATTGTTAACCGCGAGAGCCTGAATGCTATTGCCCTGAAAATGGGCCTCGACAAGCTGGTGCAGCTCGATGCTACCCAGGCCCGCGTGGCCCGCTCGCGCTCGGTGAATGGCAACGCGCTGGAGGCGCTGGTGGGCGCCGTGTACCTCGACCTGGGCTACAAAGCGGCCCGCAAGTTTGTGCTCAAAGGCTTGATTAAGCCATTTGTGGACGTCAACAAGCTGACTACCACCACCTCCAACTACAAGAGCAAGCTCATTGAGTGGGCGCAGCGCCACGGCAAAGACGTGCGCTACGAGCTAAGTGGCGAGCCCCGGCCGGGCGGCGTAATGGAGTTTACGGCCACCGTGCTGCTCAGCGATGAAGTGGTGGCTACCGGCATGGGCCTCAATAAGAAGCAGGCCGAGCAGCTCGCCGCCGAGCGGGCGCTGGCGGCACTAGGGGTGTAATTTTACGCAGTAAGAACGTCATGCTGAGCTTGCCGAAGCATCTCTACCGCGTCATTGGGGTTACCAATCTAACGGCGCGGTAGAGATGCTTCGGCAAGCTCAGCATGACGTTCTTTTGTTATTCATAAAACTAGCACACCAAAGCTATGCGCCTTGCCGGAGCCGCCCTCAACCAGATTCCCTTCGACTGGGGGCATAATATTCAGAATATCAGCGCGGCCATTGCCCAGGCCAAGGCTGAGGGCGTGGAGCTGCTGTGCCTGCCCGAGCTGTGCCTGACGGGCTACAACTGCGAAGACCTGTTTTTGAGCGACTGGCTACCGGCGGCAGCGCTGGAGCATTTGCAAAAAATAAGGCCGCTCACCGAGGGCATCTGCGTGGTGGTGGGGCTGCCGGTGCGGCTAGCCCACCGCACCTACAACACGGCCGCCGTGCTGCGCGACGGCCAGATTCTGGGCTTCGCGGCCAAGCAGTTTCTGGCCAACGACGGGGTGCACTACGAGACGCGCTTCTTCGTGCCGTGGGTGGCGGGCGAAGCGACCACCGTCGAGCACAACGGCGAAAGCTGGCCGCTGGGCGACCTCACCTTTGAGCACCTGGGGGTGCGGTTTGGCTTCGAGATTTGTGAGGATGCGTGGCGGCCCGACGATGTGCGACCCGCCTGCCGGCTCGTGGGCAAGGTGGAGTTGATACTTAACCCCTCGGCTAGCCACTTCGCGATGAGCAAGACTGACCTGCGCTACAAGCTGGTGCTCAATGCTTCGCGCAATTTTACGTGCACCTACCTCTACGCCAACTTGCTGGGCAACGAGGCCGGGCGTATCATCTACGACGGCGAAATCCTCATTGCCCGCAACGGCCACCTGCTCAAGCGCAACCAGCTGCTGAGCTTTAAAGCGGTGGATATGGAATGGGTGGATGTGAACTTTCGGGAGCCGCTCGCAGTGGCCGACGTTATCGTGCCGCTGCCCGAGCCCGACGAGTATCGCGAGCTGAACCAAGCCATGAGCCTGGGCCTCTTCGACTACCTGCGCAAGGCGCGCAGCCGGGGCTTCGTGCTGAGCCTCAGCGGCGGAGCCGACTCGTGCTTTTGCGCGGTAGCCGTGGCCGAGATGGTGCGCCTGGGCGTGGCCGAGCTGGGCGAAGAAGAATTTAAGCGGCGCAGCGGCACGTTTGACGCGGCCAAAACGTCCGTAGTGCAGGCGGGCGCGGGCGGCGCGGCCCATCAGGCAGTGGAGCCGGCGCCCGCTAGGCCCCAGCTCAGCCCTAATCAACAGCTCGTTAATCACCTGCTTGCCTGCGCCTACCAGGGCACCGTCAATTCCTCGGATGACACGCTGACCTCCGCCAGGGAGCTAGCCGACAGCATCGGCGCCCGGTTTTTTGCCTGGACGATTGACGAGGAAGTGAGTGGCTACGTGGGCAAGATTGAGCACGCGCTGGGCCGCGAATTGACCTGGCAAACCGACGACCTGGCGCTGCAAAATATTCAGGCTAGGGTGCGCGCCCCCGGCATCTGGCTGCTGGCCAATGTGCAGAACTGCCTGCTCATCACGACCAGCAACCGCTCGGAAGCCAGCGTGGGCTACTGCACCATGGACGGCGACACGGCCGGCAGCATCTCCCCCATCGCGGGCGTCGATAAGGACTTCGTCAAGAAGTGGCTGCGCTGGGCCCAAACGGCCCTCGGCTACGAAGCGCTGCGCCACGTGAACGCCTTGCAACCCACCGCCGAGCTGCGCCCCCTGGCCGACAAGCAAACCGACGAGCGCGACCTCATGCCCTACGTGCTGCTCAACCGCATCGAGCGGCTGGCCTTCTACGACCGGCTTTCGCCGGCCGCCGTGCTGGCCCAGCTCGTGGCCGAAGAACCAGCCTACGCGCCTGAACAGCTGCGCGCCTACGTCAAGCGCTTTTACCAACTCTGGAGCCGCAACCAGTGGAAGCGCGAGCGCTACGCGCCCAGCTTTCACCTCGACGACTACAACGTGGACCCGCGCTCGTGGCTACGCTTCCCGATTCTGAGCGGCGGGTTTGCCGAGGAGCTGGCGGCGCTGTAGAGTCAAATTATTGCCTTATTATTCAGCATCTTACTTAGTAATAAGGCAAAGTAGCGCAAGTTTTCTGAGGTGATGGCACCTAAGCTGGCGTAGCGCTAGCCCTTGCGCAGGCGCTGCGCTTGCTGATTACTGAACCCGTTGTGTTGGTGTTTTATGGCCTACTGCCTGCCGCTGCCTTTTGCTCTTGAAGCGCTGCCTTGCCCTAGCCGGAGCGCGGCCGCCGATGCTGAGCTGGTAGCGCAGCTTCAGCAGGGCAGTGAAGCTGCGTTTCGCACCTTGGTGGCGCGCTTTCAGGACCGGGTGTATAGCACCGCTTTGTCGCTGCTGCGCTCGCCCGAAGAAGCTGAAGACGTGGCCCAGGAGGTTTTCGTGGAAGTTTACCAAACTATCGCCCGGTTTAGGGACGAGTCGGCCCTTAGCACCTGGCTCTACCGGCTAGCCACGTCGCGGGCCTTGCAGCACCGTCGGCGCCTGAGTGCCAAGAAGCGTTTCGCTTTTTTTACGAGCCTGCTCGGCTTTCATAACCAGGTGCTGCACGAGCCGCCCGACCACGCGCACCCGCAGGCGCTGCTCGAAAGTGAGCAGCAGCTCACCCTGCTGCACCAGTACATCGGGCGCCTGCCCACCCAGCAGCAGGTAGTTTTCACGCTCCGCCACGAGCAGGAGCTGAGCTACGAGGAAATAGCGGCGGTGCTTAATATCACCGTGGCGGCCGTAGAATCCGCGTTGTTTCGGGCACGGCAAACGCTGCGCCGCCACCTTCACCCCTCGTTTCGCCATGTCTGATTCAACTAGTCGCCCGGGCTCCGATGAAGCATGGGAGGAGCTATTGCGCCAGCTTCGGAACCAATCCAAGGCGCAGCCGCCGCCATTTTTTTACGCCCGCGTGCAGGCCCGGCTCGCGGCCGAGCCTGCGCCGGCCTCCTGGCTGCCGGGCTGGGCGCGCCGCCCGGCCTACGCGGCTCTGCTCGGCGCGCTGGTGCTGGCGGTGAGCGGCGACGGAGCTGCCCTGCGCCCTGCGAAGTTGGCTAGTCAGCCTAGCCAGCCGGCCTTGTTGTTTTCCCATTGATTTTTGGCTAGCCCCGGTGGGGCGGCGCCTGGCTTGCCAGCCAGGCGCCGCCGCCCGAAGTACCTTTGACACCTCTTTTCATTCTGTTGCCCATGACTGCGCTGCTCGCTTATATTCCCTGGAACGTCTCCCCTATTATTGCCGAAATCGGGCCGCTGCTGCTGCGCTGGTACGGCGTGCTGTTTGCGCTGGGCTTCGTCATCGGCTCGTTTGTGCTCACGCATATTTATAAGGAAGAAGGCGTGCGGCCGTATTGGGTCGATGTCATCACCTTCTACATGGTGGTGGGCACGGTGCTGGGCGCGCGGCTAGGCCACGTTTTCTTCTACGATTGGGCTTCCTATAAAGAACACCCCTGGGAGATTCTTAAAATCTGGCACGGCGGGCTAGCCTCGCACGGCGCTACAATTGGCATTTTGCTGGCAGTCTTCATTTTCAGCGTGCGCAATAAATTTGACTACCTCTGGGTGCTCGACCGCATTGTGATTGTGGTGGCCATCGGCGGGGCGTGCATCCGGCTAGGCAACCTCATGAATTCCGAGATTGTGGGCAAGCCGACCGATGTGCCGTGGGCCTTCGTGTTTCCGCGCGACACCGAGCACCTGCAAGCGCCCGTGATGCCGCTGCCCGCCGGGGCGGTGCTGGTGCAGCGCAGCCGCCTGCCCAATGGCGAAGAGCACACCGAAGTACTGCCCGCCGGCACCACCCCCACCGCTACCATGGAGATGGCCGTGCCCCGCCACCCCACCCAGATTTACGAGTCGCTGTTTTGCATCTTCCTGCTGGTGCTGCTGTATAGCCTGTGGAATAAATACAAGGAGCGCACGCCGCGTGGCTTACTGTTTGGCCTGTTTGTGGTGCTGCTGTTCACGTTCCGTATTCTGGTCGAATTTCTGAAAGAAAACCAGGTATCGCAGGAAACCGGCATCATCGCGCAATACCACCTCAACATCGGGCAGCTGCTCAGTATTCCGTTCATTCTCATTGGCTTGTGGGTGCTGCTGCGCGCCGGCAAAGACCCCAAAAACCCTTACGGCTACGCCCCGCGCGACCTGGCCGAGGAGGAAGCTGCCGCCCGCGCTACGGCCGTGAAGTCGTAGGTCACTTACCCTAGCCACCAGCCACAGAAAAAGCCCGCTACTTAAGTGCAGCGGGCTTTTTCTGTGATTATTCAGTTCCCGAAATCGACTACAAATCCAGCTCGTACACGTCGCCCTGCTCGGTAGTAATGAGCAGCGTATTCGGGTCTTTAAAGGCAGCTCCCTCGGTTTGTCCCGCACCTTGCAGGCTGATGTGGCGCGGGCTAGCCTTCAAAATATCAGCCCACGAATTACCATCCAGAATAAACAGCTCCTGCCGGGCCAGCAAGATGAGCCGGTGGCCATCGGGCGAGAGCGTGGCATCGGTCACCTCGCCGGGAATGGCTAGCTTGGTGATGAGCTTGGCGGTGTAGCTGCCGGGCTGGTCGGGCACCGTGTACACCTTGCAGGTGCTTTGGGTAGCGCGGTCTTTAGTGAAGAGATACACCTGCCCATCGTGCCAGAGACTGGCTTCGCAGTCGAAGTTGCGCTCGCTTTTGCTGGGCGGAAACTCGGTCTGGTCGGGGTATTTAAAGCTGATTTTTTGCACCTGGCCAGGGGTGGCGGGCCGAAAGCGCAGGATGGCCAGGTTCTGGCGGTCCGAGTTGTTGTTGCCGCAGTCGCCCATGTAGTAGTTGCCGCTGGCATCGCGGCTCAGGCTTTCCCAGTCGTGGTTGGGCGCCCCCAGCGTAAACTGGGCCACCTGCTGGCCGTGGCCATCCACGCGGTACACAATGGGCGGCTGCCCATCGTCGCCGAACGTGAAATACGTACCCGCCTCGGGCGCCGCGCACAGGCCCGAGCTTTCCAGAATGCCCTGGGTGAGCTTGCCCATATGGCGCAGGCCATCGGCCGCCGCCTCGGCTTTGTCCTTTTTGTGCGAGCCTTTTTTGCCCTTTTTACCGGGCTTGGCTTGGGCAGTTTCCTGCGGCTGGCCGGTACTGCTTTGGGTGTCGGCCGCCTGCGAGCAGGCCGAGGTAAGGAGCATGACGCCCACTAGCGGGCGGATAAGGAGTGGAATACGGAGCATAGGCAGGCTTGTACGGCAAAGCCTGCGCAATGGCTGGCCCAACTCCCGCAACCCAGTAGCCCCTACGGCACCGGGTCGTGGCCCGCGCCGCCCCACGGGTGGCAGCGCCCGATGCGCCGCAGCGCCAGCCGCCCCCCGCGCCACGCCCCGTACCGGCCAATGGCCTCGGCGGCATAAGCCGAGCAAGTAGGCGTGTAGCGGCAGCTCGGCGGGGTGAGCGGCGAAATGAACAACTGGTAAAACCGCACCAGCAGCAGCAGCAAACGACGAAGCATAGCAGGGTACAAAGGTCGAACGACGGTGCAAAGTTCGGCCCCGGCCAGAGGGAGCGGCACGGCGGCAGCTTAGCCGGCGTGCCGGCCTTATAATACTGCGTATTTGCTACGCATCACTGCCCTTATATTTCGACTTTATTCAGTTTAGCAGCGCGTATGGTAAAGTATTTATTCCTGTCAATTTTTAATTTATTGCTACTTACCCGCGTTTCGCTAGCCCAAGGCAACGGCCCGGCCGGGCACGGGGGCCGCGCCCAGGCTTTAGGCAATGCCTCGGCTACCTTAGCCGGCGAGGTGTGGGCGGTGGCCAATAATCCCGCCGGGCTGGGCACCATTACCCAACCCACGGTGGGCCTTTACTTTGAAAACCGCTACCTCCTCCCGAGCCTCAACGTGGCGGCAGTGGCCCTGGCACTGCCCCTGAGCGTGGTCGAGCCTGCGGCGGCCGGCCAGCCCGCCCGCACCAGCCGGGGCGTATTGGGCCTTGAGGCGCAGCGCTTCGGCGGCGTTTTGTATAATGAGACGCGAGTGGGCGCGGCCTACGGCTACCGGCTAGGGGTGATAAACATTGGCGGCCGGCTCGATGCGCTGCAAGTAAGCTTTCAGGACCTGGGCAGCCGGCGCGTGCTGGCGGCTTCGCTGGGCGGGCAGGCCGAGCTTTTGCCCCGGCGTCTCACGCTGGGCGTGTACCTGTATAATCTGACCCAGGCTAAATTGGCCGACTACCAGGACGAGCGGGTACCCACCGTGCTGCGCGTCGGCCTGGCCTACCGCCCTGGCCAGCAGGTGCTGCTGCTGGTCGAAGCCGAAAAAGACGTGGAGCGCGCCGCGGGTATGAAAGCCGGCATCGAGTACCGGCCCACGGCGGCCGTGGCCGTGCGCCTGGGCTACGCCAGCCTCAGCCAGCAGGCCACCGGCGGCGTGGGCCTGCGGGCCGGCGATTTTCAGCTCGACTACGCTGCCGGCTGGCACTCGGCGCTGGGCCTGAGCCAGTATTTCAGTCTGGGCTGGCAGTGGGGGAAATCCGAAATGAAGAATTTAGAATGAGGAATTACTACCAGTTCTTATTTCGAATTTCTGCGTGGAGGCTAGCTGGCAGCAACAGCCGGGCGCACCGGGCCACCTTACTGATGGGTTTGCTCGTGCCAGCATTGGCCACCGCGCAGAACTACCCGCGCCGGGCACCCGATTTTGAGCGACTGGCGCAGGAGTTATTTGCCGAAATCCAGACCGACCAGATTCCCTACGAAGACCTCTACGGCACGCTGCTCACCCTCTATCAGGCACCGCTCAATCTCAACACCGCTGGCCCCGAGGAGCTGCGCGCCCTGCCGTTGCTCACCGAAAAGCAGGTGGCGGCGCTGCTCAGATACCGGCAGGCCAACGGGCTGCTGCTGAGCGTGTATGAGCTGCAAGCCGTGCCCGAGTGGGACGTGCGCACCATTGCCCGCGTGGCGCCCTTCGTGACAGTGGCCAGCAATACGCCTAACTCGGCGCGCGGCCCGCTGTGGCAACGCATTAAAAATGAAGAGAATAATGCCGTGCTGCTACGCTACCGGCGCGTGCTGCAACGGCAAAAGGGCTACTCGCCGGTCGATACCTTTCAGGGCCGGCCCACGCTGCGCTACCTGGGCTCGCCCGATGCCGTGGCCCTGCGCTACCGCGTGAGCCACGCCCACGATTTTAGCCTGGGCTTCACGGCCGAAAAGGACGCGGGCGAGCCGCTGGCCTGGCGGCCGGGCCAGCACCAGTTCGGGCCCGATTTTTTATCGGCTCACTTCGTGCTGCACGAGCAGGGCCGCTTGAAAACGCTGGCGCTGGGCGACTACCAGCTGCAGTTTGGGCAGGGCCTGCTGCTGTCGTCGGGGCTGGCGGCGGGCAAGGGAGCCGAAACTATTACCAATTTGCGCCGGGCCTCGCTGGGCGTGCGGCCCTACGCGGCGCTGCTCGAAAACACGTTTTTTCGGGGCGCGGCGGCCACCTACCGGCTAGCCCCGCGCTTGGAAGCCACGGTCTTTGCCTCGCGCAAAAACATCGACGCCAGCGCCCGGCTAGCCACCGACTCGCTGGCGCAGTTCGATGAGTTTAGCAGCAGCCTGGTGCTGACCGGCCTGCACCGCACGGCCAGCGAAATCGCCAACCGCCAGCGCCTGAGCGAAACCGTGGGCGGCGGCCACCTCGCCTACCTCAGTGCCGACGGCAACCTGGCGCTGGGCCTCACGGCCGTGGGCACGCACTACGGTATGGGATTTCAGAAACGCGCCGAGCCTTACAATCGCTACGAATTCAGTGGCCAGAACAACCTAGCCTTCGGCGCGCACTACAGCTACGGCTGGCGCAATCTGCTGCTGTTTGGCGAAAGCGGGCGCAGCAGAAGCGGCGGCTTGGGCACCGTCAATGGCCTGCTGGCTAGCCTGGGGCCTAGCGTGGATGTGGCCGTGCTGGTGCGCCACTACGACGCCGATTTTCACACTTTCTACGGCAACGCGCTGAGCGAAAACACGCGCCCCATCAACGAGAGCGGCTTTTACCTGGGCCTGAAAGTGCGCCCGCTAGCCCGTTGGGAGGTATCGGCCTACTTCGACCAGTTTCGGTTTCCGTGGCTGCGCTACCGGGTGAGCGCCCCCAGCCACGGCCAGGATGCGCTGCTGCGCGTGGCCTTCGCGCCTACCAAAACCAGCCTGCTCTACGCCCAGTACCGCGCCCGCCTCAAGCCGCTCGACCTACCCGCTAGCCTTAGCGGGCGGGCGGTGCCGCTGCCGGGCCAGCAGGTGCGCCACTCGGTGCTGCTGTATGCCGACGTGCAGCCCACCGCCCGGCTAGGCCTGCGCACGCGCCTGCAAGCCACCTACCTGCGCGCCGATGATGGCCTGCCCTGGCGGCGCGGCTATATCCTGAGCCAGGATGCCTCGGTGCAGCTAGCCCGGCGCGTGAGCCTGGCCGGGCGCTACGCCGTGTTCGACACCGACGACTACGACACCCGGCAGTACATTTTTGAGCAGGATGTACTCTACGCCGTGTCGGTGCCCGCACTCTACGGGCAGGGTACGCGCGCCTATCTCATTTTGCAAGCAGCTTTCAACAAGCACTTTACGCTCTGGCTGCGCTACACCGACACGCGCTACCGACATCAGGCCACCGTAGGCTCGGGGCTGGAGGAAATTATGGGCTCGGCGCGCTCGGAAGTGACGGCCCAGGTGCGGTACCGGCTATGAGCGAGCCGCCAGCGCGGCTTTCCGGTCAGCGTTGCGCTACAGCTCGTCTAGCTTTTCACGCGTCGGCTTTTACCAGCACCACTTGGGCATTGTCGGCCTGGCTGATTTTCCGGCGAAAATCTTGATACTCGGTGTATTTGGCGGCGGGCAGCGTGGCGCCACCGGGGCGGCGGGTTTCGAGCTGGCGCACGTACTGCAGCGTGCCGTCGGGCAGGGTGGTGCAGGTGCTCGAATAGGTGCCGTAAGCCGTGGTGAGCTGCGTGGGCTGGGGCAGGTTTTCGGCCCGGAAGCCGGTGGGCAGGTGCAGCCGCACGGTATCCTGGTAAAAGGCCGCGCGTGGCAGGGCTAGCGGCGACTGGCGCGGCCCCACCTGGGCCGGCAGCGCGCCCAGGCGGCCCAGCAGGTTGGGCTCCAGCAAGATGCGCCGGCCGGCGGCGGTGCCCACGCTGGCCAGCTCCAGATTCATCAGCTCAACCACGCCGGGCAGGTTTTTGGCCGGAGCCGGGGCTAGCCGCAGGTTATTGATAGTGAAATGACTGAGCCGCAAGTGGTTGGAAACGTACTTTTTCTGCTCTACCGGGTCAGCTTCGTGTAAAAGTTGGGCGTAAGTGTCCTGGGCCAGCCCCAGGCGCTGGGTGCGCACGGTGGCCTTGGCGCCGCCGCTGGCATCGAGCCAGAGGTCGGTGCGGCGCTGCTGGCGGTTGGCCTGGGCGCCATAGCGCGGGGTGGCCACCAGCCGGCCGCCCTCGGGCGTGAGCAGCAGCGCGTGGCGGTTGCCGGTGAAAGAGCCCATGTAGCCGAAGGTTTCGGTCTGGCTCGTGCATTCCATCCACACGGTATCGGCCGGGGTGGCGCCGTGGGCGGCTAGCGGCATGCACAGAATAACGTGGTTGAACTGGCGGCTTGGGAAGTCGGCCCGCACGTCGGGCTCATTGGGGCCGGCCATTACCAGGGCCACGTAGGCCGGCAGGCCCGCCGCCTTGAGCAGCGCGCGGGTGTAGTTGCTCAGGGCCTTGCAGTCGCCGTAGCCCCGGCCACCACGCTGCTGGCGGGGGCCGTTTGCCAGCCGCCCAGGCCGAGCTGCACCGACACGTAGCGCGTCGAGCCCTGCAAAAACTCGTACACCTTACGGGCCCGCTCGCGGGGGTCGGGGCTGGTTACTATCAGCTGGGCCATTTTGGCGGTGAGGGCGGGCGGCAGCACGTCGCGCCCCTCCCCTAACTTATAGCTCCACAGGCCCATATTTTGCCAGGTGTCCATGGTGCCCGCGTAGCCCTGCACCTCAAAGGTGGTGGGTGCCAGGTGCACGGCGGGCAGCAATTCTTCGAGCGGGGGCGACAGCGGCTCTTCCTCCACGGCAGGTGCGGCGGGCAGCTGCCAGCGGTAGGTAGTCTGGCTGCCGGCCACCACGGGCTTGCTGGCCGCGCCGGCCGGCAGCAGCTGCTCCTGATAGCGCAGGGCGAGCGCGGTGGGCGTGGTCACTTGCAGGCTAGCGCCTTCGAGCGACACATTTTCGGTGTGCTGAGGCTGCCAGTCGGGGTAAAAAAGGGTGTTCTCCGACACCACTTCGTAATCGAACTCCACGGTGTAGGGCGTGGCGGGCTGGCGCAGGTCGGCGTAGCGCATCCGCAGGTCAGTCATGAAGCTGCCACCTGCATTGCCCAGGCCCTGGTCGTGCACCTCGGCCGGGCGCAGCTGGTGCAGCAGCTGGCCCTGGGCATTGTACACCGCGCCGCGCAGGTAGCCGATGTGGTTGAGCGCATCGTAGCCCACTACTAGCTGGCCGTAGTCGTCGCTGCCGGCTTCGTCGAGCACCGTCACTACCTGGTGCACCGTTTTTACGAGCTGGCTCGCCGATTTTATCACCACCACTTCATCGTAGGCGCGCACCACGGCGTGGGCATTTTCGCGCAGGGCCGGGGCAATGGCGTCGGCCGGGTATTTAGGCGCCGGTGGGGCTAGCAGCGTCAGCGACGCAAAAACCGGGAGCAACATAGGACAAGAAATAATTTCGGATTAATAAGCTGTTTATCAAGGCTATTAGCCAGCCTTTCGGATAACCAGCGCCTCGGCTTGCTTGGCTAGCATCTGGCGATAAAGCTCGCGCAGGGCGTGGTATTCCTGGGCACTATACACGGGCTTGTCGAGGGTGAGGCGGCTTAGCAGCACCACGGTATCCGGGGTGGGGCTGCTGACTACGTAGGCGTAGCGGCCGCCATTTTCGGGCAATGCGAGCGCGGCCGGAGCGGGCAGCACGGCGGCGTAGCCGGCCGGTACCTTGAGCGTAACCCGAATAACTTCCTGCTGCATCATCCCAAAATCGACGGGATAGCTGCGCAACTCGTGCCGAAACGGATTACGCTGCTCACCAAATACCTCCAGCGGCTTGATGTACAACTCGGTAGCTGCGTCAGCGCTGGCGGCGGGCTGGCGCAGCTCGTAGCTCAGCCCAAGCGGCTGCTCTATGCTCGCCTGCTTGCTGAAGGTGAAGCTCGGAATTTCCCAGCCGGTGTGGGCGGCCGCCAGCGCGGTTACGTATTTTTTCTCGCCCAGCTGCTGCAATTTTTCGCGGGCTTCGATGCCAGCGTAGCCGCTATGCTCTTCGTGCACCTGGCCACTGAGGTTGCCCTGCGCATCGAGGGCCAGCATTACTTCCTGATAGTGGGTGTAGCGCTGGCTAGGCACCAGGCTCACCCAGCGGCCCTCGCCGGTGGCCGGCACCGTGTGCCCTATTTTATTGAGGCAGCGCGTCGGCAGCATACCCGCCGGCAGCAGCGGTTCGGTGGCGTCGAGCAGCAATTCCTTCTGGTCGGGCAGCTCGACCAGGGCCGCCACGTAATTGAACTGCTCCAGCAACGGATACTCCTGGCTAACCCGGCCGTGCCCGCGCGTGCTCAGCAGCAGGGGCACCGCCGGCAGGCCTGCTTCGCGCAGCGCGGCAATGAGCAGCAGGTTAACATCGGCCGCCGTGCCGCGGTGCAGCTCGTAGCTTTTCTTGAGCGGAGTGCTGGTCGAGTAGCGGTTGGTACCATCATATTTCACGCTCCTCAGTATTAGCTCGCGCACCGCCCCCGCCCGTGCCGCCGGGTCGGGGTACTGCGCCGCTATTGCCTGCACCAGCGGCTTCGTAAATTTACTGTCTTCCAGTACCTTGCCAAAAAACTCACTAGCCAGCAGGGTTTTATTTTTTTGCAGCCAGCTATCCGTCAAGTCTCTGTAGGGCTCATTCGGCATTTGAAAGCCTACCAGCTCAAACGTAACGCGGGGCAGGTAGTCATTGGCCGTCGTGCTGTAGGGCTCCTCCCGAAAAGCGGGCGCGTTTTGCAGCACCCAGCGGTGCTGCTCGGTCGACATGGTCAAGCCCGTGGTGCCGGTTTCCATCCCGGCCCCCGCACCGGCGCCGGCATCCAGGTGATTGGCCAGGATGAGGCTTACCGAACCGCGATTCATCTCGTTGATAGTCAGCGGCACGTAGCCCTGATACAGTACGTTGTAGTGGTACACCTGCGGAATACTGGTGCGGTACTCGCTCCACCGCGTGGGTATCTCGCGCTGAAACGTCCAGTCCTGGTAATTATCAAAAAAGGTGGAGCGCACTACGTAGCTGTACTCAATCACGGCGCCCTCCTGCACGGCCGGCAGCGTAAACTTGCGCACTTTCAGGTTGTTGGTACGCTTTTCCTCAAATGCGGCGCTCGCCTCAAGCTTGGTTTTTATAAGCTTGCCGTCGGCCCCACGCACGTAGGTAAAGCCCCGCAGGTTGCTCAGCGTTTCGGCATCCGCGTCGCGGTGGTAGAGCGGCACTTCCACGGTGGCGTAGTCGTAGCCCGCCTTTTTCAGAATCTTAATGCGGGTGGTGCGCTCGGTATTGATAACCAGCTTGCCCGCCGTGCTGCTAAACTGCGATACGCCGTAGTCGCACAGTACCACGGCCGGCGCGGCGCTGTCGGCCACAAAATTCTTCGCCTCAAAATCGGCCGGGTCGGGCTGGCCAAAATGCACGGGCACGGGCGCCGGCTTCGACGCAGCGATGGTTTGGGCCACGGTGGCCAGCGGGCCGGCTAGCCCGGCCACCAGCCCAACTAGCGCGCCCACCCGGCACCGCCCCGTAAAGTGTAGCAAAAAGCTCATATTCAACAAATAAAATAGCGTGAGCAACCAGCGACAATCACTGCTAGCTCCCGGCTTTCTTCAGCACCAGCGCCTCCGCCTGCTTGGCTAGCGCCAGGCGATAGAATTCGCGCAGCGACTCATATTCTGCGGCTTCATAAATGGGCTTGGCGAGCGTCAGGCGGCTCACCAGCTGCACCGTGCCGGGCGTAGCACTCACCGCCGTGAAGACGTAGCGCCCCCCTTTGTTCGGCAGCTCCAGCACGGCTTGCTTGGGCAGCTCGGCGGTATAGCCAGCCGGCAGGTTGAGCGTGACCATAATCGTTTCCTGCATGGGAGCCCCAAAATCAACCGGATACAGTCGGCTAGCGTGCTGAAACGGGTTGCGGCTCTCCCCAAATAGCGCCAACGGACTCAGGTACAATTCTTTGGCAGCCCCACCAGTGCCAACCGGCTGGCGCAGCTCATAGTTGAGGGCGAACGGCTGGTCTACCAAGGCCACCTGGCTGAACTTGTAGCTGGGCATTTCCCAGCTCGCGTGGCGGCCGGCTAGCTCGGTTACGTACTTTTTTTCGCCCAGCTGCTGCAATTTTTCGCGCGCAGCAGCCCCGGCGTAGCCGGCGTGCTCCTCGCGCACCTGGCCGCTGAGGTTGCCCTGCTCATCTACCGTCAGCATCACTTGCTGGTAGTGGTTGCGCATCTGGGTCGGCGTCAGGCTCACCCAGCGGCCTTCCGTACCCTTGTCTACCAGGCGGCCCGTTTGGTTAAGGCAGCGGGTGGGCAGCGTGCCGCAGGGCAGCAGCGGCTCGGTAGCATCGAGCAGCAGCTCCTGGCCATTGGCCAGCGGCAGCAGGCCGATAACGTAGTTGAACTGCTGAAGCTGCGGAAAATTGGCATCGACGCGGCCGTGGGCGCGGGTGCTCAGCAGCACCGGCTGGGCCGCTAGCCCGGCCTGGCGCAGCGCGGCAATGAAGAGCAGGTTGATGTCGGCCGCCGTGCCGCGGTGCAGTTCGTAGCATTTTTTCAGCGCTCCGCTGGCCGCGTAGCGACTGGTGCCGTCATATTTTACATTCTTGACAATCAGCTCGCGCACGGCCGCCGCCCGCGCCGGCGGGTCGGGGTACTGCGCCACCAGCGGCTTCATAGCATCAGCCAGGAAGCTGGCCCGGTCGAGCTGGCCCCCAAACTCGTCGCTGCTCAACAGGTCCGAATTAATCTTCGTCCAGTTGGCGGCTACGTTGTGGTAGCCCTGGCCGGGCACGTTTTCCCCCGCCAGCTCAAAGTTGATGCGGGCTACGTAGTCGCGGGGCGTGGTCATAAACGGCTCGTCGCGCAGGGCCGGCACGTCTTGCATGGCCCAGTGGTAATTGGTGGCGCGGACGGCAAACGTCTCATTTTCGGCCGACACGTGCTGGCCACGGTCCGTAAAGCCACCCTCAGTATGCGCCGTGTACTGCGCATTGGCCTCCTCCTTTGCTTGCAGGGCGAGCGGCTGGTAGCCCTGCATCAGCATCTTGTAGTCAAAATACTCGGGAATGCTGGCCCGAAACTCGCTCCAGCGCGTGGGTATTTCGCGCTGAAACGTCCAGTCCTGAAAGTTGAACAGGAAATCCGACGTTACCGTGTAGCTGTACTCAATCACGGCGCCCTCGCGCACATTGGGCAGCGTAAACTTGCGCACCTTACTATTCTTGGTGCGCTCCTCGGTAAATACCTTGTCGGTTTCGAGTTTCACTTTCTCGATTTTACCGCCTACCTCGTTATAAGTGAAGCCTTTCAGGCCCACAATCTTTTCTTCGCGCTGGTCTTGGTGGTAGAGCGGCACTTCCACCGTCGCCACCTCGTAGCCGGCTTTTTTGAGGATTTTGATGCGCGTCACGCGCTCCGACTCCAGCTGAAAGCTGGTGCCATTAACCCGAAAGCGCGTGCTGCCAAAATCGTACAGCACCACGGCCGGCGCGGCGCTGTCGGCCACAAAGTTCTTGGCCACAAAGTCGGCTGGCTCGGGCTTGCCAAACTTTATCTCCACCACTTTTACCGGGGCCGGCTTCTGGGCTTGCGCTGAGGCGGGCAGGGCTAGCGAGCCGCCGGCAAATAGACTTAAAGCGAGTAATTTTTTAATCATAAAAGGAGAAGTATGTAGAACGCCAGCCAAAACCTTATATAGCCAGTCTCAGCCCGGTAAAAATAGGTGGCGACCACCTATTTACCAACTTCTCCTCCTCGGTTTTATACCACTTCTTCGGGGCTGGCCACGGCCTGGGCCTGGGCGGCCAGCACGTCGTTTTCGGCCGGGCCGGCGGGAGTATTTTTTATCCCCAGCAGTAGGTAGGCGGTGGCGGCCAGCACGCTGGCCAGGCTCAGGGCGTGTACCCACGGCAGGCGGCTGGGCTGGTTGTCGAAAATCCAGCCCGCGAGCAGCGCCCCCAGCCCAATGCCCACTTCGAGGGCAATGTACATGGTGGCAATGCCGCGCCCGCGCCGCTCAGGGTGGCTCAGGTCAACGGTCCAGGCGTAGAGCGTGGGCGAGTTGAGGCCCGCGCCCAGGCCATACACTACCGCCCCAGTCAGAAACACCGGCACCGAGGGCGACCACACCAGCACCGCCAGCCCCACGGCCATTACGGCGGCCGACCACCGCAGCACGGGCACGCGCCCGTAGGTGTCGCTAGCCTTGCCCAGCCCCAGCCGCACCCCGAGCGAGGCTATGGTATAAAAGCTGTAAAACAGCCCTTTGCTCGACATGCCGAGCAGCGTACTTTGGTCGGGCACCACCGTGAGCACCGCCCCGTAGGGAAACAAACACAGCAGCGTGACGATGGCCGGCGCCAGCACGCGCGGCTCAAACACCTCGCGCCGCCAGTCGAGGCGCAGCAGCCCGAAGCTAAAGGGCCGGCGCTGCGCCCGCGGCAGCGTTTCGGTGAGGGTGCCCTGCACCAGCACCGACAGCAGCGCCACGCCCGCCGAGAGGTAAAACAAGCCATTGATGGAAAAATGCTCGGCCACTTTTGTGCCCAGCCACGGCCCGGCCGCCATGCCCAGGCTGCCCGTCACGCCGAGCAGGCCCATTGCCTCACCGCGCTTAGCCACGGGCACGATGTCGGCCACGAAGGCCGCCGTGGCGGTCGGCTTAAAGCCCGTGCTGAAGCCGTGCAGCAGCCGCAGAAACAGGAAGCTGCCCACCGCCAGCGCCCACGGATAGGCCAGCCCGCACAGCACGCACACCAGCGAGCCAAACACCATCACCGGAATGCGGCCCACCGTGTCGGAGAGCTTGCCCGAAAACGGCCGCGAGATGGCCGCCGTGAGCGTAAACAGCGCAATAATGAAACCCTTATACTCACCGCCACCCAGCCGGGTAAGGTGGCCCGGCAGCTCGGGCAGCAATAGATTAAAAGAAGCAAAAAACAGAAACGACGACAGGCACATCAGCCAGAAGCCGCGCGAATAGGAACCAAGCATAAGTGCCGTAAAGGTCGGGCGATAATTGTCAATGGGTACTCACTACTAGCTACCCATTACTTAAACGCCTGCCAAAACGGCCACTCTCCCGCTCCGGCCCCAAATGTGCCATGCTCGCTAGCCTATGACCTGGTTATCATCCTTATTCGAAAAGATTTCCGCTAAAAATCCCGGCCACGGGCGCGGCCCCGACAAGCCCGCCGTGAGCGTGCGCGAGCGGGTATCGGCCCTGCGCCACCTGCCGGCTTTCCTCAAGCTTATCTGGCAAACCTCGCCGGCCCTCACGCTCGGCAACATTGGCCTGCGCCTGCTGCGGGCGGCGCTGCCGCTAGCCCTGCTCTACGTGGGGCGGCTCATCCTCGACGACATTGTGCAGCTGACCAAGCTGCCGCCGGCTAGCCGGGCCGTGTCGCCGGTAGTTGGCCTGGTGGCGCTGGAGTTTGGCCTGGTGCTGCTTACCGACGCGCTGGGCCGCGCCGTGGCTCTGCTCGACTCGCTGCTCGGCGACCTCTTCGCCAATGCCTCGTCGGTGCGCCTCATGCGCCACGCCGCCGAGCTTGACTTAGACCAGTTTGAGGACAGTACCTTTTACGACAAGCTGGAGCGCGCCCGCCGCCAAACACTGTCGCGCTCGGTGCTCATGAGCCAGGTGCTGGCCCAGGGCCAGGATGCCATGACGCTGGTGCTGCTGGCCGGCGGCCTCGTGGCCTTCCAGCCCTGGCTGCTGGGGCTGCTGCTGCTGGCCGTGGTGCCCGCCTTTCTAGGCGAAAGCCACTTCAACGAGCGCAGCTACTCGCTCTCGCACTCCTGGACGCCCGAGCGCCGCGAGCTCGACTACCTGCGCCAGACCGGGGCCAGCGACGAAACGGCCAAGGAGGTAAAAATCTTCGGCTTATCTGACTTCCTCATCAACTGCTTCTCCACGCTCTCCGACCAGTTTTATCGCCAGAACAAGGCACTGGCCCTGCGCCGCGCCGGCTGGGGCACGGTGTTCGCCGCCATTGGCGCGGCGGGCTACTACGGCGCGTATGTATATATCATCAAGCAAGCCGTGGGCGGCGTTATTTCCATTGGCCAGCTTACGTTTCTGGCCGGTTCTTTCGCTAGGCTGCGCGCCTTGCTCGAAGGCATCCTGAGCCGCTTCAGCCAAGTGGCCGATGGCGCGCTCTACTTGCAAGATTTCTTCGATTTCTTCCAGATTACGCCGCGCATCGTGCGGCCCACCGTGGGGCAGGCCGCGCTTCCATTTCCGAAGCCCATCCGCCAGGGCTTCACGTTTGAGGATGTCGGCTTCAAGTACAAGAATGCCGAAAAGTGGGCGCTGCGCCACCTCAGCTTTGCGCTGCGCGCCGGCGAAAAGCTGGCCCTGGTAGGTGAAAACGGCGCTGGCAAAACCACGCTCGTCAAGCTGCTAGCCCGCCTCTACGACCCTAGCGAGGGCCGCATCCTACTCGATGGCCACGACCTGCGTGAATACGACCCCGCCGAGCTGCGGCAGGAAATCGGCGTCATCTTCCAGGACTTTGTGCGCTTTCAGCTGCCCGCCGGCCAGAATCTGGCCGTGGGCCGCATCGAGGAGCGCACCAATCAGCCGCGCATCGAGCAGGCCGCCCACCAGAGCCTGGCCGACTCAGTCATCGCTAAGCTTCCGCTAGGGTACGACCAGATGATAGGCCGGCGCTTCAACGGCGGCGTGGACCTTAGCGGTGGCGAGTGGCAAAAAATCGCGCTGGGCCGCGCCTACATGCGCGAGGCGCAGCTGCTCATCCTCGACGAGCCCACCGCCGCCCTCGACGCCCGCGCCGAGTACGAAGTGTTTGAGCGCTTCAAGGAACTCACTCAGGGCAAGACGGCCGTGCTCATCTCCCACCGCTTCAGCACCGTGCGCATGGCCGACCGCATCCTGGTCATCGAGCACGGCCGGGTGCAGGAAATCGGTGCCCACGAGGAGCTGCTGGCCAGGGGTGGCCGCTACGCCGAGCTGTTTCAGTTGCAGGCGGCTGGCTACCGCTAGGGTCAGGCGGGCTCTTCGGGGCCGGCCGGGGTAGCCCGCAGCGGGGCCACGCCCGCTTCTTCATACACCTGGGCCAGCGTGAGCGTGAGGCCCAGTTCCGGAATCTCTACCGTGTCTGTAACCTCGGTAAGTGCCGCGTGCACCCACTTATTGTCCGGTTCGCGCCGATACCACTCAATGAGCCAGTAGTGCTGCGACACGAGCAAGTAGTGCCGCAGTGAATTTAACTCTTTGTAGCTATTAAATTTAAGTGCCCGGTCGTAGGCCGCAGTGGAGGGCGACAACACCTCCACCAGGAGCACCGGATTGTGCAGCGTGCGGGCTTCGCACTGGTCGGCCGGGTCGCAGCTCACCATCACGTCGGGGTAGGTGTAGTGGCGGTTTTCCTTTACGGCCAGCTGCACACCTTCCATTACCACGCGGCAGTTTTTGCCGCGCACCGCCTGCCGGCAGGCAAAGGCAATATTCAGCGCTAGCACATTGTGCGCAACGCTCTCGCCCGCCATCGCGAATAGTTCGCCTTCAAAAAACTCGTGCCGCCCTTCGCTTTGCGCTTCGAGCGCCTGGTATTCGGCAACGGTGTACTGCGCTTTGGGTTCGGCCTGGCCCATGGTCTTGCTGCTTGGTCAACTCAAAGATAGGCGGCGCACTTACGCATGGCTAGCCTCCCTAAGTTAATAAACTGAACAGTAGATGAAAAGTAAAATTCTTAGTGTAGCTTAGAGAATTCAATGAATTCCCTACCCTACTTTTCATGAAACTAACTGCTACCCTCCAGCTTATCTGCCTGTTGAGCCTTGGCTTACTTTCCAGCTGCCTCACCTCCCGTGATGCGCGCATTGAATCGAGCTACAGCTACCGGGGGCGCTTTCGCCACTACCGCACCTATGGTTTTTTGAGCGGCAATGGCCTCGCCGCCGACAGCACCCGCCTCAGCGAAGCCCTGCGCGACGCCATCAAGCAGCGCCTGCGCCTGCAAGGCTATAAGTTTTCGCGGCGCAACCCCGACCTGATGGTGAGCTACAAACTATTTGAGGGCGACATGCGCTTTCCGGGCTTCGTGCAGGAAGACATTACGCGCTGGGTAAAAAATAACGACGCCGAAAACGAGGAAACTCCCGAAGAGCAGCGCCACCCTTACCAGCCCACGCGCCTGCTTATGCTCGATGGCACGCTCATGGTGACGCTCATCGATACCAAAACTGACAATGCCATCTGGAACGGCTACGCCTCGGGCGTGACCGTGCCCGAGGGCATTCGGGGTGAGTACGTGCTGGTGCGCTCGGTGCGCTCCATTTTTGACCGCTACCGCATTTTCACCGAGAATTATTTCAACGGCGGCAACCTCGACGGGGCTATGAATGGCCAGCCTAGCGGTGAGCCGGGCGCCCCCAGCGCGGCCCCACAGCCTGCCGAAACCCCGCGCTAGACAGCAGCGGGCTACTTTTCGCTTTCGCTCAAACCGGCTCAGGTGTACCTTTGCCTGTCCGCGCCAGTGCGCCCGCTACCTAACTAGCTGACCTCTATGCTTCTTGCCGTTAATTCTTCGTATCAGCCCAGCGACTACCTGCCCATTCTCATTCAGTTTGGGCTAGCCGTGGCCTTCGTGGCCTTTGCCATGGTCGTGTCGCACCTCGTGGGTCCTAAACGCCACAGCCGCGTGAAAGATGCCGCCTTCGAGTGCGGCATCGAGAGCGTGGGCAATGCCCGCACGCCCATCTCGGTTAAGTATTTTCTCACGGCCATTCTGTTCGTGCTCTTCGATGTGGAAGTAATTTTCATGTATCCCTGGGCCGTAAATTTTCGCCGGCTCGGCGGCGCGGGCTTCGTGGAGATGATTATCTTCATGGCTCTGCTGATGGCTGGTTTCGGCTACGTCATTAAGAAGGGCATTCTGCGCTGGAATGAGGCCGTGCCCAACCAAACTTTCGCCGCTAAGCCGGTGTTGGAAAAACAGCCCGCTATTGCTGCGCAGGCTGCCTAAACTGACTTATACTCATGGTTGATACCCGCGTTCCCGAAATCAAATCCGTGCCGGCCCCGAGGGCATCGAGGGTGCGGGCTTCTTCGCTACCTCACTTGAGAAGGTAGTCGGCATTGCCCGCGCCAATTCCTTGTGGCCTTTGCCCTTTGCTACCTCGTGCTGCGGCATCGAGTTCATGGCGACGATGGGCGCGCACTACGATATCTCGCGCTTTGGCTCCGAGCGTCCCAGCTTCTCGCCCCGCCAGGCCGACCTGCTGATGGTAATGGGCACTATCGCCAAGAAGATGGCCCCCATCGTGAAGCAGGTGTACGAGCAAATGGCCGAGCCCCGCTGGGTGCTGGCCATGGGCGCCTGCGCCTGCTCGGGCGGCATTTTTGATAGCTACTCGGTGCTGCAGGGCATCGACCGCATCATTCCGGTCGATGTGTACATCCCCGGCTGCCCGCCCCGCCCCGAGCAGGTGCTCGACGGCCTGATGCGCGTGCAGGACCTCGCCAAAAACGAGAGCATCCGCCGCCGCAACTCGCCCGAATACCAAGCTCTGCTAGCCTCCTATAACATTAAGTAAGCTGCTCGTAGAAAGCCCCTTAAATGGCTGACCCAACCAAAGAAGAATCGCCCGCCGCCCAGGAAACTGCCGCCGCGCTAGACCCCACCGCCCAGCAAAACGCGCAGGTGCTGGCCTTGCTGCACAGCTTGTTTGGCGAAGCTACGTTTACGGATGTGCACGAGCCCTACGGCCTGCTCACGGTGACTACCAAGCGCGAGCATATCCACAATATTGTGGCGGGCTTGCAGCAGGACGAAACGCTCAAGTTTCATTTCCTGACCACCATGTGCGGCATCAATTATCCCGAAAACCTGAATCAGGAACTCGGCATGATTTACCACCTGCACAGCCTGGTACACAACATCCGGCTGCGTCTCAAGATTTTCTTTCCGCTTGCCGACCCGGTGGTGCCTACCCTCACCGACCTATACGCCACCGCCAACTGGATGGAGCGCGAGGCCTATGATTTCTACGGCGTCATCTTCACCGGGCACCCCAACCTGCGCCGCATTCTCAACGTGGAAGATATGGATTACCATCCCATGCGCAAGCAGTACCCGCTCGAAGACGGCACCCGCGAAGATAAAACCGACCTGTTTTTCGGTCGCTAACCTCGTTTGTCATGCTGACGAAGGAAGCATCTTATCCCGGCTGCCTTCGCCAGAAATTAGTTACTACCCGAGTGGTGCGAACCTGATAAGATGCTTCGCAAGCTCAGCATGACGGAAGTTTAAAATGGCAGTAAACGACGCCCTAGCCGGCACCCATAAAATAGTAGAAGAGGCCCGCGAGCAACAGGGAGGCCAGCTCGTGCCCACGCTCAACGACTTCTCGCAGGAGTTGACGACCCTCAACCTGGGGCCGACGCACCCCGCTACGCACGGCATTTTCCAGAACATCCTGCAAATGGATGGCGAGCGCATTATCTCGGGCGTGCCGACTATCGGCTACATCCACCGCGCGTTTGAAAAAATCGCCGAGCGGCGGCCGTTCTACCAGATTACGCCGCTCACCGACCGCATGAACTACTGCTCGTCGCCCATCAACAACATGGGCTGGCACATGACGGTAGAGAAGCTGCTAGGAGTGCAGGTACCCAAGCGTGCGCAGTATATGCGCGTGATAATGATGGAATTGGCACGCATTGCCGACCACCTTATCTGTAACTCTATCCTGGGCGTAGATACTGGCGCCTTCACTGGCTTCCTTTACGTATTCCAGGAGCGCGAGAAGATTTACGAGATTTACGAGGAAGTTTGCGGCTCGCGCCTGACTACCAACATGGGCCGCGTGGGCGGCATGGAGCGCGACTTCTCGCCGGTGGCTATTGAGAAGCTGCGCAAATGGCTCAAGGAATTCCCGGCGGTGATGAAGGAGTTTGAGGCGATGTTTAATCGCAACCGCATCTTCATGGACCGCGTGGTGAACGTGGGTCCGATTACGGCCGAGAAAGCATTGAACTACGGCTTCACCGGCCCCAACCTGCGGGCGGCCGGCGTCGATTACGACGTGCGGGTAATGAACCCGTATTCTTCCTACGAAGACTTCGAGTTTGACATCCCGGTCGGTACCAACGGCGATACCTACGACCGCTTTATCGTGCGCAACGAGGAGATTTGGCAGAGCCTGCGCATTATCAATCAGGCGCTTGACCGGCTGCCCGATGGCCCCTTCCACGCTGATGCGCCGCACTACTACCTGCCCCCCAAGCAGGCCGTGTACAAAAACATGGAGGCGCTGATTTATCACTTCAAAATCATTATGGGCGAAATCGACGCCCCGGTTGGCGAGGTATACCACTCGGTGGAAGGCGGCAACGGCGAGCTAGGGTTCTACCTCATCTCGGACGGGGGCCGCACGCCCTACCGCCTGCACTTCCGCCGGCCGTGCTTTATCTACTACCAGGCCTATTCGGAGATGGTAGTGGGCACCAGCCTTTCGGATGCCATCGTGATTTTGTCGTCGATGAACGTGATTGCCGGCGAGCTCGACGCCTAGTTTTTAAGTTGAAAGTACCTGATATGGAGCCGACTACCGCCGCTGCCAAACCCCAGTTTTCGCCCGCTGCCCAGGCCGAAATCAAACGCCTGCTCACGCACTACCCCGACGACCGCAAGAAGTCGACTCTGCTGCCGGTACTGCACATCGCGCAGGCCGAGTTTGGCGGCTGGGTGAGCCCCGAAGTGCAGGATTTGGTGGCCGAAACGCTAGGCCTGCGCCCGATTGAGGTGTATGAAGTGAGCACGTTCTACACCATGTTCAACCTCAAGCCGGTGGGCAAGCACGTGATTGAAATCTGCCGCACCGGTCCCTGCATGCTACGCGGCTCCGATGAGCTGACGGCGCATCTGGAGCGCATTACGGGTGCTAAAGTCGGCGGCAACTCGCCCGATGGCCTGTTCACATTGAAAGAAGTGGAGTGCCTAGCGGCCTGCGGCTTCGCTCCCGTGGTGCAGGTACGCGAGAAATACTACGAGTCGCTCGACACTGAGGAGAATGTGAACGCTATGCTGAATGAATTGAAGAGCCTGGTGCACCGCCCTATCTTACCTTGGGAAGAAACCGGCTTGCCAACCTCGCTGCAAAATAATTAATTATCTACCACAATGGCTGACCAAGACAAAGACCTTCCGCTCGTGGTATCTGAGATATTAATTGAGATGCACGGCATGAATAGTCGGCTCCGAAACGTTGAGAATCGCCTGGAAAATGTTGAGAACATACTAACACAAGTTGTTGGCAGCATTCAGTATTTGAGTGGAGCAGTTGGTAAAGTGGCCGAAGTCATTAATAAACAACAGGAGGCAAATACGGCTAATTTCAAGATGCTAATGGAGGCTGACGAGCGAAACACCAGCCGCCTGGAAAATGCTATTCAGTCCTTTGGTCTGCGCTTCGACAGCCTTGAGTACCGCCTGGAACGTCTAGAAAATAAGTAGTATGGGACGCAAGCTATTAACCGAACACGTCAACGTCGAAGGCATCGAAACCTTCGCCGTGTATCGCAAGCACGGCGGCTACCGCGCCGTGGAGAAAGCGCTGAAAATGACGCCCGACGAAGTGGTAGAAGAAGTGAAGAAGTCGGGCCTGCGCGGGCGCGGCGGCGCGGGCTTCCCGACCGGCATGAAGTGGAGCTTCCTGGCTAAGCCCGAAGGCGTGCCGCGCTACCTCGTGTGCAACGCCGACGAGTCGGAGCCCGGCACGTTCAAGGACCGCTACCTGATGTCGAAGCTGCCGCACTTGCTTATCGAGGGCATGATTGCGGGCAGCTACGCGCTAGGGGCTCGCACGAGCTACATATATATCCGCGGCGAGTTGTTGTACGTGCTGCGTATTCTGGAGAAAGCTATTGCCGAGGCTTACGCCGCTGGCTTCTTGGGCGAAAATATTCTGGGCTCGGGCTATTCGCTTGATTTGCACGTGCATCCGGGCGGGGGCGCGTACATCTGCGGCGAAGAAACTGCCCTGCTGGAATCGCTGGAGGGTAAGCGTGGCAACCCGCGCAACAAGCCGCCGTTCCCGGCCGTGCAGGGCCTCTACGCCCGCCCCACGGTGGTGAACAATGTGGAAAGTATCGCGGCCGTAGTTCCCATCCTGAATCTGGGCGGCGACGAGTATGCCAAAATCGGTGTGGGCCGGAGCACAGGTACCAAACTATTTTCGGCCTGCGGCCACCTCAATAAGCCCGGTATTTATGAGCTTGAGCTAGGGGTGCCGGTCGAGGAGTTTATCTACTCCGACGAATATTGCGGCGGTATCTGGAAAGGCCGGGAGTTGAAGGCCGTAGTGGCTGGAGGCTCGTCGGTGCCGATTCTGCCGAAAGAGCTGATTCTTAAAACCGCTGCGGGTGAAAACCGCCTCATGACCTATGAATCGCTCAGCGATGGCGGTTTTGTTACGGGCACTATGCTCGGGTCGGGCGGCTTCATCGCGATGGACGAAACGACGTGCATCGTGAAGAATACCTGGAACTTCTCGCGCTTCTACCACCACGAGAGCTGTGGGCAGTGCTCGCCCTGCCGCGAGGGCACCGGCTGGCTCGAAAAGGTATTGCACCGCCTCGAACACGGCCACGGCTCAATGCACGACATCGACCTCATCGTGAGCGTAGCCAAGCAGATAGAGGGCAATACCATTTGCCCCCTGGGTGAGGCTGCCGCGTGGCCGGTGGCCGCCGCTGTGCGCCACTTCCGCGACGAGTTTGAGTGGCACGTAACGCACCCAAAAGAGGCTACCCAGCCCGGCGCCGTGTACCGGGGCAACCTGGTAATGGCGTAGTTTTGAAATAAAAAATAGAACGTCATGCTGAACGCAGTGAAGCATCTTGCTCGCATAGTCTGGCTGTCGTTCGACAGTGCGAGCAAGATGCTTCACTGCGTTCAGCATGACGATTAGTATCTGAAACGGATAATGGCTAAAATAACTTTCGACGGAATTGAGGTAGAAGTACCCGATGGTACTACTATTCTCAACGCGGCCCGCAAAATCGGGGGCAGCGTAGTGCCGCCCGCCATGTGCTACTATACGCCCCTGAAGGGCAGCGGCGGCAAGTGCCGCGCCTGCCTGGTGCGCGTAGCGGCCGGCTCGGCCAAAGACCCGCGCCCGATGCCGAAGCTGGTAGCCTCGTGCATCACACCAGTGCAGGATGGCATGGTGGTCGAAAATACCACGAGCCAGCAGGTGCTCGATGTGCGCAAGGGTATCGTGGAGATGCTGCTTATCAACCACCCGCTCGACTGCCCGGTGTGTGACCAGGCCGGCGAGTGCGACCTGCAAAACTTTGCCTTCGAGCACGGTGTGAGCACTACGCGCTACGAGGAAGAGCGCCGCACGTTCGAGAAAATCGACATCGGTCCCTACATCCAGCTGCACATGACGCGCTGTATTCTGTGCTACCGCTGTGTGTACACAGCCGACCAGCTCACCGAAGGCCGCGTGCACGGCGTGCTGGGCCGCGGCGATGCGGCTGAGATTGGTACCTACATCGAGAATTCAATTGATAAGGACTTCAGCGGCAACGTGATTGACGTGTGCCCGGTGGGCGCGCTCACCGACAAGACCTTCCGCTTTAAGTCGCGCGTGTGGTTTACCAAGCCGGTAAATGCCCACCGCGAATGCACACACGAGAAATGCACCGGCCACGTAACGCTGTGGTACAAAGGCAAGGACGTGCTGCGCGTAACCGCTCGCAAAGACGAGTACGGCGAAGTAAAAGAGTGGATTTGCAACGAGTGCCGCTTCGAGAAAAAGGAAACTTCGGACTGGGTTATCGAAGGTCCGGCGCACATCGACCGCTCGTCGGTCATCTCGGCCAACCATTATGAGCTGCCGGTTATCAACCCGCAGGTGATTGCCGACTTACCCGAAAGCACCGTGCGCGAACTGGAGCAAAACCCGCCGCTCAAGCTTGGCGGCCCCAACGGCACTTCTTTCTAAGTTGATATTCTCTACTTTATGTCTCTTGAATCTTTAGGCTGGCAGGGCCTCGTTGTACTGGTGGTATTCGGCGTTTCACTGCTGATTGCCACCTATTGCACCTACGCCGAGCGCGTAATTGCCGCGTTTCTGCAAGACCGCGTGGGGCCCGACCGCGCGGGGCCTTTCGGGCTAGCCCAGCCGCTGGCCGATGCCGTGAAGCTTTTCACCAAGGAGGAGTTTTTCCCAAGCGGCGCCAATAAAGCCCTATTCATCTTCGGCCCTTGCCTAGCCATGATTACGGCGCTCATGTCGTCGGCCGTTATTCCGTTTGGCAACTTTCTCAAGTTTGGCGATACCGTGGTGCACTTGCAAGGCATCGAAATCAACGTGGGAATGCTCTACATCTTCGGTATTGTGTCGCTAGGGGTGTATGGTATCATGATTGGTGGTTGGGCTTCTAATAATAAGTTTTCGCTGCTAGGCGCCATTCGCGCCGCTTCGCAGAATATTAGCTACGAGCTGGCAATGGGTCTAGCCCTGATTGCCGTATTAATGATGTCGGGTTCGCTTTCCCTACGGGATATCACCTTGCAGCAAACCCACGCGGGCGGCTGGCACTTGAGCGATATTTTCACGTGGAATGTTTTCAAGCAGCCATTGGGCTTTGTCATTTTCATCGTCTGCGCGTTTGCCGAAACCAACCGCACGCCTTTTGACCTGCCCGAGTGCGAAACCGAGTTGGTGGGCGGCTACCACACTGAGTACAGCTCCATGAAAATGGGTCTGTATTTATTTGCTGAATACGTGAACGTATTCGTAGCTACGGCCGTGATGTCGGTGCTCTACTTCGGCGGCTTCAACTACCCGTTTCAGTATGAGTTTCTTGACTTCTTGAACAAAGCTGGCCTTTCGGCCGATTGGGCGCACAATCTGTTTGTGCTCATGGGCGTGGTGGCCATGTTCATGAAAATCTTCACGGGTATCTTTTTTTTCATGTGGGTGCGCTGGACGCTCCCGCGCTTTCGCTACGACCAACTGATGCGCCTGGGCTGGACGATTCTCATCCCCCTGGCTATTTTCAATATCCTGCTCACGGGCGGCCTGATTACGTTCCACGTAATCCAATAATGACTATGGAATCGCTAAGCAACCGCGCCAAGAAACTGGAAAAGAAGCCGATGACGCTCGCCGAGCGAGCCTACTTGCCGGCGATTTTTCAGGGTTTATCCATCACGATGCAGCACTTTTTCCGGGCTGCCACCAAGAAGCAAATCACTGTTCGCTACCCCGAGGAGACGCGCCCGTTTTCGCCCGTCTTCCGTGGCCTGCACGTGCTCAAGCGCGATGAGCAGGGCCGCGAGCGTTGCACGGCCTGCGGCCTGTGCGCCGTAGCCTGCCCCGCCGAGGCCATCACGATGGTAGCTGGCGAGCGCAAAAAGGGCGAGCAGAACCTCTACCGCGAGGAGAAATACGCCGTCAGCTACGAGATTAATATGCTGCGCTGCATCTTCTGCGGCCTCTGCGAGGAGGCTTGCCCGAAGGCCGCCATCTACCTGCAAGCCGACAAAATGGCCCCGCCGCGCTACGAGCGCGACGAGTTCATCTATGGCAAGGACCGCTTGGTCGAGCCCGTATCGCCCGACAACCGCTCGAAGCGCGGCATTCAACTCACACCCGAGCAGGCCGATAAGCTGCGCGGCCAGTTGGCGTAAAAATTATTGTTGTCATGCTGACGAAGGAAGCATCTTGTCAGGTTCGCTAGGCTCCCTTTCTGGCAAGATACTTCCTTCGTCAGCATGACGTTCTTTTGTTTCCTATGTCCCTCTTTCTCTTCCTGTCATTCGTAGCACTGCTGAGTGCGTTAGGCGTAGTGCTAGCCAAAAACCCAGTGCACAGCGTGCTGTTTCTCATTCTCACGTTCTTCACGCTCTCGGCCCACTACCTGACGCTGAACGCGCAGTTCCTGGCCGCCGTGAACATCATCGTGTACGCCGGGGCCATCATGGTGCTGTTCCTGTTCGTGATTATGTTCTTGAACCTGAACGAGGATACCGAGCCGCACAAGCCGGCCCTGGCCAAGATTGCGGCTACCATCGCGGGTGGTTCGCTGCTGCTCATCATGGTGGCGGCGTTGCGCAACGTACAGCCGTTGGGCTACGATGCAGCCACTTTCAGCTCGCAGGTGGGCATGGTCGACCAGCTTGGCTTGGTGCTGTTCAAGCAGTACTCACTGCCGTTTGAGTTGGCGTCCATCTTACTACTAGCCGCAATGGTAGGCTCGGTAATGTTGGGCAAGCGCGAAACGGGCGAGCGGAATTTCTAAAAGCACCTGCCTTTTGCAAAACGAAAGCGGCCACCGAAATATCGGTGGCCGCTTTCGTTTATAAACTGCTCAGCGTAAAAATGATAGCATCTAGCAAGAAAACTCTCGGGATAATGTTTTGGCTATCGATTGCCATTAACATCATTGTTCAATTTGTCTTTCAACCAGTGGTTGCTGGCGGCAATGACGCTGTATCATTTGTAAGTGCCATTGTAGGAAGAGGAGTCGCTTTTCTACTACTACCTTTTCTGGCGCTTGGTATTATGAACGCAATCCAATACTTCACTAAAAATCCTATAATTCACAAAGTCCGTATTCTTTGGATAGCATGGCTAGTTTTCTTCTTAATTAGCACTTGGAGTTATTTGTAGACAGACTTAAAACAGAAGCGGCGGCTGATTGCTCAGTCGCCGCTTCTGTTTTCGTAACTTTAGATTCTACTTCGCCACTACGGCCGTCTTGATACTCAGCTCCGTCAGCTGCTTATCCGAAATCGGCGAGGGCGAGTCTATCATCACGTCGCGGCCCGAGTTGTTTTTGGGGAAGGCAATGAAGTCGCGGATGCTGTCGGCGCCGCCGAAGAGCGAGCAGAGGCGGTCGAAGCCGAAGGCGATGCCGCCGTGGGGCGGGGCGCCGTACTCGAAGGCGTCGAGCAGGAAGCCGAACTGCGCCTGGGCTTCCTCGGGCGAGAACCCTAGCAGCGAGAACATGCGGGCCTGCACGGCGCGGTCGTGGATGCGGATGGAGCCGCCGCCCACTTCTACCCCGTTGATAACCAAGTCGTAGGCATTAGCGCGGGCCTGGCCGATGGTGGCGGGGTTGTCGAGCAGGTGCACATCCTCGGGCTTGGGCGAGGTGAAGGGGTGGTGCATGGCGAAGTAGCGGCCCTCTTCTTCGATGTACTCCAGCAGCGGGAAATTGACCACCCACAGCGGGGCAAAGGTATCCTTGTCGCGCAGGCCGAGGCGCTGGCCCATTTCAAGGCGCAATTCGCTGAGGGCCTTGCGGGTTTTGTCGGCCGGGCCGGCCAGGATGAGCAGCAGGTCGCCTTCATTGGCGTTGAAGGCGGCTTTCCACTTCTGCAATTCTTCCTGCGAGTAGAATTTATCGACCGACGACTTCACCGTGCCGCCGGCCTCTACGCGGGCATATACGAGGCCAGTGGCCCCCAGCTGCGGGCGCTTCACCCACTCGGTCAGCTCGTCGAGCTGCTTGCGGGTGTAGGCGGCGCAGGTGGCGGCGTTGATGCCCACCACTAGCTCGGCGTTGTCGAAAACCGGGAAGCCCTGGCCTTTTACCACGTCGTTCAGCTCCACAAATTCCATGGCGAAGCGCACGTCGGGCTTGTCGTTGCCGAAGCGGCGCATGGCATCGGCGTACTCCATGCGGGGCACGGTGGGGAAATCGAGGTCTTTTATTTCCTTGAACAGGTAGCGTACCAGGCCCTCGAAGGTATTGAGGATATCCTCCTGCTCCACGAAAGCCATTTCGCAGTCAATCTGCGTGAATTCGGGCTGGCGGTCGGCGCGCAGGTCTTCGTCGCGGAAGCACTTCACAATCTGGAAGTAGCGGTCGAAGCCCGACACCATGAGCAGCTGCTTAAACGTCTGGGGCGACTGCGGCAGGGCGTAAAACTCGCCGGGGTTCATGCGCGAGGGCACCACAAAGTCGCGGGCGCCTTCGGGCGTGCTTTTGATGAGCACGGGGGTTTCGACTTCGATAAAATTCTGGCCGTCGAGGTAGCGGCGCACGGCCTGAGCCATGCGGTGGCGCAGCATCAGGTTATTGCGCACTGGGGTGCGGCGCAGGTCGAGGTAGCGGTATTTCATCCGCAGGTCGTCGCCGCCGTCGGTGTCGTCTTCGATGAGGAAAGGCGGCAGCTTGGCAGGATTCAGAATTTCGAGCTGCTCGACGCGGATTTCGATGTCGCCGGTCGGGATATGCGCATTTCTGGAGTAACGCTCGGCCACTTTGCCCGTCACCGAGACCACGAACTCACGGCCCAGCGTGCGGGCGGTTTCGCGCACGGCGTCGCTTTCCACGCCTTCTTCGAGGGCGAGCTGCGTGATTCCGTAGCGGTCGCGCAGGTCAATCCAGAGGATGCCGCCCTTGTCGCGGGTGCGCTGCACCCAGCCCACGAGGGTGACGGTTTGGCCGACATTTTCTTGGCGAAGCTCGCCGTTAGTATGACTTCTCAACATGGCAATAGTATTTCGGGCAAAGTTAGGCCCTTGGGGCAAGCTAGCCGCACGGCATTTTCGCCGGCGGTAGTCGAAATTGCCCCTAGCCAAACCTCTTAGTTTGGTACGGAGTATGCAAGTGAGGCTAGCAGCGGCGCTGTTCAGCCCGTTCACTCTCTTTTTCTGACCATGAAATTTCTTTCTTCGCTGGCCCTGGCGGCCGCTTTGCTCACGGCCGGCGCGGCCCAGGCCCAAACGAAAGTCAAAACCAAACCCAAGTATGACAACGGCACCGAGAGTAAAACGACGGGCCAGACGCCGGCCCCGGTGACGCTCGACGGCCCCATCAAGCGCGTTGAAACACTGTCGGGCATCGACATTTTTCCCAAACCCAATTCCAACAGCGTGATGCTCAGCTTCACGCAGCAGTTTACCAAACCCGGCACGCTGGTGATGACCGACTATCAAAACAAGGTCGTGTATCAGCAGGCGCTTGACCCGCAGAATAACACCGGCGAGCCGGTGGACCTGGGCCACATCCAGGCCGGCACCTACCTGGTAGAAGCCAAAACGGGTAACTACGTATACTGGAAGAAGGTGCGCATAAAGTACCCCACGGTGGTGCGCCGCTAGCTTCTCGCCTGCTTAATTTTTAGAGAGAACGTCATGCTAAGCGCCGCAAAGCATCCCGTTCGTGTCGCTAGGGTACTAAATCCAACGATGCGAGCAAGATGCTTCGCGGCGCTCAGCATGACGTTCTTTACTTTATTCCCGCAACCATCTACCCGGCCGCTAGCCCGTATTTTTGCCTTTTCTATGAAAACCCTCCCGCTACTCGCCGCCACGCTCGCCCTCACCAGTTTCGCGCCCAGGCCCAAGTTGACGACCGTGAAGCTGGCGCCGGGCCTCTCGGTGGCGATGCCGGTAGGGTTTGCGCCGCTGCCCGATGCGGCCATTGCCGTCAAGTTTCCGGCGCCGCGCAAGCCGCTGGCGGTGTATAGCAACCCGAGCGGGCGCGTCGATTACAGCATCTCGGTGCGCCCCACCACCTTCGGGCCCGATTACAACGTGCTGTTGCCCATGTATAAGGCCAGCGTGCAGCGGCTGTACACGAAGGTCGATTTTTTGACCCAGGAGGTACGCAAGGTAAACGGCCGCGACTTCGTGGCCCTGGAGTTTGTCTCCACCATGAGCGACAGCCGCCGCTCGTCGGTGGCGCTAGCCCCCATCAAAAAGTACGAGTACATCGAGTACGCTGTGCAGGGCCAGCAGCTCTATATTTTTGCCTTTTCGGCGCCGGCCGAGGAGCAGGCGCAGTGGCGCCCCGTGGCCCAGGCCGCGCTCGGCGATATTAGCCTGAAGTAGGCGATGCCTGCGCCTTTGCTCACCGACGACTACTTCATGCGCCAAGCCCTGGCCGAGGCGCGGCGGGCGCTGGCGGGCGGCGAAATTCCCATTGGGGCGGTAGTGGTGCTCGATGGCCTCATTATTGGCCGGGGCTATAATCAAACCGAGCAGCTGCGCGACGTGACCGCCCACGCCGAGATGCTGGCCCTTACGGCCGCTGCTAATTACCTAGGTAATAAGTATCTCACTCACTGCACGCTCTACGTGACCGTGGAGCCCTGCGTGATGTGCGCCGGGGCCAGCGCCTGGGCCCAGCTCGGCGCCGTAGTCTTTGGCACCGATGAGCCCAAAACCGGCTACCGGCGCCACCCGCTGGGGCTGCTGCACCCGCGCACCAGGGTGCGGGCGGGCGTGTGCGCCGCCGAGTGCGCGGCGCTCATGCAGGCATTTTTTAAAGAGAAGCGGGGCTAGGCTACTTTTGGGGGCGCCCGGCGGGCGGCCGTAACCCCGGCGGCCCGTTGGGGGTTATACCTGCACCACCCCATTTTTTCACTTTAAAACACCCGCATCATGGCTTTTGAACTGCCCAAGCTGCCATATTCCTACGACGCCCTCGAACCCACGTTTGACGCGCAAACCCAAGAAATTCACCACACCAAGCACCACCAGGCCTACGTCACCAACCTCAACGCCGCCATCGCGGGCACCGAGTTTGAGAGCCAGAGCCTGGAGGAGATTCTGCACAACATCGCCAAGGCTAGCCCAGCCATCCGCAACAACGGTGGTGGCCACTGGAACCACTCGCTGTGGTGGACTATCCTGAGCCCCAACGGCGGCGGCCAGCCCACCGGTGCCGTAGCCGACGCCATCAACAAGTCGTTTGGCAGCTACGACAACTTCAAAACCGAATTCACCAAGGCCGCTACCACGCGCTTCGGCTCGGGCTGGGCCTGGCTGTGCAAGGTGGCTGATGGCTCGCTGCAAATCTGCTCGACGCCGAACCAGGACAACCCGCTGATGCCCGACACTGGCTGCAAAGGCACGCCGATTCTGGGACTCGACGTGTGGGAGCACGCTTACTACCTCAAGTACCAGAACCGCCGCCCCGACTACATCGCTGCCTTCTTCAACCTCATCAACTGGGATGAGGTGAACAAGCGCTACGCGGCCGCCTAGAGTTCGGCTATTCGGCCCGCTAGCCTCAAAAGCCCTCCTGCTTCGCGCTGGAGGGCTTTTTTAGTAAAGATTTACTGGCTAGCCGCTGCTTAAACCACCTAGCCAGGGCTGGTGCGTAGCAGTCTGGTAGTTACGGCAACGTTACGGGGCTGGTCAAAATTTAGTGTAACTTTAGGCGCAAAAGCCCCTTTCCCAAACTTTAACGTTGCGCCTGCATGAGCATTAAGCTGCGTCTTACCATTCTGAGCTTTCTCCAGTTTTTTATCTGGGGCGCGTGGCTGATTACGATTGGCGCGTACTGGTTCCAAACCAAGCACTGGTCGGGCGCGCAGTTTGGCGCCATCTTCTCCACAATGGGTATTGCGTCTATTTTTATGCCCTCGCTCATGGGCATCGTGGCCGATAAGTGGGTAAACGCCGAGAAGCTCTACGGCGTGCTGCACCTGCTGGGGGGCCTCACGCTCTGCACCATTCCGTTCGTCACCGACCCCGGCATGTTCTTCTGGGTCATCCTGTTGAACATGATTTTTTACATGCCCACGCTGGCGCTTTCCATCGCCGTATCGTACTCGGCCCTGAAAAGCCAGGGGCTCGACGTGGTGAAGGATTACCCGCCCATTCGGGTGTGGGGCACCGTCGGCTTCATTGCGGCCATGTGGGCCGTTACGTTTTTAGGCTTCGAGAAGTCGGCCAATCAATTTTACGTAGCCGCCGGGGCGGCGCTGCTGCTGGGCTTCTACTCGTTCACGCTGCCCAAGTGCCCGCCGCCCTCTAAAGACACGCCCGGCCGCTCGCTGGTCGATGCGCTAGGGTTGAAGTCGTTTGCCCTGCTGCGCGACCGCAAGCTTGCCACCTTCTTCGCTTTTGCCCTGCTGCTAGGGGCCGCCTTGCAGCTCACCAATGCCTACGGCGATACGTTCCTGCACGACTTCGATAAAATCCCGGCCTACCGCGACACCCTATCGGTGCAGCACCCGGCCTTTATCATGTCGATTTCGCAGATTTCGGAAACGCTGTTCATTCTCGCCATCCCGTTCTTTTTGCGGCGCTTTGGCATCAAGCAGGTCATGCTGTTCAGCATGGTGGCCTGGGTGCTGCGCTTCGGCCTGCTAGCCTTCGGCAACCCCGCCGGCGGCCTCTGGATGATTATTCTCTCGTGCATCGTCTACGGCATGGCTTTCGACTTCTTCAATATCTCGGGCTCGCTGTTCGTCGAAACCCAGACCCAGCCCAGCATCCGGGCCAGCGCCCAGGGCTTGTTTATGATGATGACTAACGGCTTCGGGGCCGTGCTGGGCAGCTCAATCAGCGGCCTGGTCATCCAGAACTACTTTACCGATGCTAGTGGCAACAAAGACTGGCACGGCATCTGGCTAGCCTTCGCCGCCTACGCGCTGGTAATTGCGGTGCTGTTCGTGTTCATTTTCAAGCACAAGCACGAACCGCAGCCGGCCGAAACTGAATACTCCGAGCCCGCCCTGGCGGCCTAAGCACTGGCCCCGAGCCCGGCTCCTTTACCTTACTTAATGAGCAACCCCCTCCCGCTCCCGGCGGCTAGCCCCGATTTTTCGACGAGCTATAATCAACACGGCTTTCAACCATCGACGTGGTTTTATACCATGTTTGGCGAGCTGCCGCGCCGTGAAATCTACCAGCTCGTAACGGCCGAGGCCCGCAAAACGGTGCTCAGCAAACTAGCCGAAACGCACGACCTTGACCAGATAACCGTCGTACAGTCCGTCTTCATCGAAGAGGCGGATAAAGCGCCGGAATGGCAATTCTACGCCCTGTCGCCCGAGCCGTATACCCTGCTGTTTTTCAGCATCACCAGCAGCTACGGCGACCAGAGCGCCATTTTATACTACTCGCCGCGCACCGATGCCGATGCTTTGGCCCGCCTGCGGGCGCTGCTCTCGGCCCAGCTCGAAAGCGGGCAGGTAGAGCGCCAGCGCATTCAGGTGCTGCGGCTGATGGGCAGCGACCTGGCTTTTTCGCCGTTGCCGATCAAAATCCCCGAACTGGACCTGGCCGCCAACTACAACGACGACCTGCTGCCGGTGCACGAGGCCATCGTGAAGCGCCTGCAAAAGCCTGATGATAAAGGCCTCGTCATCTTGCACGGGCCGCCCGGCACCGGCAAAACCAGCTACATCCGCCACCTCTGCGGCCTCACCGATAAGCCCAAGCTGTTTATCCCGCCCAACCTGGCGCTGCGCATTGCCGACCCCGAGTTTATCAACCTCCTGCACGACAATACTAACTCCATCCTGCTCATCGAAGATGCCGAGGAGCTGCTCACCAAGCGCGACGCCACCGGCAGCAACGCCGTGAGCAACCTGCTCAACCTCAGCGATGGGCTACTGAGCGACGGCTTTCACATCCAGATTATTTGTACTTTCAACGCCGACCTGGCCCGCATCGACAAGGCGCTGCTGCGCAAGGGGCGCCTCATTGCCTCCTACGCCTTCGAGGCGCTAGCCCAGCCCAAAGCCCAGGCGCTAGCTACCACGCTCGGCCAAACGGTGCCGGTCACGGAAGCTATGTCACTGGCCGACATCTATAACCGCGAAGATGCTACCTTCGTGAGCGAACCTAAAGGTCCCGGCCGCATCGGCTTCGGACGGCCTAGCTAAGCTCGTCAATACAAAATTGGTACAAAAAAAGTCTGGTTTAGGTATAAATAAAAAGCCGCTCTGCACAATGCAGAGCGGCTTTTTCGTTTGTCAAGCTGACGAAGGGGGCTAGCCTACTTGCCGAAGAAGAACTGGCCTTCGATTTGGGCATTTTCGTCCGAGTCGGAGCCATGCACGGCGTTGGCTTCAATGCTCTTCGCGTACTTCTTGCGGATGGTACCTTCCTCGGCATTGGCCGGGTTGGTGGCACCGATGAGGGTGCGGAAGTCGGCTACGGCGTTGTCTTTTTCGAGGATAGCCGCCACGATGGGGCCGCTCGACATGTACTTCACGAGGTCGTTGTAGAAAGGACGCTCTTTGTGCACGGCGTAGAACTGGCCGGCGCGCTCGGGGGTGAGGGTTACTTTCTGAAGCTCCACGATGCGGAAGCCGCCCTGCTCAATCATGCTCAGGATGCCGCCAATGTGGTTTTCGGCCACGGCATCGGGCTTAATCATCGTGAAGGTGCGGTTGGTTGCCATTCTTTAGGGGGAAAATTTAAGTTGGGATGGCAAAGGTAGGGCTGGGCCGCGTTTTGAGTTCGCCCAGTATTTTCCGGGGTTTAGCCGGCACCAGGCGCATTCTGCGAGAACCTTCCCCAAGGGTTTGATTGTTGAAACCCAATTCATGCCGACCTTTGCCGGCCCGTTTACGCCTGGCTAGCTGCCCGGCGCTTTTTAAGTGCATTCGTAGGCCATTTACGTCGTCGATGTTTCCTTCCGTATCCGAGTTGCAAGCTCTGCTGGCCCAGCCCAAGCAGATTTTTATCACCACGCACCACAAGCCCGACGCCGACGCGCTAGGCTCTTCGCTGGCCTGGGCTACTTATCTCAAGAAAAAAGGGCACTCCGTGACGGTAGTTACGCCCTCCGACTACCCGGCCTTCCTCAACTGGATGCAGGGCAACGACGAGGTCGTTATCTACGAGCCGCGCCAGAACGACCGCCAGGTGCGCGACTTGGTGAACCGGGCCGACCTGTTGTTCTGCCTTGATTTTAATTGCCTGGGCCGCATCAACGAGCTGGGCGAGTACGTGCGCCGGGCGCCGGGCACCAGGGTGCTCATCGACCACCACCAGCGCCCCGAAAACTTTGCAGACGTTAGCTTTTCCGACCCCACGGCGGCGGCCACGGCCGAGTTGATTTTCGAGATTATCCGCGCCCTCGGCGACCAGGACCTCATCGACCAGGGCATGGGCGAGGCGCTCTACGCGGGCATCATGACCGATACGGGCTCGTTTCGGCACCCTAGCACCTCGCGCAATGTGCACCTCATCATCGCCGAGCTGCTGAACGCCCACATCGACCTGGCCTCGGTGCACCGCCGCATCTACGACTCGCACTCCGAAATCCGACTGCGCTTTCTGGGCTACATCCTGAAGGATAAGCTCGTGGTGCTGCGCGAGTTCAACACGGCCTACATTGCCGTAACTAAGGAGGAGCTGCGCGAGTACGAAAGCAAAACCGGTGATACGGAGGGGCTAGTGAACTACGCGCTCAGCATTGAAGGCATTGTGCTGGCGGCCGTATTCATTGACCGCAGCTCGGCGGTAAAAATCTCGTTCCGCTCGGTGGGCGACTTTTCGGTGGCCGACTTTTCGCGCAACCATTTTGAGGGCGGCGGGCACCACAACGCCTCGGGCGGCGTGAGCACTGAGTCGCTCGACGCTACCGTAGCGCGCTTCGTGGGGCTGCTGCCGCAGTACCAGGCGCAGCTGGTGAGCACGCCCGTGGCGCCGGTAGCAGTTGCGCCGCCCGTAGCCTAACTTTGGCGTCGGTTCGTCCTTTATTCCAACTTTTGTTTTTCATGCAGTTTTCTCTTCGGCCCGGCGCGGCCCGGCACCTGGCCCTGGCGGCGGGCGTGCTCAGCGCAGCTTCCTTCCTGTCTTCGTGCAATAAAGGCGGCGGCGACTATGCCAAAACCAAGTCGGGCATTGAATATAAGATTTTTAAGAAAGACGGCAACAGCTACTCGCCCCGCGAGGTAGCCGGCGGCGAAGATGCTACCTACAAGGACCGCGTGGGCAAGGTGATGTCGGCCCACATTGAGTATCGCACGGCCGGCGACTCGGTGATGATGAAATCGCGCGAGCGCCAGTTTGGCATTCCGGTGCGCATTCCGCTCGAAGCCCTCACGGCCAAGCAAATGGGCGCTGAGCCCGAGGCCTTCTCGCTGCTCCAGCCCGGCGACAGCGGCGTGTTCCGCTTCAACGCCGACACGCTGTATAAGCGCAACGCCCACATGCTGGCCCCGGCCAATCTGAAAAAGAAAGGCAACTACATCATCCTCACGGTGAAGGCCGTGGCCCTGCAAACCCGCGACGTAGCAATGGCCGAGGCCATGGCCGACCAGCAGAAGATGATGGCCGAGCAGCAGCGCCAGATGCGCGCCTACGCCGCCACCCAGGACAAGGCCGACGACGTGACGCTGCAAGACTACATGAAGAAAAACAACCTGGCCAACGCCAAGAAGGACCCTAGCGGCGTGTATATCATCACCACGCAGCCCGGCACCGGCCCCAATGCCAAAGCCGGCCAGCTGGTGACGGTGCAGTACCGCGGAGCCCTGCTCGATGGCAAAGAGTTTGACTCGTCGGCCAAGCACGGCGGGCAGCCGTTCTCGTTCCCGGTAGGCCGCGGCCAGGTAATTCCGGGCTGGGATGCCGCCCTGCAGCAGCTCAACAAGGGCAGCAAGGCCACCATCCTCATCCCGTCGTCGCTAGCCTACGGCAAGCAGGGCTCGCCGCCCGCCATTCCGGCCAACTCACCCCTGCGCTTCGACATCGAAGTAACGGACGTGAAGGATGCGCCAGCCGCCGCCCAAGCCCCAGCCATGGCACCTCCGGCCGGCCGTTAAGCCAGGTCCTGGTTTCGTTTAGTTAGTATACCGCCACGCCGTTTTGGCGTGGCGGTTTTGTTTAGCTCCTGCTTTATGCGTCATTTTATTTTGCTGCTACTGGCCGCGCTGCCGGTGCTAGCCCACGCCCAGACCACCACTCCTACCCCCGGCTTCGAGCGCCTGCCCAGCGGCACCGAATACAAGCTGTATCGGCGCGATGCGGCGGGGCGCTACGCGCCCCGGCCGCTGGCCGCCCTGCCCAGCCCCACCGACACCTCGCGGGCCGGCAAGTTTATGCTGATGCACGTAACCTACCTCACGGGCCGCGACTCGGTGCTACAAAGCACGCGGCAGCTAACCCACGGCCAGCCGGTGCCCATGCCGATGCCCGCCGGCTTCCGCAAAGGCTCGCCGGAGGAAGCCCTTGCCATGCTGCAGCCCGGCGATAGCGCCGTATTCCGCCTACGGGCCGACTCGCTGTTTCGGGGCCGGCCGGTGCCGGCCGAGCTGCGGCGCGGCGGCAACGTACTGGTGCTGCAAGCCACGGCCGTGCGGCTGGTAGACCAGGCCACGGCCATGGCCACAGCCCAGCGCCTGCAGCAAGATGTGCAGGCCGAGCAGCAGCGCCTGGCCCGCGCCCGGCTGGCAGCGCAATTGCCCAAAGACAATGCGGCTATTGCCGACTACTTAAAAACCAATAACCTGGCGGCGACGGCCAAGAAAACCGCCGGCGGCACCTGGTACATTATCACCAAGCGCGGCGCCGGGCCGCTGCCCCAGACCGGGCAAACCGTGGGCGTGCGCTACCGCGGTACGGTGCTGGCCACCGGCAAAGAATTTGACGCCTCGGACAAGCACGGCGGTTCGCCCTTCGAGTTTGCGCTGGGCCGGGGGCAGGTGATTCCGGGCTGGGACCAGGGCATCGCCATGTTGCCCAAGGGCAGCAAAGCCATCCTGCTCATTCCGTCGTCGCTGGCCTACGGCACGCGGGGCGCCGGCGCCGACATTCCGGCCGACGCCAACCTGCGCTTCGACGTGGAGCTGGTAGACATAAAAGGCGCCGCGGCGACCCCGCCAGCCAAGCATCCTGCCACGAAACCAGCCGCGAAGACCAAGACCGGTGTTAAAGCGGCTACCCCGCATAAAGCCACCAAGAAGTAAGCTTCCGCCCAGCAGTAGCGAAGCGCTAACGAGCAGGCCAGGGCCGGGATAAGTACCCGGCTCTGGCCCTTTTAGTAGTACCTGGCTAGCTGCTAAGCACTTCACTAAGCACTTCCAGCGATTTTATTTCGCCCAGCCCCTCGACGTGGAGTTGGTAGTAGCGCATGAGCACGGCCAGCAGCTCGCGGCGCACCTGGCCGTTGGGGATGCTAGCGGTGGCCGGGGCGTGCAGCAGCTCGTCGAAATACTGCTCGAACTCGCGCAGGCGCAGCGTGGCCGGGCCGCTGCTGAAGCCGCTACCCACCACCGGGCCGGCCATCGCCACCTGGTCGGTGAGCTCGGCGCCGCTGCGCAGGCCAAAGCCCAGGTAGTCGGTGAGGTGCAGGAGAAAAAGCAGGGCGAAGTTTTCGACGCCCACATCCTGCTGGTCGAAGGCCAGGATAGAATCGTGCAGAAAGCGAAAAAGCGAGACATTCTCTTCTTCCTCACGCACCGACTTGCTGAGCACTTCGCTCAGAAAAAGCGCCACGCTGCTCTTGCGCACGTCGTAGGGCAGCGAGCGAAACTGCTCGGCGCAGCGAAACTCGGCTAGCCGGGTGAGGCTGCCGCCCTGGCGCGGCACGTAGGCCACCAAGTCGAGCAAAGTAAGGGGCTGAAAAAGCGCAATGCGCCCGGGCGGCTTGGCCCGGCGCACGCCGTTTACGAGGTAGCTCTGCACGCCGCGCTGCTCGGTGTAGACGCGGGCAATGATGCTGGATTCGCGGTACTTGAGGTAGCTCAGCACGATACCGCGGGTTTTAATTAGCATTTGGTGAAAGGAGGAATTATGTATGACTAACGACAAGTAAGAACGTCATGCTGAGCTTGCCGAAGCATCTTGTCCGCGCCGTTAGAGTTAGTAACCCTAGCGGCGCGAGCGAGATGCTTCGGCAAGCTCAGCATGACGTTCTTTTTTTGAGCGAGCTGCTTTCCTATTTCGACAGTACGGCTACTTTACTCACGCAGGTATTTTTACCCTGGGCATCGGACGTGAGCACCAGGTATACGCCCGAGCGCACGCGGCGGCCGTCGGTATCGGTGAGGTTCCAGGTCACGGTGCCGCCCGCCGCATTGGTGCGGTACACGAGGTGGCCGGCCACGTCGGTGATGCGCACCTGGGCATTATTTACCACGCCGCTGATGCCCACGGTGCCCGCAAACTCCGGCCGCACGGGATTGGGCGATACCTGGGCGCAGCTCGGGGCGCCGTCGGTGACGCTGGCCGAGCCGCGGTAGCTCACCAGGCCGGCATCGGTGGCCACGAAAACTTCACCGGTTTTGTCGTTCACGGCCACGTCCACGATGCTGTTACTGGGCAGGGGCGAGTTGGCGGTAGTGAAATTGAGCAGCGCCTCGGTGCCATCGGCGCTGAACAGCCAGAGGCCATTGGGCGTACCCAGCCATTTGCGGTTGGCCCCGTCGATGGCAATGCAGCGCACGATTTCGTTGTAGAGGGTATTGAAGCCCGTGCCGGCGCCGCGCGTCACCAGCGGCAGGCGGAAAGCGCCCTGGCTGGTGCCGTTGGCCGCCGCACCCAGCAGCTGGCTAGGGTCGTTGTACACGGCCACGCCCGCCGCCGTGCCCACCCAGATATCGCCGCTGCGGTCGCGCGCAATGGCGTAGAGCGCGTTGCTGGGCAGGCCGTTGCTGGTGGTAAAGTAGAAAGGCTTCTGCGTAAGGGTGTCGAAGGCCACGAGGCCCTGGCCACCCTTGCGCGACTGCGTGGCCCAGGGATTGCCAAAATTATCGACCGTGATGCGGTCGAGGTTTTCGAAACCCGAATAGGCGGGCACGGTCGTCCAGGTAGCATTGCCGGGCCGGAAGCGGAACAAGCCCGGCACGCCCGGAAACTCGGGGTGGCGGTTCACGACCCACACGCGGCCATTGTTGGGGTCGGCGGCCACGTCGGTCACCCGCACAAAATTGGGGTAGTTGGGGTCGGTGGCGGCGAGGCTGCTGCGCAGGGGCGAGCCTGGCGTGCCCTGGGTAAACTGCCGGAACTGGCCGGGGCCTTTCCACTCCAGCAGGCCGTTGCCGTAGCTGGCAATGTAGAGCGTGCCGTCGGGCGTGCGGGTGCCGTGCGAGAGGTCGAGCAGATTAGGAAAATCGGTCGGCGACGGATACGTGGTGGCCGTGTAGTTGGTCCACTGCCCATCCTTGTACTCATAAAAGCCGTTGCGGCTGCCCTGCTGCGCGCCACTATCGCCCGAGTAGCCGCCGCTGAATACGTCAACCGTATTAGTAGCCGCATTCGCCACCAACCCGTAATCGAGGGCCTGCTCGGGGGCATTGGGCCGAATGATTTCGGGCGCGGCCGTGGTCGAGGCAAAGCGCAGCAGGCCCTTATCGTAGCTAGCCACGTAGTAGGTGCCGTCGGCCTGGGCCAGGGCATCATTGACAACGGTACCCACCGCCGCAATGGGCAGCACCGGCACTACCACGCCCGTTTTGGCATCGAAGCGGCGCAGGGCCGTGTTGGTTTGCGCCACCAGCAGCTGGCCGGCGCTCACGCGCAGGCGGCGCATCTCGTCGGCGTAGCCGTTGGGCGAGAAGTGCCATGCGCGAGCTACCCCCGTACCGGCCAGGTAGTCGAGGCCCCGAAAGTTGCCGCCCGCCACCACGTGGCCCCGGTACACCACCAGCTGCGCGTAGGTCTGGTCGAGCTTGCCAAGGTTGGGACTCTCTTTGGTCCAGCTGCGGTAATCGAGCAGATTTACCGCCGAGCTGAGGCTAGCCCGCAGAATACCGACCGAAGTCGAAGCAAAGATGGTGTCGTGCACTACGGCCGCGGCATAGGCGCTCACCATCTGGCCCGATGGCCCGATGGCGCTGTAGGTGTCGCGCACTTCCAGCTTGGCCAGGTCGAGCACCACCAGGCCCAGGTTGGTGCTCACGTAGGCCAGCCCGCTGTAAATCTGAACCTGGTAAATGGTTTTTGTCGGGCTGGTTTTGCGCAGCAGGTCGGTGAGGTTGCGCACCGTGCCGCTCGTCCCCACCACGTCGAGGTTGCCGTCGCGATAGGCCACTACCAGTTGAGCCGAGGCCGAGTCGTAGGCCAGCGCCGCCACCCCCACGTCGCTGAGGCCATCGCGGCGCGACAGCAATTGCGTGGTATGCAGAGCTTTATCATAGAAGTAAAACGACGACTCATCGGCCACGTAGAGGCGGCTGCCGGCATCGGCCAGGCCTAGCGGATGCCGCGCGGGCAAGTGCAGCTGCCAGTCGCCGTAGGCGGCCTGGCCCCAGGCCCGCACGGTGGCCAGCAGTGCTACTAGTAGAAACCAGGCGAAAAAACGCGGCATAAATAGTCAAGTAGCAGTAAGCAGCAAAAATTGCTGACGCCGAAAAAACGGCTGTCATTGCCGCGCTCGCAATGATAAAGCAAGAAGGTTCTTTTAAGATTCCTTGTTAAGCGCAACCGGCTCGCCGTGCGGGGTTTTTACGCTTTCACCGGCCAGGAAGCAGGGTCGGCAGCGCGCCTCGTAGCTGTCGGTTTCGCCCAGCAAAATCTGCTTTTCGCTGGCCCCGATGCGATACGAATAGGCGGCCAGCTCGCCGCAGCACACGCACACGGCGTGCACCTTGGTCACAAACTCGGCGGTGGCCAGCAGCGCGGGCATGGGGCCGAAGGGCCGGCCGAGGTAGTCCATATCGAGGCCCGCCACGATAACGCGGGTGCCCTGGTCGGCGAGCTGCTTGCAGATTTCGACCAGGCTTTCGTCAAAAAACTGCGCCTCGTCGATGCCCACCACATCGGTGGTCCGGCCGGCCAGCAGCAGAATTTCGGAGGGCGACTGCACCGGCGTCGAGCGAATGCTGGTCTGGTTGTGGCTCACCACGTCTTGGGCGTGGTAGCGCGTGTCGAGGGCGGGCTTGAAGATTTCGACCCGCTGGCGCGCAATGCGCGCGCGGGTGAGGCGGCGAATCAGCTCCTCGGTTTTACCCGAAAACATGGAGCCGCAAATAACTTCCAGCCAGCCCCGATGGCGCGGAAAATCGGAGTAGCGGCGGGGCTCGGTAAACAAGTTGAGTTAAAAGTTATGAGTTAAAAGTTATGAGTTGGTAAGAACTGCACAACTACTCGGCTGGCAAGAATGACTTTTGCAAAGTACGACACTGCCCGCTTAGCTGGCCTATGAGAGGTGCGTCAGGCTGACCAGCCCGCCCCCGGCACTGTATACTACCCGTAACCGGCTGCCTACGCGCAACTGCGCATATAATTCCGGCTTAACTTCTAGTTGGTAGTTGTCGCCCGGCACCAGCCGCACCCAGCACTTGGAAAATAAGTGGTCTTTCTCGCGCACTTCAAACTCCCCCACTAATCGGTAGCCGGGCGGGCCATCGCGCCAAGGCCGCCAGGCTACACTATAGATGAAGTAGCTACCGACCAGCCCCACCACTATAAAAGCAAACCAAAAATTCATTGGTGACTTCGGGCGAAAAAAAGGTCGGCGAGGTAACTCCGGCAGCAATGCCGTGCCTAGTACCATTCCAGCCACGATGAGTACGGTCCGGTTAAAGGCATCCCGGCCGGTTAATGCGGGCTCCTCATACGGTTCCCGATAAAACAGGCCGTGAAAATCGTTAGGTAGCGGGAAAGCCATAGGAGTAGCTATTATAAACTATAGAGCGAAACTGCCTCAATGCGTCACGTCTGGCAGCACCTGCGCCTGGCAGGCTAGCCGCTCCGCGGGACCGAGGCGGCCGGCGGCGCGGTAGCGCAGCTCGGGCTCGGTGGGCGGCGTCAAAAATTCGGCGCCGGTTTCGAGGTGCACGCGGCAGGTGGTGCAGCGGCCTTTGGCGCCGCAGGCGTGCCACCAATCGTGGCCGGCGGCGTGGATAGCGGCCAGCACCGTGCGGCCCGCGGGCACTTCAAGTGGCGGGCCGGGCAGGCCCTGAATGGTCAGCAGGGGCATTTTGTGGCTAACTTGGCGCCTGAATCCGGCCCTGCGGCCGGCCCACGCTATGCAGGACAAATATAGCCTCGCCAAGTGCGAGCATTACGGCCGCCGGCTGGCCTCACGGCTTAGCCAGCAGTTTTTCGGCCCGCAGCCCGAAGCCACCCTCGATGGCCCGGCGCTGCTCAAGTTCACCCCCATCCGGCAGGTAAACCTGCTGGTGCTGCGCCAGCTGCTGGGCCGCTGGCAGCAGGAAGCCAATGCGTTGCGCAGTCCTTACTTCGACTTTGAGGCCGCGCCGGTGCGCGCCGCGCTGGGGCAGTTTATGAACGTGCTCTCGCGCCACATTCGCCTCGACCGGGCGGCCCTGGAGCCGCTGCTGGCCCAGGCCGTGGCCGATACGCTGGCGCTGGCCGCTAGCCCGGCCGCCGCCTTTGAGCGCCTGCTGCTGCCCCCGGCCGAGGCCGATGAGGCCGTGCCCCTGGCCACGCTGCGCGACTACCTACGCTATTTTGACCAGGCCAAGCCGTTTTTTGAAAGCTTTGTGGCTAGTCTGCCCAGTGGCGATGCCCCGTTCAGCCGCGAGTTTTTGCGCCAGCGCTTCGAGCTGTACCTGGCCACCCACACCAAGGAGCTGCCCGCGCCCGGGCAGCTGGTGGCGACGTTCAGCACCTTGCTGCCCCTCACCGAGGCTGACCTTCGGGAGGACGGGCCGGCTACGCCAGCGGCTCCGGCTAGCCCGGCTCCGGCACCCGCCGCCCCGTCTGCCCCTGGCCCGGCCGCAATTGCTGCGCCACTCAAGCCAGTCGCTCCTGCCGAGTCTACGCCCAAGCCCGAGGCAGCCGCGCCGGCCGCGCCGCCGGCTCCTGCGCCCGTGGAAGCTGCGCCAGCTAGCCCCCAAGCCGAGGCGCCGCTCTACGCCAAGCTGAAGGCGACGCAGCCCAGCACGCCGCACCTGGCCGACACGCTGCGCGGGGCGGCGGGCGGCCCCACGCCGCTGGCCGAGCGCGGGGCGCCCAGGGTGACGAGCTTGCGCGAGGCTATCTCCATCAATCAGCGCTTTAGCTTTATTAATGAGCTGTTTAACGGCGAAAATATGGAGTACCACGCCGCTATTCAGCACCTCGACACGCTGCCCACGGCCGACGACGCTACGGCCTACGTGCAGCAGGAGCTGGCCGCCCGCCACGACTGGAGCCAGAAGCAGGAGCACGTGGGCAAGCTGCTCAAGCTGATTGAGCGCAAGTTTGCCGCCTAGTGTGGGCGTGGCGGGCCACCGGGCGGGCGCGGCGCTGGCTGCTGCCTTGGGCGCTGGCCCTGGGCCTGCTGCTGAACGCGGCCTACCCGATGTACCGGCACTACGATTTTTCGCACTCGCTCGACACCCGCAGCTACCTGCGCCTGGCCAGCGGCCGCTTCGATAGTGTAAACGTGACGCGCCGTTATCGCCTGCTGGTGCCGCTGGCCGCCGGGGCGCTGGCCCGCCCCCTGGCTAGCCTGCCCGCCCCGGCCAGCCAGCCCCGGCCGGCCGGCGAGTGGCCGTTGCGACTGGCTTTTTACTTATTTAACTGCGGGTTGCTGGGCGCAGCCGGGGCCTGCTTTTACCGCAGTGCGCGGCTGGCGGGGGCCAGCGCGGGCGCGGCGGCCGGGGCGCTAGCGGCGGTACTCAGCAGCCGCTGGGCGGGCTACGCGGCGGGCCTGCCGCTCACCGACAGCCTGTATCTGCTGGTTTTCGGCCTGGGCTACTACGCCACCCGGCGCGGGCGGGGAGCGGGCTGGGCCGTGGTGGTGGCCCTGCTGGTGGGGCCGCTGGCCAAAGAATCATTCGTGTTTTTGCTGCCCTGGCTAGCCTGGTTTGGGCGGCGGGCGCTGGGCTGGCGCGGGCAGGCGGCCGCGCTGGCCCTGGGTGTGGCCGCGCTGGTGGCCGTGCACGTGTGGGTAGACAAAACTGCCGGGACAGCACCTGGCGCCAGCGTAACAAATGCCCTGGCACACATCGAGAATCTCACTTACTCTTTACAAAAGTCCTTTTCGCCTAAAGGTCTGGCCGAGCTATTCAGCATTTTTGGGTTGTTTTGGCTGCCCGTGCTGATGGCGCTGGCCCGGCCCGCCGGCCGGCGGGCGCTGGCCCCGGTGCTGGGCTGGCCCGAGGCCGGGCTGCTGGCCGTGGTGGCCGTGCACATGCTGCTCTCGGGCGACCTCGGGCGCATGGGTTACTTGCTGGCCCCGGCTTTCACGGCCGCGCTAGCCTTGAGCATTGGCTGGGTACGCGGCGTGGTAGCGGGCACCGGCCGGCCGAGCTGGGAGAGGTAGCGCGGCCCAAAAAACGTCGCTATCGAATCAATGCGCCGCGCCGACTGGCCGGCCAGCAACCGGGCGGCCAGGTTGCCCTGGGCCAGCTGCGCCCGGTCAAAGGCCAGGTAGCCCCCAGCGCATCGGTATACACGGTGTCGCCGGCAGCTAGCCGGCCAGCCAGCCAGTGGCGAAAGGCCGCGGAATCTTGCCGGGCTAGCCCCACTATGCGCGGCGCCGCAGTGGGCCGCCCCGTGAAGTAGTGCAGCTGGTTGCGCAGCACGTTGGGGTCGCGTAGCAAAAACCACGCGCCGGGTTGGCCCAGCACCCGCGCCCGCAGCGCCGGCCCCGTGCCGGAGTACTCGAGTAGGTGGGCCGGCACCAGGCCAAAGGCCAGGTTCCAGCTCAGCAGGGCCGTGCCCAGGGCAGCCACCCGGCGCGGCGGCCAAGCTAGCCCCGCCCCACCTGCCAGCGCCACCGCCGCCAGCGCCGGCAGCATTACCATAAACTCGGCATTGCCGGTGGCCTGCATCGCAAAAGCCAGGTGCAGCCCTCCGATAAGGGTATGGGTGCGCCGCACGGCGCGGGCCGGCTGGTCGGCAGCGCTTTTTTCGCGGCTGGCTAGCCGCCAGCCCAGCATTCCGTATACCGCCAGCCCCAGGCTGCCCAGGGCAATGCTTCCGAGCAATAGCGGCCAGCGCAGCAGCAGCGGCAGCATATTGCCGTGCACCTGCCCCGCCGTGCGCACTAGGCTAATCGCGGTAAACAGCAGCGCTTTGCCGCCCAGCTCTACCCGGGCGCCCCCCGTGAGGTAGTCGTGTAGGGCAAACCGTACCACGCCCCCCGCCCCACCGCCCGGCGCGGCCAGCGCGTAGGCCAGCGGCACCAGCAGCGCGGGCAGCGCGTAGGCCAGCGCCTCACCCAGCGCGGGCCGGCCGCGCCAGGGCCGCAGCCCCAGCAGCAGCCCCAGCCACCACCACACCATGAGCTGATGCACCAGGCAGGCCAGCGCCGCCAGCAGCCCCGCCAGCACCAGCCAGCGGCGGCGCCCAGCCCCGGCATACAGCGCGCGCGCCCAGAACAGGCTAGCCAGCAGCGCCAGCAGTACCGGCTGGCTATACGTCTCGTTTTCAGTAGCAAAGCGCAGCATCCCGAAGCTGCTACCCACCAGCAGCAGCCACGCCGGAATGGCGGCCGTGGGCGCCCCCGCTCGCCACAGCAGCCGGCCCAGCACCAGCAGGCTGGCCCCGGCGGCCAGCGCATTCAGCATTTGCAGCCAGGTGAGAGCCAGCTCGCCGGCCGGCGCGGGGCCGCTGGCCCCCACTAGCCGCAGCCACGCCCAGCCAATGGCATTATATAGCAAGTGGTGCGGCTGCCACAGCTCCTGGCCCCAGCGCGAGCAGGCAGCGTAGTACCAGGCATCGCCAGTGGCATTACGGGTAGGCAGCGCCAGGCAAATGGCCGTGAGCAGCCCGGCCACGGCCACGCTAGGCCACAGACGGCCGGTGCGGAGGCGAAAGGAATGGGCGCGGCGCGGTATCAAGCTCGTAGGCTAGAGCGGGGAAGAATGGACCTGTTGCGCTAATGGTTTTTTATAAAGAGGTAAGTGGTTACCCCACCATCGCCCTGGAAAGAAATAGAGCTGGAATTTTGCAGCGCGTAACCTTCTCGATAAAGGTTTTCAATTACTTTAAAATAGCCCTCACTGACGGCAGTCATGTTTTTATCAAGCGATAGGCCTTTGCTGTCAATCGCAACTCTTTCGGTCTTTCCTTCTCCCCTGGTAATAAAAAGAACCGCCGAGGTTCTGTAATCCTGGATGCGGACCACTACAATATCGGCCGGAGGAGCGGTCTGCGCCCGCAAGGGGCTAGCCAGTGCCAGCAGGCAGGCGCACAAAAGAAGAAGTTTTTTCATGCCGGCTAAGGTTAGCTAACAACCAGCCACCTAGCGCAGCAAATCCTGCTTGCGGTGGGCGTCGAGGGCGAGCAGGGCAAACACCAGGATGGTGAACGACCACAGCGACGAGCCGCCGTAGCTGAAAAACGGCAGCGGAATGCCTACCACCGGCATCAGGCCCATCGTCATGCCCAGGTTCACGGTGAAGTGCACGAACAGGATGCTGGCCGCGCAGTAGCCGTAGGTGCGCCCAAATACCGATTTCTGGCGCTCGGCCACCAGCAGAATGCGCCACAACAAGGTGATGTATAAGCTGATGAGCACCAAGCAGCCCGTCCAGCCCCACTCCTCGCCCACGGTGCAGAAAATGAAGTCGGTGCTCTGCTCGGGCACGAAGTCGAACTTGGTCTGGGTGCCGTTGAGGAAGCCCTTGCCGAACCAGCCGCCCGAGCCGAGGGCGATTTTGCTCTGCGTCACGTTCCAGCCCTTGCCCAGCGGGTCTTTGCCGGGGTCGATGAGCATCTCGATGCGCTGCCGCTGGTGGGCCTGCAACACGTGGTTGAAGAAGAAATCGACGCCGAACACCATCCCGATTACCAGCGCCCAGGCACTAATACTGAGTGGCAAATGGTGGCGCCACAGGCGCGAGTTGAGCGCAAAAGCAACCAGCAGCACTACTGTAAAGCCGCCCACCAGCCACAGCTTGGGCACTAGCAGGGCTAGCAGCAGAATAACGCCGCCCGCCGCCAGCAGCAGCAGAATAATCGGCGACATGCCTTCGCGGAAATACGCCAGCAGCAGCGCCGCAAATACGAGCGCCTGCCCCGTCTCATTCGAGGCCAGAATGAGGGCTACCGGCAGCAGCGTGAGGCCGGCCAGCACGGCCTGGTCGCGCCAGTTCTGGTTGCGCAGGTTGATGCCGGCCATGAAGCGGGAGGCAGCCAGCGCCGTCGTAAACTTGGCAAACTCGGCCGGCTGCAGGCGCACCGGCCCAAACTCGAGCCACGAGCGCGAGCCCGCAATGGGCCGCGCAATCACCAGCGTCACGAGCAGCAGCGCTATCATGCCGCCGTAGAGCACGTAGGCCAGCGTGTCATACGCTTTATAATCAACTACTAGCAAGATAACAATGAGCACGGCCGCCGTGCCTATCCACAGCAGCTGCTTAAACCAGTTGAAGGCCATCAGCTCCGAAAAGCTGAGCGCGGTGAGGGGGTGCGGCGGCGCATCGGGCGAGTAGCTGGCCGCGTACACGGCCACCCAGCCCAGGCCCACCAGCACCAGGTAAAGCAGCAACAGCGGCCAGTCGAGGCTGCGCGAAGAACGGGTGGTAACGGGGGACATTTCAGAAGCTTTCCGCAAAGGTCGGGTTTTGGGAACGGACTAGCCAGCTTATGCGCTGCCTTGTTGCGGACGCGCCCGCTCGGCAGCCAGCACCAGCAGCAAATCCGGATAGTTTTGCGGAGGGTGGGCCGTTGCTACGCGCCAAATAGTAGCCAGGTCCAACCCAAAATATTCGTGCGAGATGCGGTTGCGCATCCGGTACATCTGCGACCAGAGCAGCTGAGGATAAAGCTGTTGCACCGCAACGGGCACTTTTTTGGCGGCTTCGCCAATGACTTCGAGGTTGCGAATCACGCCATCCACGACTAGCTCATTAGCGCAAAAACCGGCAAAATCCAGCCCGGCGCAGTAGCGGCCAATGCGCTCCATTGCTTCCTGCATGTCCTCCCAAAACAGTAAGTACGCACGTGCGGCCATACACTCGGCCCTACTCGACGTAGCGCGTTTCGGCCAGAATCTTCGTCCGCAGCTGCGCTTTGAGCGCGTCTATACTCACCAAATCGACTCGCCGCTGCAGGGCGTTTTCCAACATCTCTTCCAGCTCAAAAAACTCCCAGCCCAGCGGCTGAGCCAGTTCCACCAGCACATCCACGTCGCTATCCGGGCGGGCCTGCCCCGTGGCAAACGACCCGAAGTACCCTAGCCGGCGCACGTGAAACTGCCGGGCTAGCAGGGGCTGCAAGGCGCGCAAGGTGGCTTCAAGCTGCTGGGCGGTAGTAGTCATAAAGCGAAGATAAGCACGCTGTTTAGTGGCGACGTTTGGTGAGGTCGCCGTACATCACCCAGTCTTCCCAGCGCTTGCGGCTGGGGGCTACTTTGCCGCGCAGGTATTTTTCCATCATCAGGCCGGCGGTGGGAGCGGCGGCGGTGCCGCCGAAGCCGGCATTTTCGATAAACACGGCGATGGCGATTTTGGGGTCGTTGGCGGGGGCGAAGGCGGCGAAGGTAGAGTGGTCGAAGCCGTGCGCGTTTTGCACGGTACCGGTTTTGCCGGCCACCGAAATGCCATACTGCGCCAGGCTGGCGAAAGAGCCGGTGCCGCCGCGCCCATCCACTACCTGCTGCATACCGGGAATGAGGTATTTGAAAAGCGTGGTATCGACGGCCGTGTAGTGGCGCGCCCGAAACTCGGGCAGCGGCTGGCCGCTAGCCCCCACGCTGCGCACAAAATGCGGCGTGATGTACCAGCCCCGGTTGCCAATGGTAGCCAGCACATTCGCCATTTGCAGGCCGGTGATGCCGATTTCGCCCTGCCCGATGCTGAGCGAGTACACCGTCTTGAAATTCCAGTGGTGGTAGCCGCGCAGCTGGTCGTAGAACTCGGGCGACGGGATGAGGCCGCGCTTTTCGTGGCCCATGTCCACGCCCAGCTTTTCGCCCAGCCCGAAGGTTTTCACCATCTTTTGCCACTGCCCGAGGCCTAGCCGGGCATCCTCAAACTTATTGGGCGACTGCTCGCGCACCACGGCGGCGCGCATTACCTGGTAGAAATAGGGGTTACAGCTCTGCTTAATGGCAATATTGACGTTGCTCGGGTACTCGTGCTGGTGGGTGCAGTGCACGAGGTGCTGGTCGCAGGGGAAGCCAGTGGCCGGCGTGACCACCCCCATTTGCATAGCTACCAACTCATTAACCAGTTTAAACACCGAGCCGGGCGGGAAGGTCGCCATCAGCGGGCGGTCGAAGAGCGGGCGGTCGGGGTTGCGCAGTAGGTCCATGTAGCGGTTGCCTGAGCCCTTGCCGGTCAGCAGCTGCGGCTCGTAGTGCGGGGCCGACACGAAGCAGAGGATTTCGCCGGTTTTGGGGTCGAGCGCCACTATCCAGCCCCGGCGACCGGCCAGCAGCTTTTCGCCGTAGGCTTGCAGGCCCGAGTCGATGCTGAGGTGCAAATCCTGCCCCGCCTGCGAGAGCGTGTCAAACTGCCCGCCCCGAAACGCGCCTTTGTCGAGGCCGCGCACGTTCACGAGCCGGTACTGCACGCCGCGCCGGCCCATCAGGATGGGCTCGTAGTACGATTCGAGGCCCGAGATACCCACGTTTTCGCCCGGCGAATAGTGGGCGTACTTGGGGCTTTCGAGCAGCTTGGGCGTGATGGAGCCCACGTAGCCGAGGGCGTGGGCCAGGTTTTGGGTGCGGTAGGCCCTAGCCATGCGCGCCTGCACCCGGAAGCCCGGAAAGTTTATCAGGTTGTCGTTGATAGACGCCAATTCGGGCGTGCTCAGGTTTTGGATGAGCGGCGAGGGGCGCACCCGCGAGTACACTTTGGCGGCGCGCAGGCCGAGCCGCAGGTCTTCAAGCGGCATCTGCATGAGCTGACAAAACCGGGCCGAGTCGAGGTGCTTTACCTCGCGGGGCACCACCATCAGGTCGTAGACGGGCGTGTTGGATACCAGCAGCGAGTCGTGGCGGTCGTAGATGAGGCCCCGAAAGGGCACCTGCACCTGCCGCTGCAAGGTATTGCGGTCGGCCGCCGTCTTGTACGAGTCATCCAGCACCTGCAAGTAAAACAGCCGACTGGCAAACAGCAGCCCTACGAGCGTAAAAATCGCCAGCACCACGTAGCGCCGGCCTTCCAGGTATTGCATAGGGTAAAGTTACGACTGCCTAAACCGGGACCGGGCTAAAATCATTCGCAGCGTCGAGCTTAAAAAGGCGGCGCGCTCGCCCCCCTAGCCGCCACGACGCAAAAAGCCCGCTGGCACTCGGCCAGCGGGCTTTATCAGGTCGGTAGCGCTACGTATTAGTTCAGCGAAGCCGAGTGCGCCTTCATAATCTGGCGAGCCTGGGCGAGGTTCGTGTCCTTGGAGTTGACGGCCAGGTAGATAAACTTATCGCCGGTGGGCGACAGCTTGAGCAGGTGCAGCTGGTCGGTGAGCGTGAGCAGAATGTCCTGCAGGGTCTGGTTGAGTTTCAGCGCCTGAATAGCCTTCAGCTTGGACTTTACTACCTCCGTGTTGTAGGCAGCGGCTGTCTCGATGTCGAAGTCGGCAATGTTGGCGTGCGAAGCCAGCGGCATACCGGTTTCAGTTTCTACTACGGCCACGGCTACGAGAGTAGGCAATTCCGACTTGATGCCGTCAACGGTTTGTTTAGGAGTTAACATGAAAAGAGAAAAAAAAGGGAAGGAGGAAAAATAATTTTTTATGTTACGTATGACTAGGAGGTAGCTCGCCGCACCACTTCTTTTAGGATGCCCAGGTTGGCATCAGCCAGGCGCACAGCTACAAAGCAGTGCCACTGGCCGTCAACCGCCGGGCGCACGTGGTGCAGCTGGTCATCGAGCAGCACCGATATATCGAGCAGCGGCCCACCAAGCCAAGCTCCCGTGGCCAGAGCCTCGTTTATGGTGCGCAGCAGCTTGGTATTGCGTAGGCTAAGCTGGTTGGGATTGTAGCTGGAGCTAGCGGTGTAAGATGCCAGAATGGTCCCGTTCTGGTTTTCTACCACGTAAGCTAGCAGCAGCTCAGGCAGCTCCTGCAGCAGCTTGGCCAGCATCGCCTCGGCCCGGTGGCCGGCGTCGCCGGGTTTGGCTACTACTATTTTTTTTATCTGTAACCGGTTGAAAAAGGGAAAATTCATTCGTCAGGAAGCGTGTAGAGCCCCAGGCAGCTGATGGATTCCAGCGCGGGCAGTGCGCCAGGCCCTGACCTGAGATAAGCAGCTGCTACCCGCCAGGCCGCGCGGGCCAGGGGCTTGGCTGGCGCGCCCCAAGCGGCAGGCGCTGGTAGAAGAAACACGGCCGGCGGCTCTCTACGGCTGTTTTATACCGGTCGTGTTTCATTGATTACCTAACTTTTATTATCAGGGCTTAGAATTGCCACCAATGGTGTTTTTTGGGCCGGTCGGTGCGCGGCAGCAGCGTCACGTTCTGTACGCCCCGCCCAGTTACCTGTACCATTTCTTCGGTATAGCCCCCGTAGCCAAATTGCAGCTGGGTAGCTTTGTGTGCAGGCACAGCTAAGGTGTATTTGCCTTGCGCATCGGTGCTCACGCCCCGGCCGCTGAGTTTGTCAATAATAGTAGCACCAATCAGCGGGCGGCCATTCTCGTCCAAAATACGGCCGTTTACGGTGGTCAGACTGTTGCTTTCGAGCACACTGGCTGCCTCGTCGGCTACCGGGGCAGCTGCCACCGGGGCTTCGATGACAGCCGGCATGCCTACCGTGGGGTGCAGCGCCGAAGTATTGGCCGCAAACACGGCGCCGCTCACTAGGATGCCTACGGCCAGCAGTGCGCCGGCCCGCTGCCGGAAACGAGCGGGCTCGGTCCGAATCAGGTGCAGTTGGTTTTGCAGCCAGCCTACGGGGCGCACGTCGTGCCCGCCGGCCTGCAGCGCATGAAAGCGCTGAAATGTTTCGCCGCCTTTAGTCGGATTAGCTTTCAGGTACGCATCGACTAGCTCGGTATTCGTGCCTGATAAGTCGCCTCGCAGGTACGCATCGCGGTAGCCGGGCAAAAGCTCGCCGGTAGCCGGATGAAAAGGGTTGGTAGTTATCGCCATGTTTTTAGAAGGAAAGAAGTAGAGAGGTAGAGAGCAGCGGCGGAAAGGCTAGTGATAACTAATAGAGGCGTAACTAAGACAAGACGAGCAACTGAGCGGAAACCAGAATATTATCGGACAAGCAGTGAGCAAAACCACCCCCTTCGGTGTAGGCCCTGCTAGCGGCCTTAGATGAATAAGCCAAAATCCTGGCTAGACGACGCAGGCGGCGGGTTTAAATAAAACTCCCTCCTCTCGGCGCTGCTGCCAGTTACCGCTCCGGCTACCTTGCGCCGCTAAAAGTGCCCGCCGCCGGGCTCAATCCTTTATAAATACCATTCGCGTTTACCTCGTCGGCGGGTTGCCACGCTTGCCTGCTAGCAGGCGGGCCGGCGCTCCGGCCGGCCGCCCCCCAGCCAGTACCTTTGTAGTTTACTTGCCTGCTTATGCCGCCGCTCGCCACACCCACTGCCAATACTGCCTTCACCGGTCTCATCTCGGTGGTTGCGCCGCTCTATAATGAGATGGACACCGTGGCCCAGCTCGTGCACCGCGTGGCGGCCGTGATGCAGCAGCACCACTACGACTACGAGCTGATACTGGTGAACGACGGCAGCACCGACCGCAGCTGGCAGCTCATGCAGGAACTGGCTAGCCACGACCGCCACCTGGTGGCCATCGACCTGGCCGGCAACTACGGCCAGACGCTGAGTTTGCGCGCCGGCTTTGCCCAGGCGCGCGGCGAGGTGATTATCGCGATGGATGGCGACTTGCAGCACGACCCGGCGTATATCCCGCAGTTTATCAGCCTCATCAACGAGGGCTACGACATGGTGGGCGGCGCCAAGGCCAAGCGGCCCGAGGGGCCGATTGCCACGGCGCTAGCCACCACGGCGCACGGCATCATCCGGCGCTTGTCGGGGGTGCAGCTGCGCTACTTTGGGGCTACCTACAAGGCGTATCGAAGCTACCTGGTGAAGCATGTGGAGATGCTCGGCGATGCGCACCGCTTTCTGGGGGCGCTGGTGGCGCGCAAGAACCTGCGCTACTGCGAGTTCCCGATTGAGATTCACGAGCGGCAGTTTGGCCAGAGCAACTACAAGATTAGCAAGCTCTTCTACGTTATTCTGGACCTGTTTATTCTGCGGTTTTTTATCGTGCACTCGCGCAAGCCGTTCCGGCTGTTTGGGCTAGCGGGGCTGCTGAGCCTGCTCACGGGCGGGGTGCTGGCGGGGCAGTTTTTGATTCGCTCCATCTTCTTTGGGCTCAATATTGAAGCTCACTACCCGCTTGAATTTATTTTCAGCCTGTTCCTGATAATGGCCGGCATTTTTCTGCTCTGCTTCGGCGTGCTGGCCGAGATTGGAATGTATAACTACTATTCGCGGCGCGCGCGCAAGCCCTACGTGGTGCGGCACCTGGCCACCTCGGCTGCCCACGAGCCGGTGCGGGAGTCTCGTTAGGTATCGAACCTGCATCCAGCGCCGCAGAGGCTCCTATACTACCCGCCGTACTACGTTGAAAAAGCTCATTATCAACTGCGACGACTTCGGCTGGGATGCGCCCGCTACCCAAGCCATTCTGGAGCTGGGCGCGGCCGGGCAGGTGAGCAGCACCACCGTGATGGCCAATTTTGCCCCCGCCGCCGACCTGCGCGCGCTGGCCCGGCTGGCCTCCCCCACCCTCTCGGTGGGCCTGCACCTGACCCTGAACGCCGGCCAGCCGCTGAGCGCCGCCTCGGCCGTGCCCTCGCTGGTGGACGATAAAGGGCAGTTTTACGCTTCCAGCCAGCTGTGGCAGCGCTACCTGCGCGGGCAGGTGCGCCGCGAAGAAATAAAGCAGGAAGTAGCCGCCCAGCTGCGCCGCCTGGCCGCTGCCGGGCTAGCCCCCACCCACGCCGACAGCCACCAGCACCTGCACCAATACCCGCTGCTGGGGCCGGCGCTGCTGGGCATCCTGCGCGAGTTGGGCGTGCGCCGGGTGCGCCGCCTTACGGCCACCGGGCGCCTCGACGGGCGCGGACTGGTGCTGCAAGTTTTTGCCGCGAGCAGCCAGCTAGCCCTGCGCGGCTTTGCCACGCCGGGCGCGCTGGTGAGCACGTTTTCGACCGAGGCGGCCAGCGCCGCGGGCTTTCGGCGCGGGGTGGCGGCGGCGTTTCGGCAGGCTAGCGTGGTCGAGTTTATGAGCCACCCGGGGCTGAGCGAGCGCCCCGGCTCGCCGCTGATGCGGGTGCCGGAATATGAATTTTGGCGCGGCGGTGCGGCTAGCGAAATCCTGCGCGAGCTGGGTGGCGAGCTGGTGAGCTACGCAGAAGTATAGAATTATTTTCTAATTCATTTTTCAATCAAGTTTCACCTGCTACATTCACGGCCAGTAATCCCAGCTACTGCCTTGTTTACCGCATGAAATTACTGCTACTCGCTGCTGCGCTGCTGACACTGCCCAGCCGCCCGGCCATCGCTCAACGTGCGCCGCTTACTGCGCCGCTAGACAGTGCTGCGCTACTACACCAGCTTTTCAAGCACGAGCGACGCATCGGGCTGCTTGGATTGGGGGCCACCACTGGCGTGAGAAGCGGCTTAACTGCATTGCACGACCCAAGCAAAACACGTCAACTTATTGGCGGACTAGCGATAGGAGCGAATAGCGGTTTACTGGTAATGCTGGGGATAAATCTAATAAAATTCAGCCGTCGGCGCGAACGGGAAGCTATTGAGCAGCTTCAACAACACCAACCGCTGCGACCATATGTACAAAAGAGCTATGCGCTAGCCTTGCTGAAAGCAACAGTGCCGCACCATTAGTCAGGCCGCACCCGCTCTACTTTTACTAGCGCGCCCACCAGCGATACCAGGGCTGTGATGACGTAAAACAGCACGCTCACGCTCACCGCCACCGGTGCACTCAACGCAAAAGCCTGGGCACCGTACAGAAACGTGAGCTCGCGCGCGCCCAGCCCGCCCACCGTGAGCGGCAGCACCGCCGCGATGCTCGACGCCAGAAATACCAGCAGGTAGGGCAGCACCGGCCCATTAGCCGCCCCCAGCGCCGCCAGCAGCGCCCAGGCGCACAGCACCTGCGCACCCTGCACGCCCAGCGCCTCCCAGGAGGTGCGTCCGAAGGCCGAACGAAACTCGCCAAAGCCCCAGCGGCCCAGCACATAGCTCAGCGCCAGCCCTAGCGGGATGAGCGCCAGCGGCACGGCGCGCCACCACGCGGGCAGGGCCAGCGCGCCCGCCGCACGCAGCTCGATGGCGGGCACCACGGCCAGCAGCGCCAGCAATAGCACCAGCAGGGCTAACATGCCGCTGAGTCTATCGAGCAGCAAGGCCCGAAAAATGAGGCCGCGCCGCCCCGGAAACTCCTTGCCCAGCAGATATACCTTGTAGCCGTCGCCGCCGATGCCGCCGGGCAAAAACAGGTTGTAGAACATGCCCAGCCAGTACAAGCGCAGGTTGTAGCGCTCGGTGAGCTGAATGCCGACGGCCCGAAAAAACGTGTTGAGCCGCACCGAGGAGATGAGCTTCGAGAGCGTGAACAGCGCCGCCGCCAGAACTAGCCAGCCCGGCCGGGCCTGGCGCAGGGTGCGGCCCAGGGCGGGCAGGTCGAGGTGGCGGGCCACCAGCCACAGGGCCGCCGCCATAAAGGCCAGCTTGGCCAGCAGCGCGAAGGAGCGCCGCCAGGCCGGCGCGGCGGGGGCCGGCGCATCGTCGTCGCTAGCCCTCATGGCAGGTCAAACTCAACTACCCGGAACGCGATATTGCGGTCGATAACAAACCTATCGAGGGTGCGGTAGTGCAGGCCAGCGAGGCTGCGCTCATCGGCCACGTAGAGGGTGTGGGGGCGCAAGGGCAACGGGGCAAACGTGAGCGTCTGGCCCCGCTCGCGGGCAATGTAGAAGGCCTCGACGTTGTCGAGCAGCTCGCCCGCCGGGTACAGCACCAGCGGGCGGCCCTTAGTTTCGCGGCCCACCCGAATAGCCTCGGTGCGGTATGGCACCTCGGGCGAAGTCTGCATCCGGGCCGGGAAAATAAAGATATCGAACGCCAGCCGCAGCACCAGCAGGTAGTAGCCCAGCGCCAGCAGGCGGTAGTCGGCCAGCCGCCAGAACAGGTAAGCCCCAGGGCTAGCGGCACAAACAGCGCCAGGCTGAGCAGCCCCGAATCGGGCACGCCGCGCAACACGGCCAGCTCATCCGTTGGCATCAGGCCCAGCGCGGCGGCCAGCCGCAGCAGGGGTGGCGCCAATACTAGGATGGCGCTGGCCACCAACAGCCCCAGCAACAGGCCATCGAGCAGCCGAATGGCGACGGGCTGCGCCGGCCAGTACTTAGCATACAGCGCAATGACCACCGTCAGGCCCAGCGGCACCAGCATAAAGAGATAGCGCGGAATGGTAGCCGGCGACAACCAATACACCGGCAGAATGGCCAGAAACAGCAGCGCGTTGTAGCGCAAAAACGGCTGCCCGGCAACGATACGGCGCGTCCCCGGCACCAGCAGGCACAGTACCAGCAGCGTCCAGGGCAGAAAATGCTTGATGAAATCGAAGGGAAATAGCAGCACGTATTGAATAGAATCGGCCAGGGGCTGAGCGGCCACCGTGCGCTGGCTCGACTGCGACCAGAGCGTAGCCAGGGCCACTTCGAGCGAGTTGTGCCGGCTGTAGATGAAAAAATACGCCCCAGAATGCTCAGCATCACCCCCACCCCGAGCACGTGCTGCCAACTAAACAAGCGCCGCCACTGCCGGGTATCGAGAAAATAAACCAGCAGGGCTAGCCCCTGAAATACCACTGAGGGCAAGCCTTTCAGCAAAAAGCCCACCGCCGTGAGCGTATACGTGAGCACGAATAAGCGCGTCCACTGCTGGCGCTGGCCCAGGTACCACACGGCCATAAAGCCCAGCCACGTCAGCCCCGCGTGCCAGAGGTCGATAAGGCCCAGAAAGGAATCGTAGAACAGCACCCGGCCGGTGGTCGCAAATGCCAGCGCCACCGTGAAGGCTAGCCGGCTGCCCAGCTGCGGCCGCAGCACCCGCCACAGCGCCGTAGTGTAGAGCAGCAGCGCCGCGATGGTGGGCAGGCGCAGGATAAATTCATCCTGCCGCCCGGTGAGGCGGAACAGCGCCACCAGCAGCCAGTTGAACAGCGGTGGCTTGTTATAATAAGGCAAGCCTTGCAGCGTGGGCGCAAAAAAGTGCCCCGAGTAGTGCATTTCCAGGGCTACCAGCGCCCGAATGGGCTCGTCGACCAGCAGCGGCTGCCAGCCCAGGTGCAGCAGCAGCGCGGGCAGCGCCAGGGCCAGCGTGAGCGCTGCTACCAGCCAGGGGCGCTGGCTAAGGGCGGCAATTACCCGGCGGGCTAACGATTCTACCACAGATTTGGTTAAGTATACTGAAAGTGCCCTGGCGGCCGGGCCGGTTGCGGCCTCAGCAGCGCAAAGGTACATCCCTGGCACAGGCTGTTTCACTTTTCCAAGCTCAGCTTTGTGCTCGCTTCTTATCGTTTTCGTAAGTTTGGCTTATGTCGTCTACTCCTGCCACTTCTGCTGCCCCCGACCGCCTGGCCCAAACGCTGCTGCGCCACGGCCTGCGCCAAACGCCCGTGCGCCGCGCCGTGCTCGCCGCCCTCACCGGCAAGGGCTACGCCCTTACCGGCGCCGAGATTGAGCAGGAAATCGGGGCCGATACCGACCGCATTACCCTTTACCGCACCCTCAAAAGCTTCGAGCAGCAGGGCCTTATTCACCGCGTCATCGACGATACCGACGTGCTGCGCTACGCTGCCTGCTCCATCGAGTGCTCAGCCGATGCGCATTTTGATAATCATGTGCACTTCAAGTGCGGCGTGTGCAGCCACACCTACTGCCTGAGCCAGGTGGCCATTCCGGCCGTGCAGCTGCCCGGCGGCTTTCAGGCCCAGCGGCGCGATTTTCTACTTTCGGGCACCTGCCAGTTCTGCCAGGGCTGAGTTATGAATTATGATGCCCTTTACTCTATTCATAATTTCTAATTCATAACTCATAATTGACTATGTGGTGGACGTATGCCCTGCTTTCGGCCGTATTTGCGGCGCTCACGGCGGTGCTGGCCAAGGTCGGTATCAAGGGCGTCAGCTCCGACCTGGCCACGGCCATTCGCACGGTCGTGATTTTGGTGGTGGCCTGGGGTATCGTGTTTTTCAAGGATAACCCGGCCGATATCTTTACGCTGCAGCCACGTACTTGGCTATTCCTGGGTTTGTCGGGGCTAGCCACCGGATTGTCGTGGCTGTGCTATTTCCGGGCCTTGCAGTTGGGCAAGGTGTCGCAAGTGGCTCCGGTCGATAAGCTGAGCGTGGCGCTGGCCATCGTACTATCGGTCGTTTTTCTAGGCGAAACCCTCACGCTCAAAACGGCACTAGGGGCCGCGCTCATCATTGGCGGCACCCTAGTGCTCATTCTCTGAAAACTACGGCAGCCCGCTAGCCTTAGTTATTGCCCGCCTGAGCCGGTGTGGGCGCTTTAGCGGATTTATCATTCCGGTGCTTGCCACCGTGGGCCGAATACTGCGCAAACTGCGCCGGCGTCAGAATGCCTTGCAGGGCGGCCTTAAATTCCTGGGCATTGGCTTGCAGGGCGGTATTCTTCTCCTTATTGCTCGTGGTGCCGGTTTGAATAGCGTCGATTTTTTGGTCGCGGGTGAGGGCGGCGGCGCGTACCTTGGCCGTGGTAGCCGCGTCGAGACCCAGCTGCCGGGCTAGCTCCTGGCTCATTTTATCGGCCCGTTGCTCGGGGGCAGCCGCGTGGTAGCTCTGGGGGCGGCTGGTCGTGGTGGCCGGGGCAGCCGGTGTGCTGGCTGGGGCTTGCTGGGCTAATGCCCCAAGTGGGCCAGCCAGCAGCAGCAGCGAAAAAGCGTGAACGCGGAGTGAGGTGCTCATTGGGAGTAGCGTAAAGTGAACCAGTAAAACTCTGCCGGACAGCTGAACAATGCATGAAGCGCCGGGCTTAAACGAAAAAAGCGTCCATCAGCCGGGGCTAAGGGACGCTTTCATTTAAAACGGGAGTGGAGAATATCGGAGTCGAACCGATGACCTCTTGCATGCCATGCAAGCGCTCTAGCCAGCTGAGCTAATCCCCCGTTTAATGGCTTTACCGCGACGCCGGTTGCGCGTTGGTTCTGCAAAAGTACGGCGATTTTTGGCTTGTGCAAGCCCTAGCGGCAACATTCTTCGCAACTACCGCAAAATCAGGCGCAAAAAAAGGCTGGAAATTTTCTGGCCTTTTTGCTTGGCATGGTACCCCAGTGCTTCGTTGAAGCTGTAGCGCACGCTCAGCTGGCCCTGCCAGCGCAAGGCAAATGCGGCACAGTCATAGGCGCGGCCAGCGATAATAACCGAGTCGGGGCGGCCCATCACTACTACGTTGCCCAACTCACTACGCGCATACCCTCAATGTTATGGCAACCATCGGCATTGGCACCCACACTATACTGCGTGTTGGTAGAGGTATGGGATGGCTAGCACCGTAGCGCCAGGCAAGGGTTTACCCTTAACATCCGCAATAGTAATAGTGCCGTTGAATGAGCGCCTAGCCCCAGTCCAGGTGAGCCATTAGCAAGTGCAATAAAATAATTATTAAAGTAAATTAGTATTAAATATTTTATTACGCTTCCCCTTATTAAACCTCGTACTTTATTCATTTCAGATGCTTAAAGCATCTGTGTATTTATTCAAAAATTTCGTATTTGATAAGTCAGTTCTTAATGATTACAAAAAAGTGGGGCAGGAATTGCTTCCTGCCCCACTTTCGGAGACTCGGGTGGCGTAGCTACTTAGTTGAACAGGTAGCGCAGGCCAATCTGCATCTGCCAGCGCGAGGCCAGCGTCGTTACGTCGGTGCGGAACGGCGTGGTGAGCACCTGCGGAGGCGTAATAGTGGTGGTAGTACCATTTACCGTGCGGGTGGCGCCGGCCACAGTCTGCAAGTAGAACGTCGGCTGGCCTTGCGAGTTATAGCCAGCAAAGGCAAGCGGCGAGCTGTTGTACGGGAACTGATACGAACCCCAGTTCCGGTTAATCAGGTTGCCTACGTTGAAGATATCCAGGCTGAACTGCAGCGCGTTGCGGTTTTCCCCAACGTTGGTAAAGATATCCTGCAACAGACGGAAGTCTACCTGGTGCTGCCAGGGCTGCACAGCCCCGTTGCGCTCGGCATACTGGCCGCGGTGGGCACGCAGGTACGAGTCGGAGTTAATGAAATTTTCCAGGTCGATTGCCTGCTGAGCGGCCGTGTACACAAACTTATCGGTGCTACCGCTAAAAGTTGTGGTGCGGTCTACCAATGCTACTTCGCTGGCAGTACGCGGAATGTACATTAAGTCGTTGCCGCTTACCCCGTCGCCATTCATGTCGCCACTGTAGGTATAGGAGTAGCGACCGCCAGGAGCACCCGTATAGAAGAGCGAGACGGTGGTGCCCAAGTGACCCAGGTAGTTGAAGCGGTAAGAGAGCGAGCCAATTACCCGGTGCGACACCAGGTAGGCCGAGTAGCCAAGCTCTTGGGAGTTGGGGTCGCCGGCTACGGGGCGGCCGGCCCAGCTCGACTGGGCAATTGAGCCCCCATCGTTTACCGAGCGGGCGTCGGAGTAGGTATAGGCCGCCATGGCATAGAGGCCATTGCTGAAGCTTTTCTGCAACTGGCCCGTAACGCTATACGAGTAGCCGGCGCTGGTATTATTGAGCAGGATAGCGTCGGTAATGGCCGGATTACCGACCGTGGGCGTAATTGCCTTACCATCCGGAGTCTGACCGTAGATACGGTTGTAGGGCGACGCATTCAGGCCGGTGCCGGTAGCGCTCGGCGTGTAGAAAATCGGCCGGTTATCGGCCCCTACGGCCCGGTTGGTCGAATTAGGCAGGTCAATATTCTGGAAGTATACGGCGTTCAGGTCCTTGGTATACAAGGCCTCTACCGTCGCCACAATGCCGCCACCGATTTCGTGGTCGAAGGCCAGGTTTGAGCGCCACACCTGCGGGAACTTGAAGTCGCGGGCCGTTACGGCGAGGTTGTACGAGGTGTTGGCACCCCCGGCGGTCAACTGCGAGCGGTACTGGTCAACATTGGGGCTGAAGGCGTAGCCGGCAGCAGCCGCACCCTGGAAGTCAATCGAGCCAAACTGCACCCCGTTGTTGCTGGCCTGGTTTGAAATCCAGACGTAGGGCACGCGGCCGGTAAAGATACCCGTACCACCGCGCAACTGCGTTTTGCGGTCATCGTTCACGTCCCAGTTAAAGCCCACGCGGGGCGAGAAGAGCACCGTGCGGCGCGGCAGTTGGCTGGTGTTAATCTGGATACCATCGCGGAAGTTCTTCAGGCCGGGATAGACAATGCCAGAAGCCGGGTCAGTGCCGCCGCTTACCGGGTAATTCTGCTGAATGCTGGAGTAAATGATGGGCAGGTCGCCGCGGATACCGTAAGTCAGCTTGAAGTTGCTGGCCGGCGACCACTCATCTTGGATATATACCCCAATCTGGGCCGCGTTGGTGGTAGCGTACGGGAACGAGCCATCGGGCAGGGCCGAGTAGCGCAGCTGGTAGCGCTGGGCCGAGCGCAGGCCATCGGCAGAGGTGCGGGGCGTCAGGGCGCCATTCGCGTAGTTGTAGCCGTAGGGTGCGTCAGTAGTTGCAGCCGAAGCGTAGAAGTCTTGCAGCGAGTTATACACGAACGCACCGTAGTACTGAGGAGCAAAGCCGTTAGTATACTTGTACAACTCATTGTACGTACCCACCGTCACGTTGTGCTTGCCCAGGAAGGCGGTGAAGTTGTCGCCAAACTGGTACGTATTCGTATTGAGGATGTTGAAGGCCGAGAACGGCTCGTAGCCAAACGAGGTCAGTGTTTGCGCGGCCGTTACGCGGGTGCCGGGGGCACTCAGGGCAGTCGAGTTGCCGATATCCACCAGCGGGAATAGCGGAATAGCGCCGCCGCCACCACTCTCGCGGTAGTCGCGGTTGGCCAGGAAGCCCGCCGTCATGTTGTTGGCAAACTTGGCCCCGAACGTGCTGTTCAACTCGGCAATAAACGAGTTGATGTTGTTGTTGATACGGTAGTAAGCACCGTAATAAGGCAAACCGAACAGCGTCTGCGAGCGGTTGCTGATGGAGCCCGAGCCGCTAGGGGGTACGTCGCGGTACGACTTCAGGTAGTTGTACTTGATGTTGAAGCGGTGGTTCTGGCTGATGTTCCAGTCCAGCTTAGCCGTGAGCTTATCGCTGTTCGAGGCCAGCGTGTAGCCTTGGTAAGGACCAGGGTTGTAGCCATATTTCGTTGTCAGGAAGTTGCTGAGCGTGCTCAGGTCCGCGTCCGAGGCCTGCGATACCGTTGGGCCGCTGGTGCCGGTAAAGGCCGAGTAGTTGCCCGTGGGCGGGTCGGTACGCAATTCGCGCTCGGCATTGAGGAAGAAGAACAGCTTGTCCTTGATGATAGGGCCACCAACCCGAAAGCCAAAGTTCTTCAGGTTGAAGTTGGCAATCGTGTTATCTACGCTGCCAATGTGCTTGCCTACGTAGTTCTGATTACGATAGAAGCCGTAAACCGAAGCCGATACTTTGTTGGTGCCCGAGCGGGTTACGGCGTTAATGCCGGCCCCCGTAAAAGAGCCCTGGCGCACGTCGTAGGGCGCGATACTCACCTGAATCTGGTCGATAGCGTCGAGCGAGATGGGCTGCGCGTTAGCCTGGCCGCCGATGGTGCCCGACAAGCCGAAGGAGTTGTTAAATAACGCCCCGTCGATAGTGATGTTGTTATAAAGGCTGTTGCGGCTACCAAAACCGCCCTGGCCGTTGGCCTGGGGCGTGAGGCGCGTATAGTCGGCAAACGAGCGGTTGATAGTGGGCAACTGCTCGATTACCTGGCGCTGAATGGTGGTAGCCGCGCCCGTGCGGTCGGCATTGATAACCGGGTTCTGGCGGCCGGTGACGGTCACTTCCGTCAGCTGCGTCGAGGCATCGCCGAGCTTGGCGTCGAGGCGGAAGTTTTCGGCCAGCGTCAGGTTGATGCCCGTGCGGTTAAAATCTTGGTAACCTACGAACGTGACTTTCACGGTGTAGGGCCCACCCACGCGCATGTTTTGCATGTTGAAGCGACCGTCGGCGTTGGTCGGGGCTACGTACTGCGTGTTGGTAGGGGTATGCACAGCAATCACCGTGGCGCCTGGCAACGCCTGCCCTTTGCTATCGGTGATGGTGCCGCTCATGGCGGCGGTAGTTGCCCCTTGGCTCCAGCCCAACTGCGCCGTGAGCAGCAGCAGTACCAGCACCAATGCTTGTCGTAGATAACTAAATTTCATATAGGGGAGAAAAAGTGGGAAAAAAGCGCGGCAGGTGGGTACCGCAAAGGTACTTGCTGTACCAAGATTCTTCACTTTACCCTAATGTTAAAAATCTTAACTTTAGCGATGTTTTTTCACCATTAATTCATTTTTCAGCTTCACCTAAGCTTATAACCGTGGCCGCACCGCCCGGATGAAACGGCTGAGGTAATAATCCGCCTCGAAGCTGTTCTCAATGACTCCCAGCGAGGTAGATGCGTGAATAAACTCCACGCCTTCGTCATCCACCACCGTCACCATGCCTACGTGCGTGATAACCTGCGAGCCGGGTGAGGCCCCGAAAAATAAAAAATCACCAGGTCGCAATTCGGTTGGCTTGATGGGGTCGCCCCAGGCCGCTTGCTCATTCGAGGAGCGCGGAATAGTAACCCCCGCGTCGGCAAAAGAAAGCTGGAGCAGCGCTGAGCAGTCCATGCCCATGCGCGTAGTGCCGCCAAAAAGGTAGGGCGTGCCTTGATACGAGCGGGCGTTTTCGATAACGCTAGCCAGCACGCCGGTAGCATTGCCGGGGCGGAAAGGGCGCTTCACTACGGTTTTGGTAGTGGCTACGCTGCCGCTGCTGGTGGGCACGGCGGTTTTCACCTTGGTTTTGGTGCCGCTAGGGCGGGCCACCACCCGCTGGCCGTGCTTGAGGCGGGCCATGTCGCGGGCCGAATAATAGCGGCCATTGAGCTGGTTGAGCTTACGCTGGCAGCTGCTGGCTAGCAGCAACCCCACGATTACCACGCCATAATAAGCCCGCCAGGCCCGGGGAACGGCCGGACGGCGCAGCATAGGGTGTGCTTTCGTTATCGGCCGTACCTTCGTTTTTTCACGCTGCATTACTGGCAAATATAGCCCGGCGACCTCTAGCCGCTCTTTTCATTTATGCCCTTCAACGCTCTTACTCCCGCGCTAGTATCCGCTTTTGAGCAGATAGTGAGCCCGGCCCACGTGCTCACGGCCGCCACCGCCGATGCCCAGCAGTACGAAGCCTACGGCCGCGACCACACCGAAGACTTTCACTTTGCACCCGATGTAGTGCTGCGTCCTGGCACGCCCGAAGAGGTGAGCGCCATTATGAAGCTCTGCCACGAGCACCGCGTGCCCGTGACGGCCCGCGGCGCCGGCACCGGCCTTAGCGGCGGCGCACTGCCCGTGCATAACGGGGTAGTACTCAGCATGGAGCGCTTCGACAAGATTCTTAGCCTCGACGAGCGCAACCTGCAGGCTACCGTGGAGCCGGGCGTGGTGACCGAGGCGTTTCAGAACGCGGTGAAAGAAGTGGGCCTGTTTTACCCGCCCGACCCGGCCAGCAAGGGTTCGTGCTTTTTGGGCGGCAACCTGAGCCAGAGCAGCGGCGGCCCCAAGGCTGTGAAATACGGCACTACCCGCGACTACGTGCTGAACCTGCAAGTGGTGCTGCCGACCGGCGAAATTATCTGGACCGGCGCCAATACCCTCAAGTACGCCACCGGCTACAACCTCACCCAGCTCATGGTGGGCTCGGAGGGCACGCTGGGTATTATTACCAAGGCAGTATTTCGGCTCCTCCCCTACCCGCAGCACAATATTCTGATGCTGGTGCCCTTCCGGCAGGAGGCGCAGGCGGCCGAGGCGGTGGCGGCGGTATTCCGGGCGGGCATTATCCCGTCGGGGATGGAATTTATGGAGCGCGAGGCCATTGCCTGGTCGTCGGATTACCTCAAAATCCCGCTCACTTTGCCCGAGGATATCACGGCCCACCTGCTCATCGAGCTCGATGGCCAGGATTTAGACGAATTATACAAGGAAGCCGAGCAGGTGTACGGCGTGCTGGAGAAGTACGACGTGGGTGAAATCCTGCTAGCCGACACCGCCGGCCAGAAGGATGACCTCTGGAAAATCCGGCGCAACATCGGCAATTCGGTGCGCTACAACTCCGTGTATAAGGAAGAGGATACCGTGGTGCCCCGCGCCGAGCTGCCCACGCTGCTGAAAGGCGTGAAGGAAATCGGCGCTCGCTACGGCTTCAAGAGCGTGTGCTACGGCCACGCCGGCGACGGCAACCTGCACGTCAACATCATTCGCGGCGAGCTTAGCGACGAGCAGTGGAACGTGGGTTTGCGCCAGCCCATCTCGGAGATATTCGAGCTGTGCGTAAAGCTGGGGGGCACCATCTCGGGCGAGCACGGCATCGGGCTGGTGCAAAAGCCTTTCATGCACATTGCCCTGGCCGAAGCCAACCTCAACATTATGCGCGGCATTAAGCAGGTGTTTGACCCGCATGGTATTCTGAACCCGGGAAAAATATTTTAATCGGTTTTTTGTGTAAACAGAACGTCATGCTGAGCCTGTCGAAGCATCTCTATCGCGCTGTGGGGTTAGTACCCTAGCGGGGCGGTAGAAATGCTTCGACAGGCTCAGCATGACGTTCTGTTTTATAGAACCACTACCCAATCACTGCCTTAAACTCCGGCGCGCGGCGGTGCTTGGTGGCCTGCTCGTAGGCATAGCCTAGCGCCAGCAGCTCGGCTTCCTTATACGGAGCCCCCACGAACGACAGGCCGATGGGCAGTTCGTGCGCGTAGCCCATCGGCAGCGTGAGGTGCGGGTAGCCGGCCATGGCGGCGGCGCCCGAGTAGCCGGGACCGGTGTTGTACTCGCCGTTGATGAGGTCGATGCAGGCGGCCGGGCCGGTGGTGATGGCCACGATGCCGGCTAGCCCACCGTCGGTTTTGAGGGCCGCATCGAGGGCGGCGCGGCTCGTATCGACCACTTTGCGCAGGGCGGCTTTGTACTTGTCGCTGGCTAGCCCGTCGGTTTTCTCGGCCAGCTCCAGGGTTTCCTGCTGGAAGAAGGGCATGGCCTTGGCCGCGTTGGCTTTATTGAAGGCGATGACGTCGGCCAGGGTTTTCATGGGGGCCTTGGTACCGGCCAGGTACTTGTTTACGCCATCTTTAAACTCGTAGAGCAGCACGTCAAACTCAGCTTCGCCGATGGGCTGGGTCGCGGTGCGCACGTCTACCTCCACCACCGTGGCGCCCTGGGCTTTGAGGTCGGCCACGGCTTTGCGCAGCAGCTCGCCGCCGATGGTCTGGCTAGTTAGGTGGCCTTTTTCCACGCCCAGCTTCTGACCTTTTAGCGCGTCGGGGCGCAGCAGGCGGGTGTAGTCGGCCGCTTTTTTAGGATTATTAGCCGAAACCGTGACGGCGTCGGCCGGGTCGGGGCCAGCCAGGGCGCCCAATAAAATGGCCGCATCGCGCACGCAGCGGGCCATTGGGCCGGCCGTATCCTGGGTGGCCGAAATGGGAATAATGCCCGTGCGGCTCACCAACCCCACCGTGGGTTTGAGGCCCACCAGCCCATTGACCGACGAGGGCGACACGATGGAACCATTGGTTTCGGTGCCCACCGCCACGGCGCACAGGCTAGCCGAGGTGGCCGAGCCCGAGCCAGCGCTGCTGCCGCTAGGGGTGCGGTCGATGACGTAGGGATTATGCGTTTGGCCGCCCCGGCTGCTCCAGCCGCTGGCCGAGTGCGTCGAGCGGAAATTTGCCCACTCGCTCAGGTTGGTTTTGCCGAGGATGACGGCGCCGGCGGCGCGCAACTGCCGGGCCACAAACGAATCCTGAGCGGCTTTGTGGCCGGCCAGGGCCAGCGCGCCGGCGGTAGTCTGCATCTGGTCGCCGGTGTCGATGTTGTCCTTAATAAGCACCGGAATGCCGTGCATAGGGCCGCGCAGCCTGCCGGCTTTGCGCTCTTTATCGAGGCCATCGGCGATGCTCAGCGCGTCGGGGTTAAGCTCAATTACCGAATTGAGCCGCGGGCCGGCCTTGTCGATTTCGGCAATACGAGCCATGTATTGCTGGCAGAGGCTGCGGCTGGTGGCCTTGCCGCTGGCTAGCTGCGCTTGCAAGTCGGCAATGGTGAGCTCGCCCAAGGCAAATGGGGCCGCCGCGCGCGGGTCAGAGTTGGCAGCGGCAGCCGCTGGGCCGGGGGCGGCCGAGGCGGCAAGCGGCAGTAAGGCCGAGGCGAGCGCAGCCTGCGTGCCGTGTTGAAGAAATTGACGACGTTGCATAAAAGTTGCTTGATAGGCAAGGGAATGAAGCTGCCAAAAGTAAGCCCGGCCCCGGCGCTGCCAAAGCCGGCCGCCAGCTATTTTTTGCGCCGCTCCTGCTTACCTGAACGCCGGGCGCGCCGGGGCGTATAGCAAGCAAACAATCTGCTTTTCCCACCGTCATCTTCTTCAGCCTTTTTCCGATGCCTAGCCTCAACGACCAGCCCAACGAAATAGCCGGCAACCACCCTAGCCAGCCGGCCACCGAAACTGCCAAGATGGGCGCCGATGCCCAGAACACTAACGCCAACAGTGCTTTGCAGCCAGCCACGCCAGCCATGCAGGCGGGCGAGCCGGCAGTTACTCCCCCACCATCCAGCAAAGAGCTGTTCGACAGCGAGATAGAGGCTGGCAAAGGTGCCGTGGAGCAAGGTGGGGAGCAGGAAAATCGCGAAGCTCAGCCCGCCGACCTGACGGCTGCCCCGCCCGCCACTACGACGCAGCCCAACGCGTATGGCGGCAACTTTGGCAACGACGTGCAGAACAGCTACCGCGATGCCGAGCGCGCCAGCAACCAGCGCGCCGATGCCAACCGGGGCGAGTTTGGCGAGCAGGGTGCGCTGGGGGCCACGCACGGCGGCTTTGGCAACCAGTACCGCGAGTTCGACACCGCCGCCGAGCGCCCCGGCGCCGAGGCTACGGAAGAGAAATACTATGGCGAAGGGGCTTCTGCTCCCGGTCCGCAGCACAACGCCTATCGCACCTACGATGGCCAGGACCGCCGCCCCGACGAGCAGGGCCACGCCGTGCGCGACACGCCCGCGCCGGCTACCAGGTCGTTTGGCGACAACGTGGCCGACCGCCAGCCCACCGATGGCCGGGGCAACGCGCAGGACAATCGCAATTTACCTGATAAATCGGGCGAGGTAGCGGCTTTCCAGAATGATAACGGCGCGCCTACCTCCGGCTCGGCCTACGCGCCCGATTACGGCCACACTTCGGGCGTGGGCCTACCGGCTGGCGCCACCGAAAACCACGTTGCCTCGGGCCTGGCAGGCCGCAATCAGCAGGAAGACCAGCATTCTTCGCGGGGAGGCTACGACAACCAAGGCAGCCAGGGTGGCCGCAGCCACGACCAGCAGCCCGGCGGCAATGCCCCCGCTGGCCAGGGCGCGGCCGCGCCCGTCAACTCGCCCGATGCGCTCCAGAACCCCGGCTATGGCTACGGCCACGAGCGCAGTGAGGAGGCCCAGCCCGGCAACCCCAGCACCGGCGATTCGCGCAATGGCTTCGGGGCTAGCGGCTCTAAGGAAGGCAACACTAGCCAGGGCTACGGCTCAAAGGGCGGCTCCTACGACGACCAGAACCCCGGTGCCCGCGGCCCGGAATATGATAATTTCACCTATCAGGACAAAGCACAGAACTACGGCCAGGAAAACCGCCCGGACTTTCGCCCCGCAGATGGCGACCAGCCGAAAGATGCCGATGATACCGCCCCGCGCCGCAACGCCGGCCGCGATGAGCCGGCCCAGTAAGTGGTCTGCAGTAGTGCAAGCGTAACGCAGAGAAGCGCGGCAATCTTTCTACTCGTTGGGAGCAAGCCCCCAGTGAGTAAAAAGATTGCCGCGCTTCTCTGCGTTACGCTCGCCAGGATAGCCGGTTTTTAGCGGTGCACTTTCATGTCGATGTCGTACTTGTAGCGCGGCGGACCGCCTAGCGGCACGGCAAAGAAGGGCAGCGCCGTGTCGTACTGGTCGGTGACGTAAAACACCACGTCGTTGAACGTCGTGGCTTTGCTTACGAGGCGAAAATCCAGCGACAAGCCGTATTCCTTGGGATTGATGGGTAGCACGCTACTCGTCCACTGGCCGTCGCCGCTCACCGGGGCCGAATGGCCATTCTTGGCAACGCTGAAAATGGTAAGCTTGGCCGAGTTGTCAATGTCAAAATTGCTCTGCTTAATACTTACCACGTGCTCATTGGCAAACGGGTAGAGGTGCACCGTAACGGCCCGGCCCGTGGGCGCGGCCGGAATCCGGAAGCAATACTCGTAGGTAAACGCGTTGCCGCCCGGAATAGGCACGTTCAGGTTGGGACTGCTGCTGAGGAAAAAGCGATAAAGGTTGCCGTCGTTGCCGCTCAGCCCGCGCACCACCACCTTGTACACGTAGCCCTGAAACTGCTCTACCAGCTCGCCTTCCAGCGGGTTGAGCGGGCCGAAATTGAAGTACTTGCCATCGTAAGCAGGCTCATCGCCAAATACTTGCTGCTTGATGAGGCGGCCGCTGGGCGGGCCGGCGGGGCTAGCCGGGCGTGGGTCGGTAGCGCCCTTGGCCGAGTGCGTGCCGGGGCCGCCGTAGAGGCTAAACTCGGTGCGGGTATTGAACTGCCCCACCTTGGCATCGAGCTGCCCGCCGCAGTCGGGGTCAAACACCCGAATGTAGATGGGCCGCCGCTCGGCCGCTGGCACCAGGAAGAAAAAGGTTTGGGTAAAATCATCGTCGCCGCTCGTGGTGGGCGCTTGCGGGCCAAAGGTGACCAAACTCTCAATTTTTTCGCCGGGATTAGGCACGGCCTGAGCCGCCGCGCTGGTTGCCAAGCCAAGCACCAGTCCCCACACCACAAGCAAACGAGTTAGAAAGTAAACGTGTTTGTACATAGATGAAGCACGAAAGTCCCGACTGCCCCGAAATAGATTCTCAGCCTGGGCCGTAATATTACAACTCAAAGCTTCTGTTCTGCCTGCTATCCTTCCGTTATGAGTGCTTCCGCACGCGATACTACTGAGTTTTTTGACCAGCTGACCAATCAGGTACTGGCCCTGCGCGTGTTATCTCACCAACGCCTGCGTCCCCTCACCTCGGAGCAGCTCAATCGGCGCCCCGGCTACGACAAATGGAGCGCTGCGCAGTGCCTCGAACACCTCAACATCGTGGGCGGCTACTACCTGCCCAGCCTCAAGGCGCGCCTGCGGCTAGCCCAGGCCAAGGGGTCGACGGCACCCGCGCAGGTGCGCAGCGGCTGGCTGGGCCGGTACTTTACTACTACGGCCCAGCAAAAAAATGGTCTGGGCGACAATCTCTTGCGCCTCCCCAAGCAGTTTGCGCCCACCGGCACCCGCCTCACCGGTACGGTGGTCGAGGCCTTCAACCGCCAGCTCGATGAGCTGCTGCGCCTGCTGCTGCTAGCCCGCCAGGTCGATGCGGGCACCGTGCGCGTGCCCAACCCGCTTTATCCCTGGCTGCGGCTGCGCCTCACCGATGTGCTGGAGGCGCTGGTCACCCACATTCAGCGCTACGTGAAGCAGGCTGAACAGGTGGCCAAGGCTACCGCTAGCACTTAGCAGCAGTACTGTTCTTTCAAGTTAGGATAACTTTACTCTCCTTATTCATTATACAGCACCTGCAACACGGTCTGGCCCACGGCTTTCATCGTTTTGCGGTCAATGATGCTCATGTTGTCGGAGGTGGTGTGGTGATAAGGTGGAAAAGCTTCACTGCCGTATGCCGGGTGGTCGTAGATATCAACGGTGGGCACACCGGCCTGGGCCGTATACACGTGGTCGTCGAGAATCTCGCCCGTATCAGAAAACAGGAAATAGTCAGAATACCCGATTTTAGCGGCCGTATTCCAGATTTTATCCACCACCGAGCGGGCATTTTGCAACGACTTCGCCTCACGGGTAAAATGGCCGTTTTTGGCGCCTACCATGTCGAACAGGATGCCATATTCAGCCTTGTAGCCGGCGGGCAGCAGGTGCTTGGCCCAGTACTGCGAGCCCAGGCACCACGAGTCGGAGCCGGCGGGTAGCTGGTTCTTTTTGTCGGCCTGCGTGTCGGCTTCGTAGCCCCAGTCCTCGGCATCTACCAAGATAATATCGACGCCCACGTTGGGCGCCAGGCTATCGGCGCGCTGGCTGAGGCTGCGCGCTATTTCGAGGGCGGTGGCCACGGCGCTGGCGCCGTCGCTAGCCCCATCCATCGGCGCATTTTTGTGCGTCTTGTCGGCATCGGCAAAGGGACGGGTATCCCAGTGCGCGAAGATGGCCACGCGCCGCGCCGCCGTGGGCTGGTACTGCGCCACAATGTTGCGGCCGCTAATCTGGGTGCCATCAAAGGTCATGGCCTGGAATGGCTGCTCGCGCACGCTCAGGCCAAAGCTTTTCAACTTGGCTACCAAATAATTACCGCAAGCCACGTGGGCCGGCCGGTTGGGCACGCGCGGGCCAAAAGCCACTTGCTTAGCCGTGTAGGCGTAGGCCGAGTCGGCGTTGAAGACGGGCGCCGGGGTCATTTTAGTAGCCGCCGGCTGGCTAGCCGTTTCGGCCGGCTTTTCGGCGGGGCAGGCGGTGAGCAGAGCAAGGCCGGCTATTGCCAGCAGGGAAGAGCGAATGGGTTGAAAACGCATAAAATACAGCTGTCATCCTGAGCTTGCGAAGGACCTTCTCACGCCCGCGCCGCCTTTAAGTTATGTTGATATGACGAAAGTGGCCGTGAGAAGATGCTTCCTTCGTCAGCATGATAAAATAGTAACTACCTGCGGTTTACTCTTCACTATATGCCCACTCCACGCCCGTTTTGGTGTCTTTAATCACGATGCCCTGGCCTTTGAGGGCCGTGCGAATCTGGTCCACCTTGTCGTAGGCCTTCTCCGATTTAGCTTCCTGATAAAAACCCAGGGCCAGGGTCAGCAAGTCTTCGGCGCTGGCGCGGGGCTCATCGCGCAGGCCTAGAATGTCGCTGACAATGGCGCGGTAGGCGGCGCTAGCCTCCGCTACGGCCTCGGGGCTCACCTCGGCCAGAGCGGCGGGGCTGGCGGCCAGGGTGTTGAAGCGCTTGAGCAGGTCGAACACGGCGGCCACGGCGCGGGGCGTATTCAGGTCGTCATTCAAAAACTCGAACGGCTTCTGGCTGAGCGCAAGTAGCTGCTGGCTATTGGCGGCCAGCTTTTCCGTTTCGATTACCAGCTCCTCATTCCGCATTTCCAGCTTGCCACTATCCAGCAGGCGCAGGCCATTCATCAGCTTGCGGAAGCCTTTGCGGGCAGCTTGCAGGGCATCGTCGCTCAGGTCGATGGGCGAGCGATATTGCGCTTGCAGGAAGAAGAAGCGCAGCGTCATGGGCGAATACGCCTGGGAGAGCGCGGCACTCTGGCCCTGAAACATCTCGGTGAGCGTCACGAAGTTGCCGAGCGACTTGCTCATCTTCTGGCCATTCACGGTCAGCATGTTGTTGTGCAGCCAGAAGCGGGCGCCGGTGCTGGGCGTGCTCGATGCCTCGTTCTGGGCAATCTCGCACTCGTGGTGCGGAAACATAAGGTCCAGGCCCCCGCCGTGAATGTCGAAGGTGGCGCCCAGGTATTTGCGGCTCATGGCCGAGCATTCGAGGTGCCAGCCCGGAAAGCCCTCGCCCCAAGGCGACGGCCAGCGCATAATGTGCTGGGGCTAGCCTTCTTCCAGAGCGCAAAATCGGCCGGCGAGCGCTTTTCCTCCTGGCCCGCCAGCTCGGTGCGGGTGCCGGCCAGCAGCTCTTCCACCACCCGGCCCGAGAGGCGGCCGTATTCCAGCCCTTCGGCATTGTACTTGGGCACGTCAAAATACACCGAGCCGTTGGCCTCGTAGGCCAGACCCCGGCCGATAATCTCTTCAATCAAGCCGATTTGCTCGGTGATGTGGCCACTGGCCTGGGGCTCGATGTCGGGCGGCAGGCAGCCGAGCGCGCTCATGGCCTGGCGGTAGCGCACGGTGTAGTGCTGGGCTACCTGCATGGGTTCGAGCTGCTTGGCGCGGGCGGCCTTGGCCATTTTGTCCTCGCCGTCGTCCGAGTCGCTTTCGAGGTGGCCCACGTCGGTGATGTTGCGCACGTAGCGCACCTGGTAGCCCAGGTGGCGCAGGTAGCGCGTGAGCACGTCGAACACGATGGGGCCGCGCGCATTGCCCAGGTGGGCGTCGTTATACACGGTAGGGCCGCACAGGTAGAGGCCCACCAGCGGCGGAGCTACGGGCTCGAAATTTTCCTTTTTACGGGTGAGCGTATTATAAAGCGTGAGCGACATGGAGAAGTGAACAGTTGGCAATGAGCAGTGCGCCGTTTTCGGCGGCTACTGCTCCCGGCGCAGGCATCGGAGTTAACGCAACGGCGAAGGTGCGGCAAAGTTCAGCATAGCGCGCGGAAGTAGCGCGCAGCCGGAGCCAGGCACTACTTCAGCTGGTATAAGGCCTCGACCGGAAAATGGTCGGCATACGGGATTTCGGTGTGCACGCGGCAGGCCAGCACCCGCCACTGCGGGCCGGCAAACTGCTGGTCGATGCGCAGCAGCGGCGGCAGGCGGCCGTGGTAGGTATTGCCCGGTCCGAAGCCCACAGTAGCCCAGGCATTCTGGAGGGGCCAGCCAGGCGGTTATAAGAATAGGAGTAAGGCAGGTCGTTGCAGTCGCCGGCCAGCAGCACCGGGTAAGGCGAATGGGTAAGGCGCGCCACCAGCGTATCGGCCTGCCAGGCGCGGGCTGCCGCGCCGCGCGCGAAGCGCCCCAGCAGGCCGCGCCCCTTGCTGCGCAGGCCGGCCTTGCTAGAGCCGGCGGCCACCAGGTCGTTCTCATCCATACTCATGCTCTGGAGGTGGGCGTTGAAGATGCGCACCGTGTCGTGGGGGCCGGGACCCACCACATCGACCCACATGGCGTGGTTTTGACTGAGGCGGCCAAACGCGATTTCGCCCCGGCCCACGATGGGCAGCCGCGAGAAGATGGCTAGCCCAAACTGCGCGCCCGCGCTATTCGTCAGGCTTTTGGAGATGAACGCCTGCCGGCCGCTGGCCGCGCCCAGCTTGTCGGCCACTCGAAACAGGTCGCCGTCGCTGGTGCGCGTGCCGGCCGGTTCCTGGTAAAACTCCTGGAGGCACAGCACGTCGGCCGGGCTGGCTGCCAGCCACGCGATGGCTTTGGCCGGGGCGGAGGGGTCAGCCTTGCGCAGGTGGGCATACACGTTGAAAATGCGCACGTTGGCCGACAGCAGGCGCAGGCTGCGGCGCGGCACGGGCTGGGCTAGCGGGCCGCTGGTATAGCCCGAGGCGAGTTGGCGCAGCCCCGCCCAGTGCAGCGGTAGCCCGCGCTGCACCTGCGGCCACGCCAGCAGCAGCGCCGCCAGCGGCAGCAGCGCAATGCGGCGCCGCCGCAGCGCCCACCCGAGCGCCACCAGCGCCGTGAGCGCCAGCCACAAAGGCACCGTGAGCGCCAGCAGGGGCGCCAGCGCCAGCTGCCCGCCCGGTACCCGCTCGGCGGCCACGCTCAGCAGCAGGCCCAGCAGCACAAGGAGGGTAAAACGGTAGGAAAGCAAGCGGCGCACACAAGACCGGCAGCGCGTAAGTAGGCCGCCGGCCGGGCAAAAATACGTTGGCCGGGCCGGCGCAACAGGTTGGCACTTTTGCGCCAGTAACTTAGATTTACTAAAGAGTTACAATGCCCGTTTTTTATGCTGAAGAATTTTTACGTTAGTATCCTTTGTTTGCTCGCGCTGAGCTTACCGGGCTGGGCTCAGACCATCCCTGCCCAACCGCCCGCCGCCCCGCCCGATATTGCCCCCAGCCTGGAGTTTGTGGCCAATAAAGGCCAGTGGCCGGCGGCCGTGCGCTACGCGGCCGCCGTGCCGGGCGGCCACCTGTGCCTGGAGCCCGGCGGGCTGCGCTACATTTTATTGCAGCCCCTCGCGCACCCGCCAGCCAAAGCGGTGGCTAGCCCGGTGCGGGCCGCCAGTTCGGCTAAAGCCAAGGCCGCAGCCGCGCCGCCCAGCGATGCCGGCCCGGCCGGTACCGGCCCCGTGCAGGGTCACCAGCTGCGCATACAGTTTGTGGGGGCCGATGCGAGCACGGCCTTGGTGCCCGCCCAGGCCACCGGCGAAGTGCGCAACTACCTGCACGGCAGCGACCCCAGCCAGTGGGCCAGCGCCGTGCCCAGCTACCGGCAGGTACGCTACCAGGCACCCTGGCCGGGCATCGCAGCCCGCTTCTACGAGAATGAAACCCAGCATCTGGAATATGATTTTGAGCTGGCGGCCGGGGCCGAGGCCAGCCGCGTGCAGCTACGCTACCAGGGGGCTAGCAGCCTCACTCTCAGCGCCGACGGGCAGCTGCACGTTGGCACTTCGGTGGGCGAGCTAACCGAGCTAGCGCCGCACGCCTACCAGCTCGACCCCGCCACCGGCCAGCGCCAGGCCGTGGCCTGCCGCTACCGCCTGCGCCCCGAGCGGGCTCAGGTTTCGTTTGAGCTCGGGGCCTACGACCACGGCCGGCCGCTGGTTATCGACCCTACGGTAGTGTTCTCGACTTATTCGGGAGCCAAGGGCAGCAACTGGGGCTTCACGGCTACTTACGACGCGGCGGGCAACATGTACTCGGGCGGCATTGTGCTCGACGACTTATATGCCCTGCCGAGCTATCCAACCACGCCGGGCGCGTTTCAGACCACCTTCGCGGCCGTTATCGACATCGCGCTCATCAAGTATAATACCGGCGTGAACGGCGCGGCGGCGCGGGTGTGGGCCACGTACCTGGGCGGCAACCGGGCCGACTTTCCGAGTAGCCTGGTAGTGAATGCGCAGAACGAGCTCATTGTGCTGGGCAGCACCTCCTCGACCAACTACCCCACCACGAGCGGCGCCTTGCAGCGCGGCTTTGCAGGCGGCTCGTCGGTGTCGCCCTTCGGGGATGCGCCGGGCAGCATTTACCAGGTGAGCAACGGCACCGACATTGTGGTGACGCGCCTGAGCGCCGACGGCGGCTCGCTGGCGGCTTCGACCTACCTGGGCGGCAGCGGCAACGACGGCATCGCGGCCTACAACCCCTCGCTGGCTGCCCGGCAGCTGCCCCAGAACTACGGCGATGCGCTGCGCGGCGACGTGCTCACCGATGCGCAGGGCAATATTTACGTGGCGTCGGTGTCGGGCTCGGTTAATTTTCCGGTGACGGCTGCCAGCTTTGGGCGCAACTACGAGGGTGGCACCTGCGATGCGGTGGTGTGCAAGCTGCCGCCCGCCCTCGACCGCCTCACCTGGAGTGGCTTCTTGGGCGGCAGTGCGGCCGATGCGGCCTACTCCATTCAGCTCGACCCTAGCGGCAACGCCTACGTGGGCGGCGGCACGCTGAGCACAAACCTGACGGGCACGGCCGGCGGCTACCAGACCAGCGCGCGGGGCAACGTTGATGGCTTCGTGGCGCGCATCGCGGCCAATGGCAGCGCCGTGCAGCGCGCTACCTACTTGGGCACCAGCAGCTACGACCAGGCGTTTTTTGTGCAGCTGGGGGCCGATGGCGGCGTGTACGTGCTGGGCCAGACGCTGGGCCAGTGGCCGGTGAGCACCGGCGTGTACAGCAATCCCGGCAGCCGGCAGTTTATCCAAAAGCTCAGCCCCGACCTCGATAAGAGCCTGTTGAGCACGGTATTTGGCAGCGGGCGCAGCACGATTGATATTTCGCCCACGGCGTTTTTGGTGGACCAGTGCGACCGCATCTACGCCTGCGGCTGGGGTGGCGATGTCAACGGCCATGCCAACCCGATTTACACCTATCCCGGCTACATCAACCAGAATGGCTACACCCACGGCATGCCCACCACGCCCAATGCCGTGCGCACCACCACCGATACGCCCGGCGCGGGCTCCGATTTTTACCTGGCGCAGTTTGCGCCCGGCCTGGCTAGCCTCAGCTACGCCACGTTCTACGGCGACCCCACCTTCGCTTCGGAGGGCGACCACGTCGATGGCGGCACCTCGCGCTTCGACCCGCGCGGGGTGGTATACGCGGCGGCCTGCTCGTGCTTCAACCGCAACGGCTTTCCGGTGCCGCCGGGCGCCTACACCTACGCGCCCGTCAACGGGGCCGTGTCGTATCCGGCCTATGCTACCTACCTCTGCAACAACGCGGCTTTCAAGCTAAATTTTGAGCCGACCTCGGCCACCGTGGGCAACGACCAGGCGGTGTGCGTGAATTCGCCGGCCCTGGCCCTGAGCGGCCAGCCCAGCGGCGGCATCTGGACGGGGCCGGGCGTGTCGGGCTCGGTGGCAGCGGGCTTCGTTTTTACCCCTAGCCTGGCGCTGGCGGGCACACAAGTACTTACCTATACCGTGCCGGGCGCCACGGTGGCCTGCACGGCCTCGGCCCGGCTCACCATCACCGTCGATAACCCGAAGCCGGCCACGGCCACGGCCCAGGCGCCGGTGTGCGCGGGTAGCGGGCCGGTAGCGCTCACGGGCGGCAGCCCGGCGGGCGGCACCTGGACGGGACCGGGCGTGTCGGGCTCGGTGGCGGCGGGCTTCGTCTTTACCCCTAGCCCGGCCCTGGTGGGCACGCAGGTGCTCACCTACACCGTGACCAGCTCGGCAGCCTGCGGCGGCGGTACCAGCCGGGCCACGGTTACCATTGTGGTGCTCACGGCGCCCACCGTAGTGCTGCCACCCGATACGGTGCTGTGCCCCGGCCGGCCGCAGCCCTTCCGGCTGCGGGCCACGCCGGCCGGCGGCGTGTGGAGCGGGCCGGGCGTATCGGCGGGCAATATTTTTACGCCGCCGGCCCTGCCGGGCACCATAGTACTCACCTACACCGTGAATGCGGGCACGGCCTGCCCGGTGGTGGCTACGCGCCGCGTAACCTTGCTGGCCCAACCGGTGCTGGCCCCGGTGCTGGTGCCGGGCGCCTGCGTGCCGAGCAACGTGGCCCCGCTGGTGGTGCACTTCAATCAGCCCCCGGGCGGGCTGCCGGCCGACGCGGTGCTGACCTGGTACTTTGGCGATGACAGCACGGCCGTAACGGGCTCCGACGTGACGCACACCTACTTGCGGGCTGGCACCTTCCGGCCGCGCGTGACGCTGAGCTACAACCAGAACCGCTGCGGCCAGACGCTAGCCCTGCCGCCGGTGGTGGTGCTGGGCATGCTCATCCCCAACGTATTCACGCCCAACAGCGACCAGCAAAACGATTTCTTCGCCCCGCGCATCGGCGGCTGCCCGCCGCGCCTGCAGGTGTTCTCACGCTGGGGCCAGCAGGTGTATGAAAACGCGGCTTACCAAAATACCTGGGACGGCGCCGGGCTAGCCCCCGGCATCTACTACTACCTGCTCACGCCGCCCGATGGCAGCCCGGCGGTTAAGGGCTGGGTGGAGCTGGTACGGTAATAAAGTAACGGATTAAAGCAATTGGGCAAGGAAAGAACGTCCTGCTGAGCTTGCCGAAACGTCGCGCTCGAATCATTAGGAAAATGACCCTAGCGGTGCGGACGAGAGGCTTCCTTCGTCAGCATGACGTTCTTTGTTGTCTCCCCACTGTTCACTACTCCTTACACAACACATGGACGTCTTCATGCAGGCCGCTATCGACGAGGCGCGGCAGGGCCGCCGCGAGGGCGGCATCCCCATCGGCTCGGTGCTGCGGCGCGGCCAGGAAATAGTGGGCCGGGGCCACAACAAGCGCGTGCAGGACCTCGACCCCATCGCCCACGGCGAAATGGATGCCCTGCGCAACGCCGGCCGCCAGCGCACCTACCGCGACACGGTGCTTTATACCACGCTCATGCCTTGCTACATGTGCGCCGGCACCATCGTGCAGTTCAAAATCCCGAAGGTGGTAGTGGGCGAAGCCCAGACCTTTGGCGAGTCGCTGGAGTTTCTGCAATCGCACGGCGTGGAGGTCGAAATCCTCAACTCGCCCGAGTGCGTGGAGATGATGCGCGAGTTTATCGAAGCCGAGCCCACGCTCTGGAACGAGGATATTATGGAGCTATAGCCGTAGCGGCTAGCCCCCAGGCACCGGTCCGGCTCCGCTCTTGCTAGGGGGTGGTAGCCGGACCGGCGGCTTTGGTGCGCACGTACGCTGAGTTCAAGGCGCAGCCGCCACCGGTAGTCAGGTTCAGCTCGCTGGCGGTAAGCTCCGTAATGTATTGCACCCGGTAGTAGGGCTGACCCGAAGGCGTATTGTCGCTTTTGATGGCAAGCATCGGCACGGCCGGGCTACCCGGGTAGGCGGGGCGGTTGGCGACATAAAACGTGCTGGTGAGCGTGCGCTTGCCGTTAAAATATTCGGTGTAGGTGCTGTCGGGCCCGAATACACAGCGGTTGTCCGAGCTGGCCGGCACCGGCTGCATCACCCCCGTAATGCCACCGCCCACCACGGCCAGCCACCACTCACCCCGAATGGTAGCCGGGCCATTCTCGAAATCGTTTTCGCCGCCGGCTGCTTTTTGGCAGGCCGTGGTGCTGACCAGGGTGGCGGCTAGCGGCAGAAAAGCAAGTAGCGAATTTCGCATAGCGCAGGGATAAGTAGTGGGTGAGCAGCAGTGGGTTGAGGCCCGCCGTGGCCCAAAGGTTGCACGGCATGCCGGCTAGCCCCGCTACTTCCGCCCTAGCCAGCTTTCGGGGTTGAGGTTGGCCGAGTTGCGCCACACCTGAAACTGCACCTGGGCGGTGCCGTCGGCATCAGTGGCAGCCGAGCCGATAGCCTCGCGGGCGCTCACCTGCTCGCCCTCGTGCACGTTTACCGAGCGCAGCTTGGCATATACTGTAAAGTATTCGCCGTGTTGAATCATGACGATGGTATTCATGCCCGGCACCTGGGCCACCGTGAGCACCCGGCCGCCAAACACGGCGCGCACCGGCTCGCCCTCGTTGGTTTGAATATCCACGCCCCGGTTGTCCACCGTCACGTGCCGGAGCACGGGGTGCGGGTGGCGGCCAAAGTGCTGCGACACAAAGCCGTGCGCCACCGGCCAGGGCAGCCGCCCCCGGTTGCCGGCAAAGCCCGACGACACCAGCGCCGTTTCGGGCGTGAGGGCCACGCGGCTGGCGCGGCGGTCGGCAGTAGTTTCTTCGGGCGCGTCGCTTTCGGGGTTGGCGCTCGGGTCATCATCGCGGGCAGTATCGGTGTTGCTAGCCGTGGTGGTTTCGTCATTGCGGGCCTCGCTGCGGCTCGCCGACGAGCGGCGGCGGCCGGCGGCGGCCGAGGCGCGCGCGGCACGGCGGCGGGCGGCCACGGCGGCTAGCCGGGCGGCGTGGGCGGCGCGGGCTATTTCCTCGCGCACGCGCTGGGCAATGAGGTCGTCGAGCCTGGCCACGGCCTGCTGGCGCTGGGTTAGCTCCTGCCGCAAACCCTGCTCCTGCTGGCTGAGCTGCTGCACTACTTCGTCCTGCTCGGTTTTGAGGCCTAGCAGGTTGCGGTTTTCGACCAGCTGGGTGGTAAGCAGGCTTTTCTGGCGCTGGCGCTGCTGGGTGAGGCCGTCGAGCTCGTGGCTGAGCTGCTGCTGCGCCCCGATAATGCGCAGCGCCTGCTTCTGGCGCTCCTCGGTGTACTGGCGCACGTAGCGCAGCCGCACCACAAACTGGTTGAACGACTCGGAAGCAAACAAAAACATGAGCTGGTTAAAGCCGCTGCTCGTTTTTGAGGCCGCGTACATCAGCCGGCCGTACTCTTCTTTGAGGCGGGCCAGCTGCTCCTGGGTGCTCAGCACCTGCTTCACTGTCTGGTGCACATTGGTTTCGATGCCTTGCAGCTGGGTCGAGATGTGCTCAATCTGGCCCTGCTTCACCGTCAGCTTTTCCTTAATGACGTTGAGCTGCCCGAGCGTGGCCTGTTTTTTCTGGGTGGTCTGGGTCAGCACCTTGCCCGCCTCCGCGATGCGGCTGAGGTTGGCTTGGCGCTCGCGCTCCAGCTGGGCTTTGCTTTTGGGGCGGGTGCGCGGGCGGCGTGGGGCCGGGCGCGCGGCGCGGGCAGTTTTTTTGGCCTTCGCCGGGCGGTGGCGCTGGGCCGTGGCTGGCCCGGCTAGTAGGGCTAGCAGCAGCAGGGCCGGCACAAAACGCAGCTTAAAAACAGGCAGGAAAACGGTCACGAGCAAGGCTGGGCGCGGCGGGCAGGCTACCGCCCCGCAAAATAACGCACGAATGACGGGCGGGTAGTTGCAGGAGTAACTACTACCGCAATCTATCGCATTATTCTGTTGCGGTCACTATTTTCCTAAAGTCCATTTTTCAACCCCTTTTTTGGACGCTTTAATCTCTGGCAGAGTAATTTTTCTCGGTAAATACCAGCCAGAACCGTCCATTCAAAAGTCAGATTGCTCGCACTTTTCCCTTGCACCAGCCCAAGTACCCGCCGACATTCAGCCCATAAGCCCTTAATCTTAAAAACCAGCCGCCTACTTTTCCATGCGCCTACCCCCACCCCCCCTGCTGCTGGCCGCCCTGCTGGGGCTGAGCCAATGCAAAAAGAGCGACCCCACCCCGCCGCCCACCCCTAGCCAGCTTGACCTGCTGCCTCCGGCTACCCACACCGGCCAGCGCACCTTTGGCTGTCTAGTCAATGGTAAGGCTTGGAACTTAGTGGGTAACCCGTTAAATGGACCTCTTTTTTCAGCAAGCTATGATGGTTTTCTTCTAGCGCTATCAGCTACAGGAGGCCTTGACTCTACAACTGTTACAGGCTTACGGATAGGAGGGAGCATCGGCATTAGCATCAATAATATCAATATGGCTGGAACTTATATCCTACCTACTGTGAGCAAAGGCGCGGCTGGTTATGAGAACATCACCTCTAAATGCACCTACTACACCGATGCCACACACCCGGCCACAGTCGTCATCACGAAGCTAGACTTTGTGAATCGCATTGTGTCGGGCACGTTTGCCTTCACTTTGGAAACACCCGCTTGCGGCAAGGTCGTCGTTACCGATGGCCGGTTTGACTCCCGGTTTTAATTCTTCTTCCCCTCTTTCCTTTTCCTCCCATGAAAAACCTGTTTACGCTCTTATTGAGCTGGCTGGCGCAAAGAACCCCCCTACTGTACACACTGACCACGAAATCGCTCTAATTCCTTATCTTCCATGCGTCTACCCCCTGCCTCCCTGCTGCTGGCTGCCCTGCTGGGCCTGAGCCAGTGCAAAAAGAGCGACCCCATCCCGCCGCCTACTCTCAGCCAGCTTGACCTGCTACCACTGGCTACCCAGACCGGTCAGCGCACTTTTGGCTGTCTCGTTAATGGCCAGGCCTGGACCCCAGCCGGCAGCCCTTTTGCTGGGCCGTTGTTTACGGCTCAATATTATAATAATCAACTGACCCTAGTAGCAACTCGTGGGATTGTTAAAAATGGACAAACCATCTCGGATTTGATTCAACTTAATATAAATCGAATTGATTCTCCAGGTCAATACATTCTGAGCAGACCAGATACCAGTTTCGTTAACTACCATAATCTAGTTGCTAACTGCGCTTATTACACCGATGCCACGCACCCGGCGACGGTCGTCATCATGAAGCTAGACTTTGTGAATCGCATCGTGTCGGGCACGTTTGCCTTCACTTTGGAAACACCCGCTTGCGGCAAGGTCGTCGTTACCGATGGCCGGTTTGACTCCCGGTTTTAATTCTCCCTCTCTTTCCTTTTTCTCCCATGAAAAAACTTGTACTTAGCTTATTGCTGCTGGCCGTCCTGCTGGGGCTGAGCCAATGCAAAAAGAGCGACCCCACCCCACCGCCCACCCCTAGCCAGCTTGGCCTACTCCCTCCGGCTACCCAGACCGGCCAGCGCACCTTTGGCTGCCTCGTGAATGGCCAGGCCTGGACTCCGGCGGGTAGTCCATTTGGCGGACCACTGTTTACGGCTGTTTACTTGGATAATCGACTAGGTATCTCGGCAAGTCGAAAATTGCTTGTCAATGGGACTAATAGTTTTCAGAGAATGGGCTTTTCTATCAGCAAAATTTACCATACTGGCACCTATAGTCTAAACGATTCTTCAAGAGTCGGGTCCTACGAGGATTTTGATAAGTCTTGCTCGATGTACACATCTAGCTCACAAGTGGGTAAGGTCATCATCACGAAGCTGGACTTTGTAAATCAAATTGTATCGGGTACGTTCGCCTTCACGCTCGAAGCCCCGACTTGTGGCAAAGTAATCGTTACTGATGGGCGCTTCGATACCCGGTTCTAATTCTCTCCCCTCTTTCCATTTTCTCCTAAACTGGCGCGAGTTTAGTGCAGCGTAACTCGTGTCAATTTTATTGTGGAGGTTCAACCTCCACTGCCGCGTTAGCAGCAATAGGTGGTTTAAAATATTGCGCCAACTGAAAGAATATTGCGCTCAGCTGGCGGATAACGAAATAAAGCATCTCACCCGCACCAACCGAGTTATTACTCCATTGGTGCGGGTGAGATGCTTTACTGTGTAGACACCAGATAAGCATGACACAGCAGGGGCGCGTTAATTTATAAGCCGCCCTGCTGGCCCATCCCCCTACTTCTTAATCTTCGCCTGCTTCGCATACCCCTTGGGGATGCTGAACGGGAAATCGAGGTGGCCGCTGCCTACTTCTACTTTCTGGTAGTTGAGCGTAGCCGAGGTGCTTTCGGTGCCGCCTTGCTGGCCCAGCACGTTGGTGGTGAAGGCAAAGAGCAAGTCGGCGCCGGTGGGCTTTTGGAAGTCGGCGTAGCCCACAGTGAGGCTGCGCTGGGCGCCACTCTCGCTCACCTTGAGCTGCTGGAGGCGGCCGGTGGTGGCGCTCACGAGCTGTTCGAGGATGAGCGGCGTCATCGGGAAGGTCACGTTCTGGTTGTCGCCCTCGGCTTTCACCACCGGTACGGCACCTTTGGGAGCCGCCTGGTAGTCGCCGAGCAGGATGTCCTGCATCTGCTTATAGGTCACGGGCACGTTCAGGAGCTGGCTAAGGTAGGCGTAGTCGCCGGCAAAGTAGTTCTTTTGCAAGCGGTTGACTACCCGCACCGAGTCGGGCGTGAGCAGGGCGCGCACGCCCTCAATGCCCAGCAGCGAGCCCGAGAGCCAGATGGCCGAGTCGCGCTTGATGCGCAGCGCGAAGTTGGCCGACTGCTCATTGCCCTTGGCCTTGAAATGCACCTTGCCGTGGCCGTTGAGATACTGAAAGTTGGTATTAGTGGCCTTTACGCCGGCGGGCGTGGCCACCTTCACGGCTTCGGAAGTACCCGCCGTGAGCGAGCCCGACTTGGTGGACACGGCGCGGTGACAGCCCGCCAGGGCTAGCCCGGTCAGGAACAGGAGAGCAGATTTATGCATAATTTGGGGAAGGAAGAAAGCACTCATACGCATAAAAAGAATGCCATGCTGAACAACGGGAAGCATGACGTTCTTTTTACAGGCAGCATTGCTTACTCAACAAGTTTTTGTTCTTTGATTTTGCGGTCGAGCAGCGGCGAGGTGCCGGGGCCAGCCTTGCGGGCGCGCTGCCAGGCAGCCACGGCCCCGGTGTGCTCGCCCAATTGCCATAGTACGTCGCCGTAATGCTCCAGGATACTGGCATCCTTGGTGGTACGCAGGGCTTTTTCCAGATTTTGCTTGGCACCGGCGTAATCCTTCTGCTTATAGAGCACCCAGGCGTAGGTATCGAGGTAGGTATCGTTGTCGGGAAATTTCTGCACGGTCTTGCCCGACATCTCTTTAGCCTTGTCGAGCTTCTCGCCCCGCAGGCTCAGGAAATAACTGTAGTTATTGAGCACGCCGTAGTTGTCGGGGTCGGCAGCCAGGGCGGCGTCGTAGGCGGCGTCCGATTTAGCGTAGTCTTTTAACTCCTGATAGGCATCACCGAGCTGCGCGTCGAACTGGCTTTGCTGCTCGGTGCTGCCGGCGGCCAGGCGGCGGCCGTGCTCCAGGGCCTGCACTGCCTGCTGGGGCTGCTTCTTGAGCAGGTGCCCCACGCCGTTGTAAAACCACAGCGGCGCCTGGTTAGGAAATAATTCGAGGGCCGCGTCGCTGTGCACCAGCAGCGAGTCAGTCTGGCTCAGCTCGGCGTCGAGCAGCACCACTTGCTGCCAGAGCTGGTACTTCGACTTGTCGTATTTGAGGGCCTGCAAATACGTGTTGCGCGCTTCCTTTTTGCGGCCGCTCTGCATCTGCACGTCGCCGGCCACGCTGTAGGCTTTGGCGTCGCGCGGGTGGTTGCGCACGGTGGCAGCGGCCAGGTCGAGGGCTAGCGGCGCCACCTTGGGGTCGGGGAGCTGCTTCACGTAGCTTATCAGGATGCGGACTTCCTGGTCTACCTCCAGCGCGGGGCTATCGAAGGCTAGCCGAAGCTGCTTCTCAACCTCGGCCGGCTGATTTTGCTGGCGGTACACATCGGCCAGGATGAGCCGCGCCTGGGGGTTGTTGGGGTCGATACGCAGGGCCTGCTCGGCCACCCTTATGGCATCGGGCAGGCGGTTATTAGCCGCGTACATTTCGGCTTGGGCCAGCACGAAGCGCGGCTCGGTGGGGTTGGCCGCAATCAGGTTTTCGCCTTCCTTGAGGGCGAGCGGCAAATTATTCTGGCGCAGGTATATCTGCTGCTTTTTGAAGGCAATCTCGTCGATGCTGCCAAACTGCGCCTGCGCTTTTTCGAGCGTGGCCAGGGCTTCGGGCAGCTTGTTCTGGGCCAGGTAGAGGTCGGCGAGCTGAAAGAGGTAGCTGCCCGAGTTGGGTACTTCCTTCACCAGGCTGGCGTAGGTGGCGGTGGCGGCCTCGTACTGCTTCTGGCTAGCCTGGGCCTGGGCCAGCAAAAGATAATAATACGGATTTTTAGCGTCGAGCTTCACGGCGGCCTCGGCGTAGCCAGTGGCATCGCGCAGGTTGCCGCTCAGCAGGTTAGCTTCGGCCAGCTTGTAGTTGACGGCCGCATTTTCGGGCATCAGGGTGTAGGCTTTTAGCAGCCGCTCCAGGGCCTTGGGGTAGTCTTCAAGAATGACGTACTTCACGCCATCGGTATAGAGTGCCTCACTCAGCTCGCGCTCTTTGAGCGAGAGCGGCGGGTGGGCTGCGGCCTTCTTAGCTTCGATTTCGAGACGCTGCGCCAGCGCCTTGCGCTCCTTGCGGCTGAGCTTGGCCGGTTTGGTTTCGGCCATCTCCGGCGGTGGGCCGCCGGGACCAGGACCAGTACCCAAGCCCTGGGCACGGCTAGCCCCTGCCCACAAACTCAACACAACTGCACCAACCGTAAAGGGACGCATACGCATAAGAAGCAAACCGGAATCTTGTCCGGCGAATGTACGGGGCTTAACCAAGAACGGCGCGGCCCCCACCGGGAGCCACGCCGCTACCTAACGCACGAGGCGTCGAAAACATCACACTTGCAGGGCATTAAAATCGCCCACGCTCAGGTCGTTGGGGCGGCCGGTGAGGCTGGCGCTGTTGCCAATCATCGAATTGGCCACGTTGGCGTGGCGCACGGTGGCCGCACCCTGCACGATGGAGTTGGAGATGCGCGAGTCTTCGACGGTGGCGCCGGCGCTCAGCGACACGTGCGGGCCAACGACCGAATTGGTAATAACGGCGTTGTCGCCGATGTACACGGGCTCGATAAGCACCGAATTGGTGATTTTGGCCGAGTCCGACACCAGCTTTTCGCCGCGCTCCTTGAGGTATTCGAGGTAGCGCTGGTTGGTGAAGACGGTGGCGTCCTTGTTGCCGCAGTCGAGCCACTCGGTTACCTGGCCGGGCACGAAGATGGTACCCTTGTTCTTCATGTTTTCCAGGGCGTTGGTGAGCTGGTACTCGCCCTTGTCCTTGATGTCGTGGTCGAGCAGGTATTGCAGCTCATCGCGCAGGTACTCGCCGTCCTGGAAGTAATAGATGCCAATAATGGCGAGGTCCGACACGAAGGTTTCGGGCTTCTCTACGAAGTCGGTAATCTGGCCCTTATCGTTAAGCTTTACTACGCCGAAGGGGCGCGGGTCTTCCACTTTCTGTACCCAGATGGTGCCGGGCACCGAGCTATCGAGCGTAAAATCGGCCTTAAATAAGGTATCGGCAAAGGCTACCACGAGCGGGCCACTCAGCGAGGGCTTGGCGCACAAAATGGCGTGGGCAGTGCCCAGCGGCTCATCCTGGTAGTAGATGGTGCCCTTGGCCCCCACCGACTCGGCGATGGCAATCAGGCTCTTTTCGACGGTGCTGCCAAAGCGGCCGATAATGAAGGCGACTTCCTCCACGGGCTCGCCGCACACGCGGGCAATGTCCTCTACGAGGCGCTGCACAATGGGCTTGCCCGCAATGGGAATCAGAGGTTTAGGAACGGTGAGCGTGTGCGGACGCATCCGCTTGCCCATGCCGGCCATCGGGACGATAATTTTCATCGGCGAAGTTGGGTGGAGAGGTGTTTTCAGAATTAATAAGTAGCCATACTGGATTTAGCCCGAATCGGTTGGGCTAGCCAGCCCCACAAAGATGCGCCCGAAGTCCGGCCCATCAATTGTCGGGCTTATTTTTCAGCCTCGTAGCAATTCGATAAGCGTGGCCGGGTCGGCGTTGCCGCCGGTGAGCACCAGCACGGTATGCTGGCTAGCGGGCAGGCTAGCCCAGTGGCGCAGCAGCGCGGCCAGCGGCAGGGCGGCCGTGGGCTCGACCACCAGCCGGGCTTCGAGCAGCAGGCGGCGGGCGGCGGCGCGCAGCTCGGCCTCGCTCACGGTCACGATGTCGTCGGCGTAGTGCTGGATGTGGGCAAAAGTCAATTCACTCACGGCCAGCGTGCGCACGCCGTCGGCTAGGGTGCGGTTAGTATCGGCGGCGGCCCACTCTACCACCCTGCCGGCTCGCAGCGAGGCCTGCGCATCGGCGGCCAGCTCGGGCTCGACGCCAATAATTTTCACGCTCGGCTTCAGCAGCTTGAGGGCGGCCGCCACGCCGCCCAGCAGGCCGCCGCCGCCCACGGGCGTCAGCACCAGTTCCACGCTGGGTAGGTCCTGAAATATTTCCAGGCCCACCGTACCCTGGCCGGCTATTACGTAGGGGTCGTCGAAGGGGGCACCAGCACGGGCGGCGCAGCGGCGCCGGCCAGTAGGCGGGCGGCTACGGCCTCGCGCTTTTCGTGGGCCGGGTCGTAGAGAATAACCTCGGCCCCGAGCGCGCGGGTGGCAGCTACCTTCACCTGCGGCGCATTGGTGGGCATGATAATGGTCGCCTTCAGGCCCAGCTGACGCGCTGCGTAGGCCACGCCCTGGGCATGGTTGCCACTGCTGTAGGCTAGCACGCCCCGCGCCCGCTCGGCCGCCGTGAGGGCCATAACGCGGTTACCGGCACCCCTAATTTTAAAAGAGCCAATGGGTTGCAGGCTCTCGGGCTTGAGGTAGACCTGCTCGGTGCCCAGCTCGGGCAGGGCTAGCGGCAGCAGTGGCGTGCGCCGGGCCAGGCCTTGCAGCCGCTGCTGCGCCTGCTCGATGTCGGCCAGGGTAGTGAGTTGCATGAGAAAAGAAGTCAGCTTAGGCCCACAAAGGTGGGGCCGCGCCCGCCAAGGCCCAAGCCCCGGCATAACTGCCCGGCCAGCTTCTGCGTTAGGGCAAGGGCGCCTTACTTTTGCACCATGAACTTCATTTCCGAAATCGAAACCAGCATTCAAGCGCTGTTTGCGGCTATCAACGCCGGCTTTGTTCAAGATACCAGCACGGGCCAGCAGCAGGTCAGCAACTGGCAGCAGGCGCTGAGCAGCAGCGACATCCCAGCGGTGCGCCTCGTGGCCACCGAGCTTGAAGTCCTCAACGGCTATATTCAGCGCAACGATGTGGCCGGCATGGGTGCTTCATTTCAGAAGCTGGCCATCCTCACGTCCCAGTCGGCCCTGCCTCTGCACGCCTTCGGCGGCATTGGCGACAAAATCCGCGAGTTGAGTCAGAAGCTGAACTCGGCCGGTGGCAACCTACAAATTATTGCCCGCCAGCGCGCTGCCGGCACCGCACCGGCTCACTAGTCGGCCTAATTAACTTCAGCAAAATGCCCCCGCTACTACAGTAGCGGGGGCATTTTGCTGAAGTTAATTAGTTTTCCTGAATGACGAATTCTAGAAGTAAGACGAACTTATTCGTATTTTATCTATCTGCCATCGAAGCTAGTTAGGAACCTATAGCTAGACAGCGCACGACGGAGCGTCTCGCATAATGCGGTAAGTACTGACGCTAATAACAAACCGAGCGAAATACTTCGCGACGAACTGCATGACAGACGTTTTTTTAAGATTTTCTAAATATAGCGGATTCTAGAACGGTGTAGCTACTATAAAGCTGTTTACGTACCGGGTGTATGCAAGCCTATTCTCTTGATTTGCGGCAGCGTATCGCGCAAGCGTGTGCCGAGCCCGGGGCGCGACAAGCCCACGTCGCCGCCCGGTTTTGCGTGAGTGTGGCCTTCGTCGGCAAGCTGCTGCGTCGCCAGCGGCAAAGCGGGCAGTTGGCCGCCCTGCCCGGCCGCGGTGGTCCGGCCCGCTGCCTGGATGCGGCGGCGCAGGCCTGGCTCGGGGAGCAGGTGGCGGCCCAACCCGATGCCACCCTGGCCGAGTTACAGACGCTCCTGCTGGTTGAGCGCGGGCAAGCCGTTAGCCGGGGCTCCGTCTGGCGGGTGCTACACGAACAAGGCTGGCGACGTAAAAAAAAGCCTGCACGCCACTGAGCGCGATACGCCCCGGGTACACGCCTTGCGCAGCGCGCACGTCGCGGCTATCGCGCAACGCCCCGACGTAGCCCGCTTTCATTTTCTGGACGAGACCGGCCTGCGCCTAGACTACACGCGGCGCTATGGCCGGGCGCAGGCCGGCCAGCGTGTGAGTGGGGCCGTACCGTTGCGCCGCCCGGCCCGCTCCCTAACCTTAATTGGCGCCTTGTCCGTGCACGGGCTGCACGGGGTCCAGGTGCTGGAAGGGGCCTTGAATCAGCGCAGCTTCGCCCTGTATATCAGCCGCATCCTGGCCCCGCAGCTACGGCGCGGGGACGTGCTGGTCCTCGACAACCTGCGGGTGCATCACCTGACCGGGCTGCGGGAGTGGCTAGCCCGGCGCGGCATCGAAGTGCTGTTTCTGCCCCCTACTCGCCCGACTTTACCCCCATCGAGCAGGCCTGGAGCAAGCTCAAAACCAAGCTGCGCCACGCCCAGGCACGGACCCGCGACGCGCTCGAAGAAGCCTTACATACCGCCATCGACTGGCTTACTGGCCCCGATGCGAAAGCGTGGTTTAATCACTGTGGCTATCACGTACACCGTTCATGAATCCGCTATAGTTTCATTTATAAATCCTAGTGGCGTGGAAGATGGTTTTCAGCAAAATATCGTACCACCGCTGATAAAGATGATTGGCAGGGCCCTCTATCTGTAAATTTTCGGGTCCATTATAATAATTCAATTCTTTACGGTCGTGCAGATAAGACTCTACGTTCTCATCTACTGAGTATTGAAAGCCAGCAAAACCGTTTTTCTGTGCCTCTCTGCGCACGGCCACCCGATTCCTAATTTGATTTAGTGACCGATACTGGTAGTGTCTTAGCTTTATGCGCCGTGGGTGTAGCACTCCCATGTGGCGTGGGCGGTCCATAGCGGGTGTCCATTCCATGCCCTCACGGTAACGAAAAAAACGGGTTTCGCTCCACGTTTTTTTGTCGTGGTACCGGATGTCCTCAATACTCTGCGGTGATTTGCCCTCAGCAAAATCTTCCTTGGTTAGGCGAAATTGCACACTATCTGTCACTACAAAATGATGATTTTTAGGCACTTTCGACAAGAAATCCACTGGATTATCTATATAAAACTCATCGGCGTCTAACCGAAAGCACCACCAGTCATCCTTGGTAGCTAAATGCCGAAAAGCCTGAAATACCTGTGCCCGGATACCGTCATAAAAAGGTGTAGTATCCTGCTTATAGGGCACGATTTTAGTATTTGTAGCAGCTAGAGCCTGCACAATTTCCCAGGTACCATCAGTGCTACCATTATCTAATACAAATATTTTATCAGCCCATAGACTGGCGTCCTGCAAGCTTTTGGCCACTATATCTGCTTCATTTTTAACAAGAGATATGGCAAATATTTTCATTGATAATATTATTTTCATTGATAATATCCTAATCGCCTAATTAAACGCCATAAAGGTAACTTTAATTCAGGTCTTCACAATCAGCTTGTCGGCTAATGTTTACTACGTTGAACATTCCTACGTCCTTTACACAGTTTTTTCAATGCTTCAGCTTTAAACTGACTTAGGCACAGCGGAGCATATTTTACCGCATGCTACCAATACTCCTTGGATAATTCTATAGCCTATAGCGGATTCTAGAACGGTGTAGCTACTATAAAGCTGTTTACGTACCGGGTGTATGCAAGCCTATTCTCTTGATTTGCGGCAGCGTATCGCGCAAGCGTGTGCCGAGCCCGGGGCGCGACAAGCCCACGTCGCCGCCCGGTTTTGCGTGAGTGTGGCCTTCGTCGGCAAGCTGCTGCGTCGCCAGCGGCAAAGCGGGCAGTTGGCCGCCCTGCCCGGCCGCGGTGGTCCGGCCCGCTGCCTGGATGCGGCGGCGCAGGCCTGGCTCGGGGAGCAGGTGGCGGCCCAACCCGATGCCACCCTGGCCGAGTTACAGACGCTCCTGCTGGTTGAGCGCGGGCAAGCCGTTAGCCGGGGCTCCGTCTGGCGGGTGCTACACGAACAAGGCTGGCGACGTAAAAAAAAGCCTGCACGCCACTGAGCGCGATACGCCCCGGGTACACGCCTTGCGCAGCGCGCACGTCGCGGCTATCGCGCAACGCCCCGACGTAGCCCGCTTTCATTTTCTGGACGAGACCGGCCTGCGCCTAGACTACACGCGGCGCTATGGCCGGGCGCAGGCCGGCCAGCGTGTGAGTGGGGCCGTACCGTTGCGCCGCCCGGCCCGCTCCCTAACCTTAATTGGCGCCTTGTCCGTGCACGGGCTGCACGGGGTCCAGGTGCTGGAAGGGGCCTTGAATCAGCGCAGCTTCGCCCTGTATATCAGCCGCATCCTGGCCCCGCAGCTACGGCGCGGGGACGTGCTGGTCCTCGACAACCTGCGGGTGCATCACCTGACCGGGCTGCGGGAGTGGCTAGCCCGGCGCGGCATCGAAGTGCTGTTTCTGCCCCCCTACTCGCCCGACTTTACCCCCATCGAGCAGGCCTGGAGCAAGCTCAAAACCAAGCTGCGCCACGCCCAGGCACGGACCCGCGACGCGCTCGAAGAAGCCTTACATACCGCCATCGACTGGCTTACTGGCCCCGATGCGAAAGCGTGGTTTAATCACTGTGGCTATCACGTACACCGTTCATGAATCCGCTATAAGCAAGTACTGCTCTTCATTTCCCCGTGCTGCCGTAGCCGCCGGCGCCGCGCACGGTTTTGCTCAGGGTTTCGGCGGGCTGCCATTCGATAGTTTCGTGGCGGGCTACTACCAGCTGGGCAATGCGCTCGCCATCCTGCACCACAAAAGGTGCATTGGAGAGATTGACCAATAGTACTTTAATTTCGCCCCGGTAGTCGGCATCGATGGTGCCGGGACTATTCACAATCCCGATGCCGTGCTTATAGGCTAGCCCGCTGCGCGGGCGCACCTGCGCCTCGTAGCCCACCGGTAGGGCCAGGCTAAGGCCGGTAGGCACGAGCGCCCGCTCCAGCGGCCCTAGCGTGAGTGGGCCGTCCGGCAGGTCGGCGCGCAGGTCGAGGCCGGCCGCATGGTCGGTCTGGTATTCGGGCAGGGGGTGCCGCGAGGAGTTGATAACGGGGATGGTCAGCATAACGGCCGCAAAGGTACTGGGCCCGGCCAGGCCCTAGGCCAAGAAAAAAGCCCGACTAGCTGCCGGGCTTTTCATTTTTAGTAACTGCTGGCACGCTACAGCGCGGCCATTTCCTCGCGCACGAAGTCGGCTAGCTGGCGCAGGTAGTCGGTGCTGAAATCGAAGCGGATACCGGCCGCCGCGTACACTTCGCCGATGGGCACGGTGTAGCCGAGCGACAGTGCGCGCTGGTAGCCGGCCAGCGCGGCGGCTGGGTGCTGCCGAAAATTGCGCCACACGGCAATGGCTCCGAGCTGCGCCATCGCGTATTCGATGTAGTAGAACGGCACTTCGTAGAGGTGCAGCTGCTTCTGCCACAAATAGGGCCGAAACTGCTCCAGGCCGCTCCAGCTCACGGTGCGCTGGTTGAAATGCTGGAAAATCTCGGTCCAGCGCTGGTGGCGCTGGGCTTCGGTATGCCCTGGGTTTTCGTATACCCAGTGCTGAAATTTATCAATGGTGGCGACCCACGGGAAGGTTTCGAGCACGCTTTCGAGGTGCGTTTTTTTGGCGCGGCGCAGCTCGGCGGGGTTGTCAAAAAATACGTCCCAGTGGTCCATGCTCATGAGCTCCATACTCATCGAGGCCAATTCAGCCACCTCGGAGGGCGGGTGTTTATCGGCCGAGAGCGGCAGGCGGCGCGTGAGGAAAGAGTGCACGGCGTGGCCGCCCTCGTGCAGCATCGTCACCACATCGCGGAGCGACGAAGTGGCATTCATAAAAATGAACGGCACGCCGGTTTCGTCGAGCGGATAGTTGTAGCCGCCGGGGGCCTTACCCTTGCGACTTTCAAGGTCGAGATGGCCCATCTGGCGCATAGTGCGCAGGCAGTCGCCCAGGAAGGGGTCGAGCCGTTGAAAGACGGTAATGGTCTTATCGAGCAGCTCGGCACCGGTGGCAAACGGGTGCAGCGGCGGCTGCCCGCTAGGGTCCACGTCGAGGTCCCAGGGGCGCAAAGCCGTTAGTTTCAGGGCTTGGCGGCGGGCTTCGTCAAACTCATTGATGAGCGGCACCACCGTGGCTCCAATAGCAGAATGGAAGTCGAAACAGTCCTCGGCCGTGTAGTCGAAGCGCCCGAGGGCGGCAAACATATAGTCTCGAAAATTGGCAAAGCCCGCATTCAGCGCCATCTGGTGGCGCAGGCCGACAAGCTCGGCAAAAAGCTGGTCGAGCGGCTGGCTGTCTTGCAGGCGCCGGGCCTGAATGGCGCGCCAGGCCTGCTCACGCACCGGGCGGCTCAGGCTCTTGAGACGGTCGGCGGCGCGGGGCAGGGTCATCTCCTCGCCGTCGAGGGTTACCGTCATGGCGCCCACGGTGGCGGCGTACTGCTGCTGCTTGGTCGAAATTTCGGTTTTAAGCGGAATATTTTCCTCGCGGTAAATTTCCGACGCCCGGCGCACCGAGCGCAGAAATACGCCGTAGCGGGTTTGGTCAAGCTCGGGCAGGTAAGGGCTAGCCAGCAGCTTTTCGTTGAGGGCGTGGTCGTAGGGCGCAGTCAGGGGCTCTACTTCCTGCACGAAGAACTGGAAAGCTTCGGCCCGGCCTTCATCCTGGGTGTCGCAGGTCATGCGGATGTAGCGCCAGGCCAGGTCTTCGCTCAGCACCGACTCCAGCTCGGAGCGGTCGAGCAGCCAGCGCTCGAGCCCAGCGGCATTGGCAATTTCGCGGTGCTGAAGCTCCTGAAAAAACGGCTCCAGCGCGGCCCAGTTGGTTACGTGGAAGTCTTCGGGCAGGTAGTGGCGGGGCGGGCGGGTGGTGTCGGTAGCCAGCGACGTGGCTAGGGTATCAAGCTCAGAAATCACCATAGAACACAAGTTACGTAAATAATTACCAGCCGTCCGAATAGTTTTTTCAGGAAATCCACAAACTTGATTTGCCTACCTAACGTCGGCTGATTATCAGCCGATTTCAATTACCACATCGGCCGTTAATGGGTGCGCTACGCAAGTAAGGATATAGCCTTTGGCCAGCTCGGCATCGGAGAGGCCCTCGCGCTCGTCGAGGTGCACCTTGCCGCTGAGGCATTTGCCCCGGCAGGCCGTGCACACGCCCGCCTGGCACGAGTAGGGCAGGTCGATGTCCTGGTCGAGGGCCGCGTCGAGGATGGTCGTTTTGGCGGGCACCACCAGCTTGTATTCGCTGCCCTCGTACTGAATCGTAACGGTGCGCTCGGTCACGGGGCCGTCGTTGTCGCCGGCCAGCGCGGCGCCGTGGGCGTCGCCGGCCTCGGCCGCATCGGCGGCGGCCAGGAAGCTTTCGCGGCGCACGCGGCTGCTCGGCACCAGAAGCAGCTCCAGGGCGGCCTGAGCTTCGGCCATCAGGCCTTCGGGCCCGCAGATATAGTACTCGGCCTGCGGCGCCGGAAACTGGTGGCGCTGCTCCAGCACCCGCAAAATAGTGGTGCGGTTGAGGCGGCCGGTGTGCTGGTGCGGGCCGGTGGGGTGCAGCGGCTGGCTATACACGTGCTCGACTTGCAGGCGGCCCCGGCTGCTAGCCTCCAGGTCGGCGAGCTGCTTTTTGAAGATAACCGTGTCCTCGTTGCGGTTGCCGTAAATGAGCAGCACGTGGCTCTGGGGCTCGGTGGCCAGCACGGCCTTTAGCATGCTCATGAGCGGCGTAATGCCCGAGCCGGCGCCGATGAGCACCAGCGAGCGGGCGGCCTTGGGGCTGGGCTGCACCACAAAGTTGCCGAGCGGCGGCAGCACTTCGTACTGCTGGCCTACTTTCACATTGTCAAGCAGATAATTACTCACTAGGCCACCCACTACGCGCTTCACGGTTACGGATAGGCGCGGGGCTTCGGCGGGCGTGCTGCTGAGCGAGTAGGCGCGGCGCTCGGGGCGGCTGCCGGCCGGGCCGCAGGGCACGAGCAGGGTCAGAAACTGGCCGGGCTTGCTGGGCACGGCCTGGCCATCGGGCCGCTGGAGGTGAATGGTAACGGTGTCAGGGGTTTCCTGGGTGAGGGCAACGACGGTGAGCGTCAGGTACGACGACATTGGGCTAAGCTTGAGTAAGGCTGCAAATTTACGCCAGCCAAGGCCGGTGAAGTTTCGCTTAATCGGCCTGGCCGGCAATTATCCTCTGCCGGGCCGGCGCTAGCTTCGCCGCATGATGCCCGACCTTGCCCCGCTGCTAGCCCGCCACCGCCACCAGTTTGCTCCCGTGTTCGATTTTTCGGTGGCTAGCCCCCAGGTGGCCCGCCTCGACTTCACGGCCGCCAACCCGCGCCTCGCCCACCCCGAGCGCCTGCGCGATACCCTGGTTTTTGATGAGCTGGTGCGCGACCTGCTAGCCGCGCAGCACGCCACCGTGGGCATCGGCGGCTATCTCGAAAACCGCGTTATCTACCGCCGCAGCCCGCATTTTGATGCTGCCACCGAGCCGCGCTCGCTGCACCTGGGCGTTGATGTGTGGGTGCCGGCCGGTACGCCCGTAGCCGCGCCGCTGGCCGGCACCGTGCACAGCCTGGCCGACAATAATAATTTCGGCGACTACGGCCCCACCATCATCTTGCAGCACGAGCTGGAAGGCACGCATTTTTTCAGCCTCTACGGCCACCTCACCCGCACCGACCTCGCCGGGCTAGCCCCTGGGCAGCTTATTGCAGCCGGCCAGTTGTTTTGCCACGTTGGCCCCCACCCCGAAAACGGCGACTGGCCGCCGCACCTGCACCTGCAGCTCATGGCCGATATGCAGGGGCGCTGGGGCGATTTTCCGGGCGTGGCCGCCCCTAGCGAGCGCGCCTACTGGGCTAGCCTCTGCCCCGATCCCATGTTGGTCTTGACCTAGCGCGAAGCCGGAGCTTCGCGCTACAGCTACTTCTCCCGTTCTATCGTGTAGTTAATCAGCGTTTCGAGCGAGTTGCGGGCGTCCGACGCGGGAAACTCGCGCAGCAGGGCCAGCGCCTCGTCGCGGTAGCGCTCCATCGTGCGGATGGCGTAATCGAGGCCGCCCGACTGCTTTACAAAGTCGATAACCTGCTGCACGCGGTCGCGGTGGCCGGCGTTGTTTTTCACGTTGTAGATAACGCGGCGCTTGTCCAGCCAGCTAGCCTGCTGCAAGGCGTAGATGAGCGGCAAGGTCATCTTTTTTTCCTTGATGTCGATGCCCACCGGCTTGCCGATTTCGGCCGTGCCGTAGTCAAACAGGTCGTCTTTTATTTGAAATGCCATGCCGACTTTCTCGCCAAAGAGCCGGGCTTTTTCGATGGTGGCCTTGTCGGCGCCGGCCGCCGCCGCGCCCACGGCCGTGCAGGAGGCAATAAGCGAAGCCGTTTTTTGGCGAATGATGTCAAAATACACCTCCTCCGTAATGTCGAGGCGGCGGGCTTTCTCAATTTGCAGCAGCTCGCCCTCGCTCAGCTCCTTCACGGCGTTGCTCACGATTTTGAGCAGGTCAAAATCATTGTTTTCGAGCGAGAGCAGCAGGCCGCGGCTCAACAAATAATCACCCACCAGCACCGCTATCTTGTTCTTCCATAAGGCATTGATGGAGAAGAAGCCGCGCCGGTAGTTGCTTTCGTCCACTACGTCGTCGTGCACCAGCGTGGCCGTATGCAGCAGCTCGATGAGGGCCGCGCCCCGAAAAACGGCCTCGGGCAGCGGGCCGCTAGGGTTATCGCTGCTGGCGCGGGCGGTCAGGAAGACAAACATCGGCCGCACCTGCTTGCCTTTGCGGCGCACGATGTAACCCATAATCTTATCGAGCAGCAGCACCCGCGTTTGCATCGACTGCCGGAATTTCACCTCAAACTCGGCCATCTCGGCAGCGATTGGAGCCTGTATTCGGTCGAGCGGATTTGCCATGCGGGCGCAATGATACGGCGGCCGGACCGCACTGCCTACCTTAGCCGCATGCTCCGTACTGTCGAGTTCACCTTAACCGGCCGGGACCACGGCCGCCTATTTGCCGCCGATGCCACCTGGCAGCCCACCGGCCAGCCCCAGCCAGTAGTGGTGTTTGTGCACGGGTTCAAGGGGTTTAAAGACTGGGGCCACTTCGGGCTGCTGGCCCGTTTTTTTGCGGAGCGAGGCTTTGTGTTCGTCAAGCTCAACCTCTCGCACAACGGGGTGGTGGTAGGTGGCACCGGCGACTTGGAAGACCTGGAAGCTTTTGGCAGAAATAATTTTAGCCTGGAGCTCGACGACCTCGGTCAATTGCTGGATGCCCTGCATACGCCCGGCGCCACGCCCCTGCCCGCCGCTAGCCTCAGCCTTAGTCGCCTTTACCTGATAGGCCACAGCAGAGGCGGCGCCCTGGTCTTATTGAAAGCGGCCGAAGACCCGCGCGTGGCGGCCGTAGCCGCCTGGGCCGCCGTGGCCGACCTGCACCCGCATTGGCCCGCCGAGGTACTGGCCCAGTGGCAGCGTGAGGGCGTGCTCTACGTGCCCAACCTACGCACCGGCCAGCAGCTGCCTATGTATTATCAGATTGCCGAGGACTATTATAAAAACCGCGCTCGCCTCGACCTGCCGGCCCTGATGCCGAGTTTGCGCCAGCCAGTGCTGCTCATGCACGGTGACCAGGATGAGACGGTGCCGCTAGCCGCCGTGCACCAGCTGCACGCCGGCCAACCGGCTGCCGAGGTAGTCGTGGTGCCCGGCGCGGGCCACATGTTTGGCGGCGCGCACCCCTGGGAAAGCCCGGTGCTACCGGCGCCGGCGCGCCTCATTGCCGAGTACACGGCGCAATTCTTCGAAAGAATTGCGAATAAAGAATTGCGCATGAAGCCCTGACGCGAACTCGCAGCTGGTGCCCCGGGTGTGGAGACGCGACCCTTCACATCTCGTGGGCACAACATCCTCTTTCAACAACAAAACGTAAAGGGTCGCGTCTTCACAATTCTCAGGCCTACGCCAGAAGGCTGGCATGGTGCTTCAAGCCGCGCAACCGCCGGCCGGAGTTCTGGGCTCGCGCGGGCGAAGAGCCCGACGAGTACGGCAAGGGCGTGTATCATCATACCCAAGCAGTTTTTGGGAGACAAAAACGCTGCTTTCAGATGAGCTGCTACGACGCTCACCGAAGGCTTTTTGGAAAATCCATTTTTTGCGACACCTTTGTCTCATTATATAAATCGGCCGCCCGCCCCGGGCTATCGGCTACCTCGCTCTCCTACCGCTTCTATTATTATTTTTTCATGGAATCCAAAACACTGCGTGCCCGCGCCGTGCGGCAAGCCCTTGCCCACCCCGCCAGTAGCTCCCCCACCTGCCGGGAGCTCCAATTACTCACCCAATACGTGCTCGGCCAGCGTAGCCGCGAGGAGCTTAACGACGAACTGCTGCGCGGCAACCGCCTGCACCTGCTGGCTATCAGCTAGCCACTTAAGGGCCACGTACCGCGCCTGCCGCTGGACGCACTGGCAACAGGGTACCTAGGCAACCGTGAGCCTAGCCGGGGCCAACCTGCTGGGCGGAGCCCGTGCGCAATGGCGTAGGCCGACTACTCGGTCCCATCCCGGTACAGGCTAATGCACCAGTCGAAGGGGGATGATATGACAAGGCGCCGTATACTGACTCCGTATCTGCTCCTAGGCTCATGCTAGCCGGGACTAGTCCTTTCGAGAATCTTGCACTGGCGGGCGGCGGTAATAGCCGGTTTAGTAGCCCTTTATCCTTTATTCTCAATTCCAAGTTGACTACATCCTACCTGCTATTGGGCAGTAATCTCGGCGACCGGGCCGCCCACTTGGCGCAGGCCCGCTACGACCTAGCCACTACCGCCGGCCGCGTGGCAGCGGCTTCAGCCCTGTACGAAACGGCGGCCTGGGGCCTCGAAGACCAGCCGGCTTTTCTCAACCAGGTGCTAGCTGTGGAAACTACCCTCGACGCCCCTACCCTGCTGGCCGCCTGTTTGGCCGCCGAACAGCAGCAGGGCCGCGAGCGGCAGGTGCGCTGGGGCGCCCGCACTTTAGATGTGGACATTCTGCTCTTCGGGCAGGAAATAATGGCGACCCCTACCCTTACGGTACCGCACCCGGCGCTACCAACCCGGCGTTTTGCCTTGGTGCCACTGGCTGAGTTAGCGCCGCAATTGGTGCACCCACAGCTGCACCACACCATTGCTGAGCTGCTGGCCGCCTGCCCCGACCCACTAGAGGTGAAGCAGTTATAAAACATTTGTCGCTAAAAAAGCACGTCAGGCTGAGCTTTTTGCTTCGTGAGCGCTGGCCTTAAGCTACCGAGCCGGCCGTGGCCGTGGGCTCGATTTTCTTCACCAAGCCTTGCAGCACTTTACCGGGGCCACACTCGACGAAGTTGGTAGCGCCATCGCGGAGCATGGCCTGCACGCTCTGCGTCCAGCGGACTGGGGCAGTGAGCTGCGCCAGCAGATTCGCTTTGATTTCGGCAGGGTCGCGGTGCGGTGCAGCATCGACGTTCTGGTACACCGGGCAGCGAGCGGGGTGAAAGGTGGTGCGCTCGATGGCTTCGGCCAGAGCAGCCTGGGCCGATTGCATCAGGGGCGAGTGAAAGGCGCCGCCCACTGGCAGCGGCAGGGCGCGCTTGGCCCCAGCGGCTTTCAGTACCTCGCAGGCTTTGGCAATGCCCGCCGTCGAGCCCGAAATGACGAGTTGGCCGGGACAGTTATAGTTGGCGGCCACCACAACGTCGCCGCCGGTGGCTACCTGCTGGCAGCCCTGCTCCACGGCTTCGTCGGCCAGGCCCAGAATGGCGGCCATCGTGCCGGGCTGCTCGTCGCAGGCAGCCTGCATGGCCTGGGCGCGGCGCGCTACCAGGGGCAGCGCATCGGCGAAGGTGAGCACGCCGGCCGCTACCAGAGCCGAAAACTCGCCCAGCGAATGGCCCGCTACCATGCTGGGCTGCAAGTCGGGCCGGGCCACAAACTGCGCTACCGAATGCACAAACACGGCCGGCTGCGTTACATCGGTGCGGCGCAGGTCGTCCTCCGTGCCCTCAAACATGAGCTTGGTGAGGTTGAAGCCCAGAATGTCATTGGCCTGAGTAAGCAGGGCGCGGGCGGCTTCGCTCTGCTCAAAAAGCTCGCGGGCCATGCCCGGAAACTGCGAGCCCTGGCCCGGAAATACTACGGCCGTCGCGGCGGCTTCGGATGGGTGGGAAGGTGTCAAGATGCTCAAAAAATTAAACCAGGTAATGGAATGCCAGCGGCAAAATAAAGCCAAAAAAGCCGCCCCGGTCGGGGGCGGCTTTTTTGGCAGCGGGTTAGCAGCTCGGCTAGCGAATCAGCTCGACCCAACCTTTATAGGTGCGTTTGGTCAGGGCAGCGTCGGCAAACTCTACCTCAGCTAGGTAGTAGTAGATGCCGCCCGAGGCCAGGCCGCTGGTCGAGCTTTCGCCCGATGCCCCGCCACCGGTCCAGTTGATGTAAGGGTCCTTGTCGCTCTCGTATACCTTGCGGCCCCAGCGGTTGAAAATCTGGATGTGGGTGCGCAGGAGCGGGCTGCTCACCTTGGGCCGGAACACGTCGTTGGCGTTATCGCCGTTGGGCGTGAAGATGTTGGGCAGAATGAAGAATACGCAATCGGCCTGGCAGGCCGAGTTGCTGAGGCCGCTGCGCTGGCCCGAGGCGGCTACGGCCTGCACCTTGTAGCAGTACGTGGGCCGGGGCCGGTTGCGGTCGACGTAGGTGAGCTGCGCGGTCGAGTCAATCAGGACGTAGGGGCCGCCATCGGTATCGGCGCGGAAGACGCGGTAGTAGATGGCATTGGCCTGGCAGCCGGCGGGCATGTTGCCGACCGTCCAGCGCAGGTTGTTCTGGTACATCTGGTTTACCGGCAGGTACGACGGCAGGCTAGCCAGGCTGTCGCAGTTGGTTACTTGCAGCGTGAGCACCGGGGTGCAGGGGATGGCCTGGAGCGTGGCGCATATTTGCTGGCTGTTGTTCAGCAAATTGCTCAGGAAGCTGTAGTTGGCGTACTGGCCGGTAGTCTGCACGTAGTAGCAGTATTCCTGGCCGGCCACGAGGTTGCGGTCTACATACGTGCCGCTGGTGGCGCCCGGCGTCACGGTCGCCACCTGGTTGAACGTAGTGCTGCCGGGGTCCTTGCGGTAGATGCGGCTCGGCTGCTTGCTATTATCCCACGGCACGTTGTAGGCCCAGTTCACCGTCATGGTTTTGTTGATGCCGTCGGCAATGAGGCTGGCGCGCACGCTGGTGGCCGGGGGCGCGGTTTCCTGCACCGGCGTAGTGCTGGTAGGCACCGTGTTGAAGAACGTGAGCGAGTATGTGTACTGGTTGGCCACCGTGTTCAGGCCCCGGTCTACGTAGGTCGTGTCGGTAAGATTGGTAAGGGTGGCCACTAGCGTAGCGGGCCCGGTGCCAATGCTGCGGCTCAGCTCGTAGCGCGGCGACACAAACGCGCCCGCATCGGCTCGGGGCCGGGTCCACTTCACGGTAATTTGGCCAGTGGTGGTGCTGGTCGTATTCACGTCCACGTTGGTGAGCATGGCCGAGCGCCCGTTGAAGGTCAGGCAGGCTTCGTTCGAAACGATGCTGGCGCCGCCGGCCGGCCGCGGAAACGTAGCGTAGATGCGGTAGCTATACGACTTACCCCGCACCAGCCCCTGGTTGTCGGCAAAGGTGGTAACCGTGGGCGACACCGAGCCTATCTGCACGTAGCCCGCGCCCGCAGGCACGCCCGTATCGCAGGGGCCAGGGGTATAGGCGTAGCAGCCTTCGCGCCGGAAAATCAGTATCTGGCTGGCATTCTGGCAGGTGTACTTATCCCAGGTCAGCACACTCACCAGCCCGCCCGGCGTGCCTGAGGGCGTGGCCTTCAGGTTTTGGGGGGGCGGCCCCACCACGGTTATGCGCACCGGCTTGATATCCACAAGGGGCGGTGTAGCCGAGTTGGGTGGCGTGTCCTGCGCCTTGAACACGACGATGTAGGGCTGGTCGGCCACGTTGCTGCAATCGGGCGTCCACTTAAAAGTGCCGGTGACGGAAGTACCCGTATTATTCTGCCTAAACGTAGCCGGCGGCAGGATGCCGCTGTAAGCAAACAGTGTCACGTTGGTAGCCGGCGAGCTGGGGCTGGAGCCATCAGCGGCTGACACATTGAGCGTAACCGGTGTGCCCGCCACCACGCACAAATCGGGTGGCACCGTCAGGGTTGGTGGCAGGTTATTAGTAGCCGTCACGATAATCTGCATATCGCGGATAACCGTTCCAATCTTGCGAAAGCCGAAGGTCGTGCGCCGAAACTCATCCACCGTGAAGGCGATGTTGTAGATACCGGCCCTAGCCGGCGCATTCCAAGTTATCTGCCCGGTATGTACATCCTGAGAGATGAATGATTTAGCCCCCGGCACCCCAGCCGGCACGCCAGAGTAAGCCACTTGCACCGCATTGGGTACAATACTAGGGTCGTCGGGATAGACATAATTGGTGACAGTAGAAGGCACTGGCAGGTTAGTAACGCTAGCACTACTAACAGATGCTTGCTGGCAAGTACGCAGGTGAAACGCCATCGAGTCGCCATCGGCATCGTAAGCGGCCGGGTTGTGCAGAAATACCTGCCCTACTGCCGCTTTGTCTACAGCTGGCGCTCTTAGTATCGGTGAGTTGTCGAGGCCATAGGACGGGTTTATGGGAATCAACGTGCTGACATAAAATGTCTGCGAAGCAGAACTTGCCATGTTTAAAATGCCCGCATTCCGGTTTTCCCCAACGAAGCTAATTGTGTAGTTGCCTGGCCCTGGGAAAGTATGGTCGCAACTATAGGTAAAAACGTCGGTATCCCCATTAATGCGGGGTGGGTTGGCATTCTTCAGAATACCGTCCTGCCGGGTGCCATCACCAAAGTATATGGTGACCGATGGCTGGTCCACTCCACCAGTATCTCGATACAGCGTAAACTTAATAAAGAACCGGTTGGGGTTGCCGGTGGCCGTATCCACCTTCACCTGGATGTCGCCCGCCCGAATGTGCGAGGCTAGCGCCGTTTGCGGGCGCAGCCAGCCCAAAACCAGCAGTATCGCAGCCAGCAACCAGGCACCCCGCCTTGCATTCTTGCTAAAAGATAAAAGATCTTGCATAATCTACCTGTGTTGAAAGACAGCTTACTACCGCGAAAATTGAACTCCGCCCTTATCGGCCAGCACTACCCAACCTTTTGCGCGAGTGGATAGTTGTCCTAAAGTAAGCAGCAAATCAGCTAACGGTATTTCAGGGAGATTGATTCACGCTGCTTGTCTGCCTGGCTAGCCCCTGAGTTTAACCTTTCTAAATAACGGCTATGTTACGCCTGCACCTTGGGCTGAGCCCGCCCTCGGCCCTACCTTTGAGCGGTACAAACGGTCATTTTCTCGACTGAAATCTCTATGAACTGGTTTACAAAAACCTTTACCAGCAGCATCGGGCGCAAGATTATCATGTCCCTTACGGGCCTGTTTCTCTGCACGTTCCTGGTGGTGCACCTGGTTGGCAACCTCCAGCTTTTCAAACACGACGACGGGGTAGCCTTTAATACCTACTCCCATTTCATGGGTACTAATCCGGTTATCCGCACTATCGAGTGGGGGCTGGTGCTGGGCTTTGGCTTCCACATCTACGAGGCCCTGATGCTGACCACCCGCAATAAAGGTGCCCGCTCGCACGGCTACGCGCAGTGGGAAGCCAAGCAAAACTCGGAGTGGACCTCGCGCAATATGGGTATTCTAGGCTCGATTATTCTGGTGTTTCTGATTGTGCACCTCTACAATTTCTTCTGGCGCGCCCGCTTCGGCACGCTCGATGCCGACATAAACCATAACGATGATTTGTACAAAGTCGTGGTTACCTCTTTTCACCAGTGGTGGTACGTAGTGCTCTACGTGGCCGCCCAGGCTAGCCTGGGCTACCACCTGTGGCACGGCTTCCGCTCGGGTTTTCAGACCCTGGGCCTGAACCACCGCAAATACATGCCGCTGATTAAGAACTTTGGCTACGCTTTCGCGGTCATAGTATCGGCCGGCTTTGCTTCGATGCCGCTCTACTTCCTGTTTTTCACGAATGAGAACGGGGCCCTCGTTTCCAGCGCACCGGCCGTGCTGCACCAGCTTGCGCTGGCGTTCAACTAATTTCAGTTTCTTGCCCTTATGAATCTGACTTCCAAAGCGCCCGAAGGCCCCTAGCCGAAAAGTGGGACAAGCATAAGTTTAACGTCAAGCTCGTCAACCCCGCCAACAAGCGGAAATACGACGTGATTGTGGTGGGCACGGGCCTAGCCGGCGCTTCGGCGGCGGCTTCGCTGGCCGAGCTGGGCTACAACGTAAAAGCGTTTACCTACCACGACTCGCCGCGCCGGGCGCACTCCATTGCGGCGCAGGGCGGCATCAACGCCGCTAAAAATTACCAGAACGACGGCGACTCGGTGTTCCGCCTGTTTTACGACACCATCAAGGGCGGCGACTACCGCGCCCGTGAGGCCAACGTGTACCGGCTAGCCCAGGTATCGGTCAATATCATTGACCAGTGCGTAGCGCAGGGCGTGCCATTTGCCCGCGAGTACGGTGGGCTGTTGGCCAACCGTTCCTTCGGCGGGGCGCAGGTGAGCCGCACGTTTTACGCCCGCGGCCAGACCGGGCAGCAGCTGCTGCTAGGGGCCTACTCGGCCCTGAGCCGGCAGATTGCCTACGGCAAGGTGAAGATGTACACCCGCTCGGAAATGCTCGATGTAGTGGTGATTGATGGCCAGGCGCGCGGCATTATTACCCGCAACCTCATCACCGGCGAGGTGCAGACGCACGCGGCCCACGCCGTAGTGCTGGCCACTGGCGGCTACGGCAACGTGTTTTACCTGAGCACCAACGCCATGTACTGCAACGCCACCGCCGCATGGCGTGCCCACAAAAAGGGCGCGTATTTCGCTAACCCCTGCTTCACCCAGATTCACCCCACCTGCATCCCAGTATCGGGCGACTACCAGTCGAAGCTGACGCTGATGTCGGAGTCGCTGCGCAACGACGGCCGCGTGTGGGTACCCAAGACGGTAGCCCTAGCCGAGCGCGTGCGCAAAGGTGAGCTTAAGCCGCAAGACATTCAGGAAGATGACCGCGACTATTTCCTGGAGCGTAAGTACCCGGCGTTCGGCAACTTAGTGCCGCGCGACGTAGCCTCGCGCAACGCCAAGCAGATGTGTGATGAAGGCCGGGGCGTGGGCTCATCAGGCCTAGCCGTATACCTCGACTTTGCCGACGTCATCAAGCGCACCAGCGCCGAGGCGGTAAGCCAGAAGTACGGTAACCTCTTCGAGATGTACAAGAAGATTACCGACGAAAATCCCTACCAGATGCCGATGCGCATCTATCCGGCAGTGCACTATACTATGGGCGGCCTGTGGGTTGACTATAACCTGCAAACCACCGTACCAGGCCTTTACGCAGCTGGTGAGTGCAACTTCTCCGACCACGGCGCCAACCGCTTGGGGGCTTCTGCCCTTATGCAGGGCCTGGCCGATGGCTACTTTGTAATTCCGTACACTATTGGTGATTACCTGGCTGCTACACCACCCAAGCCGGTAACGACTGACCACCCCGCCTTTGCCGAAGCCAAAGCTGGCGTGCAGGCCCGCGTCGAGCAGTTGCTCGCCATCAAGGGCAACCGCACGCCCGACGAGTTTCACAAAAAGCTCGGCCACCTCATGTGGGAATACTGTGGCATGGCCCGCAACGCCGAAGGCCTGCGCTACGCCAAAGCCGAAATCGCTAAGCTGCGCAGGGAGTTCTGGAGCGACGTGAAAGTGGTAGGCTCGGGTGAGGAAATGAACCAGGCCCTGGAGAAAGCCGGCCGCGTGGCCGACTTCATCGAACTAGGTGAGCTAATGGTAGACGACGCCTTGGACCGCAACGAAAGCTGCGGCGGTCACTTCCGCGAAGAATACGCTACCGAGGAAGGCGAAGCCAAGCGCGACGATGACCACTACGCCTACGTAGCTGCCTGGGAGTACATGGGCGAAAACCAGCCCGAGCGCCTCAATAAGGAAGAGCTGGTGTTCGAAAACGTAAAGCTGACTCAGCGCAGTTACAAATAACAACTTGATTGTCATGCTGAACGCAGTGAAGCATCTCGCGGGCAGCAGTAATTACCTATTACCCCAACGACGCGAGCGAGATGCTTCACTGCGTTCAGCATGACGTTTTACTATAATGGCCGGTTCTAACCCCAACGCTAAACCAATGAACCTGACGCTGAAAGTTTGGCGTCAGCCTAACCGTCAGACGGAAGGCCAAATGGTTGACTATCAAGTGAAAGATATTTCGCCCGATATGTCTTTCCTGGAAATGCTCGACGTGCTCAACGAGGACCTACTCCACCAAGGCCAGGACCCGGTAGCCTTCGACCACGACTGCCGTGAGGGCATCTGCGGCTCATGTGACCTGTTTATCAATGGCCGCTCGCACGGCCCCGAGAAGGGCACCACTACTTGCCAGCTGCACATGCGCAAGTTTTCGGATGGTGATACCATTACCATCGAACCCTGGCGCGCCAACGCCTTCCCGGTAAATAAAGACCTGAGCGTGGACCGCTCGGCCTTCGACCGCATTATTCAGGCGGGCGGCTACGTGAGCGTGAATACCGGCGGTGCACCCGATGGCAACGAGATTCCGATTCCGAAGGACATTGCTGACCGTGCGTTTGAGGCGGCCACCTGCATTGGCTGCGGCGCGTGCGTGGCCGCTTGCAAAAATGCCTCGGCCATGCTTTTCGTGTCGGCCAAGGTATCGCAGTTGGCCCTATTGCCCCAGGGCCAGGTAGAGCGCCAGACGCGCGTCGAGAATATGGTGGCCCAGATGGACATCGAAGGCTTCGGTGCCTGCTCCAATATTGGCTCGTGCGCGGCCGAGTGCCCGGTAGGTATCTCGCTCGAAAATATTGCGATTCTAAATCGCGAATTCCTGACGGCCAAAGCCGCCTCGAATAATCTTGCGTAAGCAATACACGCTTCACAAAAAAAGCTCTCTGGTTTGGCCAGGGAGCTTTTTTTGTGAATAATTCCACAACTGGGCAAGCTCAGTATTCCGCTAGCCCAATCGTTTACTTACCTAGCTTCTTCTTCAGGTTCTCATCGAGCGCTTCCAGGAATTCCTCGGTGTAGAGGTAGTCGCGGCCGTGCTCTACCTTGTTGCCGTGGATGCAGACGGCCAGGTCCTTAGTCATTTTGCCGCTTTCCACGGTTTCGACGCACACAGCCTCCAGCGCCTGGCAGAAGTCGATAAGCTCCTGGTTGCCGTCGAGCTTGCCGCGGAACTCTAGGCCGCGCGTCCAGGCGAAGATGCTGGCGATGGGGTTGGTGCTGGTAGGCTTGCCCTTCTGGTGGTCGCGGTAGTGGCGCGTCACGGTGCCGTGGGCGGCTTCGGCCTCCATTACGGTGCCGTCGGGCGTCACGAGCGTCGAGGTCATCAGGCCGAGCGAGCCGAAGCCCTGGGCCACGGTGTCGCTCTGCACGTCGCCGTCGTAGTTTTTGCAGGCCCACACAAAGTTGCCGTTCCATTTAAGGGCCGAGGCTACCATGTCATCGATGAGGCGGTGCTCGTAGGTGATGCCGGCAGCCTTGAATTTGTCCTGGTAATCCTGCTCGTAAATCTCCTGAAAGATGTCCTTAAAGCGGCCATCGTACTTCTTTAGGATGGTGTTTTTGGTGCTCAAGTACAGCGGCCAGCCCTTCATTAGGGCCTGGTTGAAGCAGGCGTGGGCAAAGCCCCGGATGCTTTCGTCGGTGTTGTACATGGCCAGGGCCACGCCATCATTTTTAAAGTTGAACACTTCAAACGACTGCACCTCGCCGCCGTCCTCGGGCGTGAAGGTGATGGTAAGCTTGCCTTTGCCTTTGGTTACGAAGTCGGTGGCGCGGTACTGGTCGCCGAAGGCGTGGCGGCCGATGCAGATGGGGGCCGTCCAGTTGGGCACCAGGCGGGGCACGTTGCTCATCACGATGGGCTCGCGGAACACGGTGCCGTCCAGGATGTTGCGAATGGTGCCGTTGGGCGATTTCCACATCTGCTTCAGGCCAAACTCGGCCACGCGCTCCTCGTCGGGGGTGATGGTAGCGCACTTGATGCCCACGCCATACTGCTTGATGGCATTGGCCGAGTCGATGGTTACCTGGTCATTCGTTTCGTCGCGGTACTCGATGCCGAGGTCATAGTACTTGATGTCGAGGTCGAGGTAAGGCAGGATGAGCTTGTCCTTGATAAATTTCCAGATGATGCGCGTCATTTCGTCGCCATCGAGCTCTACTACGGGGTTGGCTACTTTAATTTTGGCCATTTCAGCGGTGGGATTGTGTGAGGGGTGGGCCCGCACTGCCTGCGCAGCACAGGTTACTAACTTGGCGGGGGCTAACACGCCGCGGGGCCGCGTTGTTATTAGCCGCGTCAATATTAAGCACGGTTTAGCGCTCGGCGGCGGGCCAGCCTAGCCGCAAACGTTTGCGCCTCCTTAGCGGCCCCAATAATTTATGCAGTGGGCTTTTCGGGCAATCCTAGTGCGGCGGGCTGAATGAAAATGTGCCGTACATCGGGGTGCGCCGCCTTAATGGCATCGCAGAGCTGCCCGATAACCTGCGTGAGCTGGCTAGCCGGCAGGCCGGGCACAAACTCGACGGGCACCACCACCAGTATCTCGTGCGGGCTGAGATAGGACGAGAGCGGCGGTGCCGAACGCACTATATGTTGGTCAGCATCCAGCAACGCGCTGATTTTTACCAGCAGCGGCGTTTCAGCGGGCTCGCCTAGCAGCAGGCTTTTAGTTTCGCGCAGCAGCAGGCCAGCCACTACCAGTAGCAGCAGCCCAATGAGCACTGAGGCCAGGCCGTCGAGTTCGGGCCTATTCAGCCAGTGGCTGAGAAAAACGCCTAAGAAGGCAATGAGCAGGCCGAGCAAGTCGGAGGCATCTTCAAACAGCACCACAAAAATCGAGGGGTCTTTGCTAGCCCGGAAGGCCGCCCAGAATGGCTGCTGGCCGCGCTGGGCATTGAAGGTGCGCCGCGCCACCAGAAACGAACTGCCATCGAGGCAAAAGGCCACGGCCAGCACCACGTAGTTCCAGGTGGGGCTACCGAGTGGCGCGGGGTGGCGCAGGTGCTCGTAGCCCTCGTACAGTGACAGGCCCCCGCCGATGGCGAAGATGAATACCGCCACCATAAACGCCCAGAAATACAGCTCGCGCCCGTAGCCGAAGGGCCGCCGCTCGGTAGCCGGCTGCCGGCTACTGCGCAGCCCCAGCAGCAGTAGCCACTCATTAGCCGTATCGACCAGCGAGTGAATACCCTCGGAGAGCATAGCCGACGAGCCCGTGAACCACGCCGCCACAAACTTGATGAGGGCAATGCCCAGATTGGCCGCCAGAGCGGCAATGATGGCGGTTTTAGACTGAGGGTGGCCGGGGGCGTCGGTGGGGGTAGACAAGAGCGAGGACCGTAAGAAATAAAAAGTGGCAGACCGCCGCGCAAGCTGAAGCTAGCCAGCGCAGGTAATACGGCCCGGCAATAGTTTGGTACTACTTGCTGGCGATGACGTGCCCGCGCGACCTTTCTAAAATCAGATTTTTTACCTTCTAGCAGCTCCTAATCACTGTTTTTAAGCCCGGAGCGGCGATTTGTAAAGTCCGCTACACACAACTATTGAATTGGTAAGCAATGGGCGGAGCAGGTGCTTTGTCGTTCCGCAGGCATACGTACCACCCTACTTACTATTTCATGAAAAAGCTATTCTTTTCAGGTATTCTGCTGTTTGCAGTAGCCTGCCACCAAAAAGACCCTACACCGTCGGGCCCGAATACTTTTTCTTGTCAGATTGAGGGTAGAGATTTTACTCCTTACATCGCACCCACCCTTTTCGTTACTCCTCCCAAAGCCCTGGAAACTGGCAGCTATAATCGCAGGGGCGGCCTGGTAATCGAAGCTCGGACCAGCTTTGATGAGCTAACAATCTGGCTGCTAGCTGCGCGTAGCCCAGGCACTTATCAGCTTGGCAAGGGAACACCTTACTGGAAGCCATCGGGCAATTATGCCACTTATACCAGTACCCCGCCCGCGCCCGCCAGTGGGCCGCTTTTACCTATATCATATTACTTTACCGACAGTGCAGCAGTGGGCACCGTTACGCTCATCCGGTACGACACAGTAGCGCACGTAGCCAGCGGCACCTTTAGCTATACGGCGCGCGAAATCACGACTGGTAAGCTGGCCCACCTCACCAATGGGCGCTTCGACGTGGCACTCTAAGCTACTGCCTGATACCAACAAAGCACCCTAGCCGACGCTAGGGTGCTTTGTATTTTATCTGAGGAGTTGGAGTTGCCTTACGCTTTCGCTGGCGCCTCGGCTGCCGGCGCGACCAGCGCAACTTTTACCTCCCCAAAGCCCACACCCACTACCACGGCCGGCGCGGCCACGGTAGTTTCGGTGGCCAGGTACACCCCTAGCGACAGGGCCTGCGCGTCGGCCGTGGCGGCTTCGATGGCGGCGGGCAGGCCGTGCAGCACCACGCGGTAGGTGCTGTAGGGCGTTTGATAAGCGCCCTCGCTAGCCTGGCTGAGCGTGAGCGACGCGGCATCGCCCGTCACGCGGAAGCGGCGGGTGGTTTGCTGGCCTTCGTGGTAGGCGTAGCCTTCGCCGCCGTCGTCGTAAAGCACACTCTCGGCGGTGCCGTTTTTGTAGTACACGTGCAGGGTCAACTGCTCGACTATTTTTTCGCCTACGTACTGCAGCACGGGCTGCGTGGGCAGCACGGCGCCGGCCTTCACGAAGAGCGGAATGCGGGTGAGGTCGGCGCTGGCCCACACTTCCTGGCCACCGGCTTTCAGCTCGTCGGTCCAGTAGTAGTACCACTCGCCCTTGGGCAGGTACATCCAGCGGCCATCGGCGCCGGCCTGCGTGATGGGGCACACCAGCAGGTGGTCGCCGAGGCTGAACTCGGCCATGCGCAGGTAAGTCTCGGGGTCGTTCTGGTCCAGGAAGGTGAGTGGGCGCAGCATGGGCGTGCCTTGGGTGGTGTACTGCCAGAAGGTGGTGTACACGTAGGGCAGCAGCTGGTAGCGCAGCTCAATGAAGTGCCGCGCCAGGCTGGTGTAGGGCTCGCCAAAGCTCCAGGGCTCCTGGTCGCCGTGGTCGCCCGAGCTGTGGGTGCGGAAGAACGGATGGAAGGCCCCGAGCGCAATCCAGCGGGCATATAGCTCGCCATCGGGCGTGTCGATAAAGCCGCCGATGTCGGAGCCGATAAAGCTGAAGCCACTGATGCTGAGGCGCTGGCACTGAATATTGGCTAGCCAGAGGTGGTCCCAGCTCGCGATGTTGTCGCCGGTCCAGCCCGAGGAGTAGCGCTGGCCGCCCGCGTAGGTGCTGCGCGTGATGGTAAACGGCCGGTTGGGGTAGCTGAACTGCTTTACGCCGGCCGCCGTGGCGCGGGCCATCTGCATGCCGTAGATGTTGTGCGCCTTTTTGTGCGAGCAGGGCTGGCCGTCGAAATCAAAGCGCACATCATCCGGGAAGGTGCCTTTTTCGAACACGGCGGGCTCGTTCATGTCGTTCCACACGCCGCGCACGCCGGTGTCCTTTATCAGCCCCTCGAAGAGGCTAGCCCACCACTCGCGCACCGGCGGCTTGGTGTAGTCGGGAAAGTTGCAGAGGCCCGGCCACACCGAGCCGCGCATCAGTGGCCCATCGGCACGGCGGCAGAAGAAGTCGTTCTTCAGACCTTCCTGGTACACCGGGTAGCTCGGGTCGATTTTGATGCCGGGGTCGATGATAACCACCGTTTTGAAGCCGTCGGCGGCCAGCTCGTCCACCATGCGCTTGGGCTCGGGGAAGTGCTGCGGGCTCCAAGTAAAGCAACGGTAGCCGTCCATATAGTCGATGTCGAGGTAAATCGCATCGCACGGAATCCGGCGCTCGCGCAGGCCCTTCGTGATTTCCTTCACGTTGCTCTCCGGGAAGTAGCTCCACTTGCACTGGTGGTAGCCCAGCGTCCAGAGCGGCGGCAGCTCGGGCGGGCAGGTGAGGCGGGTATATTCCTCGGTGGTTTCGAGCAGGGTGGGGCCGTAGATGAAGTAGTAATTCATCTCGCCGCCCTCGGCCCAGAAGCTGGTCACGTCGGCCCGCTCGGCCGCGAAGTCAAAAAACGCCTTGAACGTATTATCAAAGAAAATGCCGTGCGCAATGCGCTGGTGCAGCACGTGAAAGAACGGAATGTTCTTGTACAGCGGGTCCGAGCCTTTCACGTAGCCGTAGGTATCGGAGCCCCAGTTGAGGAAGCGCTGGCCGCGCAGGTTCATGTTGGCGGGCTTATCGCCGAGGCCGTAGTAGCACACGCCGCTGGGCACGGCGTGGCTCATTTTCACAATGTCGTTGCCCGAGTCGTCATCGTGCTGCCAGTGGAAGCCCTTCTCATCGGCACTCAGGATATTGCCCGAGCGGTCGAGCACGCGCGTGCGCAGCGAGTCTTTCCACACAATGCAGATGAGACGGCCCGTGGTGAGGCGGTAATGGTCGCCTTTTTCCTTAAACTCCAGGAAGCTCGGCACGCCGGGGCGCATGGTGCGCTCGGCGGCGGGGTCGGGCACGGCGTAGCTAAAATCGGGCTCGCTAGGCGCACCCGGCGTGAGGTAGCGAAAGCGCAGAATCTTGTCGCTGAGCGCGTGCAGCAGCAGGCGGGTGCCGTTTTCGGTGGTGAAGGTAAACAGGTGGTCATCATTTTGCTCGACACGATGCACGGCGCCGGGCACCTGCTCCTGGCGGCTTTGCAGCGCCAGGTCGTTGAGCATATAATTATTTTCCTGAACGGAATTGGTAGGCATATAAAGAAGATAGGGAAGACAGCGGCAGGACGCCCCTCGCAAAAAAATGCCGGCAAGCGCCGGCAGCAAGGAGGCATCAAGTGCGCAAGTTACTTTTCAGGGTTGGCATCGGGCGCGGGCAAAACGCCTAATGACCGGCTCTGCTCGCTGAAGGCACAATTATTTTTTATCCAGTTCTATTAACCTGGCAGCAGTAGTGCCGTTATTCGCAGGGTTAATACCTGCCGAATGCCTTTGCCTGCCGCTGATTTGCCCGAACCCATTGCCGTACTTGTGCTGGCTTGGGCGGAGGCCGCCCCGGCCGTGCGGGCCTTGGTAGAAGCCACGCAGGCTGGTGCGCCCACCGTCGATTCTATCCTGGTGATGGTGCCCCAGGCCGACGCGCCCCACCACCTCAGCGCCGAAGAATACCTGCCGCTGGCATTACCCGAAGCAGAAGCCAAGCCCCTAGCCATTGCGGTAGAAAAGCCGCCCGCCCCGACCGAGGCGGCCCCGCCCCTGGCCGAAATGCCGCCGCCCGCCCCGGCCACTACTACGCTACTCCGCGCCGAAGCGCTCGAAGAAGATGCCGAGCCGGCCACCGATGAGCTACTACTGCCGGGGCTAGCCATTGCGGCTACCGTGCCAGCTAGCGTGCCCGTCCCACCCGAACCAGCGCTAACCTGGTCGGCCGTGCGGGTGTTGCGCCTAGGCAGCTACCGCCTGCCGCAGCTGGCCCAGCTGGCCGGCCAGCCCCTGCCCGCTCCCGTCTGGCTAGGCCCGACCGCATTGCCCGCCGCCCCGTATCTGGGGGCCGTGCGGCCAGCCCCGGCTGGTATTCGACCAGCGCGGGCGCCGATGCCCATAGAAGCCGTGGCTAGCCCACCCGCGCACCGCAATACAACGTTAGCTATGTCCCGCGCAGCCAGTAGTACCCGCCCGGCCACACCAGCTTCTGCGGTTAGTGCACTGCCCTCTGGCCCGGCGCCAGCTGACCGCCGGCCTCCCCAAACGGCCGCGCTGGAAACTGATTTTCGGCCGCAGGAGGCCGCTGAACTGGCGCAGTTTGAGTTGGCTAGCCCCGGTGCCGCCGACGTACTAGCCCAGCCGGCTACCAGCGCCACGCCAGCCCTGGCCGACTGGCCCGAGGCCCTGGCAACGCTACGCCAGCCCGCTACGCCACCCGCGCTGGCCGAGCCAGTGGAACTGCTTGAGCTGCCCGCAACGGCCGAAATCCCTACTGCGGCGCCCCATGCCGTGCTACTACCGGCCGCCACGCATTATCCGGCGCCCGATTTAAATTTTCAAATCATTCAGTACGCTCGCTTCGCGGTGCCAGTGGCGCTGGCCGAGTCCCCGTTCGCGGTTATTTATGCGCCGGCCTGGCCCACGTGGCTAGCCGCCCAGGAGCTGCGCCAGCGCACCGGCCGGCCGCTGGTACTGCACCTGGCCGCGCTGGCCGCATCGGTAGAGGAGTCGGCCGAAACAGCAGCGGGCTGGATGGCCGAGCTGCAACGCCAGGCGCTGCACCGGGCCGACCTGGTTTTAGTCGAAACCCCGACCCTGGCCGCGCGCCTGCACCGCGAGCTGGGGCTGGCAACGGGCACCGTGCGGGTCATTGCCGCCACCGATGCAGCTGCCATTGCCCAGGCCTTGCACGAGGCCCGGCCGCGCCCGGTGGCTAGCCCGGCGTAATTTTGCGGGCGATGACGGAATTTGAACAAGAATTTGAGGCGGCGCTCGAAGCCGACCCGCGCACCGGCGACGTATTTGTCGTGGCGCCCTTCTCGGTAGAAACGCTTTACGGCACCAAGGAAGACCTGCCCGTGCAAACGGCCATCGACGGCTTTCCCTACCAGGGCGAGCTAGCCCCGCTTGGCGACGGCTACCACGCCCTGGTCATTCCGCGCGAAGTGCGGCGCGCCGTGGGTAAAACGGTAGGCGACGTGCTGCACGTGGCCCTGCGCCACGACCTGAGCGAGCGCGTAGTGAGCCTGCCCGAGGACCTGGCCGCTGCCCTGACCGAAAATGAGGCCGCGCTCACTTTCTTCAAAAAGCTGGAAAAGCCCGAGCAGCGCGCCTACGTGCGCTACCTCAAGGGCGCCAAAAACCCCGCCGCCCGTACCAAGCGCCTCACCGAAACAGTGTATCGCCTCAGTATCGGCCGCAAGCGGGAGTAGCGGCGGCCGGCCGCCGCTACGTCATTCTACGTGGGCAGGCTCGGGGGCGGCAGTAGGCTGCGCGTTCTCGGCAAGCGCCTCCCGCATAAAACCTTGCTTGAGGTGCTCGTAGAGCGAGTGGCGGTCGAGCAGCGAAGCTACGCTTTGGGCCAGCAAGCCGCTGATTAGCAGCTGGAAAATGGCTGAGTGGCGGTCGGTCATTTCCAGCACCAGAATGGCCGCCGTGAAGGGCGAGCGCACCACGCCCGTCAGAAAACTCACCATACTTACCAGAATGAGCAGGTTGCGGTCGGGCACGCCCACGTGCATAAGCCGGCCCACGCCATCGCCCAGGATGGCCCCGGCACTGAGCGAGGTGGCAAACACGCCGCCCGCCCCGCCGCTGCTGTAGCTGAGGGCCATACCCACAAACCGCACCGGAAATAAGTACCAAGGCGTCAGGCCGTTGTTCTGAAACAACAGGCGGTTGATAATGGGCTTGCCGGTGCCTACGCCCTCGGTGCCGAAGGCGTAGGCCACCGTTGCCATCAGCAGGCCGCAGCCCAGCACCCAGCCCGCCTGCGCGGCCAGCGAGGTAAAGCGCTTGCGGTAGTTGCCGAGCCAGAGCAGGGTCTTGGCAAATGCGGCACCCGCGATGCCGCACACCACCGCCACCAGAAAAACCACCAGCTCGACCCGCCCTGAGGCTGCCACTACCTTGGGATAACCCAAGTATAAGTAAGGCCCCAGAAACGTCTGGGCGGTGAGGCCCGCAATAATTACGGCCGTAAATACGGCCATGCGAAAGCGAGCCATGTGCATCTGGGTCAGCTCCTCCACCACAAACACGATGCCGCCCAGCGGCGTGTTGAAGGCGGCGGCTAGCCCGGCCGCGCCGCCCGTAACGAGCGCAATCTGGCGCGAGAGCTGGGGCCAGCCCGCCGGCTGCAAGCGGTTGATGGTGCGGAAGATGGCCGCCGACACCTGGATGGTCGGCCCCTCGCGGCCGATAACCCCGCCCCCCAGCAGCAGCACCACGCTGCTCAGCACCTTTACTACGGCCACGCGCAGGCTCAGCAGGTAGCTGGTGCGCTGGTGGTGCGCGGGGTTGGAAAGCTCGATGCCGGCCATTACCTGCGGAATGCCGCTGCCGCGGGCGGCGGGCGCCAGCTCGCGCACCAGCAGCCACGACACCCCAAATGCCGCCGGCGTAAGTATAAACGCCAGCCAGGGCGTGCCGCTGAGCCAGGTAAAACTCAGCTGCTCGGCCCAGCCAAACATCTTTTCGTAGCCCACGGCCACCAGCCCGGTCAGGATGGAGGCCACCCAGAACGGAAAGCTTTGCAGAATCAGTCGCCGTACCCGGTCAGTATAAAGGGGACGAATAAGGTAGTGGTCGAGCCAGGAAAGCACTCGCTCATACCGGGTAGGTAAGTCAGCCATAAAATACAAGGTAGTGTTAGCCAGCCCCCGCCTTTGCAAGGCTAGCGGGCTCCTTTAGATGGCATTAAAGCAAAAAGTAACGGGGAGAACGCGCCCGTCCGGCCAAGCCTATCCCCTAGCCAGCACCAGCGCCGTGCGGCTGGGCACGTAGAGGCGCAGACGCGGCGCCTCGGCCGTGCCGCCGCCACCGAGCGTGTCGTAAATCACTTGCTCATCGAGCCGGTCAAAACCACCAAACTCGCTGCGGTCGGAGCTGAGCACCAGGCGGTAGCGGCCCAGGGCCGGCACCGGAACACCGTAATCGAAAAAGCTTTCGCTCACGTGGAAGCTGAACACGAATACCAGTCCGGCCCGCTCGAAAGCGATGACTTTGTTGCCAAAGTCGATATTGAGCAAGCTAGCCGGGCCTTTACTGAGCAGCTGCCGCTCGCGGGCCAGCTTGAGCATGGCGTGGTCGAAGGCCAGCAGCTGGCTAAAGCGCAGGTCTTTGTTATCGGCCAGGCTCCACTGGCGGCGGGCGTAGTGGTAGCTCCAGTCGTTGCCGGCCCTTGGGAAATCAACCCACTCGGGGTGGCCAAACTCGTTGCCGATAAAATTGAGGTAGGCCTCGCCGCCCGCGCTCAGCGTGATGAGCCGGATGAGCTTGTGCAGCGCCGTGGCGCGGGCCACCCGGGGGTCGCCGTCGAGCACGCCCATGTTGGTGTAAATGGCTGCATCGTAGAGCCAGTGACTGAGGGTTTTATCGCCCACCAGCGCCTGGTCGTGGCTTTCGGCGTAAGCCACGGTTTTTTCGCCCTGGCGGCGGTTCGTCAGCTGGTGCCACAGCTCGCCGAGGTTCCAGTCTTCGTCGCGCTGGTGCTTGAGGGTCTTAATCCAGAAATCGGGCAGCCCCATGCCGAGCCGGTAGTCAAAGCCCACGCCGCCGTCGGCGATGGGCCGGCACAGGCCGGGCAGGCCACTCATATCTTCGGCAATAAGCAGGGCCGATTTCTTTATCTCGCGCACCAGCGTGCTGGCTAGCATCAGGTACAGAATGGCATCGTCGTCGGCATCGGGGCCGAAGTAGCTATCGTAGCCGCCGAAGGCGTGGCCCTCGCCGTGGTGGTGATAAAGCATGGAGGTGACGCCATCGAAGCGGAAGCCGTCGAAGTGAAACTCTTCCAGCCAGTAGCGCAGGTTACTGAGCAAAAACTGTTGCACCTCGGGCCGGCCGTAGTCAAAAAGCTTGGAGTCCCAGCCGGGGTGGTTGCCGCGCTCGCCCTTGTGAAAGTAGAGGTTGCCCGAGCCGTCGAAGTCGGCTAGCCCCTCAGCCTCGTTTTTCACGGCGTGCGAGTGCACCAGGTCGAGCAGCACCGCAATACCCCGCTTGTGCGCCTCATTCACCAGGTATTTCAACTCCTCGGGCGTGCCGAAGCGCGAGCTGGGCGCGAAGAAATTGGCCACGTGGTAGCCAAACGAGCCGTAGTACGGGTGCTCCAGCACGGCCATGAGCTGCACCGTATTATACCCTTCGGCCTGGATACGCGGCAAAATATGGTCGGCAAATTCGCGGTACGTGCCCACGCGGCCTTCCTCCTGGGCCATGCCCACGTGCGCCTCGTAGATGAGCGGCTGGCCCTTGGTGGCATTATTGACGCGGAAGGTCGAGTCGGTCCATTTAAACGGCGTTTCGGGCACCCAGAGTTGGGCCGAGTAATCCTTGGTTTGCTCGTCCTGCACGGCGCGGCGCAGGTAGGCGGGCAGGCGGTCCTTGCCCTGGCCGTGGGCCACCACGTGCAGCTTGTAGCGCGAGCCGGGCGCCGGGCGCCGGCCGTGGGCATCGTCGGCAATAAAGCCTTCCCACACGCCGCTAGCCTCATCTTTTTGCAAAGGGTCGGCTCCGCGGTTCCAGAAATTGAAGTCGCCAATCAGGCTCACGGCTTCGGCGCCCGGCGCCCACTCGCGCACCACGTAGCCGCGGCGGCGCGCATCGTAGTGCAGCCCCAGCCGCTGGTGGGCGGTGGCAAACTTGCTGAGCGAGCCGTATTCCTGGGTAATGGCCGCCAGGCGGTCGGCCAGCCGCTGCTGGCGGGCTAGCAACACAGGTTCATAGGGTTGCAGCCAGGAGTCTTCCTGGGTGAGCGTCAGCACGGGGGCGGGAACGGCGGGGGAATCCTGGATTTCGGCGGACATAAGCGAGAGAAAATTGGCTTTTCAAAGGTAGGCAACTAGCCGGCTGGGTGGGCTTTGTACCTACTTTGCGTCATGCATACGTTTTCTCGCCTCTCTGCGGCTGCCTTCTTAGTAGCTGCACTTGCCGGCCCGGCACTAGGGCAAAAAGCAGCTCCGCACGCAGCCACCGCATCTTCACCCACCGACCAGCTGCCGCCGGCCGCCGCGCCCGTCGTGGCCCGCCACGCCCTGGTAGTATCGGCCCACCCGCTAGCCTCCCAAATTGGCCGCGACATCATGCAGCAGGGTGGCAATGCCTACGACGCGGCCGTGGCCGTGCAATTTGCCCTAGCCGTGGTGCATCCGTCGGCCGGCAATATTGGCGGCGGCGGGTTTATCGTGTACCGTGACCACGGTGGTGTGGCTGGCACGCTCGACTTTCGCGAAGTGGCCTCCGTCAATGCCACGCGCGACATGTACTTAGATGCCAATGGCAACGTGGTGCCGAATGCCAGCACCTTGGGGCGCAAGGCAGTAGGGGTGCCGGGCACAGTGGCTGGCATGGTGGCGCTACATAAAAAGCTGGGCAAGTTGCCGTGGGCCAAGCTGGTGGAACCGGCGGTGCGGCTAGCCCGGCAAGGCGTGGCACTGACTGAGAAAGAAGCCGCGGGCCTGAACGATAACCGGGATGCGTTTATAAAGTACAGCCACCGTGATGAGCTATACAAGACTGATGTTGTCGCTAACATCCCCACTCCTGACCTTGCGGCTTCGTCAAACTGGAAAGCCGGCGACCTGCTTAAACAGCCTGACTTGGCGGCTACCCTCGAACGCATTCAGCTACAAGGACGCGATGGTTTTTACAAAGGCAAGACGGCTACTTTGCTGCTAGATGAAACCCGAGGCAACCTTGTCTCTGATGACCTCAACCGCTATGAACCCAAATGGCGCGCCGCCCTGCGCGGCACCTACCGCGGCTACGATGTGATTACAATGCCACCGCCCAGCAGCGGCGGCGTGGCCCTGCTCCAGATTTTGCAGATGCTGGAGCCCAGCAACCTGGCCAAGCTCGGCTACCACACGCCGGCCGGCGTGGCTTTCATCACCGAGGCCGAGCGCCGCGCCTACGCCGACCGCGCCACCTACCTCGGCGACCCCGATTTTGGCAAGGTGCCGGTGGCCCAGCTCTTAGCGAAAAGTTACAACCAGCAGCGCTTCAGCACGCTGCGCGCCGATGGGCTAGCCACCCCCAGCGCCCAAATAACGGCCGGCCCCGGCTTGCCGCACTACGAAAGCGACCAGACCACCCACTACGACATCGTGGATGCCCAGGGCAACGCCGTGAGCTGCACCACCACCCTCAACGGCGCCTACGGCAGCAAGGTAGTGGTGGCCGGCGCCGGCTTTCTGCTTAATAATGAGATGGATGACTTCAGTTCAAAAGCCGGCGTGCCCAATATGTACGGCCTGGTGGGCGGCACCGCCAATGCCATCGCGCCCGGCAAGCGCATGCTCAGCAGCATGACGCCCACCATCCTGGCCAAAGGCGGCCGGCTAGCCCTCGTCACGGGCTCGCCGGGTGGCAGCACCATCATTACCACCGTGTTGCAGAGTATTTTAGCAACGGTAGATTACGGTGCCAATGCCGAGCAAGCAGCGGCCGCGCCGCGCCTGCACCACCAGTGGCTGCCCGACCAGCTCGACGTGGAAACCGGCGCCCTCACGCCCGAAGCCGAGAAAGTATTGCAGGAAAAAGGCTTCAACCCGAAGCCGCGCACGGCGTGGGGCCGGCTCGACATCATCCGGGTGTTGTCCGATGGCCGCCTCGAAGGCGGCGCCGACCCTCGGGGCGATGATGCGGCGATGGGCTATTAATCGACTTCTATTCTGGGTCAAAGATGAAAAATCGTCTTATCGCTTACTTGGCCGTTTTTCTACTCCTAGCCAGTGTGCTGGAGGGCTGTGCAGTGATTAACACGATGGTAAGTCTGCAATACGAAACCGGGTACCCGGCTTCGAAAGATGACTGCACGAGTAACGTCACGGGAGCCAACTTGTGCCTTTCATTAAAACGCCATAAGACAGCCGCTGCCGGGTGCCTCATCGGGTATGTAGCCATCTACGTATTTGCGGCAGCAACTAAAACCCCCGGGGAGTGACATCACTAAAAATTGCGTATCTTTGCACCAGAAAATGGTATTCAATCTGAAAAGAGGGGACGCGAAGTCCCCTCTTTTTTTGCCCTAGCCCCCGCCTGTCATGGCTCAATTTGACCGCCACCGCATTCAGCAACTACTCGCCGACGCCCTCGGCGACAGTGGCTTATATGTAGTTGACCTCACCGTGTCGGACTCGGTGATGCCCAAAATCACGGCTACGCTCGACGGCCCCAACGGCCTCGGCATCCAGGAGTGCGCCCAGGTGACGCGCCGCCTCAACCGCGGCCTCGAAGAGGCCTACGGCGAAGACGCCGCTTATTCGCTCGAAGTGACCTCGCCCGGCGCCGACCAGCCCCTCACCGACCCGCGCCAGTACCAGCGCCACGTGGGCCGCAGCCTGGCCCTCAAGCTAGCCGATGGCACCGAGAAAACTGGTCCGCTCACTGCCGTTACGCCCGAAGGCATTGAGCTGGAAGAAGTTATCAAAATAAAAACCAAGAAAACCACCCTACCCGCCGTCTTTATTCCTTTCGGGGACATAAAAGAGGCGACAGTTGTTATTTCTTTCAAGTAGACCGCAGATTAGCTGCGCTGAACTTCGTTTCAAACGGATTTAACGAAGTTCGCGGATGCGCCCGCTGAAGCGGGCTAACTATGCAAACAGTTGTTTTAGACGTTTTTACGCTTTTACTTAATCTTTCATGGCTAAAAAAGTCACCCCTAGCCCGCAGGAAGTCGCCGCCGCGCAGGCCGACCTAAATGCCCGGATGCTCATCGAGAACTTCCAGGAGTTTGCCAAGAGCCGCAACATCGACCGGCCCACGATGATGTCGATTCTGGACGACGTGTTTCGGACGATGATTCGCAAGAAGTTTGAGGACGACTCGAACTTCGACGTAATCGTCAACCCTGACAATGGCGACCTCGAAATCTGGCGCAACCGCGAAATCGTGGACGACAACTCGGAGGATATCTGGGACCTGGACAAGATTCCGCTGGCTGAGGCGCAGAAAATTGAGCCTGATTTTGAGATTGGCGAGTCGGTAGCCGAGCCGATTAAGATTGACGACTTTGGCCGCCGCGCCGTGCTGCTAGCCCGCCAAACGCTGATTCAGCGCGTGAAGGACATGGAGCGCGACAACTTGTATCAGAAATACAAGGACTTGGTGGGTGAAATCATCACCGGCGAGGTGTATCAGGTGTGGAGCCGCGAGGCGCTCATCCTGGACAAGGATGAGAATGAGCTGGTGCTGCCCAAGAGCGAGCAAATCCCGAAGGACCGCTACCGCAAGGGTGATACGGTGCGCGCCGTGGTGCACCGCGTAGATGTGGTAAATGGCTCACCAAAGGTTATCCTGAGCCGCGCCGCGCCCGCCTTTTTGGAGCGCTTGTTTGAGCAGGAAGTACCCGAGATTTACGATGGCCTCATCAGCATCAAAAATGTGGTGCGCGAGCCCGGCGAGCGCGCCAAGGTAGCCGTGGAAAGCTACGACGAGCGCATCGACCCGGTGGGCGCCTGCGTGGGTATGAAAGGCAGCCGCATTCACCCAGTAGTGCGCGAGCTGATGAACGAGAACATCGACATCATCAACTACACCGACAACCTGGAGTTATTCATCTCGCGGGCTTTGTCGCCGGCTAAGGTTGGCTCGATGAAAATCAGTGAACAAACCGGCCGGGTTTCCGTGTTTATGAAGCCAGACCAGGTGAGCCTGGCCATCGGCCGGGGCGGCGCCAACATCAAGCTGGCTAGCCGCTTGGTGGGCATGGAAATCGACGTCTTCCGCGAAGCTACCGACTATGAAGAAGACATCGCCCTCGACGAGTTCACCGATGAGATTGAGCCTTGGGTAATTGCCGAGCTTAAGAAAATCGGCCTTGACACCGGCCGCGCCGTGCTGGCCGTGAAAAAGGACGACATCGTGCGCCGCACCGAGCTGGAAGAAGAAACGGTAGACGATGTGTACCGCGTCATCCGCCAGGAATTTGCCGACGACGACGACCTGCCAACCGAGGCCGGGGCTGCGGCACCTAGCCCGACACCCACGCCGGCCGCCAACGCCGACACCGACAGCGCCCCGGCCGCCCAATGAGGGCCGGGGCCAACCGCCAGCAAGTAAGTTATTAAATCAAGCCAGTAGGCTTGATTTATAGCCTGCTGGCCAGATTTAATCTTTACCTTTGCACCCTGAACGTATTCGTTCGCGACTTATTAGAATGGCGGAAGCAACCCCGAAACGGCTATTACAGGCGGCCAAAGACCTGAACATTGGCATTGACCGGGCCGTTGAGGCCCTTTCCCGCAGAGGGATTGCGGTAGAAAACAAGCCTACTACCAAGCTCACCGGCGAGCAGGTAAGCCTGTTGGAAAAAGAATTTGCGGCTTCGGCCCAGGATAAGCAGGAGGCCCAGCGCCACACCCAGGCCCGGCGCCAGAGCGAGCTGAATGCCCAGGCCCAGGCGGCAGTGGCTAAACCTGCCCCGACCCCGGCTCCTGTTCCCAAACCAGCGCCGGTGGCTAGCCCACTAACGGCACCCGTGTCGGCACCAGCACCTATCGCTGCTCCGGTGGCCGCTGCACCGGCACCAGCGCCCATTGTAGCAGCCCCTGCTGCTCAGCCGGCTTTAGCCCCGACCGAAGCGCCTAAGGCTCCGGGCCTCAAGGTGCTAGGCAAAATTGAGCTCGACAGCAAAGGCCGCGTTATTCCGGCGCGGCCCGCGACGCCCCCGGCTGCTACGCCGACTCCGGTGGCGCCCGCCGCGCCCACGCCAGTTGCGGAAGTAAAACCAGCACCGACTCCGGCGCCTCAGCCAGTAGCGGCACCCCAGCCAGCCCCGGTAGTAGTAGCCCCAGCAGCCCCGGTCGTTTCGACCCCGGTGGCAACGCCCGCGCCTACCCCGGCTCCCGCACCAGCTGCTCCGACTGCCCCACTTGTCTCGGCTCCCGTAGCTACTGCGGCCCCCATTTCCCCGGCACCAGCAGCTTCAGCTGCTCCTGATGCCCCCGCGGGCGAAGAAGGCACCATTGTGGCTAAAGCCGACCAACTGAAAGGCCTCACGGTACTCGGCAAGATTCAACTGCCGGTTGATTCGAGCCGCCGTGGGCCGGGTGGTGGCCGCGGGCCGCGCCCGGTGGCCTCGTCCGACGTGCGTAAGAGCGGCGTGGGCAGTGCCAACCAGAAGAAGCGCCAGCGCCTGCCGGCTCCCGGCCAGCCGGGCGGCGGTGGCGCCAGCACCGGTACCAACACCGGCCAGGGCGGCGGCTACCAGGGCAATCGCCCGGCGGGTGGTCCAGGCCAGGGTGGCAACCGCCCCGGCGGGCCCGGCCAAGGCGGCACCCGCCCCGGCCAGGGCACCCGCCCCGGCCAGAGCAACAACCGCCCGGCTACGCCGCAGGTACCGCTCACGCCCGAGCAGAACGACAAGCAGATTCAGGAGCAAATCAAGGCTACGCTAGCGAAGCTCAGCGGCGGCAAAACCAACGCCGCTGCCAACCGCGCCAAGTATCGCCGCGACAAGCGGGGCATGGCTGCCGAAGAGCGCGAAGCCCTGCGCGCCCAGAACGAACTGGATGCCAAGACCCTCAAGCTCACCGAGTTCATTTCGGCCAACGACCTCGCGTCGCTGATGGATGTGAACGTGAACGAGGTAATCAAGGTGTGCTTGGGCATGGGCATGTTCGTGTCCATCAACCAGCGCCTCGATGCCGAAGCCATCACGGTGATTGCCGACGAGTTTGGCTATGATGTCGAATTCCTCTCGGCCGAGGAAGACGAGGAGCCCATCGACATGAGTGATGCGCCCGAGGACCTTCAGCCCCGCGCGCCCATCGTGACCATCATGGGCCACGTCGACCACGGCAAAACGTCGCTGCTTGACTACATCCGCGAGGCTAGCGTAGCCAAGGGCGAGGCTGGTGGTATTACCCAGCACATTGGCGCCTATGAGGTAAAGACCAAATCGGGCAACCCGATTACTTTCCTCGATACGCCGGGTCACGAAGCCTTTACGGCCATGCGCGCCCGTGGTGCCAAGGTGACGGACATTGCCATTATCGTAATCGCGGCCGACGACTCGGTGATGCCCCAGACCAAGGAGGCTATCAACCACGCCCAGGCGGCGGGCGTGCCGATTATTATTGCCATCAACAAGGTAGACAAGCCGCATTCCAACCCGGAGAAAATCCGCGAAGAGCTTTCGCAGATGAACATTCTGGTGGAAGAATGGGGTGGCAAGTATCAGAGCCAGGAAGTTTCGGCTAAGTCGGGCCTGGGTGTAGATGACTTGCTGGAGAAAATTCTGCTCGAAGCGGAGTTGCTTGACCTGCACGCCAACCCTAATCGTAACGCGATTGGGACGGTTATCGAAGCCGAGCTGGACAAAGGCCGGGGCTACGTAACTACCGTGCTGGTGCAAACCGGCACGCTGAACGTGGGCGACATCGTACTGGCCGGCCCGCACTACGGCCGCGTGAAGGCCATGACCGACTACCGCGGCAAGAAGAAGAAGCTAGCCGGCCCCGCCACGCCGGTACAGGTGCTGGGCCTCACGGGCGCCCCGCAGGCCGGCGACCGCATCCAGGTAATGGAAACGGAGCGCGAAGCCCGCGAACTGGCCACCCAGCGCCAGCAACTGGCCCGTGAGCAAAGCATCCGCACCAAGAAGCACATCACGCTCGACGAGATTGGTCGCCGTCTGGCTATCGGCTCGTTCAAGGAGCTGAATATCCTGGTGAAAGGTGACGTGGACGGCTCGGTAGAAGCCCTCTCCGACTCGCTGCTGAAGCTGAGCACGCCCGAGGTGAAGGTGAATATCCTGAGCAAAGGCGTGGGTGCCATTTCGGAAAGCGACGTGCTGCTAGCCTCGGCTTCCGACGCCATCATCATCGGCTTCCAGGTTCGCCCCTCGCAGAGCGCCCGCAAACTGGCTGAGCAAGAGCAAATTGACGTGCGTTTGTACTCGATTATCTACAACGCCATCAACGAGGTGAAAGACGCGATGGAGGGCATGCTGGCCCCCACCCTGCACGAAGTAGTGGTGGCCAACGCCGAAGTGCGCCAAGTGTTCAACATCACCAAGGTGGGCACTATCGGTGGCTGCATGGTGACGGACGGCACGTTTACCCGCAAAACCAAGGTGCGCGTAGTGCGCAACGGCATCGTGCAATACACCGGCGACATTCAGGACCTCAAGCGCTTCAAGGACGATGTGTCGGAAGTGCGCCAGGGCTACGAATGCGGTATCTCGGTGAAGAACTTCAACGACCTGCAGGAAGGCGACAACATCGAAGGCTTCGAAGAACAGGAAATCAAGCGCAAGCTGTAACCGCAGATTAGCTGGGCTGCACTTCGCTGCAAACGGCTTGAACGGATACGCTTGCTGCGCAAACTGGCTGTTTTTTGAATTGAATAACTAAAAAGGCCACCCTGCGGGGTGGCCTTTTTAGTTACAGTTATAAAATAGACAATGATGACGCTAACGTAGTTTGCTTGCGCAGCAAGCGCATCCGTTCAAGCCATTTGCAGCGAAGTGCAGCCCAGCTAATCTGCGGTTTAGAAGAGGAGGAATTTCTTTTTTCGGCTGCGGTCGTGCACGAGCGGCTTGCCCTTAGTACGGCCGCCCATCACCACGCGGCGCGATACGCCGCGCTCCTGCTCCTGGCCCGGCAGCGCCCGAAATTTGCGCACGGTAAAAGAACCGCCGGCTTTATCCATCTGGCGGAAGGGGCCGCTCCGCTCAGCACCAAAGCTGGTGTTGCCGGTGCGGGCTTCCAGCACCTGCAATTGCTGGTCGCGGGCGGCGTCTTCGGGGCTCATCTGCTGCTGACGTCGGGTGCGGACATTGTCTGGTGCGCCCGGAGCGGCGGAGCGCGCCGGGCTGCCCGGCGCCGGAAAATCGGGCGCGGTAGTTTGTGCCTGAGCGACCGTAGCAGTGAGCAAAAAAGCCGCGAAGGCTAGCGGAGTGGCAAGAAACAGTTTTTTCACGGGTCGAAGCTACGGGAGAACGGTAAGCAAGAAGCGGTAAACCCGAAATGTCGGCTCCCCGGCAGAAGTTCCGGCCAGCCTGGCTAGCCCAGCGCTAGGCGCGGGTGCGCAGAGCATCGCGAATTTCGGCGAGTAGCTCCTGGTCGCGGGTAATAGCCGGAGCAGCAGGCTCTTTCACTTCTACCACGGTGGGCTTTTTGAAGCGGTTCGCCAGCTTCACGACCCAGAAGATGACCAAGGCGATAATGAGAAAATAAATGATGGCATTAATAAAATTGCCATAGCTTACCACGGCGGCTTTGGCATCCTGCGCCGCCTTCAAGGTTTCGTAGTGCTGCCCATTAAGCGCAAAGAACTTCTCCTTGAAATCAATGCCGCTAGTGAATACGCTCAGAATTGGCATAATAATGTCGTCGGTCAGCGACGACACGATTTTGCCAAACGCCCCGCCAATAATGACGCCCACGGCCAGGTCGAGTACATTGCCTTTCGAGATAAACTCCTTGAATTCGGAAACGAAGCTCATAAGTAAAAACGAGGGAAAGATGAGAGAATGAACCTTGCTACGCCGGGGTATTACGATTTGCGCCGTTAGCGATGTCACTGACAGCCACAAAGTTTTGCGCAATATGCACGCGATTAAGTGATAGTTCGCCGAATAGTGGCTTTCCCGCTTTAAATGGCTGATTATGGCGGGTGAATTGGGGCTAGCCTGGCACCGTACCTTTGCGCCACTGGATTTTATTGCTACTTTTTCAATTGCCCATGCCCGCCTCATTTGCAAACCTGCTCTATGACCTGGACGCTGCCACCGGCATCCTCACGCTGACCGTTAACCGGCCTACCAAGCTCAATGCGCTGAACGCGGCCACGATAGCTGAACTGGGCCAGGCCATTGACCAGGCGCGGGCCGACGCCGCCGTGCGGGGCATCCTGCTCACCGGCAGCGGCGAGAAAGCGTTTGTAGCTGGGGCCGATATTGCCGAGCTAGCCGGCCTCACTGGCCCCGGCGCGCAGGATGCTGCCGCGCGGGGCCAGGCCGTATTCCGGCGTTTTGAAACCAGCCCCAAGCCCGTGGTGGCGGCCGTGAATGGCTTTGCGCTGGGCGGCGGCTGCGAGCTGGCGATGGCTTGCCACCTGCGGGTGGCTTCGGACAATGCTCGCTTTGGCCAGCCCGAAGTAAACCTGGGTTTGCTACCCGGCTACGGCGGAACCCAGCGCCTGGTGCAGCTGGTGGGCAAAAGCAAAGCGCTGGAGCTGCTGCTCACCGCCGACCAAGTAAAAGCCGATGAGGCCCTGCGCCTGGGGCTAGCCAACCACGTAGTGCCGCAAGCCGAGCTGTTGCCTTTCTGCAAGAGCCTGCTGCTTAAGATATTGACCAAGGCACCAATCGCCATAGGCCTTACTATCGACTGCGTCAATACCTACTTCGACAAGGGCGGCGAGGCCGGCTACGCGGCCGAAGCCGCCGCGTTTGGTCAGGCTTTCGGCACGGCCGATTTTAAAGAAGGGACCACTGCTTTTCTGGAAAAACGTCCGGCGGTATTCACCGGCAACTAATTTTAAGGAAGCTGGCGGCCGGGCGAAGTAGTTATTTCGACTAGCTACGCTCCGCCCTGCCGCCAGCCTTGCGTACGAATGGGGATTGCAAAAAAACTGGCCTCCCAAACGGCCATTTACGGCGTCAGCAGTATAGTGGGGCGGGTGCTGAACTACCTGTTGGTGCCCATTTACACGGCCCACTTCGCGGCGGCTGAGTACGGTATTGTGACGGGGCTCTACGCCTACGTGTCATTTTTGAACGTAGTATTTACTTACGGGCTCGAAACGACGTTTTTTCGATTTGCTAACCGGTCCGGCGAAGACCGGCGCGAGCTTTATAGCCGCACGCTGAGCCTGCTGCTACTGAGCAGCCTGGTGCTCACGGCCCTGCTGGCAGCGCTGGCCCGGCCGCTGCTCGGGCTGCTGCACCTGCCGCCCGGCCACGATGAGTACGCCATCTGGGTAGCCCTGATACTGGGCCTCGACGCGGTGGCGGCGCTGCCCTTCGCCCGGCTGCGGCTCGAAAACAAGGCGCGCAAATTTGCCACTATCCGCCTCACCAACATCTTGTTGCAGGTTGGCTTAAACTTATTTTTTATCGTGCTATGCCCGGCCGTGGCGCATAGCGCACCCGGTAACCTGCTAACCGGGCTGCGGCCGCTGATTGCGGCCGTGTACAACCCTAGCCTTGGCGTGGGTTACGTTTTTCTGGCTAACCTGGCTGCCTCGGCGCTCACGCTGGTATTGCTAGGGCGCGAGCTGCTGGACTTTCGCTTTCGCTGGCCCTGGCTCACTTTTTTGCAGCCCCTGCTGGCCTACGCCCTACCCCTCATGCTGATGGGCCTGGCCGGCATGGTCAACGAAACGCTCGACCGCATTTTGCTGCCCGCGTGGCTGCCCGCCAATTTCTATCCTGGCCAGAGCCAGCTGGCCGCCGTGGGTGTGTACGGCGCCTGCTACAAGCTCAGCATCTTTATGTCGCTGATTATCCAGGCATTTCGCTACGCGGCCGAGCCGTTTTTCTTTTCCCAGAGCACGGAAAAAAACTCACCCGCCACGTTCGCGCTGGTGCTCAAGTGGTTTACGCTGTGCTGCGCCTTTATTTTCGTAGCCATTAGTCTGAATCTGAGCTGGATTGGGCCTTTGTTTTTAAAGAGGCCCGAGTACCTGGCTGGGCTGGGCGTGGTGCCGGTTCTGCTGCTGGCCAACCTGTTTCTGGGCGTGTACTATAATCTCTCGGTGTGGTTTAAGCTCACTGACAAGACCTATTTTGGTACTTACATCGGGTCGGCCGGCGCGGTGCTCACTATCGCACTCAACTTTTTGCTGATACCCGTGCTAGGGTACATGGGCAGCGCCTGGGCCACGCTGGCTTGTTATTTTATGATGGCCGCGCTGTGCTGGTGGCTGGGCGAGCGGCACTTTCCGGTGCCCTACCCCGTGACGCGGCTGTTGCTTTGGCTGCTAGCAGCGGTAGGTCTGGTAGTGCTGGGCCAGGCAGCTAGCCACACGCTGGCTCCGCTGGCTGGCTATGCCCTGGGGCTTGCCCTGCCGCTAGCCTTTGCCGGCCTGGTTTATTTCGTAGAAGCCCGGCGCGGAATACGGGCTTAATGGGCAAAAAAAAGCATCGAACAGTGTTCGATGCCTTTCTGAGCTATGAAAACAAACTTAGCCAACTTCCTCTGCCTCGGCTGGCTGCAAAAGCAACGCAACTCCGGCTAAGGCTGCTAACCGATACAAAGGTGCATCAATTATCGGGGAAGTACTAATTGTTTTCGATGAATATGCTTCTTAAGCGTCTTAATGACCTCAAAATCTCTCTAATTTGGACTTATCACGGATTAAATGCCGGAATTTTGTTCGCTCAAATACTATTGCCGCTAGCCCGATACGTCGGTAGCGAACAATTGGATTAGTCTCCTGGCCGGTACCTTTACCCGTCCAAAGCCTCCGTTTTTACGTATCTTCGTTTTCATCACTCGCCGCGGTAATTCCGTTGTCCCACTCATGCTACTCACCACGCTTTTTCTGTTTCTGAGCAATCCCAGAACTATTATCTTCATTATTTTCATTCTGGTACTGTTCTTCGGAGCCAAGCGCATTCCCGAGCTGTTTCGGGGTGTGGGCCAGGGCGTGCGTGAGTTTAAGGATGCCAGCAACCCCGAGCCGCAGCAGCCGATGAACCCGAATTATAACCAACAGCCCGGCTACAATCAGGGCGGCTATCCGCAGCAAGGGGGCTACCCCCAGCAGCCCGGCTACAACCAGCAACAACCGCAGCAATACAGCCAGAATGGCTATCCGCAGCCGCCGCAGCAATACGGCCCGCCGGCTCAGGGTCAGGTGCCGCCGGCCCCATACAACCCTACCAACACGCCGGCTAGCTAAGTTGTCCGCAATTTTTATCCTTCGCTTTTATTTCTCTTCCTGATGAACTCCCCCCTGCTTTTTCTCGGCGATATCGGCGGCTCTGAGCTGATTCTGATTATGGTCGTCATTCTGATTTTCTTTGGCGCTAATAAGATTCCGGAGTTGGCGCGGGGCCTGGGCAAAGGCATTCGTGAGTTTAAGGACGCCAGCAGCGAAATCCGCAACGAGTTTGAGCGCGCTGGCCAGCCTAATCCTACCCAAGGGTATACTAGCCAGGGCTACAACCCTAATCAGCCCTACGGTCAGCCGCAGCCTAACTATGGCCAGCAACCGGCGCCTTATCAGCCTGGGCAAGTGCCCCCTACTACGCCTATGTCGGGCGACTACGTAGCGCCCGTAGCTAATTATACTGCGCCGGGCGCCGTAGATTTGCCGACGGCGGACCAGCCGACTTATCACCAGAGCACGCCCATTCCGCCCACGGCCGATGGCGTGCCCGGTACGCGGCCCCGCCTCGACCAGTCATCAACCGGAGCTTAAGATTTGAAACCTCTGTTTTCTTCCCTTTCGGAAATTCAGCGCGAGCTGGCGGCGGGCACTACGTCCTGCCGCCAGCTCGTTGAGTATTACCTCGATAACATCGGCCAGCGCAATGCGGAGCTAAACGTTTTTCTGGAAGTGTGGGCCGACGAAGCCCGCCAGCAAGCCGCCGCCGTCGATGAAAAGCTGGCCCAGGGCACTGCGGGCAAGCTAGCCGGCATGGTTATCGGCCTCAAAGACGTGCTCGCCTACCAGGGCCACTCGCTGCAAAGCAGCAGCCGCATTCTCGACGGGTTTAAGTCGCTCTTTACGGGCACGGCCGTGCAGCGCCTGCTGGCTGAGGACGCTATTTTCATTGGTCGCCAGAACTGCGACGAGTTTGCGATGGGCGGCTCGAACGAGAACTCCGCTTTTGGGGTGGTGCGCAACGCCCAGGACCCTAGCCGGGTGCCGGGCGGCAGCAGCGGCGGCTCGGCGGTGGCGGTGCAGGCCGATATGTGCCTGGCTTCGATTGGCTCCGACACGGGCGGCTCGGTACGGCAACCAGCCGCTTTTTGTGGGGTTATTGGCTTAAAGCCTACTTATTCGCGCATTTCGCGCTACGGCTTGGTGGCCTTTGCGTCGTCGTTTGACCAGATTGGGCCGATTACGCATTCCATTGAAGATGCCGCCCGCCTGCTCGAAGTAATGGCCGGCCCGGATGGCTACGACAGCACCGCCAGCCAGCAGCCCGTGCCCGCTTACAGCGAGCTGCTGACGCCGGCCGCGCAGTACCGCATCGGATATATTGCCAATGCCATCGACCGGCCCGGCTTGCAGCCCGAGGTACACACTGCGCTGGAAGACACCCTAGCCACGCTGCGCAGCCACGGCCACGTAGTGGAAGCGGTTGAGTTTCCGCTACTTGAGGAGATGATTCCGACTTACTACATCCTTACTACGGCCGAGGCTAGCTCCAACCTGTCGCGCTTCGACGGGGTGAAGTATGGCTTCCGCGCGCCCGACGTGACGGACCTGGAATCGCTCTATAAAAAAACACGTGCCCAGGGCTTTGGCCCCGAAGTGCAGCGGCGCATCATGCTGGGCACCTTCGTGTTGAGCGCTAGCTATTACGACGCTTATTACACTAAGGCGCAGCGCGTACGCCGGCTCATCAAGGAAAAAACCGACGAATTGCTGCGGCAGTACGACTTCCTAGTGCTGCCCACCACACCTACTACGGCGTTTAAGATTGGCGAGAAACAGGACCCGGTGAGTATGTACCTGGCCGATATTTTTACAGTGCAGGCTTCGCTGGCTGGCGTGCCCGCTATTTCGATTCCGGCTGGGGTTGATGATGAGAGCCTGCCGATTGGCTTGCAGATACTGAGCGGTGCCTTCCGGGAAGCTGATTTACTGGCTTTTGCCGGCACGCTGACCACCGTAACGGCCGCCAACTAGATTAGCCAGAGTCTTTAGTAAATGCGCAGGGGCGCAACAGTACCGGCTAACCAGCCGTACTGTTGCGCCCCTGACGTTTGGTTAGGTAGTTCAGTAATTGTCATTTACCTTAGCCCTATGAAAGCTTTGCAGCAACTGCCCGCGCCCGCCCCTAGCCCGCGCAAGCCGCGCCTGACGCGGCGCTTGTTGCTGCTAGCTCTCACGCTGGGCTCGGTGCCCGCGCTGGCCCAGCGCGCACCGCACCGCTGCGAAACGGCGGCGCCCGCGCCGCCCGCCTCTACCCTTATTCCCGGCGATACCATTCGGCAGGTGGTAGAATTGCCGCCCGCCACGCTCGATTCGCTGGCCGCCGAGCCGCTTGAAGAGCCAGCCGTGGACTCGGCCCGCCTAGTGTGGCTGCAAACGCCCGCCACGCTCTACGAAACCGTGAACGACCGTATGGGCTGCATCGAAACGCAGGCCCCGCACCAGTTCAATGCGGCGGTACTAGCCTACGTGCGGCTTTTTACCGAGCGGCAGCGCGGCTACACCCAGCGCGTGCTGGAGCGCGAGCAGTTTTACTTTCCGACTTTTGAGAAATACCTGGCGCAGTATAACTTACCGGTGGAGCTGAAGTACTTATCGGTAGTCGAGTCGGCCTTGATACCCACCGCTAAGTCGCCGGTAGGAGCCGCTGGCCTTTGGCAGTTTATGCCGCCCACGGCCAGCGACCTGCGCCTGAAGCGCGACGAGTGGGTGGATGAGCGCATGCACCCCGAAAAGGCTACTGAAGCGGCCTGCAAGCACCTGCGCTACCTCTACGGGGTATTTCACGACTGGGAGTTGGTGCTGGCGGCCTACAACTGGGGCGCGGGCAATATGCAGCGCGTGATGCGCAAAACCGGCAAGCGCAATTTCTGGGAACTGTACCCGCACCTGCCGGCCGAAACCCGCAACTACGTGCCCACCTTCACGGCCATTATGTACGCCATGAAGTATGCTACTGAGCACAACCTCAGCGACCCGGCGCTACGCTACCAGCGCTATGAGCCGCTCGATACACTGGGCGTGCGTGGCCAGGCCCTCGACCTGCGCCGCCTGAGCCGGGCGCTGGGCTACAACGATTCGCTTACGCTGGGCCGCTATAACCCCGAGGTGCGCCATGGCAGCCTGCCGGCCGGCTACCGGCCCTACGTGCTGCGCTATCCGAGCGCCGCCCGCGAGCACCTCGGCGACGTAGACCGGGCTACGCTGCTGGCTTACTGCCAGCCGGCTACTGACTTGCCACAGGCGTTACCTGTTCGCCAGGCGCGCTTGGCCGGCGTCACGCCCTGGCCGAGCCGCGACGAGCTAGCCGCTACTGCCGGCCCGCGCTCCGCAACCGGCGAGGCTACCCCGCGCTACCGCCGCGTGCACTACACCGTGCGCCGGGGCCAGACGGTGGCCAGCGTAGCCGAAAAATTTGAGGTTAGTCCCAGCCAGGTGCGGCGCTGGAATGAGTTGCCCAAGCATGCCACCCTGCGGCCTGGCCGTGAGCTACTAGTATTTGTGCCGCTGCCACCGGCCGAAGCGGCAGCTCCGGCGGCGGCCGTATCGCTGCCCGCCGCGCCGCGCCGCGTGGCACCGGTAGATAGTGCCGTCCAGGCGCTAGCCGTTGCTAATGCTCGCTACGCCCGCGAAGCGCAGGCCCTCGCCCAACGCGAGGCGGCGCAGGCCAAAGAATTGCTGCGCGCCCAGAAGCTACAAGCCGCCCGCATTGTGGCCCAACAGCAGCAGGCTATTTTCCGGGCCGCCGCGCTAGCTAAGGCTGCTGCGCAGGAAAAAGCCCAGCGTCTGGCGGCGGAAACGGCCGCCCGCGTCGAAGCCAATAATGGGGCTAGCGACGCCGTAGCCAGCGCCGACACCCTGGTGCCGCCCGCACCTACTCGCCGCAGCCGTGGCAGGGGGCTAGCCGTGGCGGCCCGCGAAGCTGCGGCGCCCGAAACCGCAGCCGCCAAGCCAGCCGCTTCGGCTGCTAAAAGTGAGGCGTATACGGTGCGGCCGGGCGACGACCTCACGCACCTGGCGCGGACGCACAGCCTCACGGTAACCCAGCTGCGCGAGTGGAACCAGCTGCCTACCGAAGCGGTGCAGGTGGGCCAGCGGCTGCGCTTTAGCGCGCCAGCTCCCGAAGCGGTGGCTAGCCACCAGGGGCGCACCCGCGCCGCCGAGCGGCCCGAGCCTCATTTCAGTACGCACACGGTGCAGCCCGGCGACACGCTGTACAATATCTCGCGGCGCTTCAAGGTGAGTGTGCAGGAGCTGCGCCGACTCAACCACCTCACTTCCGACGATGTGAAGCTGGGCCAAAAGCTGGTAGTGCAGGCTAGCTAGCCGCGCCGCGACGGACTGGAGGCAATGCGGTAAGGCTGGCCGGGGCAACGACTCGATTAACTCACTCACCTGCAACAGCATGTCGCAGCCTGCCGCTATGCGGGTAAGGCGTAGGCGCCGGCAATCCGGCATTTTAGCCGGAACTTGCGGCTTCGCGCCCGAGAACCTTTGCCAATTCCCATGCTGAAAATTAACCGAGAAGACGCCCTAGCCTACCACGAGCAAAGCCCGCAGGGCAAGATTGAGGTGGTGCCCACCAAGCCCGTGAGCACCCAGCTCGACCTGGCGCTGGCCTATTCGCCGGGCGTGGCTGAGCCGTGCAAGGAAATCGCTAAAAACCCCGACGACGTGTACAAGTACACGGCCAAGGGCAACCTGGTCGCCGTTATCTCGAACGGCACGGCCGTGCTCGGCCTGGGCAACATTGGCCCCGCCGCCAGCAAGCCGGTGATGGAAGGCAAGGGCGTACTGTTCAAGAAGTTTGCGGGCATCGACTGCTTTGATATTGAGATTGACGCGACTGACCCCGACGAGTTTATTCGCATCGTGAAGGCGCTGGAGCCCACCTTCGGCGGCATCAACCTAGAGGATATTAAAGCGCCCGAGTGCTTCCGTATCGAAACGGAGCTGCGCGACCTGATGAACATCCCGCTGATGCACGACGACCAGCACGGCACGGCCATCATTACCTCGGCGGCATTGCTGAACGCGCTCGAAATCGTGGGTAAGAAGATTGGCGATATTCAGCTCGTGGTGAGCGGGGCGGGCGCGGCGGCCGTGTCGTGTCTGCGGCTGTATCTGGCGCTGGGTGTGCGCAAGGAAAATGTGGTAGTCTTTGATAAAGATGGCATTATCAACCCTAGCCGCACCGACCTGGCCGACATGCAGCGGCAGTTTGCCACCGAGCGGCCCATCACGACCCTGGCCGAGGCGATGGTGGGCGCTGACGTATTCCTGGGCCTTTCGGCCGCCAATGTGCTGCCCGCCGAGCTGCTGCTGCACATGGCCGCCAACCCCATCGTATTTGCCCTGGCCAACCCCGAACCCGAAATCAGCTACGAACTGGCCACCAGCACCCGGCCCGACCTCATTATGGCCACCGGCCGCTCGGACCATCCCAACCAGGTGAACAACGTGCTGGGCTTTCCCTACATTTTCCGGGGCGCTTTGGATGTGCGGGCCACCGAAATAAACGAGGCCATGAAGCTAGCCGCCGTGCACGCCCTGGCCGAGCTGAGCAAGGAGCCGGTGCCCGATATTGTCAACAATGCCTACGGCGACAACACGCTGGCGTTTGGTCGCACCTATCTCATTCCCAAGCCATTAGACCCCCGCCTGATTACGAGCCTCTCGCCGGCCGTGGCGCGGGCCGCGATGGAAAGCGGCGTGGCCCGCCGGCCCATTGCCGACTGGGCAGCCTACGAAGACGAGCTGCGCGCGCGCCTCGGCCTCGACCAGAAGCTGATGAACCGCATTACCTCGGCGGCGCGCCAGAGCCCGCGCCGGGTGGTATTTGCCGAAGCCGATAACTATAAGATTCTTAAGGCGGCCCAGCTCGTGCGCGATGAGGGCATTGCCTTTCCTATTCTGCTCGGGCCGCCCGCCAAGATTCAAGCCATTGCCCAGGCCAATAACCTTGACCTGGAAGGCTGCGAGGTTATTGATATTCTGCAAGATGAAGCCAAGCGCAATGAATACGCCGAGCTGCTCTACCAGAAGCGGCAGCGCCGGGGCATCACGCGCTACGAGGGCCGGCGCCTGCTGCGCGAGCGCAACTACTACGCCGCCATGATGGTAGAAACCGGCGCCGCCGACGCCTGCATTACGGGCCTCACCAAAGACTACGGCAAGAGCCTCATCCCGTCGCTGCAAGTAATCGGGCCGGCCGAGGGCGTGCGCCGGGTGGCGTCGATGTACATCATCCAAACCAAGAAAGGCCCGTATTTCTTTGCCGATACCACCGTCAACATCGACCCCACGGCCGAGGAGATGGTCGAGATTATCGGCCTCACGGCGCGGGCCGTGCGCTTTTTCGACGCCGAGCCGCGGGTGGCCGTCATCAGCTATTCCAATTTCGGCTCGAATAGTGGGCCGCTGCCCGAAAAAACCCGCCGCGCCACCGAGCTAGCCAAGCAGCGCTACCCCGACCTGCTCATCGACGGTGAGATGCAGGCCAACGTGGCTCTGAACCTGCAGCTGCTGCAGGAAAACTATGGCTTCTCACCCCTGGCCGACAAAGGCGCCAACACGCTGATTTTTCCCAATGTAGAGTCGGGCAACATTGCCTACAAGGTGATGCAGGAGCTGGGCGGCGCCGAGGTAATCGGGCCGGTGCTGATGGGCATGCGCAAACCGGTGCACATTTTGCAGCTCGGCGCTAGCGTGCGCGACATCGTGAACATGACTGCCATCGCGGTCGTGGATGCCCAGCGCGACGGCAAGGCGCTGTAGCGGCGGAGCGTGAGGGATGAAGTTTCAATGTTATTTTTGAAGAATTGAATGTGGCGGGTGGAGAGCCGGAAGTAATTTTCTGCCTCCTTACCCGCCCCACCTCGCCTTCGGCTAACGCCGGCTAGCCCACACCGGCCAGCCTGTTTCATCTTCAGCCTCAGTTTCCACATGATTGCCTACCTCGACGGTAAACTTGCCTATAAAGACCCCACCCAAGCCATTATCGACACCGGCGGCGTGGGCTACGAAGTAAAGATTTCGCTGGCTACCTACTCCAAGCTGCCCGGCGAAAACGACAAGGTGAAGGTGTACACCTACCAGCACATCAAGGAAGACGGCCAGACGCTCTACGGCTTTCTGGACCCCAACGAGAAAGCGTTGTTTCTGCACCTGATAAGCGTATCGGGCATCGGGCCGGGCACGGGCATCAACATGGTGAGCAGCATGGGCGTGGCCGATATTCGCCAAGCCATTGTGAACGAAGATGTGCGCGCTATTCAGAGCATCAAGGGTGTGGGGCCGAAAACTGCCCAACGGGTAATTCTGGACCTGCGCGACAAGCTCCGCAAAGACGAGCTGCTGGCCAAAGCCGGCGTCGATACCGTGCCGCTGGCCCGCCAGCACAATACGCAGCGCCAGGAAGCGTTGCAGGCATTAGTCATGCTGGGCTTTGCCCGGGCGGCTGCTGAGAAAAATCTCGACCAGATTCAGCAAAAGCACGGCCACGACCTGAGTGTGGAAGAACTCATCAAGTTTGCCCTGAAGTCGCATTAATGTGCGTCAGGCCGTTGGGGCAACTGCTGGCGCTTGCGCGTGCAACGAAATGGGTTCGTGCTTTATCCTCGTTTAAATCCGGCTCCGCTTTGTCGCGACGGCCGCACCTGCCATCTGCTTGAAGTCTCTACTGTCTGCTGGTTCTAAACTCGCTACTCCCGGCGCGCTGTTGACAGCGGCCGTCGTCTCGTCGGTGCTATTAGCAGCGGCGTGGGCGCCGGCCGGCGCGGCGGGCCGCCGCTACCCGGTGGCGTGGTCTACGTGGGTGAGCCGGCTAGGGTTGCCCCTGCAGGGCGTGCCCGGCCAAACTGCCCCCGGCGATACGGGCCGCTACCAGCCCAGCCGCCGGCCGCGGGTGCGCACCGTGCGCGACCGGGCGGGCAGCCGCTTTTCGCCGCGCGGGCGGCGCTCGCCGCTCATTTTGCCGCTGCCCAAGAACGTGCAGTTGAAAGTGACGCCCACCGGCGATAGCCTCAAGAGCTACGACGTGCGCGAAACCGTGGGCTCGCAGATTGACTACCGTGACCCCACGCTTATTTCGCAGGCAGAGCTGCTCAAGTTTCAGGAGCGGCAGGCCATCAACGACTACTACCGCCAGAAGGCGATGGGCGGCGTGGCCGGGGCACCGGCCGCGCCGGGCTCGCCCCAGGCCCAGCGCCTGATTCCCAAAATCTACCTCGGCCCGATTGCTGACCGCATTTTTGGCGGCTCGTACATCGATATTCGGCCGGCGGGCTCGCTCACGCTCAAGGCGGGGGCCAAGTTCAACGTGAACCGCAACCCGGCCCTGACGCTACGCCAGCAGAGCGTGGGTGACTTCATATTTGAGCAAAACATGAACCTGAGCTTGAGCGGCCAGGTCGGCACCAAGCTCAAGCTCACGTTCAACTACGACACCAAGGCCGCATTCGACTTCGACAACCAGATGAAGTTCGACTACGCCGGGCAGCCCACCGACATCCTGCGCAAACTGGACCTGGGCAACGTGAGCATGCCCCTGAACAACTCGCTGATAACGGGCGGCTCCAACCTGTTTGGTATCAAGACCCAACTGCAATTTGGCCGGCTAGGGGTGACGGCGGTGGCGGCTACGCTGCGCGGCTCGCAGGACGAGGTGCGCGTGCAAAACGGCGCCCAGAGCCGCACGTTCGAGCTCAAGGCTAGCCAGTATGAGAAGGACCGGCACTACTTCCTGAGCCAGTTTTTTCGCGACCGCTACGACCAGGCTTTGCAGGGCCTGCCTACGGTGAAGAGCGGCTTCGAAATCCGGCGCCTCGAAGTGTGGGTGACCAATGATAACCGCACCACCGACAACCTGCGCAACGTGGTGGCCCTGCAAGACCTGGCCGAACCGCGCCGCGAGCGCATCTACCGCCCGCAGTTTTACAACCAGGCTAGCCAGGCCACGGCCGCTACGCCGCCCCGCAACCCGGCCAACAACCTCTTCCCTACCCTGACGCAGGGCGGCGCCTCGGCCCGCGACAACTTGCAGGCCGAAACTTTTTTGGGTAGCCTGGGGCTCGTAAAAAGCCTCGACTACGAGCGCCTGCGCGCCCGCAAGCTCCAGCCCAATGAGTACACGTTCAACGCCCAGCTAGGCTACGTGAACCTGAATACCGCCCTGCTGCCCGACCAGGTGCTGGCCGTGAGCTACGAGTATCTCTACAACGGCAAGCCGTACACGGTGGGCGAAACCCAGACCGAGTACAGCCAGGCCCAGGCCGACCAGGTTATCTTCCTGAAGATGCTGAAGGCCACCAACCCCGGCGTGGGCACGGCCGACCCGGCCGTGAACCCGGCCAACCCGAACCTGCGGACCCACAACACGCCAACCTGGGATTTGATGATGAAAAACATCTATCCCCTGAACACCTCGCAGATAAACCGCGACAACTTCCAGCTCCAGATTATTTATAAAGACGACATCACGGGTGTTGATTTGATTTCGCTGAAGGAAGGGGCACGAATTCAGAATATTCCGCTGATTCAGGTGCTGGGGCTAGACCGGGTGAATGCCAACAACGACCGCAACCCCGACGGCAACTTCGACTTTTTCCCCGGCATCACCATTGACCCGGACCTGGGCAAGATTATTTTCCCGAGCGTGCAGCCGTTTGGCTCGTACCTGAAGGCGCAGTTTGACACCCTGAACGCCGACCCGACTATTGCGGCGCTGGAGCGCCAGCGCGCCCAGAAGTACGTATACCAGGCACTCTACAACCAGACGCAGAGCGATGCGCAGCAGCAGCAAACCAAGGACAAGTTTGTGCTGCGCGGGCGCTACCAGGGCGTGAGCACCGACGAGATTAGCTTGCCTGGCATCGGGGTGGCGCAGGGCTCGGTGAAAGTGTACGCGGGCAGCACGCTGCTGACCGAAGGCGTCGATTACCAAGTTTTCTACGACCAGGCGAAGGTCAAGATTCTTAACCCTGCTTACCTCAACTCGGCCAACGAGCTGCGGGTGCAATTTGAGAAAAACGCCTTGGTACAGGTGCAGCCGCGCAAGCTGCTGGGCACCCGCCTCGACTACGCGCTCAGCAAGGATGTGCTGATTGGGGCCACGGCCATGCACATCCTGGAAAACCAGGCGCCGGGCATCAACCGCGTGAACATCGGCGACGAGCCGGCCAACAATACCATTCTGGGCGCCGACGTGAGCCTGCGCAAAGACAGCCGCGTGCTCACCAAGCTCGTGGACCGCCTGCCGTTCGTTTCGACCAAGGAAACCTCGACGGTAGCCTTTACGGGCGAAGTAGCCAAGCTCATTGCCGGGCAGTCGAAGCTGGGCAACGGCGAAAACGGCGTGAGCTACCTCGACGACTTCGAGAATGCCCGCACACCCTACACGCTGGGGGGGTAGCTGCCATTCCGGCCTGGCGCCTGGCGGCCACGCCCGCACCCTTCGCGGGCAGTGGCACCGATGGGCTAGCCAATGGCTACCAGCGCGCCAAGCTGGCCTGGTATACCATCGACCAGAGCTACTACACCAACGGCCCCAACGTGCCGGCCGGCATTTCGGCCAAAACCCTGGCCAACCACTATACCCGGGGTATTCCGCGCAACGAGGTGTTTCCGAACAAGGACCTGGGCGCCACGGGCAACGGCTACGAGTACACCTTTGATATGGCGTACTTCCCCAACGAGCGCGGGCCATACAACTACACGCCCAACTTGGACCCCACCGACCCCAATGGGCGGCGTTTTGCCGGCTCGCCTTTGCAGGGCCGCAACCGCTTTGGGGGCATCTCACGGGGCGTGACATTTGATACGGACTTTGACAACGCGAACGTCGAGTACCTGGAGTTCTGGCTGATGGACCCCTTTTTGAAGGCCGGCGACCGGAGCGTTATTGACTCGAACGACCCCAGCAGCCCCGCCGTAAACGCGGGCGATAATACTACGGGGGGCGACCTGGTGCTGAACCTGGGCAACATCAGCGAGGACGTGCTGCGCGACCAGGGCCAGCACGAGTTCGAAAACGGCCTGCCGGTGCCGGGCGACCCGCCGAATACAACCTCGCCCACGCCCTTCGGCCGCGTTACCAATCAGCAGTTTTTGCTCGATGCCTTTAACGCTACGCCCGGCGCGCGGGCTAGCCAGGACATCGGCCTCGATGGCATCGCTGACGCCGATGAGCAGGCAAAGTTCCGCGCCATTCCGGGCTACGGCGCGCTGGCTGACCCCTCAAACGACGACTTCCGCCACCACCTCGACCCTAGCTACGACGCGAACAATACCCAGATACTGGGCCGCTACAAAAACTACGATAACTACGAGGGCAACTCGCCCGAAAACTCGCAGCTCAGCTCTTCAGCTTATCCCGACAAGGAAGACCTGAACCGCGACAACATTATCCAGACCACCGAGCAGTACTACGAATACCCCATTCACCTAACGCCCAACCAGATGGTGGTGGGCCAGAACTACATCACCGATAAGGTGACGAATACGATTACGGCCACGGGCGCGGGTAGCGGCGACCAGGTGACGTGGTACCAGTTCCGCATTCCTATCCGGCAGCCGCAGCGCGTGGAAGGCAACGGCGGCCAGCCGTTTGGCTTCAAGAACATCCGCTTCATGCGCCTGTACCTGACCAAGTGGGAGCAGCCGGTGGTGCTGCGCATGGTGCAGCCGCAGTTTGTGGCCAACCAGTGGCGCCAGTACGCCAGCGTTATCTCCGACCCCAAAACCCAGGTGCCGGGCATTGGCACGGCTACTGATGCCGACGCGTTTAGCATCTCGACGGTGAGCGTGGAGGAAAACGGGCCGTCGGCGGCCAGCGCCACGGCTCCCGGCACTCCGCCCACCGGCGCCATCCCGTACATCGTGCCGCCGAATATCACCCGCGATGTAGAGTACGGTTCAACGGCCGTGGCGCGCCGGCAGAACGAGCAGAGCCTGCGCCTGAGTATCACCCGGCTGCGCGACGGCTACGCCAAGGGCGCTTACAAAAACCTTACGACCAACCTGCTGCGCTACAAGCGCCTGCGCATGTATTTCCACGCCGAGGCCAACAGCACCACCAAGCTGGCCGACGGCGACGTGCGGGCGTTTATCCGCATCGGTACCGACTACAGCCAGAACTACTACGAGTACTCGCTGCCGATGAAAGTGACCCAGGCTGGGGCTACGCAGCAGACCGATGTGTGGCCCGAGGTCAACAACGTGGATGTGGCCCTGCAATCCTTTATTGATGCAAAAGCCGCCCGCAACCTGGCGCTTGCCAACGGCGTGCCGGGCGTGAGCTACACTATTCCGTATCGGTACAAGCCTTCGCCGCTCGACAGCGCCGTTATCTACATCATGGGCAACCCCGATTTTTCGCAGGTGCAGGGCTGCATGATAGGCGTGCTGAACCCGGCCGCGACCAGGCCCGGCGACGATGCCAGCGACAAGAGCGTGACGCTGTGGGCCGACGAGTTCCGGGTGTTCGACTTCGACAACCAGGGCGGCTGGGCCGCCAATGCCCGCCTGAACGTGAAGCTGGCCGACCTGGCCAACATCACGGCCACCGGCTCGTTTATCGGCGTGGGCTTTGGGGGCTTGCAGGATAAGGCGCAGCAGCGCTCGACCAGCGACGTGCTGCGCGGCGACCTCAACGCCACCGTGGCGGCCGAAAAATTCTTGCCGCCGCAGCTGCGCCTGCGAGTGCCGGTGCTGGTGCAGGCCGGCCGCCAGACCATCACGCCCCAGTACGACCCGCTCGACCCCGATACCAAGCTGGAGCAGAGCCTGTTGAAATTTAAGAACAGCGCCGACGCCACTGCTTATAAGAGCCTGGTGGTGGACCGCACCACCACCCGCAGCATCTCGGTGCTGAACGTGCGTAAGGAGCGCGCCCCTACCCAGACCAAGACCCACCCCTGGGACATCGAGAACGTGGCCGTGAGCTACGCCATTACCGAGCGCCTGCACACCGACATCAACACCCAGCGCGACTACACGCAGTCGTACACCGCCGCGCTGGCCTACATCTACCAGACTACCCCGCGCAACTACACGCCGCTCGCCAGCTTTAAGGTGTTGGATAACCCCTACCTGAAGATTTTTCAGCAGGTCAATTTCACGCCGCTGCCCTCGCGCTTCTCGTTCCGCACCGACCTGGATAGGCGTTACAATGAGCGCTTTTTGCAGCGCGTAACCGAGCCGGGCCAGCTGCCCACCACGGCGGGCATTGCGGGCGTATTTTACAAGTCGTTCTACATCAACCGGATTTATGACATGAGCTGGGCGCTGACCAAGGCGCTCATTCTTGACTACACGGCCACCAACCGGGGCGTGATTGACGAGGGCGCGGGCCAGAGCATCGGCGACAGCCAAACGGCCCTGGACAACCGCGCCACGCAGTGGAATAACCTTAAGCGCGGCGGCCGCACCACTAACTTCAACCAGAACATCGCCCTTACCTACCGCCTGCCGCTCGATAAATTTCCGCTCACCGACTGGATTTCGGCCGACACGCGCTACACGGCGCACTATACCTGGCAGGCGGCCTCCACGGCCCTGCGCGTGCTGGCTAACCCCCTGGTGGTGGGCGATACCTCGACGACAACTATCGGCAATACCATTCAGAACAACCGGGAACTAAGCGCCAACGGCAAGATTGACCTGGTGAAGCTTTATAATAAGGTGCGCTTCCTGAATATTATCAACAACGCGCAGCCCGCCAACCCGCCCCGCCCCGCCCTGCCCGACCCCAATAACCCCAACGCGCCCGCTACCCGCCCCACGCCCACCGCCCCCGACACGGCCCGCAAGGACCCGCTGCGCTTCGTGAAGGCCGTGCTGCGGGCCGTGATGACGGCGCGCAGCATCAACTTTACCTATTCGCAGTCGAGCGGCACCTTGCTGCCGGGCTATATGCCGGCCACCCGGTTTTTTGGCCTGGATAACCGCACGCCGCTGGGTGGGCTAGCCCCCGGCGTGCCTTTCATTCTGGGGCAGCAATACACCACCAGCGAGCTGTATAACCTGGCTAACGCTAATAATTGGTACACTACCCAGAGCCAATACCTGAACACGCCGCTTTCCAATATTCTCACCGAAAACCTGACGGCCCGCACCGCGCTGGAGCCTTTCCGGGGCTTCAACATTCAGCTCGACCTGGTGCGGCAGAAAGTGCGCAATAATGAGGCGTACTACCGCAAGGATATTGACACAGCTAATGCGGCTTACCTGGCCAATGGTACCCTGAATCCTTACCGCGACAACCGCTTGGCGCCGGTGCAGGCGCTGGGCACCGGCTCGTACACGGTGAGCACCATTACGGTGCAAACGCTCTTCGGCGACCTTGGGGCCAACGGTGAAACCAGCAAGGCCTTCGCCCGCTTCGTGACCAACCGCGCCATTGTGCAGCAGCGCCTGCAGGCCGCTAATCCGTCGGGCACTCGTGACGTAACCACGACCACCGGCGGGGTAAGCACCACGACCCGGCTGGCCAATGGCCTCTACGGCTACAACTCGCAGGATGTGCTGCTTCAGAGCTTCCTCGATGCCTACCACGGCAAGTCGTCGGATGGCTACACGGCCAAGGAGTTTAATCCCTTCTCGGTGATTCCGCTGCCTAACTGGAATATTCAGTACAACGGCCTGGCCGACTTGCCGGGCATCCGCAACGTCTTCCGCTCGTTTAGCCTGAACCACGTGTACTCGTCGAAGTACAATATGGGCGGCTACACCACGTCGACCATCTACCCTAGCGAGCCCGAGTTTGGGCCGGGCGGCAACGGCCGGGTGCCGTTTGCCGTCAATGCCACTGGCCAGTACGTGCCCTACTACGTAATAGGCCAGGTAAGCATTATCGAGAGCATGGCCCCGCTACTAGGGGTGCGGTTTCAGACGGTGAACAACGTGACCGGCAACGTGCAGTACAACACCGCCCGCGCCGTGGCCCTCAACATTACCAATGCCCAAATTACCGAGCTGCATACTACCGAGCTGGTTATCGGGGTGGGCTACGCGGCCACTGGCTTCAAACTGCCGTTTCGGGTGGGCGGCGAGCAGCGCGTGCTGAAAAACACGCTCAACGTGCGCCTCAACATGAGCATTCGCGACAATGCCACCATTCAGCGCAGCATCCTGGGCTCGGTCGACCCCATTCCGGCCACTACGGGCTCGGGCACGGTGCTGGGCAGCCCCGCCGTGGTGGGCGACCCCGGCACACCCACCAGCCAGATTACCAACGGCTCGCTGCAAGTGCAGCTGAGCCCCACGGTCGACTACCTGCTGAACGCCCGCCTCAACCTGCAGTTCTACTTCACCCAAAATATCACCCAGCCCCGCGTGAGCAATGCCTTCCGCAACGCCACTACCGAGGGCGGCCTGCAGCTGCGCTACAGCCTGCAATAAGCAGGCGCGGGGCTAGCCACCACCGGCGGCCCCGCCGTACTTTTGCCGGCAGTCAGTTTTTCTTTCTTCTCTCCTCCTCCATGAATATTCCCGCCACGCTGCACTACACCAAAGACCACGAATGGATTAGCCTGGACGGCGACACGGCCACCATCGGCATCACCGACCACGCGCAGCGCGAGCTGGGCGACATCGTGTACGTGGACATCGATACCGTTGATAAGGACATTGCCCAGCACGACGTATTCGGCACCGTGGAGGCCGTGAAGACGGTTTCGGACCTCTTCAGCCCCATCAGCGGCACCGTGCTCGAAGTGAATGCCAAACTGGCCGACGCCCCCGAAACCGTGAACTCGGACCCCTACGGTGAAGGCTGGATTATTAAGATGAAAGTAGCCAACCAGGGCGAGGTAGCCGGCCTGCTCTCGGCCCAGGCCTACGGCGAGCTGGTGGGCGCCTAGCCGGCCCCAGCAGGCCTCAGCATTCTTTCTTTTTGAACGTCATGCTGAACTTGTCAAAGCATCTTGCTCGAATCGTTGGGGTTGTACCTCTGGCGGCGCGAGCAAGATGCTTCGGCAAGCTCAGCATGACGTTCTTTTTTAGGTTTTTCCGCCCGTTATGAAGCTGCTTACCAACCGCTTTGCCGGCCTGCTCACCGCACTGTGGGTAGTAGTTGTGCTGGTGCTCACCCTCACCCCGGCCCAGGAAATGCCGCGCACGCCCGAGTGGAAGCTGCTTTCCTTCGACACGGCGGCCCACGCGGGGGTGTTTGCGGTGCTGGCGGGGCTGGCCTGGCTGTGGGCGCGGCGCCGGGTGCGCCGCCCGGCCGGCTGGGTGCTGCTCGGGTGCATCGCGTTTGGGGCGCTCATCGAAGTGCTGCAATACGCGATGCAGCTCGGCCGCTACGCCGAGTGGACCGACCTGCTGAGCGACACCATCGGCGCGGCGCTGGTGCTGGCCGGGGCTAGCCTGGCCGGGCGGCGTAGCCGCCGCCTGCCCGCACTGGCGCTGGCCTGGCTTCTGCTGCCCAGCCCCGCGCGCGCCCAAGCCACCGAGCCCGACCTGGCCCGCGCCCGCCGCACCATCGCGGAATTAGCTTCGCCTAAAATGCGCGGCCGGGGCTACGTGCAGCAGGGCGAGCACCGGGCCGCCGCCTACCTGCGCGGCCGGCTACGGCAGCTGGGCCTGGCCCCGCTAGCGCCCGACTATACCCAGCCGTTTACACTGGATGTAAATACGTTTCCGGGGAAGATGAAGCTTGCCCTAGCCAAGCAAAATCTGGTGCCCGGCCACGATTTTATTGCTGCGTCAGAATCAGCGCCGCAACCACTGGCCCAACGATACCGGCTGGTACCGCTCGACACCTTGGTTTTCAGTGATACGGCTACTGTGCGCCGATACAGCACCGGCTTGCGAGGCTCTGTACCGGGCATTAAGTCCCTTCCCTGGGTTATCGGCTATCTGCCCAATGCCTGGGTGATGCGCGCCCGTGATGAGGCGCGGCTTAGCACGTTGCCGCCCGCCTTGCAGCAATTCTTTGCTAAAAATGGCCCCCGTTTAGTGCTTGCGCCCAAGCTTACGGCTTCGCTCACCAGCGAGAAAGTGCCCCAGGTGCGCCTGGAAATCCTGGCTAGCCGGTGGGCAACCATACCGCCCGCTACTACCGCAATCATTCAGCTCGACGCCCAACTCCTCCACAACTACCAAACCCAAAACCTCGCTGCTATCATCCGAGGCAGCGCGCAGCCCGATAGCTTTCTCGTCGTCTCGGCCCACTACGACCACCTGGGCATGATGGGCAAGCATACCTACTTTCCCGGCGCCAATGACAACGCCAGCGGCGTGGCACTGCTGCTGGAGTTGGCCGCCCACTACGCCCGTCCCGAAAACCGGCCTGCTTGCTCGGTCGTGTTTCTGCTATTCGGGGCCGAAGAAGCGGGGCTGGTGGGCTCCAGTTACTTTGTGCGGCACCCGCTGGTGCCGCTGGCCAGCATCAAGTTTTTGCTCAATCTCGACCTGCTGGGCACAGGCGAAGAAGGCGCCACCGTGGTAAATGGCCGCGTCTACGAAAAGGCCTTTGCCCGCCTCACGGCCCTCAACGAGGCCCACCACTACCTGCCGCGCCTCACCGCCCGGGGCCGCGCCGCCAACTCCGACCACTTTCCTTTTTCCGAAGCTGGCGTACCCGCGTTTTTCCTTTACACGCGCGGCGGCAGCCTGGCCTACCATGATGTGAACGACCGCCCGGCCGCGCTGTCGCTGGCGGGCTTTGCCGGCGCCTTCGGGCTAGCCCGCGATTTTCTCGATGGCCTGGGCGCCCGCTAGCCTCCTCCCCTAAACGCAAAAAACCCCAGCCTATTGGCCGGGGCTCCCTGCGTCTGGCGCTGCAAGTGCAGCTTATTACTTACCTAATTATTACTTGATAAATCACCTTAACACTAGCTATCCGTAATGCACGAGCGATAACGCACGGGTTACCCGTTAGCCTTCAGCGAGTTCAGGATTTTCTTAGCCAGCGGCTCCCACTCGGGCTTCTGGCGGTCGGCGCAGTTGAAGGTGCAGATGAGCAGCTTGCCCTGCACATCGGTGAAGAACACAAGCGTGTACACCTCGTGGCCCATCTCCGGCTTCATGAATTCGAGGTAGCCCACCTTGCGGGTGCCTACTTCCTTCACGCCTTCGCTAAACCAGGTAGCCTTGTTATACTGCTTGTGGTAAGCTTTGGCAAAGTTGCTCTCGTACACCTGCACCATGTCCTGGTCGGCGTCGTTGTCCGAGTAGTTGAAGGCCAGCGACACCAGGTTGTTGTTGGTGAAAACCACGCTGGGGCGGCTGCTGGCGTGCGCATACGCAAAATCCATCTGCTGCTCGGTCATCACCTCAAAGCCCTTGGGGATGAGCACTTCCACACGCTCGCTGAGCACGTGCTTTTTTATCAGCTCAATCTCGGAGGCGGGGCGGGCTGCCATCAGCAGGCTGGCGCAGCTGGTAAACAGGAGAAGTACGAGTGATTTCATAAGAGAATGCTAATGGGAATTGACGGGTAAAAAAGTAATTGCGCTGTTCCGGGAACTAAGTTACATACAAAACATGCACATTGTTCCAAAAATCTTTTTTCGAATACTACTGGCTTAAAAGAAGAAAGATTTTGTGTTTTATGTGATTTAAATCGCTGTAAAAAAAGCATTTATACACCTTTTATTAAAGCAGCATTTAGGACTACTAAATCAAGATGCGCTTGAAAAAACTTTTTCTTTCTATCAAAAATGCAAATTTGCCCAAGAATGATGCAGCACTTTTTACACTTTCTTTACGAACTTAGTGCCGCGTCCGGATTTAGCTAGAGAATATTATTGAGCTGCTCCTTAATTTTTTCTAACTCCTCTTTCATGCCCACCACCAAGTGCTGCACGGCAGCATCGTTGGCCTTCGAGCCTATCGTGTTGATTTCCCGGCCTATTTCCTGGGCCAGGAAGCTAAGCTTTTTGCCCACGGCTTCGTCGGGCTGCCGGGTGGCTAGCTCAAAATAGTCGAGGTGGGCCGCCAGGCGCACTTTTTCTTCGGCAATGTCGAGCTTCTCAATGTAATAGAGCACTTCCTGCTCGAAGCGCGTGGCGTTGAACTGCTCGTGCTGCGTGAGCTCGGCCAAGTGAGTGGCCAGGCGCTGGCGCACGTGGGCAATGCGCTGGGGGTCGTGCAGCTCCACGGCCGCCAGCTGCTGCCGGATGGTGGCGATGTAGCCCAGGATTTCCTGCTGCAGGGTCTGGCCCTCGTCTTGGCGAAACTGCTGCATGGCGGCCAGCGCCTCGGTGAGCAGCGGCTGCAACTCGGCCCAGGTAGGCTCGTCGGCGCCGGCTTCGGCCTGGCTGGCCTGGGCGGCTTCGGCGGCGGTGGGCACCACGCCGGGCAGGCGCAGGGCGGCCAGCAACATCTCTTCACTAGGTATAATCCCCACCGTGGCAGCTACGGCTTGCAGCTCGCGGTAGGCAGCCAGCAAGGCCTCGCGGTTGAGGCTGGGCGCAGCCGTGGCGCCGGCCGGGCGGCTGAAATCAAAGTTGAAATTGACTTTGCCGCGCAGCAGGGCCTTGGTAATTTGCTGGCGAATTTCGAGCTCGTGGGCCTGCAAAAAGCGCGGCAGGCGCAGGCTTAAGTCAAGGGTTTTGGAGTTGAGCGAGCGCAGCTCGGCCGTGGCGGTGTAGCGGTCCGTATCGCGGTGGGCCTGGCCAAAGCCGGTCATGGAAAGCAACATATTGTCAGGGAATGCGCAGCGCGGCGGCTGATGGTGGCAACAAAATTAGGTCTTACTGGCGCGGCTCACCGCTAGCCGGCAGCCTCAATCGGGCAGATTGGCGTTTATCTCTTCTTATTACTCGCTGACCCTTACCGATTGCTCGCTGAATTTTTTATGACTACTATTTCCTGTTGCTAAGCTGGGTAATCTGGTTTTCGGCAGCCAGCTTCATGTTACGCAAATATTATCGCCCTCGTCTATTACCAATAATTTGATAACTAACCGGCTAGCGAAGGGCTGAAAATACCGGGGGACCTTTGCGATTGCATTGGCCTAACCCCCTTTTTATGCGAACTCTTACTAGTAGCCGGACTGCCTTGCGGCTGGCAATTTTGTTCTTCCTCCTGTTGCTGGGCCGGCTAGCCTCAGCTCAGGTCACGACCTCATCAATCAGCGGAAAAGTAATTTCCGACAAGAATGAAGACCTCATAGGCGTAACGGTCGTCGCTACCAACGTACCTACGGGTACCAAGCGCGGTACTGCCACCGAGGCCGACGGCCGCTTCACCATTCCGAACCTGGCGCCCGGCGGACCTTATACCGTGACGGTGACTTACGTAGGCTATAAGGAAGAGACTATCAACAACGTATTTCTGACCCTGGGCAACACGACCCGCCTCAATTTTGTGCTGGCGGCCGAGGCCCAGGCCCTGAACGAAGTAGTGGTAGTGGGCAACACCCAGGCCACCAAAACCGGTGCCGGCACCAACGTAGGCCGCGAGGCCTTGCAGCAGCTGCCCACCATTTCGCGCAGCATTCAGGACTTTACCCGCCTCGACCCGCGCAACTCGAATAACTCCTTCGCGGGCAGCTCGTTCCGGTATAATAATATCACCCTCGACGGTGCTATTAACAACGATGCCATTGGCTTTTCGCCCTCGCTGGGTGGGGTAAGTGGCACCAGCGGCCTGCCCGGCGGCTCGGCCCGCGCCAACCCGATTTCGCTGGATGCCATTCAGGAAATCCAGGCGCAGGTGGCTCCTTACGACGTAAAGCTCGGCAACTTCACCGGCGGCTCGATTAACGCCGTAACCCGCTCGGGCACCAACGACTTCCACGGTTCGGTATACTTCTACGGCCGCAACCAGTCAATCACCGGCAAGAGCGTGGACGGGTCGGATGCTAAAATTGGCACTGCCTACCACGACCACCAGGAAGGCTTCCGGATAGGTGGCCCTATCGTGAAGGACAAGCTGTTCTTCTTCATAAACGGGGAAACTGCCCGCCGCACCGAGCCGCAGTTTTACGGTGCCGGCCAGCCTGGCTCGCCCGTAACAACGGACCTGGCGCAGCAGATTACCACCAAGCTGCAAACTACCTACGGCTATAACGTAGGTCCTTATGGCGATTACAATATCTACGCTAACAGCGACAAGCTCTTCGGCCGCCTCGACTTCAACCTCAACGACAAGACGAGCATTGCCCTGCGCCACAACTACATCAGCGCAGTGGCTTCTAACCTGGAGCGCTCGGGCAGCCTGTTCAAGTTTGGCTCGCAGGACTTCAACCAGAACAACGTGCAGAACTCGACGGTGCTGGAAGTAAAGTCGAACTTCTCGAACAGCCTGGCCAACAACCTGATTCTGGGCTACACCAACATCCACGACTTCCGGACCCTGCTCAACGGCCAGGCCGATGTGTTTCCGGCCGTGCAGATTAACAACGTGGGCACCGACCCCACTAAGAATTACCTAGGCTCGAACCAGATTCTGCTCGGCTCCGACCGCGAGGCCAGCATCTTCAACCAGCGCCAGAAGACGTTTGAGGTCACCGACAACGTGACGTTCTACAAGGGGGCGCACGCCCTGACGCTGGGCACCCACAACGAGTTCTACAAGATTGACTACGGCTTTATCAACTCCTGGAACGGCCGCATCGAGTACAACAACGTGGCGCAGTTCCTCAACGACCAGCCGAGCCGTATCCGGGGTACGTACAACAAGACCGACAACTCGTACAATTACAACTTCAATAACCCCTCGGCCTCGTTCAACATCAATTTCTACAGCGCTTACCTGCAGGACGAGTGGTCGATAGGTGACCGCCTGAAAATCACCCCCGGCATTCGCTTCGACATTGCTTCGCTGCCCACCAAGCCAGCCCTGAACTCGGCACTGGTGAACAACCCGGCCAACGATGCCCGCACCCTCAACCAGACGTACTCGCACACGGCCTGGCAGGAGTTGAATAACGGCTACCTCGGGCAAGTACAGTTTTCGCCCCGGCTAGGCTTTAACTACGATGTGAAAGGTGACGGCTCATTCGTAGTGCGCGGTGGCTCGGGCATCTTCACCGGCCGGGTGCCCTTCGCCTGGTTTGGCTACGCCTACTACAACAACGGCGTAAACTTCAACTCGGTTGACTTGAACAATATTCAAAACGGTACTATCGGGGCCACTGGTCAGCCAGCCGGCACTGGAGCAGGTACTAAATACCTGCTCAACCAAGACCCGAACAAAATCTACGCCCAGCTGCCCGCCTCGTCCCAGAGCACGACGGAGGTTAACCTGATTGACAATAACTTCAAGATGCCGCAGGTGTGGCGCTCGTCGCTGGCCTTCGACTTCAAGCTGCCGACCGGTACCCGCTTCTCGATTGAGGGCTTGTATACCAAGACAATTCAGGATGTAAAGTTTGAGAACATCAACCTGGTCGACAACGCTACCTACTTCGCGCAAGGCCCGACCCTGAGCCCCCGCTACACGGGCTACACCTTCCCCGGGGCTACGTCGGCCGCTACCAAAGTGAATACGGGCTTCTCCAACGCCTTCTTCCTGACCAACACCCAGCAGGGCTACCGCTACCAGCTGACCGGCTCGGTGGGCCAGACGGTGGCCAACCTGCTTGATGTAACTGCCGCCTACACCTACGGCCAGAGCAAGGACATCAGCAACGGTATCCGCAACTCGCCCCAGTCGAACTGGGAGCTGAACCCGGCCCTGAACGTGAACGACCCCGCCCTGGCTTACTCCAACTTCGACCTGCGCCACCGCGTGGTAGCTTCGCTCAACCTGCACCACTCGCTGGGCCAGCATTTCACGGGCTACTTCACCTCGGTGCTCACCTACCAGAGCGGCTCGCCCTACACTTGGGTATACAGCAACAACCCCTTCGGCAACGGCCAAGCGAACGTAGAGCTGGCCTTTATCCCAAACTCGGCCAACGACCTGGTATTTGTATCTACCGCCACGGCTACCGCCGACCAGCAGCGCCAGCAGTTTGATGCCTTCGTGAACAACGACTCGTACCTGAGCACCCGCCGTGGGCAGTATGCCGAGCGTAACGCAGCCCGCACCCCCTGGAACAACCAGGCCGACGTGCGCTTCATGGTAGAGGCTAAGCTGGGCAAGCTCGATGCTGATGCTACCGGTGCCGTGCCCACGGGCCACACCCTCCAGATTTCGTTCGACATTATCAACGTTGGCAACCTGATTAACAACAGCTGGGGCCGCCAGTACTTCGTACCGAACACCTTCAACTCGACCCTGAACACCGGCCTCGCCGTCGGCTCGCAGTTTGCCGATGCCAATGGCAACCTGAACAGCAGCTACAACAGCACGTTCAACCGGCCTACCTTCACCTTCAACAACAACCCCGCTACCTACTCTATCGACCAGCTGGCCTCGCGCTGGCAGGGCCAGCTAGGGGTGCGCTACTTGTTCTAAACCAAGCTTAGCCGCTTGCGCCGCAGCCGGCTGCCCACCCTGGGCAGCCGGCTGTTTTTTTGAGTAGCAGCACCGGGGGCGGTGAGTCGCCGGCCCCGGTGCGTGGAGAATGCGGGCAGCCAGTTGCGCCGCCGGGGGTTGTGGCCTTACAGACTTCGCGCGCCGCTGGCGAATCGGGGCCGGCAGGGCGGCCAGCTTAGGAATGCCGCCGGGCCAGCCACAGCTGCCCGGCTAGCCACAGCCCGAGCAGCCCCGCCCCCACCAGCAGCACCAGCCGCTCGGGCAGCGCCGGCGCCAGCACGGTGTGCAGCAGGCCCAGGCCCAGCGCGGCACCGGCCAGCTGCCCGGCCCACGGCCGCCAGGGCAGCTGGCTAGCCCAGGGCACCCCCAGCAGCCGCGCCGTGTGCCGCAGGTAGTAGCCGGCCTGCGCGTAGGTACTGAAGACAAACGACAAGGCCACCCCCGCCAGCCCCAGCAGCCGGTACAGCGGGTAAATCAGGGCCAGCGCCAAGGCCAGGTCGAGCAGCGCGCCGGTAGTAATGACGCGCCCCTGCCCTTTGTGCTGCAGCAACGCCGTGAAGTTGTAGGCCCGCAGCGGCACCACCAGCGAAGCCACCACAAACAGCGGCACCGCCGCGTCGTAGCGGTGCGCAAACACCACCCCGAACAACTCGCGCCGGAAAAACAGCAGAAAGAAAAACAGCGGAAACACCAGCCGCCCCAGCAGTGCCCCCGCCGCCCGCAGCAGGGCTAGCCGCCCGGCCTCGGTGCGCGCGGGCTCGCCAAAATGCAGCAGCAGCGTGCTGCCCGCCGCGCCCAGCAGCAGGGGCAGCAAAGGAATATCGACTGTGCCGTTGAAGTACAAAGCGAACAGCGCGGCCGGCAGCAGGAAGTTGAGCGCCAGCTTATCGACCCACCGAAACAGCACCTGCACTACCTCATTGAGGGCCGTGTGAAACCAGAGGCTGCGCACCGGTGGCCAGGCTACGGGCGCGGCCGGCCCCGGCGCGCCCGAGCCGGCTAGCCCAGCCAGCCCGGCCAGGCGCAGCGCATTGCCCACCAATAGCCAGGCCATGAGCTGCGGGCTACTCAGGTAGTGGCCCACCAACAGTGTGTGGCCGCCCACAAACCAGGCCGCGTAGCTTCCACTCACCAGCGCCAGGGGCCGAAACCGCCGCAGCCCCACGGCATAAGCTTCCAGCACGGCAATGGGTACGTTGAGCAGCAGAAAACCCCCCGCCTGCCACGGCGCAAACGGCGAGCCGCGCCACCACTGCACCCCGGCAAACAGGCCCGCCACCAGCAGCACCCAGCCCGCTAGCCCGGCCAGGTGCGCGGGCCGCGCCGCCCGCGCCAGCCCGCGCACCTGGGGTGGCGCGTAGGTAAGCACCAGCGTGGGCAGGCCCAGGCAGGCCACCACGTGCAGCACCTGCCACTGCACCCAGAAGCTTTGGTAGCGCCCGTAGTAGGCCGGGCTAGTGGCGCGGGCCAGCCACACCAGGGCCACCACGCTGGCCAGGGTGGGCAAAAACCGAATCAGAAAAATGGCCGCGCTAGTGCCGAGCAGCGTGCCGCGCGTAGGCGCTTCGGGCGTAGGCGTCACAGTCGTCGCGGTTTAATTCTTTAAGGAGCCGGGCCGGATTGCCGGCCAGCACGCAGTAGCCGGCCGGGAAGCTGCGCGTGACCACCGCCCCCGCGCCCACCACCGTAAAATCGCCTAGCTCGACGCCCGGCAGCACCACGGCCCCCAGGCCCAGCCAGCAAAAATGGCCGATGCGCAGCGGCGGCGCGGCCAGCTGCGCGGCATTGTTCACCGGGTCGTGGTTGGCCGAAATCAGCCCCACCCGCGGCCCGATATTGGTAAAATCGCCCACTATCACGCCATTATCAGCGTTGATGTATACCCCCGGCGAGTCGCCCGGAAACGTGCCCCGCCCCGCCCGCAGCCGCTGCGGGTTGCGAATGGTGCTGGTGTGGTGCACCGCCCAGGGCACGCCCGCATTCTGGCGCAGCAGCTTCCGAAACAGCCCGTCGAGCACATAGAAGCTTAGCGGCATCTCGGGCCGCAGCCGCAGCACCTGCTTCACCCGCCGTGTTAGCCCGTTGGTCATGCTGCGTAGTAGGGTCGCGCCCGGCCGCCACCCGGCCGCCACAGCCCAAACTTAGCACGGGTTTGGCCCGGCGCGGCGCGGCCGGCCCGCCCCGGCGGCCGCAACCCGTAGTTTTGCAGCAATGAATTTCCTCCGCTCGCTGCTCGAAGCGGCTCTCACGATGGTAGTGCTGCTGGGCCTGGCCCGCTGGGCGCTGGGGCTTTTTGGCAAAAAGGCCACCGTATACCGGGCCACCCCGGCGCGCCAGCTCTCGCTGCTGACGTGGCCGCTGCTGGCGGTGGGCACGGGGCTAGCCGCCGCCGGCCCCGGCCTGGTGGCGCCCACCGCCTTTGAGCGCTGGCTAGCCTGGGCGCTGCTGCTGGCCGTGCTGGCGCTGGCCGCGCCGGCGCTGCTGCTGCACCTGCGCTACTACACCCTCAACGCTGCTACCACGCTCGTTTTCAACCCTCTGGAAGGCCATCTGCAAGTGGCGCTCGATGGGGTGCTGGCCTACGACCCCGCCCGCCAGGGCTGGCCCGGCCCCGGCCCGGTAGCGTGGAGCCGCTGCCGCTGGCCCGGCGTATTCTGGCGGCGCTACGAATATTTGCGCCTGCCGCTGCCCCAGGGCGATATTATCCTCACCAGCCTCGTGCTGCCCGATATGCACCTGCTGGTGCGCTACCTGCGCCACTATGGCGTAGAGGTCCAGGAAAGACGCCGCGCCTGGGCGTGGCTTTAAGTCAGTGAGCAGTTATCAATTTCTTATTGGGGCTGCACAGTGGATGCGCCTACGGGCCGCTCCGCTCTCATGCTCTCCGCTGCTTGTTTATTGCTAACTGTTGCTTGATATTGTTAACTGATAATCGATGACTGAAAAAATGCCCCTTCTGCACTACCTCGACCAGGGCGCCCCTGGCGCCCGGTCGCTCGTCATTTTGCACGGCCTGTTTGGCACCCTCGACAACTGGCAGACCCTGGCCCGGCGCTGGACCGAGGAAGCCGGCCTACGCGTGGTTTCCATCGATTTGCGCAACCACGGCCGCTCGTTTCACTCGCCCGAGCACAGCTACGCGCTCATGGCCCAGGATGTGCTGGCCCTCTTCGACCACCTGGCCCTCGACCCGGCGCGCCTCACGCTCATGGGTCACAGCATGGGCGGCAAGGTGGCCATGTGCCTGGCGCTGGGCTACCCCGCGCGGCTGGCCCAGCTCATCGTGCTCGACATCGCCCCGCGCTTTTCCAATATGGAGCACCAGGACGACATCATCGCCGGCCTGCAAGCCGTGGACCTGGCCACCATCCAAACCCGGCAGCAGGCCGAGGCGGCGCTGGCCCGCACCATTTCGCAGGTGGGCGTGCGGCAGTTTTTGCTTAAGAACTTGTACCGGCGCGAGGATAATTCCTTTGCCTGGCGCATCAACCTGCCGGCGCTGGTCGGCAACCTGGCCGCCGTGGGCGAAGAAATCACTTCGGCCCAGCCGTTCCTCAAGCCCACGCTGTTTCTGCGCGGCGGCAAGTCCGACTACATCACGCCCGAGGATAAGCTGACCGGCATTCCGGCTTTGTTCCCCAATTCGCAGGTAGTCACCGTGCCCGACGCCGGCCACTGGCTGCACGCCGAAAAGCCCGATGAGGTGTATGGGCTGGTGCAGAACTTTGTGGGGCAGCTACCCTAGCCGCATGCATGGCTGAATTTTTGGCTACCTGGCGGCACACTGTTTCACTGCGGCTGCGCTACCTGGTGCGGCCCTATGCCCAGGCTTTTGGCAGCTACCTGGCGGCCTACGCCGGGGCTACCGCACTCTTGCAGCCGTGGGCATGGGGCGGCTGGTGGGCTTTTTGGGCGCCTTTTGTAGGGGGCTTTGGGGTGTGCTGGTGGCTGTGGCGGCCGTGGGCTTTGCTGGCGCGCAACTACAAGGGAGAATCGCGGCGCTTGCCGCTGCTCTTTGCGTGGATGCTTTGCCTGGCGGTGAGTTGGAACGTGCGCCAGTGCCTGCACGCCCGCCTGGGTGAGGTGCGCGACCTGCGCAGCGTGCGCGAGCTGGCGCAGCCGGGCACGGCCATTTTCTTTCGCCTGCACGGCCCGTTTTACGTGGCCAAGCTCCGGCGCGGGCAGTATGCCACCACGGATTTCACTAAATCGAAAAACGGCACCAAGACTTACTACGCCAATTGCTTCTATGCCTGCCCCTTGCTGAGCACCGCCGCCGATACAGCCGCCGCAGCGCTACCCGTGCCGGCGTGGCTAGGGTACATTTATCGGGAAGAGTTAGGCTACAACCTTTCGCCCGGCGAAGTGGATTGGCGCTCCACAAACGCCGTAGCCCGCTTCAATGCCCGGTTTGATACGCTTACGCTAACCCATTTCACGTACCTGGAGCGCAAAGAAGCATCCGACCTTGGCTTATACCTGGCCGTGCGGGCTAGCCGCCTAGCGCCGCGTACCGAGGGCGAGCCGCTGCTGCTCACGCCAGTGCAAGCGCCGTTCGCGATGCGGGGCCTTCCCTCCCTGAAACTAGCACTCACAATCACCCTACTTGGCAGCGCAATAATTAGCTTTTTGCTGCTGGTCATGGAGTTGCGGCCGCCGGCCTACTGGCCCGATTTAATTGAGTAGCCTGCTCGGCCACTTTTGTTTATTTACCTTTCTATGTCAACGCTTTACCTCCTTCCTACCCCACTGGCCGACGGCACCGCGCCCCAGGTGCTGCCGCCGCAGGTGGTGGCGGCCGTGGCCCGGCTGCCCTACTTCCTGGTCGAAAACCTGCGCACGGCCCGCCGCTTCGTGAAGGAGGTGGCGCCGCACCGCGTCATCGAGGCTATCCGCTTCGTGCTCATCGATAAAGACAGCACACCGGCCCAGGTAAAGGCCGCGCTGGAACCTTTGGTGAAAGAGAACATCGAGGCCGGCGTGCTCTCCGAGGCCGGGTGCCCCGGCATTGCCGACCCCGGCGCGGCGTTGGCCCAGGAAGCCCACCGGCTGGGGCTGGCGGTGCGCCCGCTGGTGGGGCCGTCGTCTATTTTGCTGGCCCTCATAGGCTCGGGGCTGAATGGGCAGCGCTTTGCCTTTCACGGCTATTTGCCCATTGAGAAGGCGGCGCGCATTACGGCCATCAAAACGCTAGAAAAAGAAGCCGGCCAGCGCGACCAAAGCCAGCTTTTTATCGAAACGCCCTACCGCAACGACCAGCTGCTGACCGACCTGCTGGCCCACCTCGCACCCACCACGCGCCTGTGCGTGGCCGCCGACCTCACCGCGCCCACCGAGTACCTACGCACCCTGGCCGTGGCCGACTGGCGCCGGCTGCCCGAGCTGCCCCGGCTGCACAAGCGCCCGGCCGTGTTTGCGCTGGGCAGGTAGCCCGGCTCAGGCCAGCTTGGCTAGCCAGGCTTCGGCGGCAGCCAGGTCGTCGAAGAGGCGGTAGCTGAGGTTAGCGGCCTTGGCTTCGAGCACGAGCTGGCTGCTGGCGAGGCGCGCAAATACGTCGTGGGGCAGCAGTACGGCCCCGTGAAACGTAGTGCCGCGCGTGAGCCAGTGGGCGCGTATCCACTCGCTTTCCTCGGGCGTAAAGGGCTGCATGCGGCGCTGGTCGCCCAGCACGCGGTGCCAGCCGCGCTGGGTGAGCAGGTTCCCTAATTGGGCCAGCAGGCCCTGCAAGTCGGAGAGCCGGCGCGGGCCGGGCTGGTACTCGACCACCGCGTAGCCGTGCGGGTGCTCGAGCAGGCGGGCCACGGCATTTTGAAAGTAGACGGGAAGCGCGGGCGACGTGGCAGGCATGAGCAAAGTAGGCAGAACCAAAATTTTACGGCCCCAAATACCGGGCTAGCGGCCCGAAGGTTGCAACACCATAGTAAAGGCCGTGCGCCCGCTAGCCCCGGTTTCGAGCCGAAAAGCGAAGGCGTGGGCCAATAAAATATCGCGCACCAGCACCAGGCCGATACCCTGCCCACCCGGCTTGGTGCTGAAGAAGGGCGTGAACAGCCGCTGGCTCACCGCTGGGCTGAGCGGCGGGCCGTCGTTTTCGATAGTGAGCGTGGGCGGCCGGGCCGTGGTGCGCACCCACACGTTGCCCCCGCCCGGCCCAATGGCTTCGAGGGCATTCTTGGTCACGTTGAGCAGGGCCTGGGCGAGCTGCTGCGAGTCGGCCGGCACTATCAGCGGCTCTTCACTGGCCAGCGCCCAGTGCCAGGCCACGCCCTGGGCGGCGCTCTGGGGGCTAGCAGGCGGCCCAGGTCGCGCAGCAGGGCGTGCACGTCGGTGGGGTGCGGGGCGGGCGGCGGCAGGCGCACCAACCGGGCGTAGCGCCCGATGAAATCGGCGAGCTGGGTATTGCGGGCAATGCTCACGGCCAGGCCCTGCTCGTAGTCGGCGCGGTCGGCGGGGGCCAGCTGCGGGGCGTAGTGCCCAAAGCTACCCAGCAGCGAGTTCACGGCCCCGATGGAGTTATTCACCTCGTGCGACATGAGCCGGATGAGCTGCTCGTAGGTTTGCTTTTCCTGCTGGCGCAGCTCCTCGGTTAGTTCCTCCAGCACCACGAAGCGCCGCGGAAAGCCGCGGTCGAGAAAGTGCGCGGCGGCGGCGCGGTAGAGCTGGCCGCCCGCCAGGCGCACCGGCTGCGCCTGCCCCACGGCCAGGCTAGCCAGCACCGGCCCCCAGGGCGCGGGCAGGCTAGCCACGGCCAGCCCACGCAGCGCGGCGGGCGGCGGGCCCAGGGCACGGGCGGCGGCGGCGTTGGCGCTGGTTATTTCATTGTCGAAGCTCAGGATGAGAATGCCCGCCGGCGAGGCGCCAACGAGGCGTTCCAGCAGCACGGCCTGCTCGTGCTGGCTCACGCGCTCCTGGCGCAGCGCGTCGAGCATCTGGTTATATACGCCAACGAGCTGGTCGAGCTCGGGCTGGCCCACGGGCTTGAATTTCAAGTTAAAATCCTGGGCGGCCAGCGCCGCCGTGCCCGCCTCAATAAGGCGGATGGGCCGCGCGAAGCCCCGGTAGAGCTGCCAGGTGAGCCCCGCGCTGGCCGCGATAATCAGCTCGCAGGCAATGAACAGTGCCGGCCGGCTCGTGCGCACCTGCGCCGCCACCGCCACCAGCACGGCATACAGCGGCAGCAGAAACAGCAGAAACCGGAGGCGCAGGGACATACTGACTACTCGCTGTACGGAATGCCGAACTTATCGAGCCTTCGGTAGAGCGCGCCGCGGCTCAGGCCCAGGGCGCGGGCCACGCGGCTGAGGTTGCCCTGGTAGTGGGCCACGCTCTGGCGTATCACCTGCTCTTCGAGGGCTTCCAGGGTCATCGAGCCGGGGGCGGGCAGCGCGGCGGGGCTGGCGGCGCGGGCGGGGCTAGCCCCGGCAGGCGCCTGGAAGTCGGCCGGCGTGAGCTCGCTGTGGGGCGTGGTGAGCACGGTGCGCTCCACCAGGTTTTTGAGCTCGCGGATGTTGCCGGGCAGCGGCTGCTCTTGCAGCCAGTGGGCGGCGGCCGGGCCTAGCCGCAGGCCGGGGCGCTGGTAAGCGGCTTGCAGCTGGGCCACGAAGTGCCGGGCCAGGGCCGGAATATCGGCCGGGCGCTCGCGCAGGGCGGGCAGGCGCAGCGTGATGAGGTTGAGGCGATAAAACAGGTCTTCGCGAAAGCGGCCCTGCGCTACCAGCTCGGCCAGGTTTTTATTGGTGGCGGCCACCACGCGCAGGTCGAGGCGGCGGGGCCGGCTGTCGCCAAGCACCTCGTAGGTACGGTCTTGCAGCACGCGCAGCAATTTTACCTGGCTAGCCAGCTCCAGCTCGCCGATTTCGTCGAGGAAGATGGTGCCGCCGTTGGCCAGCTCGAAGCGGCCCACGCGGTCGGCGCGGGCATCGGTGAACGCCCCACGCCGGTGGCCAAACATCTCGCTCTCAAACAAGCTGGAGGAGATGCCGCCCAGGTTTACCTTCACAAAGGGCTGGCCGCGCCGCTGGCTGTTTTGGTGCAGGGCCTCGGCAATGAGCTCCTTGCCGGTGCCGCTTTCGCCTTCTATCAGCACCGAGGCATCGGTGGCGGCCACCTGGCCCACTTGGCGCAGCACGGCCAGCAGGCGCGGGTCGTCGCCCACGATATTGCTGAATGCGAACTGCTTATCCAAAGCAGCCCGGCCGGCGGGGCTAGCCCCGGCCGCAGAGGCGTGCAGCTGCAAGGTGGTGGCAATGGTTTGGAGCAGCGCCTCATTCTGCCAGGGCTTGGTAATAAATTCGGCGGCGCCGGCTTTCATGCCGGCCACAGCCAGCGCGATGCTGCCCCAGCCCGTGAGCAGCACCACCGGCACGGCCGGCGCCAGCGCCTTGAGCCGGGCCAGCAGGGCTAGCCCATCGGCCCCGGAGGTAGTGGCCGAAAAATTCATGTCGAGCACGATGAGGCGGGGCACCTCGGCGCGCACGGCGGCCAGCGCCTCGGCCGGGCCGGGCACGGCGCGCGTGGCGTAGCCGGCCTGCTTCAGCAACAGCTGCAGGGAGGTGCGCACCGCCAGGTCGTCATCGACGAGGAGAATCATGTTAGTTGTTAGTCGCTGCCTATCAGGCGTCAGCCGTTAATTCTGCCCCCTACCGGCCGCTGATGCTGGCGCCGCCGCTCATGTTTTTGGTGAGCTCGGGGGTGCCGTAGTAGCGAATATTGCTGCCGCCGCTGGCTTCGGCCATCAGCACCTGCTTCACGGCCAGCTTGACGTTGCTGCCGGTGCTGGCTTCAATCTGGGCGCGGCTGGTTTGGAGCTTCTCGCCATCAAACACCGAGCCGCTGGTAATCTTGAGGTCGAAGCGCGGGGCCTGGCCGCTGAGCGTAATGACGCTGCCGCCGTTCTGGCGCACGATGAGCACTTCCACGTTGACATCGGCGCGCACGGTGGCGCCCGACGAGATATCAAGCTGAAAATCGCGGGTGGTAAAGGGGCCGGTGGCCGTGACGGCCGCGCCGCTGCTGGCGCCCAGCATATAGAGCTGGTCGGCGGTCACGGCCACGCGCAGCTTGCGGTTCTGGCGGGCCTTTTTCGAGTTGCTGTCGCGCTCGTCGGGGTTGTCGTAGTGAATGCCGAGCACACCGTCGCGCACGGTAGTCAGGATGTGCTCGCGCTGGTCGAGAGTGGTGGCGCTCACCTCTACCTGCTGCACGTGGCCGGCGGTGAGCGTGAGCTCGATGCCGGTGCCCACGTTAATGGCCCGGAATTTTTCGAGCGGGCGCACCTGCGGGCCGTTGGCGGCGGGGGCGGTAGTGGTTTCGGTTTGGGCCAGGGCGGGCGCCAGGGCCAGCAGCCACAGCACGGCGGGCAGCAGGTAGTTTTTCATGAGTAAAGGGAAGTACCAAACAAAAAACAAAGAACGTCATGCTGACGACAGGAAGCATGACGTTCTTTAGTACATTCCCTGTGATTTTCCCACCTAGCGGCCGCTCACGCTGCCGCCGCTGCTGGTGCGCTTGGTGAGCTGCGGCGAGCCTACGTAGCTGATGCTGCCGCCGCTGCTGGCCTGGGCCACGAGGTCATCTTTCACGGCCACGCGCACCGAGCTGCCGCTGCTGGCTTCGGCGCGGCAGCGGTCGGTTTTGAGGTCGGCCGCGTCGAAGCTGGCGCCGCTGCTGCTTTGCACGTCGAGGCTAGCGGCGCGGCCGCTGAGGCTAGCGGTGCTGCCGCTGCTCTGCCGCACGGTGAGGGTTTTGGTATCGAGCCCCGCCTTCACCGTGGCCCCCGACGATACATCGAGCTGAAACTCGGCGGCGTCGAAGTCGCCCGCGGTGCGCACCGACGAGCCGCTGCCCGCCGTGAGGGCCGTGAGCTCGTCGGCCGTTACGGCCACGCGCAGGTGCTTGTTGGTGCGGTCGTCGCGGTAGCGCTCATCCTGGTTTTTGTAGCGCAGCGTTAGCACGCCGTCCTTCACCGTGGTTTCGATGTGGTCGCGGTATGCATCGGTGGCGGCGCTCACCTCCACGCGCTGGCTGCGGCCGGCCGTGAGGTCGAGCTCAATGCCCGTGCCCACGTTGATGGCGTGGAACGTGGGCACTTGGCGGGTTTGGGCAGTTTGGGCGCAGGCAGGGGCTAGCGAAGCAAGCGAGAGCAGGGCGGGGAGCAGCAGGTTTTTCATGGCAACGGGTTGAAAAGATGAAAGGCGCGATAGCTGGATTTGCGTCGGGTACCAGGCTAGCCAGGCATTCGTTACGGGCGGCAAGGAAATTATTTTTGGGCACTAAGCGACTGGTTAGCCAGCCAGATGCGGCAAAAGTGAAGCTGGTTGCCCCAGCCCCCAAAGACATTATCCCAAGTGCCCCAAATGGTACGCCACTGCCCCGCCTGGCGGGGCCTACTCCTCGCGCAGGGCCACGGCCGGCTGGATGCCCGCCGCCAGCCGACCCGGGTAGAGGGCGCAGATGGTGGCTAGCACGTAGAGCCCTACCACGGCTAGCCCCATAGCCGTGATATACACGCCCGCCGGCACCTCGAAGGCCCCCAGCAGCGGAAACTGCATGGCCACCAGCAGCCCCAGCACCAGCCCGAAGGTGGTGACTACCAGCACCTCGCCTACCACTTGCGCGCTGATTGCCCCGGCCGTGGCGCCCAGCGCCCGCCGCACCCCTAGCTCGGCCCGGCGCTGATTGATGGTCTGCCAGAGCACGCCGAACAGGCCCAGCGCTACGTTGAGAATGAGGAAGCCGCAGACCAGGCCCAGCGCCACCAGCGGCGTGAGGGTATGCTTGAGCTGGGCCGCCCGCTGCTCGGTGAGCGCCGTGATGCCCACGTTCCAGCCCTTGGCGGAAGCCAGGATGGCGGTGCTCATCTGCCGCTCCAGTTCGGCGCCGGCGCCGGGTCGCACTCGTAACAGCAGGGTCGAGGCCTCGTTCAGGGTCGTATCCTGGGGGCTCACGCGCAGCAGGATGGCCGGCCGGGGCGCTTCGAGGTCGCCATCGGCCCGGAAGCGCTCTAGCAGGCCCACCACCCGCAAGTCTTCGTCGTTGCGGTGCACTACCTGGCCTAGCGGCGACTGGCCCGGGAATAACCGCTCGCCCAAATCGCGGGTGAGTACGGCCGGGCGCAGGGTGGCGGCATCGTCGCGCCGGTCAAACCAGCGCCCCGCTACCACCGGCAGCTGCAAGACCTCGCGTAGGGGGTCGTCTACCGAATGGCCGCTGGCGTGTTCCACGATGATTTTTTCGTCGCGGGTGCTCACCGGCGAGCCGTTGGTGCTGCCCGAAAACGGGGTATTAGAGGAGGTGCGGCCCACCGCCACTACGCCCGGCATGCCCCGCAGCAGCGCCATTACCTGGCGCACCGTGGCTAGGCGGCCGGCCTGGGGCTGGATGCCGGGGTCGAGGTCTACGCGCCACACCTGCTCGTAGGCATAGCCTAGCGGCGTGCGGTAGTTCTGCTGGTTGTAGACCAGCATACTGCCCACTACAAACAGCACCACAAAGGCCAGAAACACTTCGGCAATGAGCAGGAAGTTGGCCCGGCGGCGGTTCCAAATCAGCGTAAACAGATGACGTATCATGCGGGGGTGCTTTCGCCTTTGAGTGCCTTCACGGCCTGGAGTTTTGACATTTTGTAGGCCGGGTACACCCCCGACAGAATTCCGAAAACCAGCGCGGCCAGCACCGCCCCGCCAAACACGCGCCCATTGAGCCCAAACTCAGTGTAGGCTATCAGCCCGCTGCTATTGATGAGGTGCAATGCGCCGGCGGCTAGGCCCAAGCCCAGCACGCCACCTAGCAGCGTCAGGAAAATATTCTCTACCAAAAACTGCCGCACCAGCGCGCCGCTAGTGGCTCCAAACGCCTTGCGCACCCCTATTTCGGAGCTGCGCTCGCGGATGCGGCTGCTGTTAATATTCACCAAGCTCAGGGCGGGCAGCAGCATAAAGAGCGCTAGCAGCCCGATGGCGCCGCGGGCGAAGCGCGCCAGGCCGGGGTCGGGTTCATCGGAGCCCATGAAGTCGCGCACGTGGGTGGCCAGCAGCGAGCCGGCGTAGAGGCGCACTTCCTTGCACCACTTGTAGACATCGGTGGGCAGCGGGGCGCGGGCTACGGCCTGGGCAAACTCCTGCTGGACGGCCGGCACATCGGCGGCCGAGCGGGCCAGCAAAATGGCCATGCACCCACCCATGTACTCGCTGTTGTGAATATCCTGGGTGCTGGTAGTGATGGGCATCCAGACATCGGCATAGGTGAGGTCGCGTGCGGCGGGCACATCGCGCACCACCCCCACCACCTGGTACCGTATTTCGTCGGTGATAATGGTGCGCCCCAGCACGCCGCGGTCGGCGCCAAAATAGCGGCGCGCGGTGCTCTCGTTTAGCACCGCTACGTGAGCCGCATCGCGTACCTCGCTGGCCGAGTAGGGCCGCCCTTCCAGAAAATCGAAGTCGAGCACCTGCCAGAACTCGGCGTCGGTGTATTTCTGGTCAAGCTTCAGCTTTTGGTTACCTACGTAGGCCACGCACGTGCCAGTACCGGTGCTGATGGACACTTTTTCGGGCGTGCGTAGCGGCCGGATATGGTGCTCCAGAAATGAGTAGCTGGCGCTGGACTGGTTTTCGGTATTTGGCCCCCAGATATACATGGAGTGGGCAAACAGCAGCCGGTCGGTGCGCTTTTCGGGCATTTGCGACCCCACGGAAAAGTCGAACAGGGCGTACACAACCAGCAATATCATCAGCGTAAAACTGATGCCAAACAAACTGATGGCGGTGAAGAACTTGCGCCGCAGCAAGACTTTCCAGGCAATTTTGAGGTAAGAAAGAAGCATGATTTCCAGAGATTAGGCCACTTGGCGCCCGTCGAAAAACCGAATGAGCCGTTGCGTTTTTAAGGCCTGCTGCTCGTCGTGGGTCACCATCACGAGGGTGGTGCCCTGGTTGCGGTTGAGGCCCAGCAGCAAGTCCATTATCTCCTCGCCCATCACCGAGTCGAGGTTGCCGGTGGGCTCGTCGGCCAGGATGATTTCGGGCTGCCCGGCCAGGGCCCGCGCAATAGCCACGCGCTGCCGCTGCCCCCCCGAAAGCTGCGCCGGGAAGTGGCTGGTGCGGGCATTGAGGCCCACCTGGTCGAGGGCGGCCAGGGCGCGGCGGCGGCGCTCGGCGCCGCCCACGCCGGGGCGGTAAAGCAAGGGCAGCTCCACGTTGTCGCGCACCGAGAGGTCGTTTATCAGGTGGTAGCTCTGGAAGACGAAGCCGATTTTGTGGTTGCGCAGGCTAGCCAGCTCCTTATCGGAGTAGGAAGCGACGGGCCGGCCATCTATCTCGATGGTGCCGCTGCTGGGCTCGTCGAGCAGGCCCATGAGGCTGAGCAAGGTCGATTTGCCGCAGCCGCTAGGCCCCATCACCGACACAAACTCGCCCCGGTTGATGGTGAGGTTAACCTGGCTCAGCGCCACAGTTTCGATGGTTTTGGTCTGGTAGATTTTTTCGAGGTTGCGCAACTCGATGACGGGGGTAAGAGTCGGAGTAGACATGACAGATGTTAGTAAAATACTGCGGGTGTGCAAGCGGGGCGCTCCACTAGGGTTATCACTCGGCCGCGAGTGGCTGCTGGGTTTCAAAATCGAATAAGGTGAGCCCGCGCAGGCTATAATAAGCCACCCAGCCGGCGCGCAGGGCCAGGATGTAGCTGCGCCGGGCCAGGTCCTTGGCCGACGAGGCCAGGGTCAAATCGGTGAGGCTGAGGCGGCCGGCTTCGTAGGTGGCGCGCGTGATGGCGTAGCGGCGCTGGGCCAGGGTATCGGCGCGGGCAGCCAGGCGCGCCTGGCTAGCCAGGGCAGGCACCTGGGCGGCCTGCGTGAGCAAGGTTTGCTCGAAGCTGCGCGCATCCTGGGTCACGGCGGCCTGGGTCTGGTCGCGGGCCAGCTCGGCGGTGCGCACGGTGGCGCGGCGCCGGCCCCAGTCCACGAGCGGCAGCGAAAAGGCTAGCGCCACCTGCTGCTGGTTTTGCAGGGCCGCGTAGCTGTCGAGCAGATAGGGCGCCTGGTTTACGTAGCCCAGGTTGGCGGTGAGCGTGGCCAAAAAGCCGGTGGTGCCGCGCGCCTGGGCTACGTCGCGGGCCGCTTGCAGCTGGCGGCGGGCGAAGGCCAGCACAGCGGCGCGGTGCTGCCGGGCCTGGGCCAGCGCCTCGGCGGGCACCACGGCCGGGGCCGGAGCAGGGGCGGGCACGGCCAGCGCCGGGGCCGCTTCGCCGCTGGCGGGCGCGGGCAGGGCGCAGTAGGTGCGCAGGCTCACGGTGGCCGTTTCGGCATCGAGCAAGGCCTGGGCCTGGGCCTGCTGGGCGGTGAGCAGGTTGAGCTCAAGCTGGAGCAAGTCGCTTTGGGAGAGGCGGCCGAGCGCGTATTTTTCGCGGCCCACGCGCAGCAGCTCGGCGGCGGCCTGGGCATTCTGGCCGGCCACGGCGGCGTTCACCTGCTGCAAGAGCACGTCGAAATACAGTTCCGACACGCGCTGGGCGATGGCCTCGCGGTCTTCGAGGTATTGGCGCTGGCTTTCCTGGTAGCGCAGCGGCGCAATGCGGCGGTCCCACTTCAGGCCGTTGAAGTACCCCAGCGGCTGGGTCAGGCCCAGGGTAAAGGGCTGGTTGTTATAGCGCTTCTCGGTGCGGATAAAATCATCGAAGCGCTGCACCTGCGAGCCCACCACCACCTGCCCGCCGGTGAGGCCAATGTTCTGCGTGAGGTTCACGGCCAGCAGCGAATTGTTGTAGCGCACCGACTGAAACGAGGTAGTGCCATCGGGCTGCACCACCGGAATGATAGCCCGGCTAAAGCTCGGCACCACGCCTTGCAATGCCAGCTGCGGCCGGTAGCTGGCCTGGTAGGCGCGGTAGGCCCAGTAGCCGCCCTCGCGGGCGGCGCGGGCCTGCTGGCTGGCCGCCGAGCTAGCCAGCGTTTGTTGAATGAGGGCGGGCAGGGTGAGCGTTTGGGCGGCGGCCGGGGCTAGCCCACTCAGCCAGCTGCCGACCAGCAATACCCTATAGCGTAGCGCTTTCATACCTACTGGCTGATGGCTAAAGCCGGCGTGTCGGCGTAGGTTTTGGTGGCGGAAATAATCAGCTCCTCCCCTTTAGCCAGGCCGCTGAGCACCTGCACGTAGTCGGTATTGCTATCGCCAAAGCGCACTACTCGGCGCACCGCCCGGCCACCGGCCAGCACAAATACCGGCTGCTCTCGCCCGCCCTGGTAGAAGGGGCCATTTTTGACGCGCAGCACGCCCCGGTGGGCGCGGGTTATCACGAAGACATCGGCCCGCAGATTGGCCCGCAGCGCGGGGTGGTGGTCGTTGGCCAGGGTGGCGTAGAAGGTCACCACGCCCTTATCCACGGCCGGGCTGATGCTGGCCACGGTACCGGGCAGGTCGGTGCCGGGGCCGAGGCGCACCCGCACGGCATCGCCGGGGTGCAGCTGGTCGGCGTAGGTATCGGCGATGGTGGCGCGCACCCGGTAGCGGCTCAGGTCGGCCACCCGGGCCAGGGCATCGCCGGCCTGCACGGTGGCGCCCAGGTTGTCGTTGACCCAGGTGAGCACGCCGGGCAGCTGGCTGCTGATGTCGGCCTGGCGCAGCTTGGCAGCCTGCTCGGCTATGCTGCGCTGCTGCATCGATACGGTGAAGCCCAGCTCGCGGCGGTCGGCCTGGCTAGCCTGCCGCTGGTTGCGGAGCTGCCGCCGCAGGCGCTGGGCTTCGAGGCTGGCAGTGTGCAGGTTGAGCTCGGCCTGGCGCACGGCTTCGGCCGTGCCGCCCCCTATTTCGAGCAGGTGCTGCTCGTCGCGCAGGGCCGATTGCAGGCTGCTCACTTTCAGGTCCTGGGCCTGCTGCTGGGCTTGCAGGTCGGTGAGGCTGCGGGCCAGGGCTAGCCCCAGCTGGGCGTTCTTATTTTGGTTGCGCAGCTGCTCGTCGTCGAGCTTGGCCAGGGTCGAGGCGGCCAGGTCTTTGTCGAGCTCCACAATGGTTTGGCCGGGCTGCACGTGGGCGCCCACCGCCAGCGCCACGCGCCGCACGGTGCTCTGGATGGGGCTCGTAAGCACGACCTCACGCCCCGGAATAACAGTGCCAGCGGCCGTGAGCGTGGCATCCACATCGCCGGTTTCGACCGGGGCCGTGAGAATATCGACGCGCCGCAAACTGGGCTGAATGAGGCGCCGCAGCCCCGGCCCGGCCGCCAGCAGTGCGGCCAGCGCCCCCAGGCCCAGCAGCCAAGCGCGAAGCTGGCGGCGGCGTTGCGTAGCGGAGTCAAGTACTCTGTCCATTGGTGGGCAGCTAGAGGGTAAGTTTCCAACACCTAAGCCAAGGGCCATGCCAGTTACACAAGTAACTTGTTTTAAAGCACTTATTCAACAAATGACACCCTGTCTATTTGCAAAATCTGTCCGTTTTTGAACAGCCTGCCCACTGCTGGACACCTACCCCCGTATTTATACCTAGCATGTTTATGCTATTGCGCACTACTCAGCATACCCCCGACCTTTGCCGGCACCTTCCTACTCTTTCTTTGCTATGTACAAACTTAGTTTCTTCTTTCAGGGTGCTGTCCTGCTCAGCTTAATAATAGCAGCCCGCTATGTATAGCGGGCTGCTATTAGCAGGGGCAACCGCCGCTGGCCAGGTTTCAGCCAGCGGCTAGCCTAGCCTAGCCGGCACCTTCTTCTTTGCCTTCCTTCTGCGGTGCGCTGCCCCGGAAGGGAGGCATTGTTGCTTCGCCGGCAGCCGCGATGCCGCGCCGGCCCAGCACCCGCCCGGCCGTGCGCCACAGGATGCGCAGGTCGAGCGCCAGGCTCTCGTGGTTCACGTACCACTCGTCGTAGGCAAATTTTTCTTCCCACGTAAGCGCGTTGCGGCCATTCACCTGCGCCCAGCCGGTGAGGCCGGGGCGCACCAGGTGGCGGCGCGCCTGCCGGGGCGAGTACAGCGGCAGGTACTGCGGCAGCAGCGGCCGGGGGCCCACTAGGCTCATATCGCCGCGCACAATGTTCCAGAGCTGGGGCAGCTCATCGAGCGAAGTGGCGCGCAGCCAGCGGCCTAGCGGCGGCAAGCGCTGGGCATCGGGCAGCAGCTGGCCGGTGGCCGGGTGGCGGGCGGCGGTCATGGTTTGCAGCTTATAGAGCGTAAAAAGCCGCCCGCCCAGCCCCGGCCGCGGCTGCCGGAATAGCCAGGGGCCGCCGTTTTGCCACGCGGCCACGCCCACGCCCAGCGCCAGCAGCGGAGCCGTGAGCAGGGCTAGCGGCAGGGCCACGGCCAGGTCGAGCAGGCGCTTGCCAGGATACATGTTGCTGAGTTGTGAGGTATGACTTGTGAGTTATAAATCGGGGCCGGCGCGGGGTGCGCGGGGGTAGCCAACCTTTTCTTTGTGCGAAGTAAGGAAAACGTGAGTTGCAAGCACCGGCCAGCCTGGCCCCAACTCGTAACTTATAACTCATAACTCATCATTCAACTTGCTAGCCTTCCCCAACGCCAAGCTCAACCTGGGCCTTTACGTGACAGCCAAGCGGCCCGACGGCTACCACGCGCTCGAAACCGTGTTTTTGCCCCTGCCCTGGACTGATGTGCTCGAAGTGCTACCCGCCCCCAAAGGCCAGCCAGCCTCCGGCCTCACGCTGAGCGGCCGGCCTATTCCGGGCGAGGTAGCTAGCAACCTGTGCCTCAAAGCCTACGGACTACTAAAGGCAGACATGCCCGACTTGCCCGCCGTGCAGATGCAGCTGCACAAAATCGTGCCTATCGGCGCTGGCCTGGGTGGCGGCTCGGCCGATGCGGCGTTTGCGCTGCGCGCCATCGGCGACGTGTTCAACCTGCATATGACCACCGAACGGCTCGAAGGCTACGCCCGTCGGCTGGGGGCCGACTGCGCGTTTTTCATTCAAAATACGCCCCGCCTAGCCCTGGAAAAAGGCGACGTGTTCGAGCCCATCGACCTGAACCTGACCGGCACATCCTGCGTGGTGGTGTATCCGGGGCTGCACATCAGCACGGCGCAGGCGTTTGCGGGCATCGTGCCGCGGGTGCCGCTCAACTCATTACGGGCAGCGCTGGCCGAGCCGATGGCTCATTGGCGGAATATTATTTTCAACGACTTTGAACAATCGCTGGCCCCCACCTATCCGGTGCTAGCCGAAATAAAGCAGCAGCTTTATGAGGCGGGCGCCACCTACGCCAGCCTCTCGGGCTCGGGCTCGGCGGTGTATGGCTTGTTTCCGGGGCTAGCCGAAGCGCCTACCCTAGCCTGGCCCGGCGAGTACCTGGTGTGGCGCGGTTTCTTGTAAGATACGGGGCTTGCCACTGCCCCTCGCCCCTCCTACGCGATGGCGTCCACGGCCTGCTTGCGGGCGCGGCGCTGGTTCCACTGGTCGAGCACGGGATGCACGAGCACGCTGGCCAGAATAAGCACCGTGCCCAGGTAGAAGCCGCCCGACATCTTTTCCTTTCCAAAGCCCGGCACGCCGAGCACAAACATGAGCTGCGCCAGCACGATGCCGTAGACCGGCTCCAGGTTGATGGTCAGGTTCACCACAAAAGCCGAGATGCGCTTCATCAGCTCCACCGACGACGAGAAGGCGTACACCGTGCACACGCCGGCCAGCAGTAGCAGCCACAGCCAGTCGAGGCCGTGCCAGGCCAGCTGCAGGCCCTGGCCGCGGGTGAAATAGCGGCTATAAACCGGAAAGAAGAGCACGAGGCTCAGGCAAGCGCCCAGCATCTCATAAAAGGTGAGGCGCACCGGCGCGTGGCGCTTCACGAGCTGCGAGTTGAGCACGCTAAACAGCGCCGACAAGCCCGCCGACGCCACCGCCACCAGCAGGCCGGTGAGCTGCGTAAACTCGGCCTGCGAAATCAAATACAGCCCGAGCATGGCCAGCAGGCCCAGCCCCACCTCGTAGGGCCGCACGCGCCGCCACAAAATCAGCGGCTCGAGCAAGGAGGTCCAGAGCGCGAGCGTGGCTAGCCCCGCCAGGCACACACTGACGGACGACAGGCGCGCGGCCAGAAAAAAGGTAATCCAGTGCGCCGCCACCAGCGTGCCCACGCCCAGCAGCTTCAGGGCCTCGGCGGGGGCCACGCGCCAGCCGAGGCCGCGCGCTAGCAGCAGGCCGGCTAGCCCGGTGCTGGCCAGCAGCGTGCGCCAGAATACCAGCTCGACCGGCGGCACCGTGAGCAGCTTGCCCAGAATGGCGGTGAAGCCCCACAACAGGACAATGAAATGCAGCTTGAGGTAGTCTTTGAGCATCAGGCGATGAGTAATCGTTTGTCATTGCCGCGCTGCGCTCGCAATGACAAACGGTTTTGTTAATGACAGGCGGTTTTATTTCGGCACTACCCGGTAGAGGAAAAGCCCGATAACCGAAAACACCATGCCCGGCACCCAGGCCGCCAGCATGGGTGGCACCGAGCCCACCGAAGCCAGGTTGCGCGAGAGCATCACGAAGATGATAAAAATGAAGGCCAGCACGAAGCCCAGCGCAATTTGCCCGCCCACGCCGGCGCGGCTCTTGCGCGCGCTCAGCACCACCCCAATGAGGGTCAGAATGATGGTATCGAAGGGGTAGGCGTAGCGCTCGTATTTCACGCTCAGGTACTGGGCCGTATCGTTGGCGCCGCGCATTATTTTGGTGGCAATCAGGTCGTTCAGCTCGGGCGAAGTCAGCGTTTCGGCCAGCCGGTAGGTACTGGCAAAATCCTTGGGGTAAAGATTGAGCGTAGTGTCGCGGGCCGGAATAGTTTGCAGCGTTTCGCCGGTAAGGCCGTGAAAGGTGCGCACGCTCTGGGTCGTGAGCTTCCAGGCCTGCTTGGTCGAGTCCCAGGCAATGGCATCGGCCGTGAGGCGGCGGCGCAGAATGGTGCTGTCGATGGTTTCGAGCGCAAAGCGGTAGCCGATATTCTGGTCGGCGTTATAGCTTTCGAGGTACACGTAGCTATGCGGCCCGATTTTGACGTGAATATTTCTTCCCTCGTATTTCCAGGGCTCCTGCACGTGCAGGTTCTCAAATTTCACTATCTCCTTGGTGCCCTTCGGAATAATCCAGCTGATGAGCCCGAACGTGAGCACCGCGATAATGCCCGCCCCCATGGTGTAGGGCAGCAGCAGCCGCTCGAAGCTCATGCCGCTGGCTAGCATGGCCACCAGCTCGGTGCGCGCCGCCAGCCGCGAGGTCACGAATACTACCGCGATGAAGATGGTAATCGGCGCCAGCAGGTTGGCAAAATACGGAAACAGGTAGATGTAGTAGTGCGTGAAAACGTGCCAGAACGTGAGGTTATGGTGCAAGAAATCGTCGTTTTTCTCCGTGTAGTCAATCACGCATATCACCGACACGAGCATGATGACCGTGAAGAAGAACGCGGTCAAGAACTTGCCAATGATGTATTTATCAAGAATTTTCATGTAGTGAGTATTGACCAGAAATCTACCATCCACCCGTCTGTCATTGCGAGCCCCGCGAAGCAAGCGCACCCGAACGATTCCGACCGGTCTTTATTCCGCCATCAAATCGCGCTAACCAGGGTTCAGTTCCTGAATGAGCGCCAGCTTCTTGGCGCGCGAGCCGCCTTGGCACTGCTTTTCGCGCTCAATGGCCGCCGTAATACTGGGTGATGCTTCAAAATAAACTAGCTTGGTCACATGGTATTGCTTGATAAATCCCTCATGGTCAACCGCTTTATGCTCAGCTACGCGGCGCGCCAAGTTGCTAGTTACCCCAACGTAAAGCACGGTATAGTAAGGATTGGCAAGAATGTGCACGTAGTAGGTGTTCATACGCAGTCGTTCGGGTGCGCTTGCTTCGCTGTGCTCGCAATGACAGGCGTTTTTGGGTAGTTGACTGGATGATGGCGCTAGCCACCGCTGATGCTATAATCTGCGCATCAGCTTCTCGACCATCACCGTTTTCCAGGCCTCAAACGTGCCAGCCACGATTTGCTTGCGCGCTTCCTTCACCAGCCAGAGGTAAAAGGTAAGGTTGTGCTGCGAAGCAATTTGCGCGCCCAGTATCTCCTTCGAGTGAATGAGGTGGCGCAGATACGCCTTGGAGTAGAAGCTGCTCACATGCCCGCCCAGCGCTTCATCAATGGGCGAAAAGTCATCGGCCCACTTCTTGCTGCCCACGTTGATAATGCCCTGGGTGGTGAAGAGCATACCGTTGCGGGCATTGCGGGTCGGCATCACGCAGTCGAACATATCGACCCCTAGCGCAATGTTTTCCAAGATGTTGGCCGGCGTGCCCACGCCCATGAGGTAGCGCGGCTTGTCCTGGGGCAGGATGTCGCAGACCAGCTCCGTCATCTCGTACATCAGCTCGGCGGGCTCGCCCACGCTCAGGCCGCCGATGGCGTTGCCGGCGCGGCCCTGCGCGGCGACAAACTCGGCCGACTGCACGCGCAAGTCCTTGAAAGTGCTGCCTTGCACGATGGGAAAGAGCGTCTGCTCGTAGCCATAGAGCGGCTCGGTGCTGTCGAGCCGCGCGATGCAACGCCTGAGCCAGCGGTGCGTCATGTCCAGGGAGCGGCGGGCGTAGTCGTACTCGCAGGGCCAGGGCGTGCACTCGTCGAAGGCCATAATGATGTCGGCCCCGATGCGGCGCTGAATATCCATCACGCCCTCGGGTGAAAACAGGTGCTTCGAGCCGTCGATGTGCGAGCGGAAGGTGACACCTTCTTCCTTAATCTTACGGGTGCCGCTGAGCGAAAATACCTGGTAACCGCCGCTATCGGTGAGAATGGGGCCATCCCAGCCATTGAACTGGTGCAGGCCGCCGGCGGCTTGCAGCACGTCGAGGCCGGGGCGCAGGTAGAGGTGGTAGGTATTGCCGAGGATAATCTGGGCCTGCACGTCGGCTTTCAGCTCGCGCTGGCCCACCGCCTTCACGGTGCCGGCCGTGCCGACGGGCATAAAAATGGGTGTTTCGATGGCACCGTGGGCCGTGGTGAGGTGGCCGGCGCGGGCCTTGGTGCCGGGGTCGCGGGCTAGTACATCAAACTTCATTCTGCCAAAATTACCGCCGGCTTACCTTTGCGGACTAGTCCCGTGTTGTTACCTCCGCTCCCGCACCTGCCCCCTGCCCTGCTTTTGTTGCCTTTGCTGCTGGTGCAGCTGTGGTTTTGGGGGCGCTATTTCCGGCCTTTCACGCGCCGGCCGGCGGAGGCGGAAGCTAGCGAGCCGGGCCCCGATACCGAGCCGGTATCCATTATTCTCTGCGCCCACAATGAGTTGGAAAACCTGCGCGAGCTGGTGCCGTTGCTGCTGCGCCAGGATTATCCGGCCGGCTTCGAGCTGGTGCTCATCGACGACCGCAGCCAGGACGATACTTACCTCTACGCCCAGCAGCTGAGCCAATATTACCCCGGCCGCTTCCGGCTCGTGACGGTGGGCCACACGCCGGCCGGCTTTGCGCCCAAGAAATATGCGCTCACGCTCGGCATTAAAGCCGCCCGCCACGAGCGCCTGCTCTTCACCGATGCCGACTGCCGCCCTGTCAGCCCCGCCTGGCTGCGCCTGATGCAGCGCGGCTTCAGTACTCCCCACCCCTACCGGGGAGGGGCCGGGGGGAGGCTAGCGCCGCTATCGTGCTGGGCTTCTCCGGCTACGCCGAGCTGCCGGGCCTGCTCAACCAACTCATTCGCTACGAAACGCTGCTCACCGGCGCGCAGTACCTCAGCTTCGCCTGGGGGGGCCGGCCCTACATGGGCGTGGGCCGCAACCTGGCCTATACCCGCGCCACCTTCAACAGTACCAAGGGGTTTGCCAGCCACATCCGGCGCCTGAGCGGCGACGACGACCTGCTGGTGCAGGATGCAGTGGCCGCCGGCGCCCGCGTGGCCGTAGTGGCCGATGCACCCGCCCAAACCCTGAGCCAGCCCGCCGAAACCTGGGCGGCGTGGTGGCGCCAGAAGCGCCGCCACCTCTCGGCGGGCAGCCGCTACCGGGCCGGCGACCGCCGCCGAATCGGCCTTTTTATGGGCAGCAACGCGCTTTTTTACGCCCTCACGCCGGTCGTTCTGGCAGTTGGATGGAATCGCGAAAACTTGGTATCTTTGGGAATAATATGGTTGGCGCGAACATTGTTGGCGTTGCTTGTTTATGTACCTCTGGCGCGCCGCTTGCGCACCACGCTGCCGCCGCTAGCTTTGCCGGCACTCGATTTTCTATACTTTGTCCTCTATTGCGCCTGGGGTTTATCCTTGCTCCGCCGCCGCCCGCTCCAATGGAAGTAAATTCTGCTGATATTCAGAAACAGTTCTCGTCCAAGGCTAAGCACGATTTTAAGCTTATCCGGGCGGCCGTGGACCACGGCGACGAGAAGGCCTACGCCGAGCTGATGCACATCTACAAAAAGCCGGTGTTTCACGTCGTGCTCAAGATGGTGCGCAACCCCGACGATGCCGAAGACCTGACCATCGAGGCCTTCGCCAAGGCGTTTAAGAACCTGCACAAGTTCAACCCCGAGTTTGCGTTCAGCACCTGGCTTTTCCGCATTGCCACCAACAACTGCATCGACTTTATTCGCAAGAATAAAATCAAGACCATGAGCATCGACTCGGCGGTGAAAATGGGCGACGGCGACGAGATTCAGCTCGAATTCAGAGACAACGACCTCAACCCGGCCGACACGACGATTAAGAACCAGAAAATCGAAATCATGCGCCACGTCGTGTCGCGCCTGCCCGATAAATACCAGCGCCTCGTGAGTTTGCGCTACTTCGACGAGCTCAGCTACGAAGAAATTGCCACCGAACTAAAAGCCCCGCTTGGCACCGTGAAAGCGCAGCTGCACCGCGCCCGCGAGCTGCTCTTTGATATGGTGAAGGACAAGAAAGAGTTTATTTAATTTTGCCGCTGGCATGACTCCTAGAACGTCATGCTGAGCTTGCCGAAGCATCTTGCTCGCGCCGCCAGGGATACTACACCCTCACGATTCGGGCGAGATGCTTCGGCAAGCTCAGCATGACGTTCTATTTTTTTAGCCTTCCCTGTTTCAACTTGCCTTTCGCATGTCGCTTCTCACCACCTACTTCCCCCACCTCACTCCGCAGCAGCTAGCCCAGTTTGCGCGCCTCGAAACCGAATTTAAAGCCTGGAACGCGCAAATAAACCTGGTGGCCCGCACCGACACCGACAACCTGCTGGAGCGGCACATTCTGCACTCGCTGGGCATTGCCAAAGTGGTGCAGTTTCCGGCCGGTAGCGCGGTGCTGGATGTGGGCACGGGCGGCGGCCTGCCGGGGCTGCCGCTGGCCATTCTGTTCCCGGAGGTAAAGTTTCACCTCGTCGATAGCATCGGCAAAAAGATTCGCGCCGTGCAGTTTATGGCCGCCGACCTGGGCCTGGCCAACGTGACGGCCGAACAAACCCGCGCCGAGCAGGTACACGCCAAGTTCGACTTTGTGGTGAGCCGCGCCGTGGCCCGGCTAGCCACCTTCCACCCCTGGATAGCCCACCGCTACAAGGCCAAGCCCGCCAAAGGGGCCGGGCTGTACTACCTCAAAGGCGGCGACCTGACCGAGGAAATTGCCGAAAGCGGCCTGGTGACGCGGGAAGTGAACCTAGCCGATTTTTTTGCGGGTGAGTTTTTCGAGACGAAGAAGGTGGTGGTAGTGCCGGTGTAACCTCCCCCGGCTACTCTCCAAAAGCGCGGGGCCGGGGGGAGGTGACCCGCACAGCTAGCTCTTCTTCGCCGGCTGCGCAAATAGTTGCTGCAGCTTCTCCATTAGTCGGTTGCGGGTGGCGTCTTCCTGGCCGGGGGCGGTGTAGGCGCGGAAGGCCACCGTCATGGTAGCGCCGGGCTTGAGGCTAAGAAGCATCACTTCGGGCGCGGGGTCGGGCAGCACTTGCGCATCTTTCCCGAGCATGGGCAGGGCCTGCCGGCGCAGGGCGTCGAGGTCGGTGGCGGCGTCGAGCTCCAGTTGAATTTCGACCAGCGCCCGCTGCGGGTGGGCTTTATTGACAATAACGCCGTTGGAGGTGGCCCCGTTGGGCAGAATAACGGTGTCGCCCTGGGGCGTGAGCAGTAGGGTATTAAAAATCTGAATGGCCTGCACGGTGCCGCTCTTACCCTGACTTTCAATAACATCACCCACCGTGAAGGGCTTGAAAATCAAAATCAAAACGCCCCCCGCGAAGTTGGCCAGGGTGCCTTGCAGGGCTAGCCCTACGGCCAGGCCGGCGGCGCCCAGAATGGCCACGAACGACGTGGTTCCGAAGCCCGCCATACCCGCTGCCGAGATGAGCAGCAGCACCTTGAGGGCAATGCTGAACATGCTGCTGAGGAAGGAACTCAGCGATACATCGAGCCGCGACGTAGCCGCCGACACCAGCCGGCTAGCCCAGCCAATCAACCACCAGCCAATCACCAGCAGCACGAGGGCCGCCAGCAGCCGGGGCAGGTACAACACCACGAGGCTGGTGAGGCGCTCGCCATAAATACTAAGCTGAGAAACGGAAAGTGGCACGGCAAAAAGCATAGAAAAGGGAGGCTGAGGCCACGCCCATTGGTGCGGCCTAAATAAATATAACGGCCAAAGCGAGGCTAGCGGGGCGCTTTCAGCAGCTCGACGCGCAGCATTTTATCGCCGATTTCGAGCTGCTGCACCACGCTCATGCCCTGCACCACCTGAGCAAAAATGGTATAGCGGCCGTCGAGGTGCGGCGTGGGCTGGTGGGTAAAAAAGAACTGGCAGCTCTCGGTATCCTTGCCGGCCGAGGCTAGCCCCACGGCCCCCGCCCCGTAGGTGAGCCGGGCAAATTCGGAGCGCAGGGTGTAGGGCGTGCTGCCCGAGCCATCGCCGCGCGGGTCGCCGCCCTGGGCCACAAAATCGGGCACCACGCGGTGAAAATACAGGCCGTCGTAGAAGTGCTGTTTTAGCAAGCTCACGAAGCTAGCTACCGAGCCGGGCGCTTCTACCACCTTCAATTCGAGCGTGATAACGCCCTTAGCCGTCGTCAGCTGCACGCGCTGGCCCACCGGTATAGTCTGTACCAGCGCCCAGTCGATGGGGTGCTGGCTGGCCGGGCCCACCGGCGCGGGCGTCGGGGTCGGCTTCTTTTCGAGCTTGTCGAGGGCTTGCTGCAAGCCTAGCCAGGCCTCGATTTCGCGGGGCAGCGTGAGCTTGCTTTGGGCCTGGCGGAGGGCGGTCAGGTCTTCGGCCTGGGGCGCGGGTACCAGCGCGGCGTTGCCAAACGCCTCGGCAGCGGTGGCTAGTTGAGCCACGTCGCCACCGGCCAGGGCCCGGCGCAGGGCAGCAGTAAAATCCGTTTGCCGAGCCGCGGGAAAGCGTTTATTACCCCGCAAACTCACCAGCGCGGCCAGCGCCGTGCCGGGCACGATGGTCGGGCCCGTAGTTAGCGCGGCTTCTTTAGCCAGGAAGTCGAATTGCGCCGGGTCTTCGCCCAGGGCCGTGAGCAGGGCCGCGCGCTCGTATTGGTTGGCAGTTTTTTGGTAGCGCTGGTGAATGGTGTCGGCCAGGGCCGGGCGCTGCTCGGCGGCAGCGTGGCGCAGGGCGGCTTGCAGCAGCGTGGCCCGCGTGCGCCAGTGCACGGCGCTTTTTGCCGAAAATGTGATGCCGGCTACGTAGCGCAGCCGGTCTACCTCATTGTCGGTATTGGCCGTGTCGTGGGCGGTTTTCAGAAACCACTCGGCGGCGGTAAGCGACTCTTGCGGCAGGGGGGCGCTCAACGCCCGGCCGGCGCAGCGTACGCGCAGGCTGTCGGCGGCGTTGGTTTTGACTTGCAGAATTACTTCGTTCGCCGTTTTGCCCGGCCACCGCACCGCACTTATCACCGTAATAGGATTGGTGGGCAATGACCGCAGCACCGCGATGCGCACCCGGTGGTCGGGGTCCTTGCTAGCTCTTAGCAAAGCGGCAAACGCCGCCGGCCGCGCCACCCGGCCCAGCGCCGTAGCGCAGTTTTCGCGCACAAAATAATCGGGGTCGCTAGCCCCTGCTTTCACCAAAACCGGCAGTGCTGCCCTAGCCAGCGTTGAGTCTTGCCCGCGCATGCGGGTGAGGGCGGCCGAGGCGCCGGCCCGCGCCGGGGCTAGCCGGGCGCCGGGCAGCACCAGCAGCGACGCGGCGCGGCGCACCACTTCGGGCGTGGCTAGCCCGCGCAGGCTGGCCCGGTACAGCGCCCACGCTTGGCCGGGCGCGGCGGCCGAGTCGGGGCCGGGCGGCTTTATTTCCCAGATTTGGCTCACGGTGCGGCGCGTGACGCAGCGGCCCAGGGCCTCGTAGGCGGCGCGGCGGGCTAGCGAGCTGGTTTCGGGCTGGGCGAGGCGCTGGGCCAGGGCCGGCGCGGCCGCGCTGTCGCCGGTCTGCCCCAGGGCGTAGGCGGCGGCGCGGCGCACGGCGGGACTGGCATCGCGCAGCAGCGGCAGCAGGGCAGGCACGGCTTTCTTATCCTGCACCGAAGCCAGCGCTTCGGCGGCGGCGGCCCGGTAGGTGGCGCTTTTGCTTTGCAAGAAGGGCAGCAGCGCGGCCGTCTGACGCTCGTCCTGGGCGGTGGCGATGCGGCGGCGCACGGCATCGGCGTAGGGGTGAGCGGGCGGCGCGGCGGCGCTGGCCAGCAGCGGCAGCACCGCCAAAAAGAACGTAGAAAGGCGCATAGAGCACGGCGTTGAGGCTGCAAGTAACGGGCGGCCCGACCTTTGCCCCATCAAGCTGCCTTTTATGTCTAGTTCTCCCGACCCGCACCAGCTCCGCATCCAGGATTTTCACTACGACCTGCCCGCCGAGCGCATTGCCCCCGAGCCCCTGCCCGACCGCGCCGCCAGCAAGCTGCTCGTGAGCCGCCAGGGCGTTATTGCTGACAAGAGATTTCGTGACCTGCCCGGCGAGCTACCGGCCGATAGTCTGCTGATTTTCAACGACACGCGCGTGGTGCGGGCCCGGCTGCTGGCCCAGCGGCCCACCGGCGGCGTAGTTGAGCTGTTTTGCCTGGAGCCGGTGGCCCCGCACCGGGCCATTGAGCCGGCCTTGCAGCAAACCGGGGCTTGCACCTGGCGCTGCCTGGTGGGCAACGGCCGCCGCTGGAAAAGCGGACCCGTACAGCTCCATTTCAGCTTTGCCGGCCAGCCGGCCATGCTCACCGCCACGCGGCAGGCCCACGAGGCCAGCGGCGAAAGCCTGATTGATTTCAGCTGGGAGCCCACTTCGCTGCCCTTTGCCGAAGTGCTGCGGGCGGCCGGCCACCTGCCGCTGCCGCCCTACCTGCACCGCGCCGATACAGCCGCCGATGCCGTGCGCTACCAGACCGTATACGCCGCCCACGAGGGCGCCGTGGCCGCGCCCACCGCCGGCCTGCATTTTACCCCCGAGGTGCTGGCCGACTTGGCCGCGCGCGGCATGGCCAGCGGCTACGTGACCCTCCACGTGGGCGCCGGCACGTTTCAGCCCGTGAAAGCCGGAACGATGGCCGACCATCCTATGCACGCCGAGCCGATAATCGTGCAGGCCAGCTTGTTGCGCCAGCTGCTCGGGCACCGGCCGCGCCCGGTTATCGCGGTGGGCACCACCAGCCTGCGCACCCTCGAAAGCCTGTATTGGCTGGGCGCAGCGCTGGCCCGGCAGCCGGCCGGCCCCGGCGCCGAGCTGCGCGTGGACCAGTGGCAGCCCTACGCTCCGCTAGCCCCCGCCGAATCCGAAATATCGCCCGAAGCAGCACTACAAGCCTTGCTTGATTACCTTGACGCTACCGGCTCGGCGGCCGTGGAGGCCAGCACGCAGCTGCTCATCGCGCCGGGCTACCGCTTCCGGCTGGCGCAGGGACTCATTACCAATTTTCACCAGCCCGAAAGTACCCTGCTGCTGCTGGTAGCCGCGCTGCTGGGGCCGGCCTGGCGCCGGGTATACGACCACGCGCTGGGCCACGGCTACCGGTTTTTAAGCTACGGCGATTCGTCGTTGCTTCTACCCTAGCTGCCGGGCTTTCAGGGGGCTAGAACAGATTTGGCACGGGCTTTGAAGATTTGTGTGCGGCCCCGGCAACTCGCAGCGAATTGCCCCGTACAAGGCCTCGAAAACACCTTTTCCCTTTCTTCTCAAGTCATGAAAAAAGCATTTTTGTTGCTCGCCGCCTGCGCGTTTACTACCGCCGCCATTGCCCAAACTACGCCTACTACCGAAGTAAAAACGCGTGACAACGGCACCAAGAAAGTAGTTACCAAAACCGGCAAAACCGACGTGGGCCAGGCCATCGAAAACACCGCTGATGCTACCAAGAACGTAGCTCACAAAGCTGGCTACAAAATGAAGCGTGGTGCTCATAAAATGGGTGCCAAAGTGAAGCACGGCACCGCTAAAATGGAAGCCAAAACCGAGTAGCTTAACGCTGCTTGGCAACAAAAAAGCCCTGGCTTCGGTCAGGGCTTTTTTGTTGTCAAGCAGCGCCCCTAGTTGCCGGGCGTATCGCCGGTGGGCTTTTCGCGCAGCTCATGCAGCACTCTTTCAACTACGCTCTGGCCAAAAATGCTGACGCCAGCATTAAAAACTGCCAGCGCTGCCGTGCCGGCTGCAATCCAGGTAGCCGGTGGGGCACCATTTTCTTTCCGGGCAGCCGCCCAGCTGATGAGGCAGGCACCCGCGCCAATAGTTATCAGCCCGCCGGGGGCTAGCAGCAGCCATTTTTCTTTGTGTGTCATACATGCGGTGAGTGAGTAAAGCAGCCAAAGCAGCTGCCCGCTTCCCAATACCTACCGATAATCCGCAGGGTTGTGTAACTTCTTTAGCCAAGCTCGGCTAAAAAACAGACCAGGCCTTGACAATTTAGCTTCCTATCAAATTTTATTCTTTATTAATTACGCGTAAACCCTGTTTTGACGGGTCTTTTAGACTTAATCATATAAAAAATAGCGCTACCCCCTATCTTCGCGGAGGTCATTACGTTATTTTATCGAGTATGTCCCGTAAACAACTGCTTGCTCGTCCTTCGCTGGCGGTATTGGTAGTGCTGGCTTTATTAGCCGCCTTCCTGCCCCACCACCATCCCGACGCGGCTCCCAACTCTCTGCAAACCGCCGACATCGCCTGGATGCTCGTTTCCACGGCTCTGGTATTGCTTATGACGCCGGGGCTAGCCTTTTTCTATGGTGGCATGGTGAACAGGGGCAATATCATTTCAACTATGCTCCAAAGCTTTATCTCGCTAGGGGTCATCTCGTTGCTGTGGTACGTGGTGGGCTTTTCGCTAGCCTTCGGCGACGATATCGGCGGGGTAATCGGCGACCCGCGCACGTTTTTTATGTTTAATAACGTGGGCACGGCGCCGCACCCCACGCTGGGCGCCGGGCTGCCACTGGTGCTGTTTGCGGCGTTTCAGCTCAAGTTTGCCATTATTACGCCGGCGCTCATCAGCGGCGGCTTTGCCGAGCGCATTCGTTTCTGGGGCTACCTGATTTTTATTTGCCTGTTTAGCCTGCTCATCTACTGCCCGCTGGCCCACTGGGCCTGGCACCCGCAGGGCTTCCTGTTTAAGTGGGGTGTGCTCGACTTTGCGGGCGGCACGGTGGTGCACATTTCGGCGGGCTTTGCGGCGCTGGCGGGCGCGCTAGCCATTGGTCGCCGCCGGGTGCACCTCGACGGCCACGCCCACACGCCGGTCAATATTCCGTTCGTGATTCTCGGCACGGGTCTGCTATGGTTTGGCTGGTTTGGCTTCAATGCCGGCTCGGCGATGGGTGCCAATGCCCAGGCTGTGCAGGCCTTCGTGACCACGCACTTCGCCTCGGCCGCGGCCATGCTAACGTGGATGGTGCTGGAGGCCGCGCGCGGCCAGCGGCCCTCGGCGATGGGCGCGGCGGTGGGCGCCGTGGTAGGGCTGGTGGCTATTACACCGGCGGCGGGCTACGTGGCCTACGGGCCGGCTATTGCCATCGGTATTCTGGCCTCGGGCGTGAGTTTCGGGGCCGTTATTCTGAAAAATCGTACTACTCTGGACGACACGCTCGACGTATTTCCGTGCCACGGCGTGGGCGGCATCGTGGGCATGCTAGCCACTTCGCTTTTTGCGCAGAAGGGTGGCCTTTTCACGGGCGGTGGTCCGACGCTGCTGTATTATCACCTGCTCACGCTGGTTGTGGTGGGGGCCTTCACCTTCGGCGGCTCGTGGCTTCTGTACCGGATTACTAACTTTATCGTGCCCATCCGGGTAAATGCCGAGAACGAAACCCACGGCCTCGACACCAGCCAGCACGGCGAAACCCTGCTGGCCGCCTAATACCGCCCGGCAGCCCGCTCGGCGGCCCGCTGCCCATGACCCAATTATTTTTTTCGGAATACGACGCCGACCCAACCCTAGCCCCCCGGCCCCTCGCGATAGTGGGCGCCGGGGGCTAGGCCGCGAAATAGCCATCTTGGTAACCCAGCTCAACGAGGCTGGTGCCGCCTGGGACCTGCGCGGCTTTTACGACGACCGCCGGCCGGCCACGCCCACCGTGGGTGGCCTCCCCTACCTCGGCACCGTGGCCGACCTAAATGCCGTGGCTAGCCCCCTGGCCGTGGCCGTGGCCGTGGGCAGCAGCGCCAGCCGGGCGGCCGTGGTGGCCCGGCTCACCTCAGCGCAGCTGTCTTTTCCGCCGCTGGTGCACCCCGCAGTGGCGTTGCGACCCGCCCAGCGCGTGGCGCTGGGCGCGGGCTGCCTTATTCAGCGCGGTTGTATCCTCACCTGCGACATCACGCTGGGCCGCTTTGTGCTGCTCAACCTGGGCTGCACGGTGGGCCACGATGCGGTGCTCGAAGACTTTTGCTCGCTCATGCCCCACGCCAACGTGGGCGGCGGCGCGCACCTGGCGGCCGGCGTGTACCTGGGCACCAATGCCACCGTCATTCACCAAGTACGGGTAGGCGCGCAAACCACCGTGGGGGCCGGCGCCGTAGTTGTGCGTGACCTCCCGGCTGGCTGCACCGCCGTGGGCGTGCCGGCCAAGCCAATTATCAATGAGCAATGAGCAATACGTCCGCTATTGCGAGCCTGCGAAGCAATCTTCCCTTGCCGCTAGGGGTATTACTGCAACGAGGTGAAGGAAAGATTGCTTCGCAGGCTCGCAATGACAGCTCCTTGCAATGGCTCACCACTAATTCATAACCAGTAAGTTGGACCGTATCTACCTTTCCCCGCCCCACCTGGGCCGGCACGAGCTCAACTACCTGCACAAAGCGGTGGAAGACAATTGGGTAGCCCCCGTTGGCCCTAACCTGGACGGCTTCGAGGCCGATATTTGCGCGGCCGTGGGCGTGCCCTACTGCGTGGCGCTAAGCTCGGGCACCGCGGCGCTGCACCTAGGGCTGCTGCTGCTCGGGGTGGGGCCGGGCGATGAGGTGTTGTGCCCGTCGTTCACCTTCGTGGCTTCGGCCAATGCCATCCTGTATTGCGGTGCCACGCCGGTATTCGTTGATAGCGAGGCCGATACCTGGAATATTTGCCCTCAGCGCCTGCGCGAGGCCATCGAAGACCGCCGCCGGCTGGGCCGCAAGCCTAAAGCCCTGCTCCTGGTGCACCTCTACGGCATGCCGGCCCGGCTGCCCGCGATTCTGGCCCTGGCTCAAGAGTTTGACCTGCCCATCCTCGAAGACGCGGCCGAGGCGCTGGGCTCGCAGTGGCAGCACCAGCCGCTAGGGGCTTCGGGCGGGTGGGCGTGTTCTCGTTTAATGGCAATAAGATACTGACTACCAGCGGCGGCGGTGCGCTCGTGACTTACGACCGCGCCCTGGCCGAGCGGGCGCGTTTCCTGGCTAGCCAGGCCAAAGACCCGGCCCCGCACTACCAGCACTCGCAGGTGGGTTATAACTACCGCCTCAGCAACCTGCTGGCGGGCATCGGCCGGGGCCAGATGGAGCTGCTACCCGACCGCGTGAAGCGCCGCCGCGAGATTTTTAACTGGTACAAGGAGCACCTGGCTAGCCTGCCCGGCCTGGCCGTGGCGCCCGCCACCGAGCCGGCCGATAGCTTGTCGAACCGCTGGCTCACCACCATCCTGCTCGACCCGGCCGAACCGAAGGACGGCGCAAGCCAAACCACTGCCACCCCCGAAACCATCCGCCAGCACCTCGAAACGCGCCGCATCGAGAGCCGCCCGCTCTGGAAGCCGCTGCACTTGCAGCCGCTTTTTGCCGGGGCGGCCATGTACGGTGGCGCGGTGTGCGAAGACCTGTTTGCCCGGGGCCTGTGCCTGCCCAGCGGCACCGCCATGGGCGACGAGGAGCTGCGCCGCGTGGCCAAAGCCCTGCGCGAAGCCCTGGAATAAGTAAAAATAATAAACAAGCGTTAATAAAAAACGTCCTGCTGAGCGCAAACGGCGCATCGCTGTCAAATCTCGTTCAACGAGTAGCGATGCGCCGTTTGCGTTCAGCAGGACGCTCTGCCTGCTAGCCGTTAAGCTTTTACGATTTAGAGCTTAATGGTTTTCTTAGAGATTACCTGGCCATCGATTGTGACCGTGGCCACGTAGAGGCCCGGCTTCAGGTGCGTGCCATCGACTGGCAGCACGTGCGCGCCGGTAGCGAAGCGCTGGCCAGCTACTACGGTCTGCACTCTTTGGCCCATCTCGTTGAATAGCTCTACCGTAACGGAGCCCGCTGCGGGCAGGGTGAAATTAACCTGAAACTGATTCTCGAACGGCACTGGGCTGAGGTGGAAGGCGTCGACAGTGGCAGCAGGAAGGTTGCCCCGCACGTTGAGAGTAGTAGCAAACGTGCTCAGCTTCAAGAAATCAGCCATTACGGGGGTCAGGGAAGTATTGTCGAGCAAGCCTCTGCCGGTAAACTGCGCAGCATGCGTACCGGTATTATCGTCAGCGCCCACCCACACGTCCTGGGGGGTGTGGTTGCCGGCCGTGCCCGACTGGTTGGTGCTGTTGCCATTGGTAAGCGGGTTAGAAGCATAGGCAACTACGATGCGCTTACCGGTAGCCGAAGCAGGCGTAGGATAGTCCTTGCCCTGGAAGCTGGTCAGCACGTAGTCGGGAAACCAACCGTTGGCACCGCCATCACCCCGCACCAGGTTGGTTGGCGTAGCATAGCCAGCCTCGGCAGGCACAGATTTGGTAATTGCCCCGGCGTAGGTACGGATTTTGGTGCCATTCTTCGAGAAGTCGGCTTCATCGTGCAGGCCTGTCACGGCAAAGCCGCCGCACTCGTGGTCCGAAGTCGAGAGCAGCAGCGTATGGCCGTTGGCAGGCGTATTCAGCAGGTTACGACCTTCGGCAACGGCGTAGTCGAACGCCATTACTTCTTTAATCATGTAGTCGGAGCCGTATACGTTAGCAGTACGGGGCGTGGTGGGCGTGGCCCCTACCCCAGTGTCGCCATTTCCTACGTAAGTAGGCTTGTCGGCGTCAACCACAAACTGGTTGGTGGTACCCGAGCCGGCTACTACTGAAATACCACCGGTATTGGAGTGCTCCAGGTGGTCGATGCGGCCGGCCTCTACCATCAGGAAAAAGCCTTTGCCATTGCTTTTGGCTTTCAGGACCTGAATGGCGATGTTGGTCATATCGGCCAGCGAGGGCTCCCAGTTGGCATTGGTCTGGCGGTCTTGCTCGTAATTGACGTGCGAGGCGTTGAACAAGCCGAGCAGCTTCTTGCCGCCCACGCCGTACTGGGAAATGTTATTGGCCACGTTTAGCAGCGCGTCGCGGCTGTTCACGTAGCTGTAGCCGCGCTGGTCAACCGCGTATTTTACCAGGTCTACATCGTCGGCACGGGTACCTTTCAGAGTCACGGCTGTGCCGGCGGCATTCATAACCGGGTTGCCGGCGGCATCCACTACTGCATTATAAGTACTGGCCGCATTTTTGGGGAGGAAGTGGCGGGCCCCGCCACCCAGCAATACATCCAGTTCCACCCCGACTTTAGTGCTGGGCAGCTGCCAGTCGCGGGCAGCCTGGTACTGGTAAGAAGCCGTGGGGCTGCTGTTAAAAATTGCTTCGTACTGGGCCTCGCTCGAAGCAATGTACTGAGCGGAGATATAATCTTCCAGGTCGCGGTACCAGATGTGGCTGGCGAAGGCTGCCGGGGTGGCGTGCGTCACGCGGGTAGTTGTTACTAGGCCCACTGCATAGCCCTGCTTTTTAGCCGCTTCCAGGATGGTTTCGAGCGGAGCGCCGGTCGAAGCGTTCAGCGCAAGCACCTCGTTGTCCTGCTTTCCGGGCTTACCACAGGCATATACCGACGCCCCAGGAGCCGAGTCGGTAATCCAGGAATTGAGGGAGTGCGTCGTAACCGTGGTATTATACTTGAGCTTGTCAAGGTTAAGAATTTGAAAGCCCGCATCGGTGGTATAGCGCTTGCCATCGCGCCCCTGCCCCATGGCCATACGGGTAGCTGTTTTGGGAGCCAGCCCAAACCCGTCGCCGATATAGAGAATGACGTTGTTGTTAGTAGCCTGCGCGTGTACTTCCGGCCCAAAGGCGGTGAGCAGCAGGCTGCCAGCGAGTAAAAATCTGAGGTTCATATTTGATGAAAAAGGGGGGAAAGGATGTCGCTAAACAGGACGCAAAGCTTGCCTTTTTACATGATAAAATCATTACCCGTTCATCACCCATTCATTATTAAACCAAATCCTAAGCAGCATTCCTTAACCATTTTTTAACCGCTATCCTTTTTCAGCAGGCTTACTTTTGCTAATCTTTCTACCCCTGTTTAATTGCTTGACATGCTTCCCCGACTATCCTCTGCTTGCGGCTTATTGCGGGGCTCCATTTTAGTGCTGCTGTTGCTGCTGCAAGGACTACGCGGCGCCGGCCTGCAAGCCCGCCCCCGGCCCCACTATGCCCTCGAAGGCCACGAGCCGCCGGTGGCCCTGCTGCACACGGGCAAAGCAACCTTCGTAGTAACTGCTCACGGCGTGTGGCAGCTTGAAGGAAAAGCATTTGTGCGCAAATACCAGAGTACTGCCCAGGTGCAGTGTGCCGCGGCCGCCGACACGGTGCTCTGGCTGGGCACCCGGCAAGGAGTGGTGGCACTGGGGGCCCGGCGCTTCAACGCCCGCCCGCTGGCGTTGCCCACGGCTGCGCCGGCCGGCAATATCACGGCGCTGTTTCTTGATAAGCAAGGGGCGCTCTGGGTGGGCGCCGACGGCCAGGGCGTGTTTCACCAAAACCCCGATGGCAGCTTAAGGCAGGAACTACTCACCCCGTCGATTAACGACGGGGCCGTAACAAACGATAGCTCAATCTGGATAGCTACTAACATCGGCCTGAGCCGTAAGCACGGCCCAACCTGGACACGCTACAATGAGGAAGGGGTGGCCAACCAAGAAATTCCCGACAATATCGTCAACAAGCTGCTGCCCGATAATGCGGGTAATCTCTGGGTACTTATGTCGGACGCTATTTCTGTATTTGAAAGGGTAGGGCATTCTGAGAGCCAGGGAGAACTGCCCACCGTAAAATTTCTGGGCCAGCCCGGCAACGATGTTCTCGGCGTAGTGTACTTGCGAGGCGAAGGACACCTTTTTGCCACTTCCCAGGGCCTGCTGCTGCTGCCCGCGGCCCCGGCTATCAGCTTTGCGCCAGCCACCGGCACCGACCAGATTGTTGCCAAGCAGCTACTACAGCCCGTCGCTACCCCGGCCGGCCGGCCCGTACTCGCACAACTCGATGCCCAGCAGAACCTCTGGCTCGTGAGTGCCGACGCCGTGCGCGTGCTCGCGCCGAAAGAAGTGCACCAGCTGCTACACGCACCAACTCCCACCCTCTAAACCTGCGCCAGCAGGCTAGCCAGTTGCCTTTCAATTTCGCTAAATAAGGGCCGCTCAGCTAGCCTGGGCTGCATACAGCGTCGCTGTAAGTCGGCTAAGGCTAGCCGGCCCACCGCATTGCCAGCCGGGCAATGAGCCACCAATTCTTCGAGCAGGCAGCCAAAGGCGCGTGCTTCGAGCCGCTGCAAAAGCGAGGCTTCGGGCGAGGCCACGTCAAAAAAGCTCGCCGCGCCAAAATCGCCCAGCAGCGCATCGCCGCTGGGCGCCGCCAGAATATTGTGCGCGTACAGGTCGCCGTGCAAAATACCCTGCGCGTGCACGTGCGCCGCCGCCGAGGCAATGCCGTGGGCTAGCCGCACGGCGGCGGCCAGCGTGAAGCTGGTGCCGGGCGCGTACACATCGCGGGTGCACGACGCCAGGCTGGGCGGCCCGGCCAGGTTGCCATACGCCGGGTCGATAAGGTCGAGCACCAGCCCTTCGGCCCCGGCTGGGTGCTCGCTGATTTTACCTTGCACAGCAATCAAATTGGGATGCCGGCCGGCGCTGATGCAGGCGGCCATCTCGCTGTGCGGCAGGCCGTCGCTCGTCACGGCGCCCTTAAATATCTTCACGGCCACTTCCTTCGCTGGCTGGCTGGCGGGCTGCCAGCTAGCCCGGTAAATGACGCCCGAGGCGCCCTCACCCAGCGGCTGCTCAATAGTCAGCTCGGACCAATCAATACGGCCAATCGGATGCCGGGCCACTACGCCCGCTTCGGCCCCGGCATCGAATGGGTTACCTGCGTAGGCCAGCCAGCTCAGGCGCGGTAGAGTCAGCAGCCACACGGGTAGTTCGGTGAGCTGGTTGGCCGCAATGCGCAGCAGCTCCAGTCGGGTGCAGTGGGCTAGCTCGGCGGGCAAGCGGCGCAGCTGATTACCCGCCAGCATCAGCTTTTGCAGGTCGGCGCACCGGCCTATTTCGGGCGGCAGGCTTTCCAGCGCATTGTCGGTGAGGATGAGCCAGCGCAGGCGCGGCGGCAGCGCGGCGGCCGGCACGGCACGAATTTTATTGGCCTTGAAGCCCACCATCGTGAGCCGTGGGCACTGGCCCAGCACCGCCGGCAGGCTGGTAAATCGATTATCGGAGCAAAAAACAACCTGCAGCCGATGCAGCCGGGCCAGGTCGGGCGGCAAGGCAGTGAGCTGATTACCTGATAAGTTGAGGACTTCGAGCGAGTCGGCCAGAGTAAATATCTCTTCGGGAAACTCGGTGAGGCCGGCGGCCAGGTCGAGGCGGCGCGTGCCGGCTAGCTCGCCGGCGCGTAGTTGGGCTAGGGTGTGCATGCGGCAGCAAAGGTCGGCAGCCCAGCCCGGCCGGCTAGCCGATGATGCAGGTATTCTTCTCAGGGCGCAACCCAGGTGCGAAGCGGTAGCACCTCACTTTTTCGACCATTGCGCCCCGTCAGCCGTTAAGGCAAATGAAAAGTCGAGGGTTGGCCTGTTTCTTGAATAAGCCCGCACTAGGCTGGGCTTCTGCCCCGGCTTATTTTTCGCCTCAATGCCTATTTTTCCAGATATGAAACGCTTTTCCTGGTTGGCCACCCTGGCCGTAGCAGTGCCCCTGGCGGCCGCCGCCCAAACCAAGCCTACGATTACTAAATCGTCTTCTACCAGTACTACCAGGCCGGCCACGCAGGAAGTGAAGGAAACCGTCGAAGAGCTCGACCCCGCCACGGGTAAAGTCATTCGGCGCACCACCCGCACCTACAACGTGCCAGCCGGCACCGCCGCTTCGGCAGGCATGGCCACCGCTAGCCCCGCCAGCGCCCCGGCCCGCACCGAAGAGCCCGTGAGCACAACCCCGGTCCACGCCGCCAGCGACCCGGCCGTATCCTCGTTTTTGCGCGAGAAAGTAGCGCTGGGCACTACTACGGCACCCCAGCTACTACGCCTCTACAACGAATTTATCGAAACGGTCCGTGCCGAGCGCAGCGGCTGGAAAGCGGCCGACTGGGACCGGGCGGCCGCCGTGCTCAGCAGCCTCAATGCCCGCTACGAGCAGTTGCGACCTTCGTTTACGCTCGACGACAAGCTCACGATTCGCTCGCAGCAGGGCGAGTTTCAGACCCTGCGCACCGCCCGCCAGCTTTCTGACCAGATTTCGAACAAGCTCTAGGCTAGCCCTGCCCCAGCGCGTGTTCCAAGTCCACGAGCAGGTCGGCCACTTCCTCGATGCCCACGCTCAGGCGCAATACCCCGGGCGTGATGCCGAGCTGCGCACGCTGCGCCGGCGTGAGCCCCCGGTGCGAGGTAGCGGCCGGGTACGAGCACGACGACGACACGCCCGCCAGCGACGGGGCTAACGGAAAGAGCTTGGTCTTTTGAATAAACGCATCGACGGCCGCGGCCGAATCGTCGGCCAGCCGAATGCTCAGCATGCCGCCATACAGGCCGCCCAGCAGCTGGTGCGCCGCCAGGTCGTGGCCGGGGTGGCTTTCGAGGCCAGGGTAGAATACCTGCGCCACGGCCGGGTTATCGGCCAGGAAGCGCGCCAGCGTCATAGCGTTTTCGGAGTGCTGGCGCATGCGCAGGCGCAGGGTTTTGAGGCCGCGCACGGCTAGCCAGCTGTCGAGCGGGGCCAGCATCAGGCCGAGGTTGGTAGCCAGGCGGCGCAGTTTTTTGCCAATGGCCGGGTCGCGGGCTACCACCACGCCGGCCGTCACGTCGGAGTGGCCGGCCAGGTACTTGGTAGCCGAGTGCCACACCATATCGGCGCCCCAGCTTAATGGCTGGGTCAGCATAGGCGACGTAAACGAGCTGTCAATCAGCAATAAAATACCCTGCTCTTGGCACGCCTGCGCCAGGCGGGGGCCATCGAGCACTGTCAGCAGCGGGTTGCTGAGTACCTCGGCCAGCACCAGCTTGGTGGTGGGGCGGCGGTGGCTAGCTACGTCGTAGAGGTCGGCCAGCGGCACGTAGCTCGTTTCGATACCCAGGCGGCTCAGCTCATGGGAGAGCAGCACCACTGAGCCCCCATAGAGTTCGGCGGGGCACAGCACGTGGTCGCCGGCCTGGCACACGGCCAGCACGGCCGCCAATAGCCCGGCTAGCCCCGCGCCGGTGGCCACGCCCCCGCCGCTAGCCCCTTCGAGCCGCGCTACCTCGGCCACCAGCTCGTCGGAATTGGGGTGCTCAGAGCGCGAGTAGCCGTAGCGCCCGCCGTGGTCGGGCGCGGTGTAGTATTCTTCCAGCTCGGCCAGCGAGCTGAATTTAAAGACCGAGGTCTGATAAATCGGGGTAACTTTCGGGTGAATCGGGGTCAGGTCCATGGTGGCGCGAAGGTAGCGCCGGGGCCGGCTGCCGGCCTACTGCGTGCGCCGAATTTCGCTGTCGTCGCTTCTTTCCTTGTTCTCGGCTTCTACCACGCGTTCGGCTTTAGCCGTGAGCGTATCGGGCATGAGGTGTTGCATTGCCAGGTTTTCGCGGGCAAAGACCTGCATCAGCACTACGAAATAAGAAAGCAACAGCGGCCCGATTACCAGCCCCACAATACCGAAAATCTCGACGCCCAGCGTGAGACCCACCAGCGTAACCCAGGGGTGGATATTGCCCATGTACTTGCCCAGCCAGATGCGCAGCAGGTTGTCGATATTAATAATGACGATGACGCCCACCAGCAAAATCCCAATCCCTTGGTTGGTATGCCCCTGCGCAAACTGATAAATGGCCGCCGGACCCCACACCAGCGGCGTGCCCAGCACCGGAATAAAGGCCATAAAAAAGGCTATTACCGTCCAGAACAGCGAATCGGGCACGCCAAAAATGGCGAGCGTAGCGCCCGTGAGTAGCCCCTGCACCAGCGCAACTAGCCCCTGCCCCAGCACATTGGCGTTCACGTTGTTTTTGAGCGACTCGCTCAGCTCGGCCATCGTTTTTTCGCGGAAAGGCAGGTAGCGGTGCAGCCCCGCCAGAAAAGCCTCTTCCTGCATAAAAAGATAGTACATGGTGAAGAGCATCAGGCCCACTATCACGATTACGTTGAGCACGCTGCTGGCTAGGGTCGGCAGCCACTGGCTGACGCGGGCGGCTCCCTGCTGCAACAGCTGCCGCACCTGGTTTTCCTGGGTCACCTGCATGCCTACTTTGCGCTCAACGCTCTGCACCGCCGCCAAAATCTGGTCGGGGTGCTTGGCCAGCTCCGTCACGCGGTCGATGAGCAGCGAGGAAAGCGCGAAAAAGGGAATCACCAGCACCACCGTGGCAAACAGTAGCAGCAGCACCGTTACCAAAGTGCGGTTCCAGTGGCGCTTGTGCACCAGGGCCGTAAACCACGGCCGCAGCACTACATATAAGATACCAGCGCCTAGAAAAGCCGTCAGGTATTGCAACAGCCCAAACAAGGCCAGCAGCGCCAGCACAATTAAGGTGATAATCAGCAGCACAAATCGCTGGCGCGGCGAGTAAATATTGGTTTCGGTAGAATGCGACATCGCGCGGAGAAAGCAGGCTAACAATTGAATGAATAGCTGATGAACGAAAATTTCCCCTGAACAGCCAGCCTTCGGCGCCCTTCGGGCCAAAAAAAGCGCCCGCGCCGACCGAAGTCAGCGCGGGCGCCGCCGCATTTTTCTAAGCTATAACTACGCCGAAGCCGACTCAGCGAGCACTATCACGTTGTTGCGCAGCACTTCTACGATGCCGCCGCTAATGTGAAACGTGCCGCCGCCCGCGCCCGTCACTGTCACGTCGCCGGCCTTGAGGGCGGCAATCAGCGGGGCGTGGTTGTTGAGCACTTCAAATGAGCCATCGGTGCCCGGAAACCGCACCGATGTGGCTTCGCCCTCATATACTTTCCGGTCGGGGGTGATGATTTCTAAGTGCATTTTTTCGGTCATGCTGACGAAGGAAGCATCTTATCGCGCCTGCTCCGTCGGGTTGGCATTGCTAACGAAGGAAGCCGTGATAAGATGCTTCCTTCGTCGGCATGACAAACGGGTTTACTTGGCCTCAGCCATCAGGCGCTCGCCCTTGGCTACGGCATCCTCGATGTTGCCCACCAGGTTGAAGGCCGACTCGGGCAGGTGGTCGTACTTGCCGTCGATGATTTCGTTGAAGCCCTTAATGGTATCCTTAATATCAACCAGCACGCCTTGCAGGCCGGTAAACTGCTCGGCCACGAAGAACGGCTGCGACAGGAAGCGCTGCACGCGGCGGGCGCGGTTCACGGTCTGCTTGTCTTCTTCCGAAAGCTCGTCCATCCCCAGGATGGCGATGATGTCTTGCAGCTCTTTGTAGCGCTGCAAAATCTCCTTCACGCGCTGGGCGGTGTTGTAGTGCTCGTCGCCGAGAATAGTAGCGTCCAGAATGCGCGAGGTCGAATCGAGCGGGTCCACGGCCGGGTAGATGCCGAGCTCGGCAATCTTGCGGCTCAATACCGTCGTGGCGTCCAGGTGCGCAAAGGTGTTGGCCGGGGCCGGGTCGGTCAAGTCATCGGCCGGCACGTACACGGCCTGCACCGAGGTAATCGAGCCGCGCTTGGTCGAAGTAATGCGCTCCTGCATGGCCCCCATTTCGGTGGCTAGGGTCGGCTGATAGCCTACGGCCGACGGCATACGGCCCAGCAGAGCCGACACCTCCGAACCCGCCTGCGTGAAGCGGAAGATATTGTCGATAAAGAACAGGATGTCGCGGCCGGCGCCAGTGCCGTCGCCATCGCGGAAGCTCTCGGCAATGGTCAGCCCCGACAAAGCCACGCGAGCACGAGCTCCGGGAGGCTCATTCATCTGGCCGAACACGAGGGTCGCCTGCGATTTTTCCATCTCGGCCATGTCCACTTTGCTCAGGTCCCAGCCGCCCTCTTCCATCGAGTGCTTAAAGGCATCGCCGTAGCGGATAATGTTGGCCTCGATGAATTCGCGCAGCAGGTCGTTGCCCTCGCGGGTCCGCTCGCCCACGCCGGCAAATACCGACAGGCCCGAGTAGGCCTTGGCCACGTTGTTGATAAGCTCTTGAATCAGAACGGTTTTGCCTACGCCGGCCCCGCCAAACAGACCAATCTTGCCACCCTTTACATAAGGAGCCAGCAGGTCGATTACTTTGATGCCGGTGAAGAATACCTCCGACGAGGTAGCTAGCTCCTCAAACGCCGGGGCATTGCGGTGAATGGGCAGGCCGCCGGTGCTCACCGGCTGTGGAATACCGTCAATAGCCTGGCCAATAACGTTAAACAGGCGGCCTTTCACGCCGTCGCCGGTGGGCATGGTGATGGCGTGGCCCAGGCTGCGCACGGCGGCGCCACGGGTCAGGCCTTCGGTCGAGTCCATGGCGATGGTGCGCACCCGGTCTTCGCCCAGGTGCTGCTGGCACTCCAGCATTACCACCTGGCCGTTGTCTTTGGTTACTTCCAGCGCATCGAAGATGTTGGGGAGGTCGCCTTCGCCCGCGAAGCTCACGTCCACCACGGGGCCGATAACCTGGGTGATTTTGCCCGAATTCGCCATTTGGTTTTACTTTATGAAGTTTAGTATCCTTTTGAGGGTGCAAAAGTACGATTCAAACCCCTCTTTTCAAAGCTGAAGCCCGAATGAACGCGGCCCCCACCCTAGCCACGGTGAAAGCGCCCTGCGGACCCAGCCCACGCACTTTTTTGAAAAATTTTTACCCTGCCTCTTGCCTCGTATTATTCTCGTAGTACCTTTGCAGCCCCGAACGGCACCCCGCCACCCGGGAACTTGTCCGATGGTGTAACTGGCAACACGCTTGATTTTGATTCAAGAAAGTCCAGGTTCGAGCCCTGGTCGGACAACTTCGACACTGCTCGACAACTTCAGCAAAGGCGCTGGCTTCTCCCATCCGGGAGCAAGCCGGCGCCTTTCGCTTGTTATTTCTCCCCTTTCGCTATGGCCTGTTGCCCAGCTTATACGCAGGATAACAGGCTTTTTTGTTTCTACCTTCCCGTATGGACCCGCACGTTAAACTATTCGCCGGCAGCGCCTCGCAGGAGCTGGGCCGCAAAATCGCCGAAGCCTACGGCCAGCCCCTGGGCGACCTTACTCTCCAACGCTTTGCCGACGATGAGCTCAGCCCAAGCTTCGACGAAAGCGTGCGCGGCTGCGAGGTTTTCCTTATCCAGAGTACTTTTCCCCCTAGCGAGCACCTCATGGAGCTTATGCTGATGGTAGATGCTTGCAAGCGCGCCTCGGCTCACAAAGTCAATATCGTAATGCCCTACATGGGTTACGCCCGCCAGGACCGCAAGGACAAGCCCCGCGTGAGCATCGGGGCCAAGGTGGTGGCCAACATCATTCAGAGCGTGGGTACCGACCGCCTCATGACCTGCGACCTGCACGCGGGCCAGATTCAGGGCTTTTTCGATATTCCGGTCGACCATTTGGACGGGGCCACCGTCACGGCGCCTTATATCAAATCGCTAGGGTTGAAAAACCTCATCTTCGCTTCGCCCGACGTGGGCGGCGTGGTGCGCACCCGGGCCTTCGCCAAAAAATTCGGAGCGGAAATTGTCGTCTGCGACAAGATGCGCTTGCGGGCCAACGAAATTGCCTCTATGCAGGTCATCGGCGATGTGAAGGGGATGGACGTAGTTTTTGTGGATGACATGGTAGACACCGCCGGCACCATCTGCAAGGCCGCCGACCTAGTGATGGAGCGCGGCGCCAACTCGGTGCGCGCCGTTATCACGCACCCCTTGCTGAGCGGGCCAGCCCACGACCGCATTCGCGCTTCGCAGCTCACCGAGCTCATTACTACCGACACCATTCCGCAGCGCCAGCCGAACGATAAAATCCGGGTTATTTCGATGGCGCCACTCTTTGCCGCCGCCATCCGCAACGTGGTGACGCACGAGAGCATCAGCTCGCTGTTTAGCTAAAGGTTGGATTTGCGGCCCGCTAGCCTTACCTTTGCGGCCCGTTTCGGCAAGGGTTGCCTAGCGGATAATTCATTCCAAATCAACTTCTTTTATGAAAAGCCTGGAGATTGTAGGGTTTAAAAGAGCGAATCTCGGCAAGACGGACGCTAAGGCGCTGCGCCTCGATGCCCAAGTACCGTGCGTTCTGTACGGTGGCAAAGACACGGTGCATTTTTCGGTGCCCGCCATCTTGTTCCGCGAGTTGCTGTATACCCCCGAGGCCCACATCGTGGACCTGAACGTGGAAGGCACTACCTACCGCGCCATCGTGCAGGATGCCCAGTTCCACCCCGTGAACGAAATGCTGCTGCACGTTGACTTCCTGGAGCTACAGGAAGGCAAAGAAGTGAAGATGGACATCCCCGTGAAATATGTTGGCGTTTCGCCGGGCGTACTGGCCGGTGGCAAGCTAGCCAGCAAGCTGCGCAAGCTGAAGGTGAAGGCTACGGCCGAAAACCTGCCCGACTACGTGGAAGTTGACATCAGCACCCTGGAGCTCGGCAAGTCGGTGAAAGTAGGCGCGGTGAAAACCAACAACTACACCATCCTGACCAGCGCGCAGGCTCCTATTGCTACCATCACCATCCCGCGCGCGCTGAAAGGCGAGCTGGCCGGCAACAAGTAAGACCGCCGATTCAAACTGGTTTAACAGACACCCTGCTGCGCCGGCTGACTAGCCGCCCAGTTGAATTGTTTGAATAATTTGCACACAAAAAAGGCTGCTTATAAAGCAGCCTTTTTTGTGTGCCCAGGGCCTACGCTACGCCTCGCTCGTTTATAGCAAGGAGCCGTTGCTTCGCATTTGCTAATTACGCTAAATACACTTCAATCCGTGGCCTTTTTAATACTTTGCCTGGGCAATATTGGCCCTGAGTACGCCGATACTCGCCATAATATCGGCTTTATGGTGGCCGATTATTTGGCAAAAAAATTTGAGGCGCCGCGCTTTGAATTAGGACGCCACGCTTTTACCACCGAGTTTAAAAGCAAGGGTCAAACCTACGTGCTGGTGAAGCCCACCACGTTTATGAACCTGAGCGGCAAAGCAGCCGCGCACTGGCTTAGCACGCTGAAAATACCGGCCGAGAATATGCTGGTCGTCACCGACGACCTAGCCCTGCCCTTCGGCAAATTGCGGTTGAAAGGCCAAGGCTCGGCCGGTGGCCATAATGGCTTGAAAGATATTCAGGCCACGCTAGGCACTGATGTTTACGCCCGCCTGCGCTTCGGCGTGGATGCTAATTTTCCGAAAGGCCGGCAGGTTGATTATGTCTTAAATCCTTTTTCAGCCGACGAGCAGATTGAGTTGCCGCTACGCATCGAGAAAGCCAGCGAGGCGGTACTGGCTTTCGGCGCGCTAGGGTTAGAGCGGGCTATGAACGTAGTCAACATAAAATAAATCCGTCCGTTATGCTTCGCAGGCTCAGCATAACGGACGGATTTATTGGCCTTTTTATATTTACAAAATCGGGCTGCCGTTGCGTACAGTAGCGCCGGGCTGCATCAGCGCCAGGCTGCCGTCGGCATTTTCAGCCAATAGCAACATGCCTTGGCTTTGAATTCCCTTTATCTCACGGGGCGCCAGGTTCAACAATACCATCGCCTGCTGGCCAATGAGCGCTTCAGGAATGAATGCTTCCGCAATACCGCTGACGATAATGCGCTGGTCGAGGCCCGTGTCGACAGTCAGCTTGAGTAGCTTCTTCGTTTTAGCGATTTTTTCGGCGGCGATAATCGTACCGACGCGTAAGTCCATTTTGCCAAATTCATCGAAACTGACGTTTTCCTTGGCCGGCGTTACGGGCGTAGCGGCTAAGGCATTGGCCTGCTTGGTGTCGAGTAGTTTCTGCACCTGCGCATTCACCACCGAGTCGTCAATTTTCGCAAATAGCAGCGCTGGCTCCTGTAATTGGTGGCCGGCCGGTAGCTGCTCGGCTCGGCCCGCGCTAGCCCAGTCGCCGGGCGTGAAATTTAACATGGCAGCTAGCTTGCTGGCCGACTCGGGCAGGAACGGCGTGAGCAGCGGCACCAGCGCGGCGGCTACCTGCAAGGCAACGTGCAATACGGTGCCGGTGCGCGCCGCATCGGTTTTAATCAGATGCCAGGGCTGCGTATCAGCCAGGTATTTATTACCGAGGCGTGCCAGGTTCATTACCTCTGCTAGGGCATCGCGGAAGCGGTAGTTTTCGATAAGGTCGCCGACGCGCGCTGGAAACTCGGCTAGCTGCCGAAAAACCTCTTCGTCAATTTCTACCAATTCGTCACGCGCGGGCACTTTGCCGTCAAAAAACTTCTGGGTGAGCACGGCGGCACGGTTCACAAAATTACCGAGCGTAGCTACCAGCTCATTATTATTGCGCGCCTGAAAATCCTTCCAGGTGAAATCGTTGTCTTTGGTTTCGGGCGCATTGGCGCACAGCACGTAGCGCAATACATCGGCCTGACCGGGAAAATCGGCTAGGTATTCGTGCAGCCACACCGCCCAGTTGCGCGAGGTGCTAATTTTGTCGCCTTCCAGATTTAGAAACTCATTAGCGGGCACGTTATCGGGCAGAATAAAATCGCCGTGCGCCTTCAGCATTACCGGAAAAATAATGCAGTGAAAAACGATATTATCCTTACCAATAAAATGCACCAGCTTGGTGTCAGGGTCCTGCCAGTATGTTGACCACTCGTCCGGAAATCCTTCCTTGGTAGCTGAGATGTAGCCGATGGGCGCATCAAACCAGACATACAGCACTTTACCCTCAGCGCCAGGCACCGGCACGGGCACGCCCCAGTCGAGGTCGCGGGTTACGGCGCGCGGGTGCAGCCCTTGGTCAATCCACGATTTACACTGGCCGTAGACGTTGGTTTTCCAATCGTTTTTGTGGCCTTCGATTATCCATTCGCGCAGCCAGGGCTCGTACTGGTCGAGGGGCAAAAACCAGTGCTTAGTATCGCGCAATACCGGCGTGTTGCCGCTGAGCATGGAGCGCGGATTAATTAATTCCGTTGGGCTGAGCGAGCTGCCGCAGCGCTCGCACTGGTCGCCGTAGGCATTCTCGTTGCCACAGTTGGGGCAGGTGCCTACCACGTAGCGGTCGGCCAGAAACTGGCCTGCCTGCTCGTCGTAGAGCTGCTGGGTAGTCTGCTCAATGAATTTACCAGCCTCGTATAATTTTTTAAAAAACTCGCTCGATACCTCGGCGTGGGTTGCGGAGGAAGTGCGCGAATACACATCGAACGACACGTTGAAATCACGGAACGAGTCGCGAATTATGGCGTGGTATTTATCTACCACCTGCTGCGGCGTAACACCTTCCTTCTGAGCCCGAATAGTAATGGGCACGCCGTGCTCGTCGGAACCACAAATAAATTTTACGTCGCGGTTTTGGGCACGCAGGTAGCGCACGTAAATATCGGCGGGCAAGTATACCCCGGCCAGGTGCCCGATATGCACCGGGCCATTGGCATAAGGCAGGGCGGCCGTTACGGCGTAGCGCTTTGGTTGTGAAGTCATTGCAAATAAATAACCGGCACCTTAAATCAGCAATCAACTGGCTTACGCAAGCCAACTGCTTTCCTTAGAATTTCAGATGGGGCACGGAGAAAAAAATAATTACAGAAAAAGGCAAAAAATTCGCCGGGGTTTTTAACAAAAATGCAAAAAGCCCGTTTGCTAATTAATTAAATTAGTAAACGACGCACTGGCGTAGCTGCCAGCCACTTACTTTTCTTCTTTTCTTTCCAAAACCCTTTTACTCATGCCTAAAAAAACTACTGCGGATGCACCGGTTACGGCTGCTCCTGCCAAACGCACGCCCGAGGAAAAAGCGCAACGCAAGGCTGATAAAGCCGGGCGCCGCGCCACCAAATCACTCTCTGACGACCGCGCCGAAAAGAAGGCTAGCCAGAAACAAACCCTGAAGTCGGCCGCTAAGCAGCTGCAAAAGGAGCTGGATGCGCGCATGAACGAAGTGGTGGACCGCATCCGCAAAGAAACGAAAGCCAAGCTGAAAGAAGTGGTGAAGGAAGCTACGCGCCGCCTCGACGTAGATACCGAGCGCATGTTTGAGCAGGCGCTGCACACCATTGTGCGCCACTACGATTCCATCGCGCCGGGCCGCACCACCGATATCAACCTGCCCGCCCCGGTTGCCGACGGGGCTAGCGAGGCTCCCGGCGGCGCCACCCACGGCCGCCAGGCGCCCCAGAAGCTTAATAAGAATGGCGGGGCCCGCAAGTCCCGGGACGCCGCTGCCTCGGACAGTGGCAGCGACACGGGCAAAAAGCGGGCGGGCCGCCCGACCGGCAGCGCCAGCAAGCCCAGCACGACGGGCCGGGGCCCCGGCCGCCCCAAGCGCCAGTCCGAACCCGTAGCAACTGCCGACGTGAGCACTCCCGAAGCCACGACCAACGACAGCGTGGCGGTGGATACAGTATAAGTTTTCCAATCAAAACACCTTTGTAAAAAAGGCCGTTGCCAGCGCTGGCAACGGCCTTTTTGTGTGGCAGCCCATCATTGGCTAGGGCCGGCGCAGCGTGTCGGGCAGGCCCTGGTCGAGGCGTTGCAGGCGGGTTTCGTTGGTGGTGATATTGGCGTCATTGGTGTTCAGCGACTCGGGGCGCTTGAGGCGGTTGATGTCGGAGGCCTGCTCGCCAAGGCGCAGGGTGTTGGGGGTGGCATCGGGCACGGCAGCGGCCGGGGCGGTGCCGCGCGTGGTATTGGCGTTGTAAATGGCGCGGCGGTCGGCATCGGTCACAACCTCAGTGGGCACGGCACGCGGGGCCGAGGTTTCGGCGGTGCGCTCGGTGGCCGAGCAGGCAGCCAAAGCTAGCGGCAACGCCAGGCTAGCGATGGGGCGAAAAAAAAATCGGGCAAACATGATAGCAGCATAAAGGCGACCCTGGGCGGGCCGCCTTTATGCTTAACGGATTACGGGCGCGGTAGTTGGCCGTTATTTTTTCGGCTCAAACAGGAGCGCGTTGCCATCCATGCAGTAGCGCTGGCCGGTGGGCTTGGGGCCGTCGTCGAAGACGTGGCCGAGGTGGCCACCGCACTTAGCACACACTATCTCATCGCGGCTCATGCCGAAGCTCTCATCCGATTTTACTTTGACACTGGCCGCCGTGGCCGGCGCGAAGAAACTGGGCCAGCCAGTGCCCGAGTCAAACTTGGTATCGCTGGAAAACAGCAGGTTGTGGTCGGCGGCGCAGTAGTAAGTGCCAGCCGCGTGGTTGTCGTGGTACTTGCCGGTGAAAGGCCGCTCGGTGCCCTCTTCTCGCAAGATGTAGTATTGGTCGGGGGTGAGCAGCTTTTTCCACTCGGCATCGGTGTGCTGCACCGGAAACTCACCAGGCTTGCCCGTTACGGGCTGGGGCTGGGGGTATTTAGCCGTGGTGACGGTAGCACCTTTGAGGCCGGCGGGCACGGCCGCTACGGTTTTGGGCTGGTCGGCGTGGCTCTGCGAGCAGGCCGGGGTAAAAGCAACGGCGCTCAGCAAAAGTGGAAGCAGGGAAAAACGCATGGCGAAAGAAATTCTGGGCTAGGTTATCAGCTTAACAAACGTAAAAGCCAAGGCGTTCGGATGCGGGGCAGCCGGGACTAGCCGGGGCTGCGGGCACTAAAACTCTCGAATTCAGCCGGAACGTTTGCGGGGGCGGCTAGCGTTGATTTTCAGGATAATAAAAAGGCAACTCGGTTTTCTACTTGAAAATCCGTACCTTTGCGGCCGCAAAAACATACGTATGACCCAGAACATTCGGAATATCGCCATCATTGCCCACGTTGACCACGGCAAGACGACTTTGGTGGATAAGATTATCCACGCCTCCAAGATTTTCGACGCGCACCAGCACTTCGACGACCTCATCCTCGACGACAACCCGTTGGAGCGTGAGCGCGGCATTACCATCGTATCGAAGAACGTATCGGTACGCTACAACGGCGTGAAAATCAACATCATCGACACCCCTGGTCACGCCGACTTCGGCGGTGAGGTAGAGCGCGTGCTGAAGATGGCCGACGGCGTGCTGCTGCTCGTGGACGCCTTCGAAGGTGCCATGCCGCAGACCCGCTTCGTGCTGGGCAAGGCCCTGGGCCTGGGCCTGAAACCCATTGTGGTAGTGAACAAAGTAGACAAGGAAAACTGCCGCCCCGACGAGGTGCACGAGCAGGTTTTCGACCTCATGTTCAACCTCGGGGCTACCGAGGACCAGCTTGATTTCGTGACGCTGTACGGCTCGTCGAAGCAGGGCTGGATGAGCACCGACTGGAAGCAGAAGACCGACAACATCATTCCGCTGCTCGACGCGGTGGTGGCCTCGATTCCGCCCGCGCCGGTGCTCGAAGGCACGCCCCAGATGCAGGTGACCTCGCTCGACTACTCGTCGTTTGTGGGCCGCATCGCCATCGGCCGCGTGCACCGCGGCACCCTGAAAGAGGGTGGCAACATGAGCCTGATGAAGGCCGATGGCAGCATCAAAAAGGTAAAAATCCGTGAGCTGCACGTGTTTGAGGGCCTCGGCCGCAACAAGGTGGAGGAAGTAAGCAGCGGCGAAATCTGCGCCGTGTCAGGTATTGAAGGCTTCGACATCGGCGATACCCTGGCCGACGCCGAGAACCCCGAGGCGCTGCCCCGCATCAGCATCGACGAGCCGACGATGAACATGCTGTTCACCATCAACAACTCGCCGTTTTTTGGCAAGGAAGGTAAATTCGTGACGTCGCGTCACTTGCGCGACCGTCTGTTCAAAGAAACCGAAAAAAACCTGGCCCTGCGCGTGCAGACCACTGACAAGGAAGACACCTTCCTGGTGTTTGGCCGCGGCATTCTGCACTTGTCGGTGCTTATCGAAACGATGCGCCGCGAAGGCTACGAGCTGCAAGTAGGCCAGCCCCAGGTGCTGTTCAAGGAAGATGACAATGGCAACCGCCTGGAGCCCGTGGAGCTGCTGGTAGTGGACGTGCCGGAGGAAACCGCCGGCAAGGTGATTGAGCTGGTGAGCATGCGCAAGGGCGAGATGACCATCATGGAGCCCAAGGGCGACTTGCAGCACCTGGAATTCAGCATTCCGAGCCGCGGCCTCATTGGCTTGCGTAACAACGTGCTGACCGCCACCGCGGGTGAGGCCATCATGAACCACCGCTTTGCCGCCTACGAGCCCCACAAGGGTCCGATTCCGGGCCGCATCGCGGGCTCGCTGATTTCGCTCGAAACCGGCCCCGGCACCGCGTACACCATTGACAAGATGCAGGACCGCGGCTCGTTCTTCGTGGACCCGGGCGAGGAAGTATACGCTGGCCAGGTTATCGGCGAGCACACCCGCCCCAACGACTTGACCATCAACATCCAGAAGGGCAAGAAGCTGACCAACATGCGCGCCTCGGGCTCGGATGAGAACGCCAAAATCGTTCCCAAGCGTCAGTTCTCGCTCGAAGAAGCCATGGAATACATCCAGAAGGATGAGTACCTGGAAGTAACGCCCAAGTCGGTGCGCATGCGCAAGATTCTGCTCGACGAGAACGAGCGCCTGCGCTACGCCAAGACGGCGGAGTAAATCGCAGATTGACGCTGATTTTTGTGAGTTTGCAGATTCGGTCGTCAGCAATTTTTGAAAAAGGCGCGGCGTTGGTCGCGCCTTTTTCTTTTTTCCTCTGAGCACTACTCAGGTTTCGATTTTATGAATCAAGGTAATCTACCCCCGTTTATTCAGCTTTTTACCCTGGCCGACAGCGAAGCTACCCAGCGCCTCACCGAGCGGCTAGCCCTAGTGCTGCGCGACCCGACGGCCTATCAAACTCAGTATGCCGAGGAGCTGGCCGAGCGTGGCATTGAAACGGCGCTACCCGCCCAGGAGCTGCGCGATGTAGCGCTGCTTGACGGGCTGCTGTGGGAGGAATTGCTGTGGGAAGCCGACTGGACCGACCCGGCCGGCGACCTGGTTGATGGCCTCAACGAAACACTGGCGCAGCAAGGCCGGCCTGAGCGCCTGGCTGAACTGACCGGCGCACGCGCCGCGACCACCGGCCCCGAGGCTCTCGACGTGCTGCAAGACCTTTTGGAGCCGCTGAGCCTGGCGCTGGTGTTGCTTCCGCTTGACAGCGACTCGCATGCACTCAGCGTAGTAGCTGAAAGCCAGGCAAACGAACTGCGGAGCCTGGCCAAACAGCTGGGCTTTGGCCTGACGGTGTACTAGCCCCGCTGCCGCACGGCCTCAAAAGTGAGCACGGCGGCGGCCACGCTCACGTTGAGCGAGTCGAGCACGCCGCGCATGGGGATAATAATGGTTTCGTCGCACGTCGCGCGGGTGGCGGGCGTGAGGCCGTCGGCCTCGGTGCCGAGCACCAGCGCCGTGGGGCCGGTGAGGGTAGTGGCGGTGTAGCTTTTGGCGTCGTCGGCGAGGGCGGCGGCGAAGGTGCGAATGCCATTTCCCCGCAAAAAAGCCAGGATTTCGGCCATCGGCGCGGCTATGGTGGGCACCGTGAAGATGCCACCCAGGCTAGCCCGGATGACGTTGGGGTTGTAGAGGTCGGTGCGCGGGTCGCCGACCAGCACGGCGTGGGCGGGGGCGGCATCGGCGGTGCGCAGGATGGCGCCGAGGTTGCCGGGTTTCTCCACGGCTTCGAGCACGAGGATGAGCGGGTTTTCGGGCAGCACCAGGTCGGCCAGGGTGCGGTGCGGGGTGTGCAGCACTGCCAGCACGCCATCGGAGCGCTCGCGCACCGCTAGCTTGGCAAACACGGCGGCGCTCACGGGCAGGTACTCGTAGGGGCGCGGCACGAGGCGGGCAGGCGCGGCCAGCTCGTGCGCAATACTCTCGCCGGCTAGCTCCTCGCACACGAAGAGCGTGGCCACGGCCCAGCCGGCCTGCCGGGCGTTGGTGAGCTCGCGGTAGCCCTCGACCAGCGTGAGGCCCTGGCGGCGGCGCTCGGCCGATTTTTCCTGCAAGCGCAGCACTTCTTTAATGCGCGGGTTGTGCAGGCTGGTAATGCGGTCGGGCTGAGCAGGGCGGGCGGCAAACATAGGCCGAAGGTACGGCGCCGGCCGGGTCATTTTTGCACTGGCTGTCTTACTGCAGAGGCGGCAACCGACCAGCCGCTTCACTAAAAACATTCAAGTAACCAACTGTTAATCAACATGTAAATTTCAACAATAAGTGAACCAGCCATGAACTTACTCCCCGCTGCCAGGCCGGGCACTTTTGGCGGGGGCGGCGGCGTTAGCAGGCCACCGGCCGCAGTTGGCCGGCATCGCTTTTATTTGCCTGCATGAAACTTCCGTTTGTTGCGGTGCTGGGCCTGGGGCTAAGCGCCGCCTGGGTGCCGGCCTCGGCCCAAGATGCTCCTCGCCAGCTGGGCGGCGCGCCTGTGGTGCCGGCCCCGGCCCCGCGCCAGGCGGCCCCGGCCCCGCGGCAGCTCGACGCCGTGCCCGCCGCTAGCCCCGCCCCGACCGTGGCGGCCGACTCGACCCGCCCGGCGCCGGTGGCCACTACCCCGGCCGCTAGCCCCGCGCCGGCGGCCCAACCCGCGCAGCCGGCGCCCGGCCCGTTCAACCGGCCCTACATCATGGGGGGGCGACGCAGCCGACCCGCTACCAAGTGGGCCTCAAAAATGGGGCAGTGTATAATGTTTACGACGTGCAGGTGAAGCAGCCGCTGTTTGGGCGCAATTTTTTGCTGCTCGACGGCCAGCGCCGCGTGGAGCTGAGCGAGGTGGGTTTCTATGAAAATGAAACCGGCCACTACGTGCGCACTACGCTGCCGCACTCGTCGCGCGAGGCCACGCTGCGCCGCGAAAAAACCGGCCGCATCAGCCTCTACGCCACCTATAATACCAGCTACTCGCCGGGCGGCTACGGCATGCCGGGCTTCGGCTACGGCGGCTTTGGCTACGGCGGCTTCGGAGGCTACCCCTACGGCGGCTACCGCACCACCAAGACCGAGTATTTCTCGAAAGACAACGGCCCGATTCAGAACCTGAGCGCCCGCAACCTGGCCCTGGCTACCACCGACAATGCCGGCGTGCAGGAGCTGCTGGCCCAGGCGCGGCGCTACCAAACTTCCACCACCATCGCCTACGTGGCGGGAGCTGGCCTGCTGGCTTATGGACTGCTGCAATCTTTTCAGGCCAATAGCACGGGTATCTCGCCGATTACTTACGCGGCCATTCCGGTGCTCATCGTGCCGCTGGTGCTGCAAGGCAAGCAGGCCGCGGCCCAGCGCCAGGCCATTGCGCTGTACAACAGCGGCGGGCTGCGGTAAAAGGGAATCGGGCAGAAAGAATTTAGCAACCGGAATTGTCGCCTTGATACTTCCTGCTGCTAAATTCTTTCTGCCAGATTCCCTTTTCAATAAACCTGCGGACTTGGTTTGCAGTACGCTTGCGCATGCCTTCTTCTCGCCCGGCGGCGCCCGCCCCTGCCGCTGATTTTGCAGCCCGCCAAGCGCTGGCGCTGCTAGCCCACCAGCGGCTGTGCGCCGAGTACGGGGCGCCGTTTTTGTTTTTCAGTGATAAAGACCCGCTAAGCGAGCTTATCAGCGCGCTGCTTTCGCACCGCACCAAGAATGCCGACTCGCACCGCGCCTATCAGCAGCTGCGCGCCACCTTCCCAACCTGGGAGGACGTGCGCGACGCGCCCACCATCGACGTGCAGCGCGCCCTGAGCGCCTGCACCTGGCCCGAGCAGAAGGCGCCGCGCATCCAGGCGGTGCTGCGCGAGATAAGCCGCCGCTGCGGCGACGAAAACCTGCCGCCCTGCTCACTCGACTTTCTGGCCGACCGCCCCATTGCCGAGGCCCGCGCCTGGCTCGAAAGCATAACGGGCGTGGGGCCCAAGACCAGCGCGGCCACGCTGCTGTTCAGCAAGTTGCGCCTGCCGGCCATGCCCGTCGATAGCCACCACTACCGCGTGGCGCAGCGGCTGGGCCTCATTGGGCCGAAGGTGGGCGAAGGCCCCGCCCACGCCCTGCTGGCCGCCCTGCTGCCGCCCGACTGGACGGCCCAGCAGGTGTACGACCACCACGAGGCACTCATGTTTCACGGCCAAAAGTGCTGCTTTTTTCACCAGCCCGCCTGCCAGCGCTGCATCATGCGCGATGTGTGCCCCGTAGGGCAGGCGGCAGTGGCTAGCCCCTCATGACCATCCACGTACAAGCCAAGCCTAATGCGCGCCGCAACGAGCTGCGGCCTGGCCCCGCTGGCCGCTGGCTGGTACGCCTGGCCGCCCCGCCCCATGATGGCCAGGCCAACACGGCGCTGCTAGCCTTCCTAGCCGCGGTGTTTGGCGTGCCCCAGCGCGACGTGCAGCTGCTGAGCGGCCATACGGCGCCCTTCAAAAAGGTGGAAATAACCGGCTTGAGCGACGAGGCCGGCGCCGCCGTGCTGGCGCGCTACCGGGCTAGCGGCGGCTAGGGCAACGGCGCCGTACTTTCGCGGTCAGCCTTTGTTTTTACCGCTATATGTCCGCCGACGCTACGCTCCAGCCGCTGCTCGATGCCCTCAAGTTTTCGCCCGATAACCTGCCCCTGCGCCAGCATCTGGGCGGGCTGCTGCGCCAGACCGGCCAGCCCCAGCCGGCCGAGGACCTGTACCGCGAGGGCCTGCGCTACCATCCCACCGACCCCACGCTGCAACTAGGGCTAGCCGACGCCTACTTTGCCCTGGGCAAAACGTCGGCCGCCTTTGTAGTGGTGGAAGAGCTGCTGGGCCAGCACGACGACCTCGGGCCCGCGCACCTGCTGCACGCCCGCCTGCTGCACGCCAGCCAGCAGCCCGACGCCGCCCGCGAGGCCTACGCCCAAGCTCTGCGCCTCGACCCCGGCCTAGCCGATACTACCCTAGCCAACGAGCTGCAAGCCAATGCTCCGCGCCGGGTGCCGGCCAGCGGCCCGGCCCCTGGTTTTGGCGAGCCGGCTAGCCCGGCCGCGCCCGCCCTGCTAGGCCTCGAAAAGCCGCGCATCACTTTTCAGGACGTGGGCGGCATGGAGGCGGTGAAGGAGGAAATCCGGCTCAAGATTATTCACCCGCTGCACTTCCCCGATTTATATAAGGCCTTTGGCAAGGCTAGCGGGGGCGGGCTGTTGCTGTACGGCCCGCCCGGCTGCGGCAAAACCTACCTGGCCCGCGCCACGGCCGGCGAGGTGCAGGCCAATTTCCTGAGCGTAGGCATTGCCGAAATCCTGGATATGTGGCTCGGCAACAGCGAGAAAAACCTGCACCAGCTTTTCGAGCTGGCGCGGGCACAGGCGCCGTGCGTGCTGTTTTTTGACGAGGTAGATGCCCTGGCCGCCAACCGCCACGACCTGCGCCAGAGCGCCGGCCGCACCGTCATCAACCAGTTTTTGGAAGAACTCGACGGCGTGTCGGCTTCCAACGAGGGCGTGCTCATCATGGCCGCCACCAATGCCCCCTGGCACCTCGACCCGGCTTTCCGGCGCCCCGGCCGCTTCGATAAAATCACGCTCGTGACGCCGCCCGACGAAGGCGCGCGCGCCAGCATCCTCGAGATTTTGCTCAAGGGCAAGCCGCTAGCCCCCGATGTGAAGCCCGCCGCCGTGGCGGCCCGCACCGCCGGCCTCAGCGGTGCCGACCTCAAGGCCGTGGTCGATGGCGCAGTCGATACGCGCCTGCGCCTCTCCATGCGCGCCGGGCGGCCGCTGCCCATCGAGCAAAGCGACCTGCTCGATGCCGCCAAGCTTGTGAAGCCCAGCACTAAGGAGTGGTTTGCCACGGCCCGCAACTACGCGCTGTACTCGAACGAGGGCGGGCTGTATGACGAGATATTGGTGTATCTGGGGGTGAAAAAGCCGGGGGGACTGTAATGGCCGGTGCGGTTCGGGTGGGTACCAGCCCCGCCCCTGGCTGGTTTGCGCAGGCGCAGCAACTCGTGGAGCTGGGCCGCTACGCCCTGGCCGAAGAGCTAGTGCGCCGGGAGCTGAGCCAGCACCCGCGCTCGGCTACTGCGCAGGTGATGCTGAGCCTGATTTTGCAGCACACTAATCGGGCAGCCGAGGCCGAAACGGCTGCTCGCCAGGCGCTGGCGCTCTCGCCGCAATATGCGGAGGGCTACTATTTTCTGGCGCTTAGCTGCTGGCAGCAGCGCCGACTGCCCGAGGCCGGCGCCGCCATTGCCACCGCGCTTGAGCTCGACCCGCTGGCGGCCAAATACTACGGCGTGCAAAGCGGCTTGCAGCTGGCCTGGCAGCAACCCACGCAGGCCCTCCTCATCGCTGATGCAGGCCTGCGGCTCGACCCCACCAACCTCACCTGCCTCGACTACCGCTTGCAGGCCCTGCGAGTGCTGAACGAGCCCGCGCGGGCGCAAGCCACGGCCCGCAGCATCCTGCGCCTGGCGCCCAACCGCGCCAAAACGCACGTGGCACTGGGCGAGCTGCTACTGGCCCAAGCTGCCTACGCGCCGGCCGAAGCGCATTTTCGGGCCGCGCTGCGCAGTGAGCCGGGGCTAGCGGCCGCCCGGCAGGGCTTATCGCAAGTCTGGAAGCAGCATTTTTGGCTGCACCGCCAGGCCGAGCGACTCGACAGCTTTGCGCAGCGCATTAATGAGAAGCTAGTCAACAAGATAGGCGCGAGCGCTTACGTGCTGTACTTCGCGGGGCTCGTTCTGCTCATGCCCATCCTGTGCCTGCCCTTAGCGCTGCTCTACGGCGGAGCCTACTTGCGCTGGCGGCTAGCGCCGGCCGTGCGCGTGTTGCGCAGCCGCAGCCGGGTGCCCGACCTGCCGTGGTGGCAGCTGGCCCCAATAGCAATCGGCTGCCTGGGCGCCGCCGCGCTGGCCATTTTTCTGCCGGCTAGCCTAGCGGCGGCGGCCACGGCGGTTGCCCCCCTAGCCGCCTTCGGCTTTTGGCGGGAGGTGTGGGGCGAGCCGGGCCCCGAGCCCGAGCGCGACCAGGTCGAATGGTTTTAGGTGGTGGGTGGAGCGGTCGTGGTCGGGCTGTTTGGGCTCGATGATGCACCACTGGCCATTCGGGCGCGGCTTATTCTTTTTGTCTACACCGCCGGCCTGAGCGTGATGGCTTTCGTGCCGCTGCGGGGTGCTCGCTAGCCCTGCCTGCATGCTCAACAGCTGACAATTGCCTTACAGTTAATTTTTTTGATGCCTTACTCTACCGATTGGCTGCCCCGCGTGCAGCTCCTCATGCAACAGAATCGCCTGCCGCAGGCCGCCGACGAGCTGCGCCGCCAGCTGCGCCTCGACCCGCACGAGCCGGTGGCCCACGCCCTGCTCGCCATTTGCCTGCTCGACGATGCGCAGCGCCTGCCCGAAGCGCAGGAGGAAGCCGAGCTAGCCATTCACCTGGCGCCGGAGTACGACTTTGCTTTCTACGCGCTGGCCTTGGCCCAGCACCGCCAGCACCGGCCCAAGGAAGCGCTGGCGGCCATCAACCAGGCGCTGGCCCTCGACCCGGCCGATGCCAGCTACTACCTCGTGCTGGGCCAGTTACGCCTCGAAAGCGGCCAGTGGCAGGCGGCCCTGCAAGCTGCCCGCACCGGCCTGAGTTTCGACAGCGAGCACGCCGGCCTGCACGGCCTGGAGGCTCGCGCCCTAGCCCGCCAGGGCCGCCGCGAGGAGGCTAGCCAGGCTGCCCGCGCGGCCTTGGGCCGCGGCGCCGAAAGCAGCGACATTCAGGCCCAGGCCGGCTGGGTGGCGCTCGAAACCAACCGCTCCCAGGAGGCCCTCGAGAACTTCCGCGAGGCCCTGCGCCTCGATGCCACCTCCGACTACGCCCGCGCCGGGCTGGTGGAGGCACTTAAGGCCCGGTACTGGGTGTATCGCACCTTTATGCGCTTCATGTACTGGGTGAGCTCGCTGAGCGCGGGGCTGCGCCGGGGCCTGCTGCTGGGGGCCTACGTAGTGGCGCGCTTCGTGCCGGTGCTGCTGCCGTTCTACCTGGTTTTTGCGTATTTGAGCTGGTTTAAGGATGCGCTATTTAACTCGCTACTGCGCGTGAGCCGCTACGGGCGCTACGCGCTTAGCGCCCGGCAAACGCAGCATTCCAATCATTTTCTGGCCTTGCTGGGCGTGGCCGTGGTGGCGGGGCTGGGGGCTTTGCTAGGGCGGCCGGGCATACCGGGCCTGGGTACGCTGGCCTTCGTGGCGCTGGGGCTGCTGTTTCCGCTGGTGGGCACCGAGCGGCTGTCGGCGCGGCCCAGGCAGCAGCAGTACTCGCGCTGGGTGGGCTGGGCGCTGGCCGCCGTGGGGGTGGGCAGCGCCTCGCTGGCCATGCTGGAGGTAGCGGGGGCTAGCCAGCTGTTTACCGTGTTTTTGTACGGCACGGTGGCGTATACCTGGTTTTTTGCCTTGCAATAACGAGGTGAGTTAACGTGGCTATTGCTGGCCGCCTACTTCTTCCGCTTCCAGCGGTAGTAGCGCCGGTACCAGGGCGCAGTTTTTTTGAACAGGCTGCTGGCCGACTCGTGCGGGAACATATTGATGCGAAAAATCTGCATCCGGTCGTCTTCCAGGTGCAGGCCCCCAGTGTCGGTGGCCACGGCGTAGGTGAAGCCGGCGTCGGCCGCCAGGCGCTTGGTTTCGGGGCTGAGGTCGCCGTAGGGATAGGCGAAGGAGACGATAGTGATACCGAGGCGGCGTTCCAGCTCGGCCTTGCTGGCGGCGATTTCGTGGGCGGCCTCGGCGGCGGGCAGGCTAGCCAGGCGCGGGTGCGTGAGGGTATGCGCCCCGATTTCCCAGCCCGCCGCCACGAAGGCCCGCTTCTGGGTTTCACTCATGATGTCGGCACGCGGCTCGGTGGGGTCCTGGGCGAGGTCCCACTGGTTGTAGCGCACCTCGAAATCGCCCAGTAAATACAGTACGCCGCGGTAGCCGTACTGCTGCATGAGGGGCAGTAGATTGGTATAATTATCAGTGTAACCATCGTCGAATGTCAGCACGATGGGCCGGCGCGGAAACTCGGCCAGCGGGCGCCGGCCACTGGCAAAATCCTGGTAGTCCTGGAAGGTAATGGGCGTGAGCTTTTGGTCTTTAAAATAGGCCAGGTGCTTCGCGAAATTCTCCTTCGTGACAAAAATCTGGTGCCTGGTAGCGATGGGCGCTTCCGGAATTTTGTGGTACATGAGCACCGGCATGAAAGCGGGCGCGGCCAGGGCCATGCGCGCCGACTCGTACACGCCCAGCACCCGCGCCGCCACGCGGGCCAGGTCGTAGTCGTGGCGCACGCGCTGGGCCAGGGCCGGCGCCACGCGGTGCGGCCGGGCCAGAAACGCCCGCGCATCGGCCAGCACCGGGGCCGGGTCGAAACCGGCGGCCGGCTGCTGCCAGGCCGAAATATCGCCGAAGTTGGAAGCGGCCGCCGCCGGGTAGCTCGCCAGCGACACGGGCCCGGCGTAGAGCGCCTCGCCCAGCGCCAGCACGGCGCGGCCCTGCCCCAGCGCCTCCATGGCCACGCGCCCGGCCCCGATGACAAGGTCAGTTTTGCGCAGCCAGCCGGCTACGTCGTCGGTAAAGCCAATAACTTCGACGCGCTCGCCGTATTGGCTTTGCAGCTGCGCCAGGGCCATTTTGCCGGCCTCGGGCAGCTGTTCCAGCTCGCCGCCGATAAGCGCCACGCGCAGCTGCGCAAACTCTTGAAGCAGTGCGGGAAACACGTGCTGCAACAGTGCCGCCGCCCGCTCGCCCTTGGGCCCGTTGAAACGGCCGATGAAGGCTAGCCGGAGGAAGGTAGAAGTAAAAAATGAAGAAGTAAAAATTGCCGCACCTTCGGCTGCAGTTTTTACTTCTTCATTTTTTACTTCTACTTCCCACTTAATTCCATTCGGCACGACCACGATTTTAGCCGGTGCCATCTTCACTTCTTCGCGCAGGTGCTCGGCCAGGTTCTCGCAGATGGCGATGACTTTCTGGCCGTAAATATCGAAGAGCGAGGTGGAGGTGTGCAGGTGCTGGCGGCCGTGTATAGTGCTCACCAGCGGCACCCCCAGCCCGCGCAGCGCGAAGTAGCTCACCCAGCTAGCGGCCCGCGAGTGGGCGTGCACCACGTCGATACCATGCTGGCGCACCAGTTGGCGCAAGGCCCGGATGTTGCGCAGGCGCTGCCCGTAGGTGCGCTGGCTGATGGGCAGCTGCACCTGAGCCGCCACCGTGGGCAGCGCCGCCGCATCGGAGGCTAGCCACACCTGGTGGCCCTCGCGGTGGTGGGCCTTGGCCAGGGCCACGGCGTAGGCTACCGAGCCGGCAAAGAAATTGGCGGACAGTACGTGCAGAATGCGCATGAGCGCAAAGGTCAATTAGCAGTTAGCAATTAGCAATTAGCAATTGGCAGAAAAAAGACCCTGCCTAGACAAACTACTCTTTTTCTGATAATTGCTAACTGATAACTGAAACTACGCCCAGGCGCGGCCGGCTACGTTGCTCATGTATTTCTGGCCGCTGCCGGTGTTGAGGAGCAGAATGCGCTCGTCGGCGCGCAGCCAGCCATCGGCTAGCAGGCGGCGGGCGGCCATCCACACGGCGGCGCCCTCGGGGGCTACGAACAGGCCCTCGTGGTTGCCCAGCTCCCGCATACCTTCCAGCATTCCTTCCTCGCTGATGGCTACCACGGTGCCGTTGGACTCGCGCAGCACATCCAGCATCAGGGGCTCGCCCAGCGGGCGGGGCACGGCCAGGCCATTGGCCAGCGTGGGGCGGCCGTTGTAGTTGTGGCAGTTGGCCTGGCGGCCGAGGTAGGTTTCGAGTAGCGGGCAGCAGTTTTCGGCCTGCACGGCTACCATGCGGGGCAGCCTGGTTTCGGGGGCTAGCCAGCCCAGGGTTTTCATTTCCTGAAATGCCTTCCAGATGCCGATGAGGCCGGTGCCGCCGCCGGCGGGATACAGCAGCACGTCGGGCAATTGCCAGTTCAGCTGCTCGGCTATCTCGTAGCCCATCGTTTTCTTGCCTTCGAGGCGATAAGGCTCTTTAAGCGTCGAAATATCAAGCAGTTCGCCATTCGCATTGAGCTGGCGCACGCGGGCCGCGCAGTCGTTGATAAGGCCATCGACCAGCTCGACCTGCGCGCCGTACCAGTAGCATTCTTCCTTAAAGGCTTCGGGAGTGTGGCGCGGCATCACCACGGTAGCAGTTAGCCCACCGCGGGCGCAGTAAGCGGCCATGGCCACCCCGGCATTGCCGGCCGTGGGAATGATGCAGCCCTGCGCCCCTAGCTCCTTGGCTTTCGACACGGCCATACTCAGGCCGCGCGCCTTGAAGGAACCCGTGGGGTTTTGGCCTTCATCTTTGAGCGTGAGCGAGTTGAGGCCGTAGTGCGCAGCTAGCCGGGGCAGCGTGAGCAGGGGCGTAAGGCCTTCGCCCAGCGTCACCTTATTGGCATCGTCGAGCAGGGGAAGTAGTGCGCCGTAGCGCCACATCGAGCTGTCGGCCAGGTCGATACCATCGGCGCGGCTCAACGACTTACGCAGGCTGTAGTCGGCCACCAGCGGCTGCTGGCAGCAGGCCGACACGCCTTGCAGCTCAAAGGGCGAATAGGCGGCGCCGCACCGGGCACAATGCAGGGCGTGTATCCGGGAAACGGGCAGCGTGGCTACTTGGTTCATAGGGCAAAGTTGTGACTGCCCTATACGGGTTGCTATGCCCTGGCGAAATGGAGTTTTGGCATAGGCTATTCCTTAGCGGAATAATAACGCTGCGTAAAACGCAGAAATTCGCGGTAGGGGCCCCCGTTTTCCGTACCCTTGCGCTGAATGAAATTGAATTTACGCTGCAAAAACAAGTCTTTGATTTTTACCTCCACCAATTCGCCACTGGCCAGCTCCTTTAACACCGCCTGCCGGGGCAAAAAGGCCAGGCAGGTAGCCTCCACGCGCACGAAGTTTTTGAGGGCCTCGGTGCCGCCCAGACGCACCCGCACCGGCAGGGCCGCCAGCCGCAGGTGGTGCTGCTCCAGGGCTTCTTCGAGGACCGCCAGCGTGCCCGACCCTACCTCACGCAGCGCGAGCGGAATACTAAGCAAGTCGCTGACTGCCAGCTGGCGGCCGGCCAGCGGGTTGGCCGCCGCGCACACCGCCACTACTTCGTCGGTGAGCAGCGGCGTGTAGGTAACGTTGCTGACTTTGTGAATACCCTCGATGATGCCGAGCTCAATCTCGTGCTCCAGCAGGGCCTTGAGAATGTTATCGCTGTTGCGGTTTTTGAGGCTGAGCTGGTGCTGCGGATGCTGGCGCAGCCAGGCCGCCACCACCGGGGGCAGCACGTAGAGCGAAATGGTAGTGCTAGCTCCAATGAGCAGGTGCACGGCCGGGGCAAAGGCCGGGGTTAGCTCGCTCATTTCTTGCTGCAACTCTTGCTGCAACTGTTTGGCTTGTAATAACTTTTGATACAGCCTTTGCCCGGCGGGCGTGAGCAGCACGCTGCCACCCAGGCGTTCAAAAAGGCCGGTTTTATAGTGCTCTTCGAGGGCTTTCACCTGCTTGCTCACTGCCGACTGACTGATGAACAGCGCCTGGCTAGCCTTGGTAAAGCTCAGGCGCTGGGCTACTTCAAGAAAAATTTCGTGGGCGTGGGAGAGCATAGGGTACCTGCTTGCAGCGGCCTAAAGGTAGCAGCCCGCCTATTTTTCCGCACGCCCCCGCGCCCCCGCTATTGAGCCCGCCCACGTGTCCTTCAGCCGGCCGGCTATTGTTTTAGCACAACTTTTTACTTAATTTATCTTATACAAGGTCTTGATGAAGGTGTTCGCACGTATCTTCTCTTGCTAATGCTAAGAAGCTGACTTTATGAGTACTCACTACAACGCGGCTACTCAGCTGGCCGGGCTCTTGCGACATTTTCTGAGCTGGCCAGCGCTGCTACCCCTCAAGCAGCTGGTTCGAAGCGGGCAAACACTGCTCAATTATGCTGATTTTCAGCGGATAAAGCAGCTATCAACTTCCCTGCCGCTGGCTACCTTGCTGGAGCGCCAGCCGCGCTTTCGCTACAAATACCTTTCTGGCTACCTAGCAGCCAGCTTTTCGCGGCCCAAACGCCTGGCTGCGCTTCTGTATCACTACGATTTTCTGACGGCAACCGCAGGTGTCGCCTTTTTCGAGCAAGTGGCCCGGAAACTACTTATCTGGCAGGAGCAGCACGGGGCCGGGCACTTTGCCATCCACTTAGCTTACCCGGCGGTCGTGGGCTTTGAGGGCGAGCTTTCGCTCTATTTCTCGGTCAATGGCATTCTGCTTCAGGTAGTATCGTTCGTGATTGTGCCGGGCCAGTTGGTGGGCGCGCCGGGTAAGCCCGCCCTGCTGCTGAGCCAAGTGCAGGGCGCGCATCAGCCCGCGCTTCATAAGCACGCTACCAAGACGCTGCTCGACATCACGCCGGCTGCCCTGCTGATGCACGCTGCCTACGGGCTGGCCCAGGCCCTGCGCATCGACCACGCAGCCGGGGTAAGCACCGAGGAGCAGCTCAGCTACGGTAGCGGTAGCGGCTTCAACTACAACACTTTCTGGGAGCAATTTGGCGGCGAGCGCACGACCGGTGGCTTTTTCAGGCTAGCCATTCCGGCCCCCGAAAAACCGCTGGAGTGCATAAAGTCGGCCCACCGGGTACGCACGCTGCGCAAGCGCCGCTACAAGCACGCCCTGCGTCAGGCAGTGGAGCAGCAGTGCCGGGCCGTATTCAGGCTACGCGATTAATCGTTGACAGTGTTAGCCAGAGTTAAGGAATTGCCCCGGCTACCAGTGAAGAATAACCAGATTTTTCTGGACGTTACTAGCTTCATCGGGTTGCGGCGGCCCGCGCCGGTCGTAACTTGCCCGTAGCTGCCATCTGCCCGGCAGGCTTCAACTTGCTTGGCAGCAGCCCATTACCACTGCTGACCCTGGCGGCCTGGGCGGGCTGCCAGGCTACCTACCCGTATGCTGGCTATGGAAACGACTACTAATGAATGGGCCGGGCAATTTCAGCCTACTAAACCCAGCGAGCTGCAACTGCTCAAGGCCAAGGTGGCGCAACTGGAGCAGCAGCTTCAGCAGGAGCGCAAAAACCGGCTTCAGCTGCGCGCCAGGACCGAAAAAAGCCAGGCCGACCTATTGCGCCAGCTGCTGGCCGCCACTCCCAACCCGGTGTGTGTGCAGGACGGGCAAGGCCGCATCATTCTGGCCAACGACGCCTACCACCACCTGCTACGGCTGCGGGCCGGCCGGGCCGATTTTGTGGTGGGCCCCGACCCGGCGCTGCTGGCCGGCGACGCTACGCGCAGCTACGAGGAGCAGTATGAGCGGCCCGATGGCCCCCCGCTCAGTTATCATATTATTAAGAAACCATTTGTGCGGCCCGACGGCACGCGCTACCTGCTCACGAGCGCCACCGACATTACGGCCCTGAACCAGGCGCGCGTGGCCGCCGAAGAATCGGCCCGCGCCAAGGAGGCTTTTCTGGCCAATATGAGCCACGAAATCCGCACGCCGCTCAACGGTATTATCGGGCTGGCCCGGCTGCTGCGCGGCGCGGCTAGCCCGGCCGAGTACCCCGACCACCTCGACAGCATTCTGACGAGTGCCGAGGGCTTGCTGGTGGTTATCAACGATGTGCTTGACTTCGCCAAAATCGAGTCGGGTGCTCTCGACCTTGAAACCATGCCGTTTGCCGTGGAGGCGGTGGTGCAGCGCGCGGCCAAAAGCCTGGCCTACAATGCCCAGGCCAAAGGCTTGCAGCTGCACGTGTGCCTGCCCGCGGCCCCGCTGCCGGTAGTGGCGGGCGATGCCAGCCGCCTGGGCCAGATATTACTCAACCTGCTCACCAACGCCATCAAGTTCACCCCGGCCGGCGAGGTAACGGCCACCGTAGACGTGAGCCACTACGAGGGCGGGCGGGTGCACCTGCAATTTTGCGTGGCCGACACGGGCATCGGCATTGCGCCCGATAAGTTTGCCCAGATATTCCGCAGCTTTGGGCAGGCGGCCAGCTCCACCACGCGCCTGTATGGCGGCACGGGGCTGGGGCTAGCCATTAGCCAGCGCCTGGTGGAGCTACAGGGCGGGCGCATCTGGCTCGATAGCCAGCCGGGGCGCGGCAGCCGGTTTTTCGTTAGCCTGCCTTATAAGGTGAGCGAAGAATTACCAGCCCCGGCCGAGCCCGCGGCCGAAGCGCCGGGCCTGCTGCGCGGCCTGCGCGTGCTGCTGGTCGAGGACAATGCCGTGAACACGCTGCTGGCCACCTCGCTGCTCCAGGCCTGGCAAGCGAGCGCCGACGTGGCCGCCGACGGCGAGCAGGCCCTGGAGCGGGCCCTGGCCACGCCCTACGATGTTATTCTGATGGATATCCAGATGCCGCGCCTCGATGGCCTCAGCGCTACTGCCCACCTGCGCGGCACGCCCGGCCCCAACCAGCACCAGCCCATTATCGCCCTCACGGCCAATGCCCTTAAAAAGGACGTGGAAACCTACACCGCGGCCGGCTTCACCGACTGGCTCGTGAAGCCCTACCACGAAAACAGCCTGTACCTGGCCCTGGCCTACGCCAGCGGGCGCGCCGTGCGCCCCGCCGCCCCGTCGGCCACCCGGCCGGCGGCGCCCACCTACGGCTTCGCGGGGCTGGGCAAGCTAGCCCACGATACCACCTTCATTCGCAAGATGCAGCGGCTTTTCATCGACACGGTGCCGGCCCAGCTCGGGCAACTCGAAGCGGCCGTGACCGGCCACCACTGGGAGGCCGCCAGCCAGCTTAGCCACAGCCTGAAATCGACCTACGGCAACCTGCAAATAGACGAAGCCACGCACTATGCGAGAAAAATTGAAGGGATTTTAAAAAAAAATCCGACCAGTGAAACTCTTCTTAATTTGCTAGTTGCCTTGCGCCTGGTTACCAGCCAGATGGTCGAGGCTTTTGAGACAAGTCTACGGCAGCCCGAATCGCTCTAAATGGCGCAGCACCGTCGAAAAGCAGCATTTCACAGATAAATTCTATTTTACTAAAACATTACGCTACGCTGCTGAGCGACAAAACATAGCACTTAAATAACATTGTTTTGTACAAATTCAGCCTCCCGAATAAGCTCTGCCGATAAAAATATTTAGGCCGATGTTGCATTGACAAGTAAGTTTAGTTTGCGTATCTTCCGTTCGATAACTGCTATAAACTAACCTGTTGGCTTTGAACCGCCGGCTGCCCCGCTGAGGCAGCTGCTTGCCTACAAGCCTGGGCCCATTAGCAGCTTACGCTCTTCCCAAGCGGGCGCGCGCGCCGCTTTACTCCCACCCCCACTCGTACTGCGTCTTTTTGGACAGCCCCCTTTTTGGCGGCCTGGCTTGCTATTGTCCAATTATTTGACTTGGGCAGCACGCCAGCTGGTCATATTGGTTCCGCTCGAGCTCGGTTCCCGGCGGTCGTTTTGTCAGGTAGTCGCCTCTTTATCCTTTCCCCCCGCTTGATTTCATGCTTAGCCTTCACCATGCGCCACTTCTATGTACAATCTCAAGAAAACCCTGCTCATCATTGATGACGAACCCGCTATTCGGCTCATTTTAGAGCACTACTTTGCCAGTGAGTACGAGGTAGTGCTTACCTCTAATGGCCAGGAAGCAATGGACTGGCTGCGCCAGGGCAACTACGCCGATGCCATTGTGGCCGACTACGAGATGCCCGTGATGAATGGCCTCGCCTTCATCCGGGCGCTGCGGGCGCTGCCCACCAACGAGAGCGTGCCCCTGCTGATGCTATCGGGCACCGACGAGACCAGCAAGAAGATTGCCTGCCTCAAGGCTGGCGCCGACGATTACCTCGTCAAGCCCTTTAACCCCGAGGAGCTGGAAATCCGCATTCAGAAAGTACTGGGCCGGGTGAGCGTGTAGCTCATCGGTATACTTGCTGGCTAGCAGCCATTTACTCATCTCTACCTCACCTCTTATGGAAGCAACTATAAACAACCGCGCACTGCCGGGCCACTACCCCGCGCCCCTGTTACCCAAATGGGTCCTTCGCCAGCCGCGCCCGGCGGCGCCCGTGGCGGCCCCGCCCCGCGCCTTTGTGATGCCGCTGAGCAAGCGCCTGTTTGACCTTGTAGTTGCCGGGTTGGTGCTGCTAGCCCTGCTGCCGCTGCTGGCCGTGGTAGCGCTGCTCATTTGGCTGGAGTCGCCGGGGCCGGTGCTCTACTATTCGTACCGCGTGGGGACCAACTACCGCATTTTCAAGTTCTGGAAATTTCGGTCGATGCGGCCCAATGCCGACCAACAGCTAGCGGCCATGAAAAGCCACAATCAGTACCAGGCTACAGTAGCCGAGCACTCGGCCCACGACTGTGCCTGCGGCGGCCAGTGCCAAGGCCAACTAATTGATAAGCAAGGAAATTTGGTATGTGAGCGCCGGCACCGGCAGGCCCGCCGGGCGAGCGAGGAGGCTACTTTTATCAAGATTGTGAATGACCCGCGGGTGACGCGGGTGGGCATCTTTTTGCGCAACACGAGCATCGACGAGCTGCCCCAGCTTTTCAACGTGCTGCGCGGCGACATGAGCCTGGTAGGCAACCGCCCACTGCCGCTCTACGAAGCTGAGAAGCTGACCACCGACCAGTTTGCGGCTCGCTTTCTGGCGCCGGCCGGCATCACGGGCTTGTGGCAGGTGAGCAAGCGCGGCGGCAAGGGGCCGATGTCGGCCGACGAGCGCAAGGGCCTCGACGTGCAGTACGCCCGCAATTATTCGCTGCAAAGCGACCTGAAGATTTTGCTCAGGACCGTGCCGGCGCTCTTTCAGCAGGAGAATGTGTGATGAAAACCTTTCTACTTGCGCTGGCCGCCTCGGGCGCGGCCCTGCCGGGTTGCGCCCAGGCCGCCTATAACGTGGCGGCGGCCCCCCTTACTACGCCGGCCCCGGCTAGCCGCCCGGCCGACGGCACTTTGCAGAGCTTCTTCGGCGCGCCCGAAGTGGTGCTGCCCAAGCTTTACGAGGCCGCTATTGCCCACTCGGGCGAGATAGCCCGGCTCGACGCCACGCGCGGCGTGGCCGAGGCCGACGTGAAGCTGGCCCGCAAGCGCCTGCTCAACATGCTGGCCCTCACCGGCAGCTACACCTACGGCACGCTGCCCTATTTTGCCACGGCCGAAACAACTGCCTCGCCGGTGTACCAGGCCAATCCCTTCAACCTGGGGGCGAGGGCCCAGTTTTCGACCGGCGTGGGCCTGGCGCTGCCCTTCGATATGCTGGCCACCCGGCGCACCACCATTGCGCGCCAGGAGTACGTGGTGAGCCAGGCCGTGGCCCAGCGCCAGACCCAGGAGGCAGCTATCCGGCAGGTAGTTATTGTGCAATACCAAGCGCTGGCGCTGGCCCGCGCCACCCAGCAAAACGCCCAGGAGGCGCTGCAATCGGCCAATGTGAGCAAGCAGATTGCCGACCATCGCTTCAAGCAGGGCGAAATTCAGGTCGATGACCAGATGGTGGCCATGGACTTCTACAGCAAGGCCCAACTCGCCTACGAAGAGGCCCGCAACAAGTACCAGACTGCCCAGCTGCTGCTCGAAGACATCATCGGCATGCCCATCACCGCCCTTTCAATCGCCGCCAAATGAACGCTCAAGAACTCGTGCGCCGGCTGCTGCGGCACTGGCCCCTGCTGCTACTCGTGCCGCTGACCACGGCCGCGTCGATTTTCTTCTTTTCCCGCTTTCAGGACAAGAAGTATGAGTCGGATACGGTGCTGTACACGGGCATCGCCTCGGGCTTCAAAATCGAGGGCGGCAATAATGAGAGCGGCCAGGGCTGGCAGGCCACCGCCACGGCTTTCGACAACCTGCTCTCGCTCATCAATTCGCGCGATACCCGCGAGGAGGTGGCCCTGCGCCTGCTGGCCTGGCGCCTGCAAGAGGAAGCGGCCCGCCCGCCGGCGGCCCCGGCCGCGCCCACCGGCGGCGTGCTAAGCGTGGTGCAAACCAAGCTAGCCGACAAGAAAAAAACGCCCTTTGACCTACTCATTACGCCTTCCCTCAAGGCCCAGCTCACCGGCGCCACTCTTGCTGCCACCACGCAACGCGTGACGGCCGCCTACCAGGCCGGGCCGGCTAGCCCGGTGTATAAGCTGGTGAACTCGAAAGACCCGCTGTTTTCGGAAAATGCGCTGCTGACCATCAACGCGGCGCGGGTGAAGGACAGCGACCTGCTGCGCATCGACTACGCGGCCAAAGACCCGCTGCTGTGCGAGAAAACGCTGGAAATTCTGACCCAGGTGTTTATCCGCAAGCACAAGGAGTTGTTTACGGGCCAGAATGAGTCGGTTATCACCTACTTCACGCAATCGGTGCAGAAGGCTGCCGACCGCCTGCGCGAGGCCGAGCAGCGCCTGCTAGCCTTCCACGAGAAGCATAATATCGTGGACTACGACAAGCAGATTCTGTCCTCGACCGATGAGAAGCAGGCCGCGGCCGACAAATACGCGCAGCTCGAAATGCAGTACGCCGGTGCCTCCTCGACCCTGAAATCGGTGGAAGGCAGCCTGAGCAAGCGCGGCGAGTCGAACCTGAAAAGCCAGGAAATCATCCGGCTACGCAACCGGCTTTCGGAGCTGAATAACCAGACGTCGGAACTAGAAATAATGCAGCAGGCCCAGCCCAGCGCGGCCACCGCTGCCCGCCTGGCCAGCGTGAAGCAGGAAGCCGCCAAGCTGGATACCCAGCTTGGCGAAACGGTGAGCAGCTACTACAACGACGCCCACGCCAGCCACGGCGTGGCGGTGAAGGACTTGGTGAGCGACTATTCCAAGAACAACCTGCAGGTTGAAGACCTTAAAAGCCAGCTCGGCCTGATGCGCCGCCAGCGCGAGCTGGCCGCCGGCCAGTACAACCAGCTGGTGCCGCTGGGGGCCGAAATCCGTAAAATCCGCCGCGAGGTGGAGGTGGCCGAGAAGGAATACCTCTCGCAGATGGAAGGCCTGAAGCAGAGCAAGCTGTCGCAGCAAAACGGCATCATGGCCTCGCAGCTGCGCGTGGTCGACCCGCCCTATTTGCCCACGCAGGCCAGCGGCTCCAAGCTGCTGCTGCTGCTCATTGGCGGCTTTATGGGCGCGTTTTTGCTGACCGGGGCCGGCGTGGCCGCCACGGGCCTGCTCAATACTGCGCTGCAAAGCCCGGCCTACGCGGCCAAGGTTACGTCCTTTCCGGTGGCGGGCGTGGTGCCCAAACTCACGGCGCCCGATGCCCTGCAGCTCGACCAGGCCAAGCGGGCCGAGGACCACCTGGCCCGGCAGCTGCTGCTCAAGTTTCAGCAGCCGCGCCGGGCGGGGCAGCCCTACACCATCGGGGTACTCAGCAGCCAGGGCGGCGAGGGTAAGTCGGCGGTGTGCGCCAGCCTGGCGGCTAGCCTGCGCGAGCTGAACATCAGCACGTTTAGTCTCTACCCCGACGACCATTCCTTTCAGATTATCCCCGCCGATGACACCTTGCTCTACTCGCCCCTGGCGGCGCTGGCGCCGGGCGTGTCGGTGGCCGACCTCACCGGCGACGGGCTAGCCCCCGAGTCGGTGGTCATCATCGAGTTTCCGGCGGTGCTCGAAACGGCCTACCCTGCCTCGCTGCTGCAAGACCTCGACCTGATACTGGTGGCCGTGCGCGCCGACCGCGCCTGGCAGCCCGCCGACCGCACGGTGTTCAAGAATATTCAGTCGGTAACCAAGGCGCCCATCGAGCTGGTGCTCAACGGCGTGCTGCCCGAGTACGTGGCCGAGTTTATCGGTGCCCGCCTGCGGCCGGCTACCTCGCCCTACCGCCCGGCCCTACCGGCGCACCCGCAGCAGGCGCTGCTCAATTCGTAGTCAAAAAACTCCTTCCCTGGTAGCCCCGATGGCGGGGGCTCTGCCCCGTGCCGAATATCGGCGGGCCTCTGGCCCGCACACGGAGGGCTACTTGTTCAACGACTGCCCGCCAGTGGCCGGCGAATAGTAGACACGGGGCAGAGCCCCGCGCCATCCAGGGCCATCTAGACTAGTCAACTAAATCTAACCCATGCTCCCGCTCCCTGCTTTTCAAACCCGCACCAACCTGCCGCTGCTCGGGGCCGGGCTGCTGCTGGCCGTGCTCGTGGGCTGGCTCACGGCTAGCCAGGGCATGCTGGTGCCGGGGCTGCTGCTAGCCCTGGCGGTCGGTGCGCCGCTGCTGATTGGCATTTTTCTAGAGCCGCGCCTGGGCATCATCGCCCTTATTTGCTACTGCTTTTTGCTGTTTTTCATCTCGCGCCTGGTGGGCGGCAGCCTCCCGTTTGGCATGGCCGTTGATGGGCTGCTGGTCATTACCTGGGTAGCGGTGGCTTTTCAATACGAGCGCTACGACTGGCGCTACGTGCAAAACGACCTGTGCCTGCTCAGCCTGGCCTGGTTCGGGGTCAACGTGCTCGAAATCGTGAACCCCGGCGCTAGCCTGCTGGGCTGGTACCAGGAGATGCGCAGCACCACTTTGTACTGGGTGCTGCTGGTGCCGCTGGCCTTGTTACTGTTTCATAAGCAGCGCGACCTCAACCTGTTTCTCATCCTCCTCATCGGCCTCTCGGTGCTGGGCACGCTCAATGGGCTGAAGCAGCTTTACATCGGCCCTTCGGCCGGCGAGCAGGCTTTTTTGCTCGAAAATGCCAAGACCCACCTGCTCTGGGGCAAGCTGCGGGTATTCTCGTTTTACAGCGACGCCGGCCAGTTTGGGGCCGCGCAGGCGCACATTGCACTGGTGGCCGGCATTCTGGCGCTCGGGCCGTTTCGGGCCTGGAAGCGGGTGCTGCTGGCGGCGGCGGCGGGCCTGCTCATCATCGGCATGTTTATTTCGGGCACGCGGGGGGCGCTGTTTGCCCTGATGTCGGGCCTCGGAGTAGCGCTGCTCATCAGCAAGAATATCAAGGCCTTCGTGCTAGGGTCGCTGGTGGCGCTGGCGGGCTTCGGAGTGCTGAAGTACACCAAAATCGGCGACAGCAACTACAACATCTACCGCATGCGCACGGCCCTCGACCCGGCCGACGCCTCTTTTAACGTGCGCCTTACCAACCAGCTGCGGCTGCGCGACTACCTCAGCAGCCGGCCCTTCGGCGGCGGCGTGGGCACCATCGGCAACGCGGGCATTCACTACAACCCCGGCAAGCTGCTCTCCACCATTCCGCCCGACAGCTACTGGGTGAAGGTGTGGGCCATGTACGGCGTGGTGGGCCTTACCATCTGGATGGGCCTGATGGCCTACCTCCTGGGCAAGAGCGGCGGCATCGTGTGGCGCATCCGCGACCCGGCCCTTAAGACCAAGCTCATTGCCCTCACGGCCGGCTTTGCGGGCAGCTTTTTCAGCAGCTACGGCAACGAGGTCATCAATTTCATGCCCTCGGCCTTGGTGGTGTACCTCTCCTGGGTTTTCGTTTTTCTGGGCCCGCGCCTCGACACGCCGGCCCCCGAACCAACTACCGCACCGCTATGAACTACCCACTGGTTTCCGTTATTTCCATCAACTACAACCAGGCGCGGGTAACCTGCGAGCTGGTGGCCTCGCTGCGGCGCGTCACCTACCCTAGCCTGGAAATTATTGTCGTTGATAACGCTTCACCCGCTGATAACCCGGACGTTATCAAGGAGCAGTTTCCGGAAGTTCAGCTTATCAAATCAACTGAAAACCTGGGCTTTGCGGGCGGCAATAACCTGGGCATCGCGCAGGCCAGGGGTGAATACCTGCTTTTCCTGAACAACGACACTGAGGTCGAGCCCGACTTTCTGGAGCCGCTCGTCGAGTTGTTCAAAACCAACCCTAGGGCCGGCATCGCCTCGCCCAAAATCAAGTATTTCGACGGCGAGCACCTCATTCAATACGCCGGCTCGCGCGGCATCAACCCCTGGACGGGCCGCAGCATCACCATCGGCCACCTCGAAGCCGACTACGGCCAGCACGATGCCTCCTACCCCACCGAGCTAGCCGATGGCGCCGCCATGCTGGTGCCCCGCCGCGTGCTCGAAGCCGTGGGGCCCATGCCCGAGCTGTATTTTCTTTATTACGAAGAGCTTGACTGGTGCGAGCGCATCAAGAACGCGGGCTTTACCTGCCACTACGTGGCCGAGTCTACGGTGTACCACAAGGAGTCGGTGTCGGTGGGCAAAGGCTCCGTGCTGAAGACGTATTACATGAACCGCAACCGGCTGCTATTCATCCGGCGCAACAGCCGGGGCTGGGCCCGCCTCACCAGCACGCTCGTGTTTGTGGCCGCCGCCCTGCCCAAGCTGGCGCTGCGCTACGCTAGCCAGCGCGAGTGGCCGCACCTGCGCGCGCTAGGCCGCGGCCTGCGCTGGAATATGCAGCACGCCAGCGGCTTACAGTAATTTTTTTGATTTTATGACTGTTCTTCTATCCCTGCTTAGCGGGCTGCTGTATACCCTGGCCGCCTACCTGCTGCTCAATTGCCTGTACCTGCTGTTTTTTGCGGTGGCGGGGCATTGGCACGCCCGGCCACTGCCGGCCCTGGTGCCCGGCGCCGCGCCGCGCCGCATCTGCGTGCTCATGCCGGTGTATAAGGAAGATGCCGTAATTCTGGAAACCAGCCGGGCGGCGCTGGCCCAGCCCTACGCCGGCGTTTTCCAGGTAGTTGTTATTGCCGATGGCTTGCAGCCCACCACCGTGCAGGCCCTGCAGCGCCAGGGCATCGGGGTGGTGGAGGTGCGGTTTGAGCGCAGCACCAAGGGCAAGGCCCTGCTGCAAGCGCTGTCGGTGCTGCCGGCCACGGCCTTCGACGTGGCCGTGGTGCTCGACGCCGACAACGTGATGGGCCGGGGCTTTCTGAATGCGGTGAACCAGGCTTTTGCGGCCGGCTACCGGGTGGTGCAGGCCCACCGCACGGCCAAAAACCAAGGCACTGCCTTCGCCCTGCTCGATACCTGCAACGAGGAGGTTAACAACCACATTTACCGCAAGGGGCCGGCGGCGGTGGGCTTGTCGGCGGCGCTCATCGGCTCGGGCATGGCCTTCGAGTACGGCTACCTGCAGCGCCTGCTCACGGGCATCGGCGAAACGGTGGGCGAGGACAAAGAGCTGGACTTCCGCATTGCCCGCGACCAGCAGAAAATCTGCTACCTGGACGACGTGTACGTCTACGACGAGAAGATTGAGAACGCCCAGGTTTTCACGCAGCAGCGCACCCGCTGGCTAGCCTCGCAGTGGGAGTTTTTGAAGAAATACGCCGGCCAGGGTATCCCGGCGCTGCTGCGCGGCAACGTCGAGTTTTTCAACAAAGTGGTGCAGGCCTTTCTGGTGCCGCGCACGCTGCTGCTGGCCCTGCTGGGGCTGCTGGTGGCTGCCTCATCGGGGGCCTGGGTGCTAGGGCTGCGCGTGGGGCCGCCGCCGCTGGTATGGGGCGGGCTGCTGGCCACGCTGGCCGCCACGCTGCTGCTAGCCCTGCCCGCCCGCCTCTACAACCGCCAGGTGCTGGCGGCGGGCCTGCGCCTACCCTACGCCATCTGGTGCATGTGCCTGGCGCTGCTGCGGATGCGCCGCACGCGCACGTCTTTTCTGGCCACGCCGCACAAGGCGGGCACCGCTTTTCAGCTCGATAATTAACACCATTTCGCTTATGCCATTTGCCATTATTGCCGCGCCGGTTTTGCTGTGTCTGGCGCTCGGTATCATCAGTGGGCTGCGCGCCGGGCGCAGGCTGCGGCCCTAGCCTGCCCGGCTTTGGCTAGTCCGTTCTCTTCTCCTTGAAAATAAGCTTATGCACTACTTCCAATACGCTTGCTGGGCGCTGCTAGCCCTGGTTTTCTATACTTACTTCGGCTATGCCGGGGGGCGTGGCTGTGGGCCAAAGCCAGGGGCCTGGGTCGGCCAGCGGGGCCAATGCAGGCCTTTGCGCCGCCCGTGACGCTGGTGGTGCCGGCTTATAATGAGGCGGGTATTCTGGAGGAAAAAATCGCCAACTCGCTGGCCCTCGATTACCCGGCCGATAAGCTGCGCGTGGTCTTCATTACCGATGGCTCGACCGACAACTCGGGCCAGGTGCTGGCTAGGCATCCGCGCATTGAGCACCTGCACGCGGCCAAGCGCGCCGGCAAGGCGATGGCCGAAAACCGGGCGATGGAGTTCGTAAAAACGCCCTACGTGGTGTTTACCGACTGCAACACCCTGCTCAACCCCGGCGCGGTGCGCGAGCTGGTGAAGCACTACCAGGACCCGAGCGTGGGCGCGGTGTCGGGCGAGAAAAAAATCCGCCCCCAGGCCTCGGCGCCCGGCGCGGGCGAGGGCCTCTACTGGCAATACGAGTCGCTGCTCAAGCGCTGCGACTCGCAGATATACAGCCTGATGGGCGCGGCCGGCGAGCTGGTTTCGTTCCGCTCCGCCCTCTTCGCCCCGCTCGAAGCCGATACCATTCTCGACGATTTTGTGCAGTCCTTGCGCATCGTGGGCCGCGGGTATCGGGTCGTGTACGAGCCGCTAGCCTACGCCACCGAGGATGCCTCGGCCACCTTGCCCGAAGAGATGGAGCGCAAAATCCGCATCTGCGCGGGCGGCTGGCAGGCTATGACGCGCCTGCCGCAGCTGCTCAACCCGCTGCGCAATCCAGTAGTCACGCTCCTCTACGTGTCGCACCGCGTGCTGCGCTGGAGCCTGGCGCCGCTGGCCCTGGCCCTGCTGCTGCCGTTGAGCCTGGGGCTGGCGCTAGCTACTTCCGGGCGGGCGGCGGGCTTTTATAGCGTGCTGCTGGCCGGGCAACTGGGGCTCTACGGGGCGGCCTGGCTAGGGTGGCGGCAGGCGGCCCGCACCGGCCGCACCGCCAGGCCGCTCGTGATACCGCTGTTTTTCAGCCTTATGAACCTGGCTGTTTTTCTAGGTTTTAGGCGCTGGGTGCGCAAGGCCCAGCCCGCGGCCTGGGCCAAGGCCACCCGCCAGCCCACCGTGACGGGTGCCGTAGCCGGCGCTTAAAAAAAGTAGCGCGAAGCCCCAGCTTCGCGCTACTGCGCTTCTGCCCGCCCCTTCTCCAATTCCTACGCATTCCTGCCAGCCATGAAAATTGCGCACCTGATAATGGCCCACAAAAACCCCGACCAGCTCGGGCGGCTGCTAACAGCTTTGCAGCACGACGACTTCTATTTCTTTATTCACCTCGACAGCAAGTGCGATTTTAAAGACTACGAGCACCTGGCTAGCCAGCCCCGCGTGGAGTTCACGCCCCGGCGCTTTGCGGTGCGCTGGGCTTCGTACCGCTTCACCCATGCCATTCTGGAGGGCACGCGCGCTATTCTGGCCAGCGGCCAGCCGTTCGATTTTATCAACCTGCTGAGCGGGCAGGACTACCCGATTAAGCCGGCGGCGACTATTCACGATTTTTTTGCCCGGCACAAGGGCTACTCGTTTTTGTCGTTCGAGTCGGAAGGCTCGCCGTGGTGGCAGCACGCCACGAGCCGCATCGAGCAGTACCACACCACCTACTTTCAGTTTAAGGGGCAATACCTCTTGCAGCGCTTCCTCAATCTGGTGCTGCCGCGCCGCCAGTTTCCGCTGCCCTACGCGCTGTACGGCGGCTCCGATGGCTCGTGGTGGACGCTCGACGCAGCCTGCGCGGCTTACCTGGTCAAGTTCATCGACGAGCACCCCCGGCTGCGCTGGTTCAGCATGTTCACCTGGGGCTCCGACGAGTTTTTGATTGCCACGGTGCTCATGAATTCGGCTTTCAAGAGCAGCATCATCAATGAGAACTACCGCTACATCGACTGGTCGGCGGGCGGGGCCAACCCCCGGCTGCTCACCACCGACGACTTTCCGAAGCTGGCCCACGCCCACAAGCTCTTCGCCCGCAAGTTCGACGCCGACCACGACCACAACTTGCTTAACCTGGTGGATGACTGGCTGGTGCGCCACCGCCCCCGGACCGTGGCCGCGGGCTAGGCCCCAGGCAGCCAGCCAACTACAAGTAGCAATAACCAATCAGCCCTCAACCACTCGCTAGCTATGAAACCACTCCTCACCGGCCGCGACATCGTCGTGGTAGGGCAGCAGCCCTGGGACACCGCGCTGGGCAGCAACTGCAAGGACCTGGCCCGCGAGTTTAGCCGCCACAACCGCGTGCTGTACGTCAACTCGCCGCTCGACCGCAACACCGTGCTGCGCCACCGCCACGAGCCGGCCGTGCAGGCGCGGCTGGCCGTGCAGCGCGGCGCGGCCAGCGGCCTGCAAGCGGTGGCCCCCAGCCTGTGGGTGCTCTCGCCGGGCACGGTGCTCGAATCCATCAACTGGCTGCCGGCCGGCTGGCTGCATCGCCAGGTCAATAAGCTGAATAATAAACGCTTTGCCCAGGCTATTGGCTCAGGATTAAAGCAACTCAATTTTCAGGATTTCGTGCTCTTCAACGACAACGACATCTTCCGCAGCTTTCATTTGAAGGAGCTGCTGGCCCCCGCCGTGAGCGTGTACTACTCGCGCGATTTTGTGGTGGCCGGCGGCTACTGGCGCAAGCACGGCCTGAAGCTCGAGCCCGCCCTCATTGCCAAGAGCGACGTGTGCGTGGCCAACTCCAGCTACCTGGCCGACTACTGCCGGCTCTACAACCCGCAGTCGCACGACGTGGGCCAGGGGTGCGACGCGCTGCCCCCCCGCCGGCCAGTGCCCCCGCCCCGGCCGACGTGCGCCACCTGCCCGGCCCGGTGGTGGGCTACGTGGGCGCCCTCACCAGCGCCCGCCTCGACCTGGAGGTGCTCCGCTATCTCAGCGAGCAGCGCCCGCAGTGGAGTATTGCGCTGGTGGGCCCCGAAGATGACGTATTCAAGGCCAGCGCCTTACACCAGCGGCCCAACGTGCATTTCCTGGGCGCCAAGCCTACTAGCGAGCTAGCCAGCTACGTGCAAAGCTTCGACGTGTGCCTGAACCCGCAGGCCGTGAACCTGCTGACGGTGGGCAACTACCCGCGCAAAATCGACGAGTACCTGGCCCTGGGCAAGCCCGTGGTAGCCACCCGCACCGAGGCCATGCGCACTTTCGAGCAGCACACCTACCTGGCCGAGAGCAAGGAAGAGTACCTGACCCTTATCGAGCGGGCCCTGGCCGAGAACAACCCTAGCCAGCAGCAGGAGCGGCGCGAATTTGCGGCCACCCACACCTGGGAAAACAGCGTGGCCCGCATCTACGCGGCTATTGCGGCGCACCAGGCCGGGCCGCCCGCCCGCCGCCCGGCCCCGCTGGCCCTCACCCCGGCGCTGGCCCCCAGCCTATGAAAACGCTCTTCCAAAACCGGCACTTTCAGTCGTTCACCGGCAACGGCGTAATGGCCGTGTTCAGCGTACTGACTTACAGTATTTTATTTCGCTTTCTATCGGAAGCAGACATGGGCAACTGGGTGTTTTTTCAATTCTCGTTCCTGCTCCTCGATACCTTTCGCACGGGCCTGCTGCAAACGGCGCTCATCAAGTTTTATGCTGGTGCCGACGAGGCGCGGCAGCGCTGCGTGGCGGGCTCGGCCTGGTACATTGGCCTGCTCGTGACGGGCAGCTTTGCGGTGCTGAACCTGGCTTCCTTGCTGTTTATCAATCATTTTCACGATATTGGCGTGCGGGTGCTGCTCTACTGGTTTGGCCTGAGCCTAGCCGTGACCTTGCCCTTCAACGTGGCCATCTGGGTGCTGCAGGCCGAGCAGCGGTTCGACCGTATTCTGTGGCTGCGGCTGCTCAACCAGGGCTCATTTATCGTGCTGGTTTTCACGCTCTATCTGGTGAAGGAAGTGAATTTAACGCGCATTATCCAGGCGTTTTTAGGCAGCTCGCTGCTGTCGAGCGTAGTGGTGGTGGTAATGGGCTGGTCGCGGCTCACGGCGCTGGGGCACCGCACGCCCGAGGTGGTGCGCGAGCTGTTTCACTTTGGCAAATACAGCTTCGGCACTTTCTTGTGTTCTAATCTATTGCGCAGCTCCGACACGTTCATTATCAAGTTTATGCTGGGGCCGGCGGCGCTGGCCGTGTACAACCTGCCGCAGCGCCTGCTCGAAATTATTGAGATACCCCTGCGTAGCGGGCTGGGCACGGCCATGCCCAGCATGTCGGCGGCCGTGAACCGCCAGCGCAATGATGAGGTGGCGGAGCTATTGAAGAAGTACGCGGGCTTTCTTACGCTGCTGTTTGTGCCCATTGTGGTGGGCGTGCTGGTGTTTGCCGATGTCATTGTGGGCCTCATCGGGGGCGGCAAATACGTGGCCACCGAGGCGGCCAACCTCTACCGCATTCTCATTGTGTGCTCGCTGCTGTTTCCGCTGGAGCGCTTTCTGGGCGTGACGCTCGATATCATCGGCCGCCCGCAATTCAACCTGGTGAAGGTGGTGCTGGCACTGGCAGTGAACGTGGTAGCCGACGTGGCCTGCATCTATTTCACGCGCAATATCTACGGCGTGGCGGCGGCCTCCATCATTACCCTGCTGGCTAGCACGGCCTACGGCTACGTGGTGCTGCGCCGCTACCTGCCCATCAGCTTCAGCGGCATTCCCGAGCTGGCGGCCGAGGAAGTGCGCGGCCAGCTCGACGGCGTGCTGCGCCGGCTGCGGCCAGTCAAAACCGGAGCCTAGCCAGCGGCTAAATCTCAAAAAAAGCGCGTCCTGCTAAGGTAGCAGGACGCGCTTTTTGCAGGCAGGAAGCCTGATTTTAGTCTATCCGCATCAGCTTTTGAGTGTACACCCGGCTACTCGTGACGAGCCGCACCAGGTACACGCCCACCGGCAGGCCAGCCCCCTCGAGCGTGAACCACTGGCGCTCACCAGCCTCGGCCGAGCCGGTGAACAGGCGACGCACCAGGCGGTTTTGCACGTCGTATACGTCAAGTGTAGCCTGGCCCGCCTGCGGCAAGGCAAACGCCAGGGTCGTTTGCCTGGTAAAGGGGTTGGGATACACGCTTAGGCCGGGCGCGGCAGTGGGGCTGGTGGCATCGGCGGCCGAGGCCTGGGCCGCGTTGGCACCAGCCGTTTGGGAAATAGCACTAGCAGCTGTGAAACCAAACGGCATAAGGTGCGCGCCGGCGATGGGCGTCTCTACGGTGCCATCGGGCAGCGTCCAGCCTACCGCCACAAAGTCATCGCCCGCTATTTCTACGTGCTGGGCTTCTACGTAGTAGCGGTGGCCGGCCAGCAAGGCCACCGGCGCCGACTGCTGGGTGCTGTATTTGTTCCACTCGCCGTAGTTGGTGTAGCCGCTCACGCTGGCAATCGGCTGCTTATTGGCCGGGTTATCGTCGGTGCTCAGGTAGAGCTGGCAGGCGTCGTCGCCGGCTATCTCGAAGGTGTAGCTACCATCCTGGGGTGGGCAGATATAGCCCGAATGCGCGCGCCGTAATAATCGCCAATGTTACGCGCACTCTCAAATTTGGTGAGCGGGGCCATGTTGTTGGCGGTCGTGGTCAGGGGGATAGCAGCGATGCTGCCCCAGGCCCCAAGCCACTGCTCCCAGCCTATCGAGCCAGTGCCGGCGCAGGCCGTGGGAGTAGGTGCTGCGGGCGTGCCCCCGGCCGCCACAAACTGCGGCGTTTCGGTCACGGTGAGCGTCAGCTTGCCGTTGGGCGCGCTCACGGCGGTGGCCGTCATGCCGGCCTGGCCGGCCGTGGGCTGGTAAATGGTGGCCGTGGTGGCCGAGCCCAGGTCGAGGGTATAGGTGGCGGTGCGGTTCTTCTCATCGGGCACCACCAGGGCATAAATCGTCTGGCCGCTAGCCTCGTAGCGGTCCACGATGGGGTCGCTGTTGAGGGTGCCGGTGTAGGTATAATTGCCCAGCAGCTGGCCGGCCTGGCGCAGGAAGTCGGCGGCGGGCCGGGCCGAGCGGTCAGCGTTGAGCAGGCCCGACGAGCTGAACTGCACCGGGCTAGCCGCGTTGTCATCAGTCAGCATGTAGAAGAACGTGCGCTCGACGCCCCAGCGGGCGTACAGCAGCGCGGTGCGCAGGGTCCAGTCGGCCTCGGTTTGCAGCACCGATTTATTGCCGATGGCGATGGCCTTGAGTGGGCTGCCCTGGTTGGTGTCGTAGCCGGCCTCGGTCACCCACACCGGCATATCACCGGCATACTGGTGGGCCATCTGCACGAAGCTTTGGGCTACCTGGGCGGTGTTGGCCACCTCGGGGCGGCGCCGCGCGTCGAGCTGCCGCCCTGCGAGGTACTAGCGTCGTTTGCGTAGAGGTGGTAGTTAATCACGTCCCAGCACAGGTTGACCGAGCCATCGGCCTTGTAGCCCCGGTATTGCTTGCACCAGTCTAGCATGCCGCGCACGTAGTCGGGCGTGGCCGAGGCGAGCCCGCCCATCACGACCTGCATACTCGGGTCGGCGTTTTTGACGCCCACGCCGGCGCCCATCGTGTTCTTGTTGCCGTCGTAGAACGCCGACAGGTTGGCGGCGTACTCGCGGCCGGTCTGGTAGGCCTTGCGGCCCTTCCACCACTTGTCGCGCTCGTTGTCGCACTCCACGTAGTGCACCAGGTTGAGGCCGATTTTCACCTCGTTCACGCCGTCGCCGGCCCAGCGGGTGCTGGCGTCTACGTGCAGCAGGCTAGCCGGCACGCCGGCGTTAGCACCGTAGCGGGCCGCGTACTGAAACGCCACCTTGGCCTGCTCGAGGTACGAGTTGGGGTCCGAAAAATCCTTGCCGTAGCGCACGGGCACGTTTTCCAACTCGCGCTGGTCGCCGGGGTAGGTAGCCAGCAGCCAGTCGGGCAGCGTTTTAATGCAGGCCAGCACCGTAATGCCTTCCGCCTTGAGGCGCTGATACAAGATGTCGTAGTTCCAGCCGCCGCTGTGCACGGGGTTGAAGGTGTAGCCGCCCTCCGTCGATTCGAGCTTCTGCCAGTCGAGGTAGTGCCGAAAGCCGGTGAAGTTCTTGAGGCCCTTGAGGCGCGTCTCGTCAATCTGGCCGGGGGCGTTGGGGGCTTCCACGTCCCACTCAAAGCCGTTCACGCCCAGCTCCTGGGCGAGCTTGATTTTCTTTTGCACGGCCAGCGCCTGCCCGTCGGCAGCCGCCACGCCGCTGCCGGCCACGTAAGAGCCCGTGAGCTCAATCTCAGTCGGGTACGCCCACGAAGCCGTGATGACGAGGTAGCGAATATTGCTGACGGGCGTGCTCAGCTTATAATTGTCGGGCTGGCTAGGGTCGGGGCCCACCCAGCGCTGGTACTGCCCGCCGGTGAAGGTGGCCACCGGAATGCGCTGCCAGGTATCGGTAATAACCGAGAGCGTCATGGGGTCGCTGGGGTTGCTGCCCTCGCCGTCGTAGAAGCGAATGCTTTCCAGGCTGATAGCCTCACCCGGCAGCAGCGGGTAGTAGGCGTCGTAGGTCGGAATAACCTTGCCCCAGCCAATGGTAGCGGCCGTGGTAATTGAGCCATCGAAGAGCGGCGCGATAGTATTGGGCGCGTTGGTGAGCTGGTACCAGCGGCTCGGGTCAATCGGAATCTTGCCCGCCGTGCCCGGCCCGCCAGGGGTAGTAGAGGGCGGCGGCGCAGGGGCCGGCGTGGTGGCCGCCTGCACAGTGAGTATCTGCGAGGCGCTGGCGGCCAGGTAGGTACTGCTAGCCGCCTGGCTAGCCGTGATGATGGCCGTGCCCGCGCCCACCACCGTGGCCTGCCAGGTGCCCGCACTGCTTTGGGCTACGCTCACCACGCTGGCATCGGACGAGGCAAACGTGATAGGCGTCAGTGCATTCGTGCTGGTGGCCACGAGCGCGAAGGGGGCGTCGCCCACCGTTTTGGTGGCCAGCGGGCCAAAGCGTAGCGTAGCCGCTACCGGCGCGGGCGTAGTAGTGGCCCCAGCTACCCCAAATACCTTGATTTTGACCGGGATATTATTACAAAACTTATGAATGACGATGGCGTCGGCCGTAACCGGGCTGCTGGCCTTCATATCGACCCACACGTTGTACTGCGCGCCATCGAACGAGCCGATGAGGGTGCGCTGCGTGCCGCGCTGGGCATAAATCAGCGCGGGCTGCGCCGTAAAAACACCCTCGTAGTCGAAGAGCGAAAGCCGACTGAGCGTGGTCGTTGCGGCCAGCTTCAGCGTCACATCGATGTACTGGAAGTTGGCGGGCATCCAGCTATTGCGCACCAGGTTGTTCATGTCGTCATCGAGCCAGGGCGAGTAGTCCTGCCCGGTATCGATGCTGGGCGAAATCGCCGTGATGGCCACCCGAACTTCGCCGGCCGCCTGGCCCTGGGCCGAGAAAGCCAGCAGGCCGCCTACCAGCGCTAGCCAAAATATTTTTATCAAATTTTTATCCATATAAATTAATTAGAATAAAACCAAGCGCGCACAACGGCGTTGGTACCAGCTGCCTGATAGGGTAAAATCCGGAAAGGGCGGGTGGGAAATGCTGCGGCGAGCAGCCAGGAGAAGGCGGAAGCTAGCGGCCGGTTGATGCAAACCGCCACCTCGCGCCCCAGGGCAAGGGTATTTCTAAATCCACTGCTGACATTCAAGCGGCCAGCCCGCTTACCTATTCTTCACTGCGTAGCGAAAATACATCCTAAAACCCAGACCGCTACCATCAATAGGCTTAATTACAAATTAGTAATCAATCAGTTGCACTTAATTTATTAGACTTTTCACTAAATCAGTAGTACTTTTTTTTGCTGGCTATATTTGCAGTAAACTGGCGTTGCTTTTTACCAAAAAGCCACCGGGCGCTACGCAAAGCAGCTTTTTAGAACTAATTGCTGTTCAGCTTACTAGTCGCGAACGGTTTATTTAGCCCGGCCCGGAGAAGGCCATAATTTTGCACATTTATTTAGGGGGCCAGGGGCGCCACGGCGAAGAAAGCGGGCGTGCCGCTGAGCGCCAGGCTAGCCCCCGCGCAGGGCTGGCCGGGGGCGCCGGGCACGTAGTCCCAGGCGTAGCGGGTGAGCGTGGGCCGGCGCCACGCGGTGGGCAGCGGGTAGGTAGCAGTGGCCGCCTCACTTTGGTCGGTGGTGGCGATGGCCCACAGCACCAGCACCGCGCGGCGCCCCTGGCCAAAAGCGGCGCCGGCCACGCCGGCCGGCAGGCGCAGCGCGGCGGTGCCGGCCGCATCGTAGGGCCGGCCGGCCAGCAGGCGGCCGCAGGCGCGCAGGGCGCGGCCCAGCTCGGTCAGCTTTTGGGCGCCGGGCCAGTCGCGGCTCAGGTTTTCGTAGAGGCCCATGAGCTGGAGCTCGGTATCGCCGCCCACGGCGGTGCCGGGCGGCGGCGCAGCGGCGCCCTCGCCCACGCGGTAGAAGTGCAGCTGCCGGATGCCGGCCTGCTGGGCCAGCACCAGCGCCTTGATACCAAAGTTGCGCTGCATCGCATCCGAGCCGGCGCGCCACTCCGAGGGCCGCCGGCCGATGTTGGTTTCGCTGACGAGGAGGTGCTTGCTGGGGTAAGCCGTGCCGTCGTAGCCGTATTTGCGCAGCACGGCCACCATCGCCGCCTGGTGGGCCAGCACCTGGCGGGCGGCAAAGTCGGAGGTGCGGGTGTAGGCAAAGCGCCCGGCGCGCCACCAGTCGCGGTGGCGCAGGTCGTAGGATGGGTACACGTGGTAGGCGAGCACGTCGAAATACGCCCCCCCGTGGCCGGAAACTCGGCGCTGGGCACCCCGCCGCGCGGGTTGTCGGTGTAGCGCAGCAGCGCGTCGAGAAACTCGGCATACCCTAGCCCGCCGGGCGCTACATAAGCAGTGGGCTGGTATTTTTTCACCACCTCCCAGGTAATGCGCAGCGTGCGGATGTAGCGCTCGGTGGGAGCCAGCACGTTGGGCAGCTCAGCCGGCGCGGGGGCGCGGCCCAGCCACTCCTTATTAACTGTATTAGTGATAAAATCGGGCTCATTGACCACCTCCCACACCCGCACGTTCGAGCCGTAGCGCTGCGTGAGCTGGTAGATATACTGCGCGTAGTAGTTGTTGGGGTTGACGGTGCTATCGGCTAGCCAGATGGGTTCATATAAGTTGGCAAACAGCTTACTGGGCCCTGGGCAGCCGGGATACGTCACGGGGTCGCGGTGGGCGGGGCTAGGGTCGCCCACGAAACACACTAGGTCGCGCAGGTGCAGCGAGTCGGCATAGTAGCGGAAAGCCGGGCGGCGCGCCTCCCAGCCCCACTGCGCCAGAAACTGCTCGGGGAGCGTCACGCGCAGGGTATTGCCACCGGCCGCGCATACGGCCTGGGCTAGCCGCTCGTCGGGCCAGGCAGGGCCGTAGTAGCCCAGGTTGCAGCCGAAGCCGAAGCCGCCCGGCCAGGGCCGCACGGCCGCCTGCGCCGTGTGGGGGGCCGGCAGCACGGTGGGCCGCCGCTCCTCGGCCGCTGGGGTGCAGGCGGCCGGAACCAGGCCAGCCAGCCAGACCAGCCAACGCTGGCAGAAAACAAGCGTACTATTTTTTTCCATAGCCAACTAAGCACCCTCCCGGCCTGGCCCCGCCGCCCGGCCCGCTAGGCTGGCAGCCTCGCTTTAGTCCGTAACGAGGCCAGCAGGCCGAAGTTAGGCGTAAGTAGCTGAGGCTCCGCCTGCCGAGTAAGGCCGGGCGTTGGTCGATGGAAACTGCCGGTCCGGAAACTTATCGGCCCGGCACGGTGCTTGTTTATTACCGACTCACTGGCAAACTACTACCTTTGAGCCAGCTTCCGGCTTATTCCCACTCTTCTACCTGCATCCATGCGCTTTGCTACTCGTTTGCTGACGCTCTTTTTGGCCGGATTGGCTTTGCTACCCGCCGCGGCCACTACGTATGGCGTGCACCTGAGCGCCGCCGCTACGCCGCCGCTTTCGGAGGCCTTCGGCACCGAAACGGGCAGCCTGCTGTGGGCGCTGGGTAGCCCCGCACCCGGCCTCACCTTTGCCAGGCCGGCCAGCTCCACGGGCTTGTTTACGCCACCCTCCCTGCACGCGGCGCTGGCTAGCATGCCGCCCCAGAGTGGCGCGCCGCTGCTGAGCGTATTCCCCAACCCCGCCCGCGGCTTGCTCACGGTGCAGCTCACGGCCCAGCACGGCCCCGACTACAAGATGCGCCTGAGCAACGTGCTCGGCCGCGAGGTGCGCCTGCTGCCGCTGCCGCTGGCCACCGCCACCACCGGCCTGCCCCTCGACGTAACCGGCTTGCCGGCCGGCCTGTACTTCTGCTCGCTGCTGGTGAACGACAAGGCCGTGAGCACCAACCGCCTGACGCTGCTGTAGAAAATTTAAAACGACGAGTTAGGAATGACGAATTAAAAAATTCTCCCATTACTGCTCCGGGGCGCTGCCACTACTGCCACCCAGTAGCCGCGGCGCCCCTTTCTTGTGCCCAATTCCTCACTCCCTATTCCTAATTCCTACCTCCCACGCAACCCCTCGGTGGTTGTTGCCTACTTTTGGGGCTTGTTGCCAAGTGGCAACGGTTTAGCTATACCGGAATTTTCCTCTGGCTGGGCGGCGGCTGCTTCGGGCAGCGGCGGCTGGCTTTTTTTGCCCCGTATGCGTTCATTTCAACGGTTGAATAACCTGGTCGGCTGGGTGGTGTTTGCCATTGCCGCCGTCGTTTTCCTGCTCACGCTCGAGCCCACCGCCCCGTTCTGGGACTGCGGCGAGTTTACGGCCTGCGCCTACAAGCTGCTGGTGCCCCACCCACCGGGCGCGCCCACCTTCCTCATTCTGGGCCGACTGATGTCGCTCTTCAGCTTCGGCGACACGACCAAGGTGCCGGTGCTGGTGAATGCGCTCTCGGCCCTGAGCAGCGCGTTTACGGTGCTGTTTCTGTTCTGGATTATCACCCGCATGGGCCGCAAGCTGCTGGTGGCCCGCAGCGAGTTTGAAACCGAAACGCCCGAGCCGACCAGCTTCCAGACGCTGCTCATTCTGGGGGCGGGCATCGTGGGGGCGCTCTCGTTCGCGTTCTCCGACTCGTTCTGGTTCAATGCCGAGGAAAGCGAAGTGTACGCCATGTCGAGCCTGTGCACCGCCGCCGTAGTCTGGATAATGATGAAGTGGGAGGAACACGCCAGCGACCCCGACTCGGATAAGTGGCTCATCCTCATTGCCTACGTTATCGGCCTCAGCATCGGGGTGCACTTGCTGAATTTGCTGGCCGTGCCGGCCCTGGCGTTCATCTACTACTACCGCCGCGCCAGCAACCCCAACATGGTGGGCGGCCTTGTCACGCTGGTAGTGAGCCTCCTTATTGTGGGCTCGGTGCTGGTAGGCATTATCCCCGGTTTGCCGACCCTAGCGGGCGGCTTCGAGGTGTTCTTCGTCAATAACCTGGGCCTGCCCTTCGACTCGGGTCTGATTATCTTTTTGCTGCTGTTTGTGGGCGCCATCTGGTTTGGCTTCCGCCTCTCTTACCAGCGCCGCAGCCAGCTGCTGAACACGGCCATGCTGTGCTTCACGTTCATTCTCATCGGGTATTCGACTTACCTGATTGTGCCCATCCGCTCGTCGTTTCACCCTACCATCAACGAGAACGACCCCGAGGACGTGCTCTCGTTCGTGAGCTACCTCAAGCGCGAGCAGTACGGCTCGCGCCCGCTGCTCTACGGCCCGCAGTTTAATGCCCAGCCCGACCACTACGAGGAAGGCGCGCCCCGCTACAAGCGGGCGGGCGGCAAGTACGTCGAGATACTGCCCCGCGCCCAGGAGCCCGGCTACGCCGATGCTGACAAGATGCTGCTGCCGCGCCTGTATAGCTACGACCCCGCGCACATTCAGGAGTATAAGAAGTGGGTGCCCGACTTGCAGGAGGGCCAGAAGCCCACGATGGGCCAGAACCTGGGCTTCTTGTTCCGCTACCAGATTGGGCACATGTTCTGGCGCTATTTCTTCTGGAACTACGTGGGGCGCGAGTCCGACGTGCAGCAGGCGGGCACGCTGACGCCCTTCAGCCCGAGCGCCTCGACCCTGCCCGACCGCATCGGCAAGAGCTTCGCGCACAACAACTTCTACGCTATTCCGCTCATTCTGGGCCTCATCGGCTTATTTGTGCAGATTCGCCGGCGCGGCAATGATGCGCTCATTGTGGGCTTGCTATTTCTGTTTACGGGCATCGCCATCGTGGTGTACCTCAACCAGCCGCCCATCGAGCCGCGCGAACGGGACTACACCTTCTGCGGCGCCACGTTTGCCTACGCCATCTGGATTGGGCTCGGGGTAATCGGGCTGGGCCAGCTGCTGGCCGCCGCCCTCAAGGCCGAGAATGCCCGCGCCACGGTAGCCATTCTGCTCGGGTTGATTTCGCCCACTATCCTGCTCGCCCAGGGTTGGAACGACCACAACCGCACCGGCCGCTACAACTCGGTCGACTCGGCCAAGAACCTGCTCAGCTCGTGCGCGCCGAATGCCATCTTGTTCACCAACGGCGACAACGATACCTTCCCGCTCTGGTACGCCCAGGAGGTCGAAGGTTTCCGCACCGACGTGCGCGTGGCCGTGCTCTCGTACCTGAACACCGACTGGTACATTCAGCAGATGAAGCGCCGGGCGTATCAATCGCAGCCGCTGCCCATTGGCATGAACGATGCCACCTACGTGCAGGGCAACAACGACATGCTGCCCTTCTCGCCCAACCCGGCCGTGGATAGCCTCGACCTCAAGCAGTTTATCAGCCTGGTGGGCCAGGGCAGCCCGCTGCTCAAGTACACCGACGGCAACTACTCGACCATGACCTTCCCCACGCCCAAGTTTTACTTGAACGTGGACACGGCGGCCGTGAAAAAGCTGGGCATCATTCCTAAGGACCGCGAAAACCAGCTCGTGAGCCGCCTGGACTGGAGCATGGGCAAGCGCGCCATCGAGAAGAAAAACCTGGTGATTCTGGACATGATTGCGACCAACAACTGGAAGCGACCCATCTACTTCAGCTCCACGGTGGCCCCGAGCGACTACATGAATTTGCAGCCCTACTTCCAGCTGGAGGGCATGGCCTACCGCCTGCTGCCGCTGCGCGACCCGCACTACGACCGCCGTGGCGACGAGGGCTACGTAGAGAAATCTATCTGCTACGACGAGCTGATGCACAAATTCAGCTACCGCGGGCTGAACAACGCCAACGTCTTCTACGACGAGAACAACCTGCGCTTCCCGGCCAACTACCGCGACAAGTTTGCCCGCCTCGCCAACGCTTACGCCGCCGACGGCGACCTGGCCAAGGCCAAGGAAGTGGCCGATAAATGCCTCGACGCGATGCCCGACGCCGCCGTGCCGTTCGACTTCTACACGCCGCAGCTGGTGCCGGTGCTCTACGCCGTGGGCGAAAAAGACCGCGCCAACGCCATCCTGGACAAGCTCACCACGCGCAGCATCAATACCCTGAGCTACTACCAGACCCACGACGGCGCCCTCTTCGACGACTCGCAGCGGGCCTACCTGCTCACCCTGCAGAGCGTGTATCAGGCCGCCGCCCAGGTCAAAGACGACGCCCGCGCCAAGAAAGCCTACGAGGTGCTAGCCCCTTACTTGCAGCAGCAGGGCCAGTAGAAGAGCGCTTATTCACAACCCAAAAGCCCCGCTGGCAGCGCGCCAGCGGGGCTTTTGAGTTGTAGCGCGGTTGCGATAAGTCCGTCGGCAGGATGGTCGGAACGCTTGCCTGTACGGACTCGCAAAGTTCGCGCTAGGCCTTCAGCTCATACCCCGCGAAGTCCTTGCGCAGCTGCGTTTTGAGCAGCTTGCCGGTGGCCGTGTGGGGCAGGCTCTCGACAAACTCCACGGCGTCGGGGCGCCACCAGGGGGCTATTTTGCCGTCGAGGAAGGCTAGCAGCTCTTCACCACTGAGGTCGTGGCCGGGCTTGCGCACGGCTACCAGCAGGGGGCGCTCGCTCCACTTGGGGTGGGGCACGCCGATGACGGCGGCCTCGGCCACGGCCGGGTGGGCCACGGCCAGGTTTTCGAGGTCGATGCTCGAAATCCACTCGCCGCCCGACTTTATCACGTCCTTCGAGCGGTCGGTGATGTTCATGAAACCGTCGGGGTCGATGGTGGCTACGTCGCCAGTGCGGAACCAACCATCGGCCGTGAGCTGGCCGGGGCTAGCCGAGTTGAAGTAGTCGCTCACCACGAACGGCCCGCGCACCAGCAGGTCGCCGAAGGCCACGCCATCGTGCGGCAGGGGCTGGCCCTCGCCGTCCACGATTTCCATGTCGATGCCAAAAATGGCGCGGCCCTGCTTGATTTTCAAGAAGAACTGCGCCTCCTCGGGCAAGTCGAGCTGGCTAGCCTTGAGCGTGCTCACGGTACCGAGCGGCGAGGTTTCGCTCATGCCCCAGGCGTGACGAATTTCGACCCCCAGCTCCTCATCGAAGGCGCGTAGCAGGGCCGGCGGGCACGAGGCGCCGCCCACTATCATCTTGCGCAGCGTGGAGAACCGGCGCTGGCCTTCGCGCATGTAGGTCAGCAGCCCAAACCAGATGGTGGGCACGCCGGCCGAGAACGTAACCCCTTCGCTCTCAAACAACTCGTAGAGGCTGGCCGCGTCGAGCGCCGGGCCGGGCAGCACCAACTTGCAGCCATTAAGCGCCGCCAGGTAGGGCGAGCCCCAGGCATTGACGTGGAACATGGGCACGACCGGCAGAATCACGTCGCGCGCGCCGCAGTTGAAGCAGTCGGGCAGCGAGGCCACGTAGCTGTGCAGCAACGTGGAGCGGTGCGAATAAAGCACGCCCTTGGGCTCGTCGGTGGTGCCGGAGGTGTAGCAAAGTGAGGAAGCTGTGTTCTCATCGAAAACCGGCCACTCGAAGTCATCACGCTCGGCGGCCAGCAGGCTTTCGTAGCTGGCTAGCCCGGCCAGGGCCGACTCGGTGGGCAGGTGCTCCTGGCCCGTCATCAGGACCCATTTTTCGACCGTGGGGCAGTGCGGCGCCAGCTTCGTAACGAGCGGCAGAAAGGTGAGGTCGAAGAACAGCAGCCGGTCCTGGGCGTGGTTGATGATGTAAACCAGCTGCTCGAAAAACAGCCGCGGGTTGATGGTGTGGCACACCGCCCCAATGCCCGAAATGCCATAATACAGCTCAAAATGCCGGTGCGTGTTCCAGGCCAGCGTGCCCACACGGTCGCCATTTTGGATGCCTAGCCGGGTGAAGGCGTTGGCGAGCCGCTTGGCCCGCTGGTGGGCGTCGGCGTAAGTATAGCGGTGCAGGGGGCCGCCCTCGGGCAGGCGCGACACGATTTCGGTGGTGCCGTGCCACTTGGCGGCGTGTTCAATCAACCCCGCGATGCGCAGGGGCTGTTGCATCATAAGTCCGAGCATGGTTCGGGGCGGGTGGGAAGTGAGAAGCTGGCCGGAAGATAGTAGCGGCTGGCGCATCCAGACAGGGTGCAGGCTTCTTTTTCCTTTACCTGAACGCTTACGCCGCCTGGCTAGTTGTAGCGCTGGCCCAGCCACCAGCAATGCCGCATCCATGAACCAGCCCTACGCTGCCTCCGGGCACCTTGAAATAAGCTACCAGGATGATTCCCAGGTATTAATTGGCCGTTGGCTCCGGCCCACTACCGAGGCCGAAGCCCAGCAGGACTATGCCGACCTGCTAGCCGCCGCCCAGCATTTCAAGGCCCACTACTGGCTGTTCGACATTCGGCGGCGGGGCCGCAGTGCGCCGGCCACGCTCACGTGGCTGCTCACCGACTACTATGCCCAGGCCGTGCGCGAACTGGGGGCGCCGGTGCGCCTGGTGTACTTCATGGCTCCCGGCCTGCGCCAGGAGTTTCAGGCCGATGGCGTGGTACCCGAGCCCACCACCTATTTGGCCGACCTCCCCTTCCGCATGAACCAGTGCATCACCGAGGCCGAGGCGCTGGCCTGGCTAAAAAGCGAGCAGCTGAGCGCAGCGCGGGCTAGCTAACCCTGCTACTTGATGGCCTCAATGGCTACCTGCTGAATCTGGGTGCGCACATTGAGCTGGCTCAATTTGTTATTCCGCCGCGAGGGGTTAAGCCGGTTGGTGAGCACCACTACCACCAGTTCCTTCTCCGGGTCAACCCAGAAATACGTGCCCGTGAAGCCCGAATGCCCGAAGCTGCCGGCCGAGGCGCCGGGCGCAGTGTTGCCGGCCGCCGGGCTAGCGGGCCGGTCGAAGGCCAGCGCCCGCCGGTTGCCGGCAAATTGCGGGCGCGTCCAGTCGGCCAGAATGTCTTTGCTGAACACCTGCTGACCGCCGTAGCGCCCGCCCCAGGCGTAGGTCTGGGCGAGCTGGGCCACGTCGTTGGCCGAGCCAAACAGGCCCGCGTGGCCCGAGATGCCCCCTAGCAGCGCCGCGCCCTCATCATCGACGTAGCCGCGCAGTAGCTGACGGCGAAACAGCGAGTCGTACTCGGTAGGCGCGAGGCGGCTGGCCGCCGCGTGGTGCAACGGCTGAAAGCGCAGCCCCGACCCTAGCGGCCGGTACACTTGCTTTGCCAGAAACTGTTCGAACGGCTGCCCGGTGCGGCGCTTCACTAGGTCAGGATAGAGATAAAACGACAGGTCGGAGTACACGTAGCCGGGCTTGGCGTTGAGCGGCGCGGCGCCGATGCGCTCGTAGATATAAGCCGGCAATTTCCGGCGGCCCCACAGCCCGCGCGCCACCGGCAGCGGGAAGCGCCGCGACGAGTCGGCCTGGAACCAGCGGCGGCGCAGCGTGCCATTGGCCTTCGCGAAGTTTTTCCAGAACGGAATCCAGGCGGGCAGGCCGGCCTGGTGGGTCAGCACGGCGCGCAGTTGAAGACTGGCCTTGTTCGTCTTGCGCAGCCACGGAAAAAACTGCCCTAGCGTGCTGTCGGGGCTGAATGTACCTTGCTCTTGCAGCTTGAGCAATGCGGGCGTCGCGGCCAGGACTTTGGTGAGGGAAGCCAGGTCGTAGAGGTCGGTGTTTTGCACAAGGCGCGCGGTCGAGGCCTGCCGGCTGGCTTGGGCTACGCCGGCTGGGCTAGCCCCGGCCGCGCTGCCCGGCTCACTCCCAAAATTGCCCGCCGGCGAGGCCACGCTGGCAGTCGGCTCCGCCTCCACGGGCGCGGCTTCGCTACCCGTTTTGGATTGGTAGCCGTAGCTTTTGCGCAGCACCACTACGCCGCGCCGGGCAATGACCACCTGCCCGCCCGGCGTGGCCCCGGCCGCCAGGGCCTGCGCCATGATGCTATCCACGCGCGCTTCCAGGCGGGGACTCATGCCGGCGTCTTCGGGGTTAGCATAGGCTAGCCGCAGGCCAGGCCGGGTGCTGAGGCCAAAGCCGGCGGGCAGGTTATTGGCCACCGAAACGGGCAACTTACCGCTAGCCCCGATGCCCCCAAAAATGAGCTGCGCGGCTAAATTCTGCGCATCGGTGCTTTCCTGATACGCCATGACCACGGCGCTGGCCCGGTCGAAATCCCGCACCTTAGCCGCCGCGTAGGCCGAGCCAAAAATGCTGAGCACGACCCGCTGGCCGGGCTTGGTAAGCTCGCGCAGCAGCAGCTGGCTTTCGGGCGCGATGCCGAAGTTGGTGGCCGGCAGGCGGCCCAACCCTTGCAGCGCCACCAGCACTACATCGTAGCTAAAGAGCTTGGCGCGCATGTCGGAAAGCTCATCGAGCGTGGGCGCGGTGGGCAGGTGAAAGTGCCCTGCCTGGGCATCGTAGCTGGCCACAGCTCTCTGGAAATCAGTAGTATCGGCCGGGCTGCCGCCGAGCACAAGCGTTGCAATACGCATGGTATCAAGTCGCTGCAAAGGCAAGAACTTGCCCTGATTGCGCAGCAGCGTGATACTGTGCTCGGTGAGGCGGTGACTGAGGTAGCGGGCGTGGGACGGGTTGAGGTCGGCGATGATATGCTGCTCGCGCACCGGGCTAGCCCGGCGCAGGCCGGCCCACTGCTTGAGGGCCAGCACGCGGCGGCAGCTTTCGTCGATGCGCGCCTGCGGGATGCGGCCGCTATCCACGGCCGCCAGCACGGTGGTGAGGGCCAGCGGCACGTTTTTACTAAACTCCAGCACGTCGTTGCCGGCCAGGATGGCGCGCACCTCGGCCTCGCCGGTGGGCGTCACTTTCATCACGCCCTGCATGTTCATGGCATCGGTAAAAACCACCCCTTTAAAACCCAGCTGCTGGCGCAGCAAGCCCGTCACGGTAGGCTTCGACAGGGTGCTGGGCCCGCGCGCGGTGTCGAGGGCGGGCACGTCGAGGTGAGCCACCATCATGCCCCCGATACCGTTGGCAATCATGTTCTTAAAGGGCGGTAGTTCGAGCGAGTCGAGCCGGCCGCGGTCCACGCGCACTAGCGGCAGGGCCAGGTGCGAGTCGGCATCGACGTCGCCGTGGCCGGGAAAGTGCTTGGCCACGGCCAGCACGCCCGCGTCCTGCATCCCACGCATATACAACCGGCTAAGGCGCGAGACGGCCGCCGGGTTTTCGCCCCACGAGCGGAAGCCGATAACCGGGTTGGCGGGATTGTTATTGACATCGACCACCGGCGCGAAATTGACTTGCATGCCGAGCCGCTTAAACTGGCTAGCCACCTCGCGGCCCATGTCGTAGATGAGGGCCGAGTCGGCGGCGGGCACCGCGCCCAGGCTCATCTGGTACGGAAAGCGCAGGATGCTGTCGAGGCGCATGCCGGCGCCCCATTCGCCATCCATCGCCACGAGCAGCGGCACCTGGCTTTCGCGCTGAAACCGGTTGAGCAGGCGCGCCTGGCGCACCGGCCCACCCTGAAAAAATATCAGTCCACCGATGCCGTAGTCCTTTATCAGGGTCGAAATCGAGTCTTGGTAGATAGCCGGCTTATTAGAATACGCGGCCACCATAAAGAGCTGCGCCACCCGCTGCCGGGGCGTGAGTGTGCGCATCAGGCTATCGACCCAGGGCGAGTGCAGGTAGCGCAAAAAGCCGGGCGTTTGGCCGCTGGCAACGGCCTTGCTGGCCCCGGCTTTGGGCGAAGCGGGCAGTGCCTTTTTAGCATGTGAATGGCTAGCGGCGCGGCGCTGGGCCGGGGACAGCAGCGGCAGAGCCAGCAGCAGTAAAAACAGGCAGTATTTTTTAGCAGACAAGCGAGGGAGCAGCAAAATGGAGAACTGCAAAAGTCGGCGCGAATCCGGATTTTGGTGCGCCTGCCCACTACGCCGGCAGCAGGTCGCGCAACAACTCTGCATCGAGCAGCCGGCCGCAGAAACTGGCATCGAGGTAGCGGTCGTTTACGCACACGATTACGGCCCGAAAGCCCCGCGCGATACACTCGTGCAGCAGCTCGCCGCTAGCCCGCTGCCACAGCGGAAACTCGCCCCGCAGCCCGGCCCGCGCCAACTGCTGCTCGCGGTAGGCGCGCAGGTCTTTCAGGAAAATATCACCGTACACGGCCGTGGTCACGCCCTGCGCCCGCAGGCTGCCCAGGTTAGCCAGCAGCGCGGCATCATACTCCGCCATCGAGGGCATTTCGGCCAAGCGCAGCGGCGCGAACGGCAGGCCAATGTGGCCGGCCTGGGCTTCGAGTAGCGCCAGGCGCACGCGGTGCACCGACCCGCGCTCGTAGTGCGCGTTCACACTCGTGAGTAGGTGCGCTACGAGCGCGGGTCGCGCCGGGCGTGGCAGAGGGCTAGCGCCGAGTCTTTGCCGCCGCTCCGGCTCATTAGGGCTTGTTCGGGCGTGGGGTGTCCTATCACAAAAACGTCCTGCCGCGCCAGACGCAGCAGGACGTTATTATTTGAGATAAGCTGCTCTACTTCAGCGTAAACGTGGCCTTGCCCATGAGGGCACCGCCTTCGTACAGCTCCACGGTGTGCTGGCCGATTTTGTAGTCGCCGCCCTTGGCGTACACGAAGTTGAGGGCCTGCTTGGTATTATCAAACACCACGTCCTGCTTCATAGTGTAGAAGGCTTCCTGACCATCGACGGTGAAGGTGCCGCCGCCCGTGCTCAGGTTGTAGAGCGCCGCGCCGTCGGGTTCCAGAATGCGCATGTAGATAGTTTTGGTGTCTTTGGGCGTCACGTCGTTGCGGCTCAGGTTGAAGGCCACTTTCACGCGGTCTACCTTCTTGGCCTTAAACTCCTCCTTGTCGTCGTCCTTCTCCTTGTCTTTTTTGTTGAGCACGCTCACGTGGATGTTATCAGCCTGAATCCGAGAGGCTACCGTTACTTTCTCGCTCAGGTCGCGGTTGGTTTTGGCAATGGTGCTAATGGTGTCGGTCAGCTTGTTCTGCTTTTCCTTAAGGGTCGTGGTTTCGGTGTAGAGGTTATCGTTCGACTTCTTGAGGTCGGCAATCTGGTCATCCTTTTTCTTAAGCTGGCTTTCCAGGTTGAGGGCGCGCTGCTTGAAGCGCTGCTGCTCGGCCAGCGAGAACGAGCCGGCCTTGAACGAGCGCAGCTTCAGCAAGTCGGCATTGATGCTGGCGATGCGCGCCTGGAGCGAGTCGTTGTTGAGGCCCAGCTTTTGCAAATCCTGGCTCTGGCGCTCGTAGCTGGCCTTCAGGTCTTCGTATTCCTTAATCTGGGTTTGCAGCTTGGTGTCTTTGGCCTGCACCTGAGTGGTCAGCTGCTCGTTTTCGGTCTTTTTCTGCGAATTCAAATAAAACAAGACCCCGTTGATACCTAGCAGCACGAGGACGAGCGCCACCCAGAGGAGGACGCGGCTATTGTTCTGGCGGGGTTCGGGATATTCCTGTTGAGGCTCCATAAAAGGGGTCTGGGGATAGAAGTGGCAGAAGAAAGGTGGGCTGGCGGGGCCGCTGCCTACCTTTGTGGCGGGTAAAAATAGGCGAAATTTCCAGTTGGCTCCGGCCTGCGTTATACTTGGCTCTCATGCAAACGGTTTTCCCGGCCTTCGATGCGGCCTATTGGCGGGCGCGCTACGCTACCCCCGGCCGCGCCGGCTGGGATGCCGGCCGCGCCACGCCGCCGCTGCGCGCCTACTTCGACCAGCTGGCCGTAGCTAGCCAGCCGCGCATCCTTATTCCGGGGGCTGGCCGGGCCTACGAAGCCGAGTATCTGCACCGGCGGGGCTTCCGCCACGTAGTAGTGGCCGACCTGGCGCCCGAGCCACTGGCCGCGCTGGCCGGCCGCGTGCCCGATTTTCCAGCGGAAAACCTCTGGCTAGCCGATTTTTTTGCGCTGGACCCGGCCGAAAAGTTTGATTTAATTATCGAGCAAACGTTTTTCTGCGCCATCGACCCTAGCCAGCGGCCGGCCTACGCCCGGCAGTGCGCGGCGCTGCTGCGGCCGGGCGGCAAGGTAGTAGGGCTGCTCTTCGATACTGAGTTTGCCGGGGCTAGCGAGCCGCCGTTTGGCGGCAGCCGCGCCGAGTATGCGGCCTATTTTGCGCCGTATTTTGAGTTTATCCACTTCGAGACGGCGTACAACTCGCTAACTGCCCGGGCAGGGCGCGAATTATTTATTTGCCTGCAAAAACTGTAATACTGTGAAAGATGTGGAAATGCATTGATTTCTAATGCTTTTCCTATCCGCTCATTTTTACATTCTTTTCTCTCCACATTTCGCACATTATTATAAATTCCATGCTCACTTCCCTCGCCCAGGCCCTCCCCCACTTCCGCAATACCAACTCCGGTCAATTCTTTCTGATGGCTGGCCCCTGCGTTATCGAGGGCGAGGACATGGCCCTGCGCATTGCCGAGCGCGTGAAGCATATTACCGATAAGCTCCAGATTCCGTACATTTTTAAGGGTTCGTACCGCAAAGCCAATCGCTCGCGGCTCGATTCCTTCACGGGCATCGGCGACGAAACGGCGCTGCGCATTCTGCAAAAAGTGGGGCGCGAAATCGGGGTGCCGACCGTGACGGATATTCACGAGTCGGACGAGGCAGCCCTGGCCGCCGAGTACGTGGATGTGCTGCAAATTCCGGCCTTCCTCTGCCGCCAGACCGAGCTGCTGGTAGCCGCCGCCAAAACCGGCAAGGTGGTGAATATCAAGAAGGGGCAGTTTCTGAATGGCGAAGCCATGCGCTGGGCGCTGGACAAGGTACAGGGCGCCGGCAACCCGCACGTCATCCTCACCGACCGGGGTAACTCGTTCGGCTACAGTGACTTGGTGGTGGACTTTCGCAACCTACCCACGATGCGCAGCTTCGGCGTGCCGGTGGTAATGGATGTGACGCACTCGTTGCAGCAGCCCAACCAGGCTAGCGGCGTTACGGGTGGCCAGCCCGCCCTCATCGAAACCATCGCCAAGGCGGCCATTGCCGTGGGTGCCGATGGCCTGTTTATTGAAACGCATCCCACGCCCGCCACTGCCCTCTCCGATGGCGCTAATATGCTGCAACTCGATAAATTAGAAGGCTTGTTGCAGCGCCTCACCCGCGTGCGCGAGGCCGTGCGCCCTAGCGGCGGCCTCGACCCGCAGGGGCTGGAGGCCTAGACTACTTCAGCTTTTCTTTTAAGAAGTCGAAAAGCTGGTCGAAGCGCTGGTCAATCGACTCAAAACGCTGGTCAATTGACTCGAGGCGCTGGTCAATTGACTCAAAACGCTGGTCAATTGATTCGAAGCGCTGGTCAATTGATTCGAAGCGCTGGTCAATTGATTCGAAGCGCTGGTCAATTGATTCGAAGCGCTGGCTTATTTCGTGGCGCAGGTCGGCTTGCCCCTGCTCCAACTTAGTTGTTTTCTCAAGCAAAAACTCAATATTGTCGCTTTGAGCGGCAATTGAGCTTGTTACCGTAATAGTGAGTTGGCGCACTTGGGCTGACACACGCTCTACTTTAGCGCCTAGCTCATCCTGACGGGCGCTAAGCTCATCCTGCTTGGCACTTAGTTGGTCTTGGCGGGCCAGCATTTCGCTAATGACGGGCTCTAGTTGGTCGAGGCGCTGGTCGGCGGTAGGCATCGGCGGTGGCAAGGGAAGAAAAACGAAGTTACTACCAGTCGCGGCTCTATTCAATACCGCAGCCAGAAATCCTCGCGGGGCTGCTTTTTCCGAAAAAAAACCAGCCCAACGTAAAACAAGTCGATGGTGACGGTCACGCTGGGGTGCGCTTTGATGGCCGCCCAGGCGCGCTCCATATCGGCCGACCAGTGAATATCGTCGAACACGAACACGCTGTCTTCGTGCGCCTTAGCCAAGCACTGTTCGAAGTAGCGGAGCGTGGGCTCGTAGCGGTGGTTGCCGTCGAAGAACACGAAGTCGAGCGGCTGGGGCAGGCTAGCCAGCGTGGTGGGCAGCGTGTGGTCGAGGTTGCCATCTTCGAGGCGCACATTCTTGATACCTAGCTTCTCAAACGTTTCGCGGGCTACGGCAGCCGTGTTGGGGCAGCCCTCGAAGGTGATGACCTGCTGGCGCGAATCGGCCGAGGCCAGGTAGGCCGTAGTGAGGCCTAGCGAGGTGCCCAGCTCCAGAGCAGTACGCGGCTGAAAGTGGTTGACCAGCCGAAACAGCAGCTGCGCCAGGCGCGGCGCCTTGGCCGAGTGGCGGGCAATGTCGCGCACCGCCCGGCGGCGCCCGCCTGCCCCGGCCACCTGCGAGCCAGCCCCAAAGTCGGTGATTGCGATTATCTGGTCGCTGGCCAGCAGCTCCTGGCGGCGCTTTTCAATGCGCGCAAAGGCCCCGTACTCGCCCGTGTGACGGATAACGGCAGTGTACAGCCCGAACACAAACGGTGAGTGCAGCCCGTGGGCATTGCCCGAGCGCAGCCAGTAGCGGAGGTAAGCGAAGAGTTGAAACAAGCTGAAAATCAATTCATTCGGAAAGGCACAATCAGGGTAAACTCTGGAATGTTGACCTGAAAGTGCTCGCCGCTGGCCAGGCGCTCCATGAGGTAGGTGCCACGCATCTTGCCCAGGCCCGATTTGAGGTTGCAGCCGCTCACGTACTGGTGCGCCTCGCCGGGCTCGAGCACGGGCTGGCGGCCTACCACGCCCTCGCCCTCCACCTCGCGCAGGCCGGTGCCCACATCGGAAATGTACCAATGCCGGCGCAAGAGCTTAATAGTGTATTCGCTATCGTTGCGAATATCAATGCGATAGGCAAACACAAAATGCTCCTGCGCGGGGCTGGAATAATCGGGCAAGTAATTGGTCGTAACCGTAACGGTTACGCCCTGCGTAGTGGTAGTTGGCATAGCGGCGGCCGGCGAAATTACGCTGCCGGGGCAACAGTAGCCCCGCAAGTGTGGTTTTCTGGTCTCAACGCCGAGCCGGGTGGTTTAGTTGTAGCTCGCTTCTTCCTTTTAGTTTCTCTGTTCCCGATGGTCAAAATTGCCGAAAGCTGGCGGCCCGTACTCGCCGCCGAATTTGAAAAGCCCTACTTTCAAAAGCTCACCGCCTGGGTGCGCGGCGAGTATGCCACGACCACCGTGTACCCACTCGGCTCGCAGATTTTTCACGCCTTCGACGCCTGTCCGTTTGAGGAAGTTAAAGTCGTTATTCTGGGCCAGGACCCCTACCACGGCAAAAACCAGGCGCACGGGCTAGCCTTCTCGGTGAACGACGGCGTGCGCACGCCGCCCTCGCTACAGAATATTTTTAAGGAGCTGCACGACGATATACCTGGCACGCCCGCGCCGGCCAACGGCAACCTCGACCGCTGGGCTAGCCAGGGTGTGCTGCTGCTCAACGCCACGCTCACGGTGCGGGCCGCCACGCCGGGCTCGCACCAAAAAAAAGGCTGGGAAGAATTTACCGACGCCGTTATCCGCAAAGTGTCGGAGGGCCGGCCGCACGTGGTATTCATCCTGTGGGGCGCCTACGCGCAGAAGAAAGAAGAGCTGATTGACGCTCGCAAGCACTTGATTTTGAAGGCCGCGCACCCGTCGCCCTACTCGGCTGACCGGGGCTTTTTCGGCTCCCGGCCGTTTAGCCAGGCCAATGCGTGGCTAGCCCAACACGGCGAAAAACCGATAGTGTGGTAGTTTTTCAACCCTTGTCAGCATGACAAGGGTTGGTTATTTTTACAGCAATCGCTTGATTAGCCGCAGCTTATGGCTGTATTTCTGGCGGTCGCGGTTGAAGATGCCATGGTGGTCGAGCGGGTCGAGGCGCACTTCGCCGGAGGCGTGCAGAATGAGGCCCTCGTCTTGCACCAACCCTACGTGCACGATGGCGCCGTCGGCATTATCGAAAAAAGCCAGGTCGCCGGCTTTGGCCTGGGTCACGAAATCGACCGGCTCGCCGAGGGCAATCTGCTGCCTGGCATCGCGCGGGAGCTGGATTCCGATGAGGCCAAACAGCGTCTGCATCAGCCCCGAACAGTCGATACCAAAAAGGTTTTTGCCGCCCCACACGTAGGGCGCCTGCAGGAAGTGCTGGCCCATCTTGCGCAGCAGGGCTAGCTGGCGCTCGGGCGGGCAGGCGTTGGACAGGTTAGTGGCCGTACCGTTGTAAAACAGCACGTTATCATCCCCCATTTTCAGGGTCATGCCGTCGAAAAACGGCAGGCGGCACCCGAGCGTGATGGGCTGGCGCGTAGTGGCGCTCGATACCACCTGCACCACGTCGAGCACGCGCGGGTGGTCCTGGGCGCGCCAGGCGTTGAAGTACGCGTCGCTCACCGGGCGGTGCTGCTTGAAGTCAATCCAGCCCAGGTAGGTATCGGCGGCAGCCTCGATGCGCAGCCAGTTGCCCTGGGTTTGCAGCACCGTGTAGCACTCGCCAAACAGCAATTCGGTGACCAGCTCGGCGCGGTCGGTGGGCTCGGCGCGGACGGGAACGGCGCTGAGCGCGCAAATACCGTGGTTCAAGTTCTCAGCAAAAAAATAGTACGTGCTACAAAGAACGACATGCCGAACGCAGTGAAGCATCTCTGCCGGGTCGTTGAACGAAGCGGTAGAGATGCCTCACTGCGTTCAGCATGTTTAGCTAATATGCCGACAACGGGCTAGCGGTAGCGCTCCATCTCGCGCTGCTGGTCTTTGGCCTTAAGGTCTTCGCGCTTGTCGAAGAGTTTTTTGCCCTGGGCCAACGCGATTTCGAGCTTGGCAAACCCCCGGTCGGTCACGAATAACCGCAGTGGAATGATAGTCAGGCCAGTATCCATTTTGCCGGCTAGCTGCTTCAGCTCGCGCTTAGTAAGCAGCAGCTTGCGGGTGCGCATGGCCTCGTGGTTATTGTAAGTACCTAGCGAGTAAGGCGCTATGCGCATACTGTGCACCCATAGGTCGCCCTTGTGGTCAAAGGTGCAGTAGCCGTCCTGAAGGTTGGCCTCGCCGGCGCGAATGCTTTTTATTTCGGTGCCTTGCAGCATCAGGCCCGCGTCGTACTTGGCCAGGAAGGTGTATTCGTGGCTGGCGCGGCGGTTCTTGATGTTGATATTGGCGGGGGTTTTGTCTTTCATGGAAGTACTGCTTACGCAGAAGTACGCCGGGAGGCTTCGTTGGCTAGCCTACGTGGCGTCGGCATAAAGGTATCAGGCGCTAGGCCAGCTTCAGGCGCGGGTCGGGGCTGGTGAGCTGAGTGGCAAAGTCGCCGGCCTCGTACTGAAAAATGGCCGCCTGGCCCACCATCGCCGCATTGTCGGTACAAAACTCGAAGTCGGGAATGAACACCTCCCACCCTTGGGCTTCGGCCAGGGCCAGCAAGCCCTGGCGCAGGCCCGAGTTGGCCGCCACGCCGCCGGCTAGGGCCACCTGGCGCAGGCCAGTGGCGTGGGCCGCTTTTTTGAGCTGGCGCAAGAGCGTTTGCACGATGGTGTGCTGGATGCTGGCGCAGAGGTCGGCCAGGTTTTCCTGGATGAAATCGGGGCTAGCGGCGGTCTGCTTTTTGAGGAAATAAAGCACCGCCGTTTTCAGGCCGCTAAAGGAGAAATTATAGCCGTCGAGCGCGCCCATCGGAAACTCGAAGCGGTGCGGGTTGCCGGTTTGGGCCAGCTTGTCGAGGCGCGGGCCGCCGGGATAAGGCAGGCCGAGCAGCTTGGCCGTTTTATCAAATGCCTCGCCGGCCGCGTCGTCGATGGTCTGGCCCAGAATTTCCATGTCGAGCGCCGAGCGCACCACCACCAGCTGCGTGTGGCCGCCGCTCACGGTGAGGCACAGAAACGGAAAAACCGGCTTCGGCTCGCGGATGAAGTGCGCCAGAATGTGCGCCCGCATGTGGTTCACGGCCAGCAGTGGCTTGCCCAGCGCCAGCGCCAGGCTTTTAGCAAAGAGGTTGCCGACCAGCAGCGACCCTAGCAGGCCGGGGCCCTGGGTCACAGCCACGGCGTCGAGGTCGTCTTTGGTGAGGCCGGCCCGGCGCAGCGCGGCCGTGACCACCGGCAGCATGTGCTGCTGGTGGGCGCGCGAGGCCAGCTCGGGCACCACGCCGCCGTACTGCTCGTGCACGGCCTGGCCGGCCACCACGTTGCTCAGCAGCTGGCCGTTTTGAAAGACTGCCGCGCCGGTATCGTCGCAGCTCGACTCGATGGCAAGAAGGGTCATTTTTCAGGTATCAATTAATAATGAGCAGTGAGCAATTACGCTTTGTCATTGCGAGCGCTGCGCTCGTAATGACTACCGATTTATTCTTTGCTGCGCCGCGTATAGCGCAAAGTTCGGGCGAACCTGCGCTATACCTTATGCGTTGGCGCGCTTGGTGCGTGCGAAAAGCCGCACCTTTGCGTTCTATTCGGGCTCGCCAGGGCTTCCGCTAAACCTGCATTCGCTGTCTTTCGTGCGTCGCGCTCTTCGTATTCTGCTCAAAATCGTGCTGGGGCTAGCCATTGCGCTGGCGCTGGTGGTGGGCGGGGCGTTGTTGGCGCTGCGCCTGCCGGGCGTGCAAACGCGGCTAGCCCAGCGCGCGGCCGAAACCCTTAGTAGCAAGCTCGGCCAGCGCGTAGAGGTGGGCAGCGTCGATATCCGGCCGTTTTCGCACGTGCTGCTCGAAGGCATCCGGGTGCTCGATAGGCGCGGCGGCGAGCTGTTTGGCGTGGGCCGGGCCGATGCCGACATTAAGCTCTTTTCGGTGTTTGACCCGCGCCACCTGCACGTGGGCACGCTCACGCTCACGGAACCGCGCTTTGTGCTGCGCGACGTGGCCGGCCGCCCCGACTCCACTACGCTCGACCAGTTTCTGAGTGCTCTCAAGCGGCTGAGTGGGCCGCCCGACACGACCAAGTCGGCGCCGTTTGATTTTCAGCTCCACGACGTGGCCATTCGCAACGGCCATTTTGCCATTGAGCGGCCCGACCGCCCACGCGAAAAATTTTACGGCCGCAGCATCGACTACGACCACCTGGTGGCCGATAGCATCTACGCCGACATCTCTAACCTAAACTGGCAAAGCGACACGCTGCGCGCCCGCATCGCCGGCCTGCGCACCGTCGAAACGCCCACCAAAACCCGCCTGCGCGAGCTCACGGCCGACATTGCCTACAACAAGCACTTCTGGGAATTCAACAACCTGACCCTGCGGCTAGGGCGCAGCGAGCTGCGTAAGTACGTGCGCTTCGAGTACAAGCGCTTCGGCAACTTTTCCGATTTCAACGACTCGATGCGGGTCGTGACGCAGTTGCGCGGGGCCAAGGTGTACACCGACGACATTGCCAAGTTTGCGCCCGATGTGGCGGCGCTGAAAGACTCTATTTTTATTTCGGGCGATGCCAAGGGCTACGTGCGCGACTTCCAGATTAAAAACCTGGATGTGCGCTACGGCCGCCGCACGCACCTGGTGGCCACCCGCGCCCACGCCGACAACCTGCCCCGCTGGCGCGAAAGTCTGATTGACCTTCGCCTCCAGCCTTCGCAGGTCGATGCCGCCGACCTGCGCAAGTTCTTGCCCGCCTCGGCCAATAAACTGGTGCAGCGGCTAGGCCTGATAAAGCTTGATGGGCAGTTTATTGGCTTCTACAACGACTTTGTGGGCAAGGCCAATTTTGACACGGCGCTCGGGGCGGTTTCGACCGACGTAAACCTTAAGACCAAGAGCGATTTCGACCACGCCGTGTACGAGGGCACTGTTCACAGCACCGCGTTTAATGTAGGTAAATTTATTGGCGATGAGTCGGTTATCCGCGACGTGACGCTCAATGGCCGGGTGCAGGGCACGGGCTTTGTGCCGCCCATTGCCAAGGGCCACGCCGTGGTCACGGTGCCCGCCATCTGGCTCAATGGCTATCGCTACCACAACCTGAGCCTCGACGGCGATTTTGCCGGCCAGGGCTTTACCGGCAAGGTGACGGCCGACGACCCGGCCGTGCGCCTGACGGCCAACGGCGACTTCAACCTCGACCCCAAGCACCAGCACATCGACGTGCTGGCCAACATTGCCCACGCCAACCTGGGCACGCTAGGGCTGCTCGGCGTGCCGCTCACCCTGAGCACCACCGCCCGCGTGAACCTGCGCGGCACCCAGCTCGACTCGCTGCTGGGTACGGCGCAGCTGCGCGGCTCGCATTTTGCGCTGCGCGGCCAGAGCCTCGACCTCGACACGCTCGACGTGCGCAGCACCCGCAGCAGCCGGGGCCAGCGCCAGGTGCTGCTGCGCTCGGAGCTAGCCGACCTCTCGGCCACCGGGGCGTTTGAGTTTGCGGCGGTAATGCGCGACCTGGAAATGCTCTGGCACGAGTACCGGCTCAATTTTGAGAGCAATGCCGCCGCCACGGCCGCCTACTACCGGCGCAAGCGCCAGGTGCGGCTGCTCATTTACGCTATCGAGCTGAATGTGAACCTCAAGCATATCAATCCGGTATTGAATCTGTTTATGCCCGACTTGCAGATTGCCGACCATAGCCACCTCGATGGCTCGTTTCGGCAGGGCGAAACGTCGATTTTGCAGCTCGGCGGCAAGTTCGACAGCATCTGGTACGGGCCGGTGCACACGATAGGCACCGAGTTCGACTTCACCACATCCAAGCTGCCCTACCAGCCCGAGGTGCTGGCCCAGGCCAGCCTCACCTCCGAGCGCCAACTGGTGCCCACGCTGGGCCGCACCGAGAAGTTTGTGGTGGAAGGCGTGTGGGACCAGCAGCGCATCAACTTCTCGACCTCGCTAGCCCAGAGCGGCACCACCAACCGCGCCAATATCAACGGCGCGCTGAGTTTTTTGCCGCGCGCGGTGCAGATAGTATTTCGCAAAAGCAGCCTGCACCTGCTTAACCAGGAATACGTGATTGCGGCCGACAACTCGGTAAAAATCAGCGGGGGCGGCCGGGAGTTTGATATTCAGAACTTCGTTATCAGCCACGGCAATGAGCGGCTGAGCGCGCAGGGCGTCATCTCGCCCGACCCGCGCCAGCCGCCGCTCAAGCTCGACATTGCCAACTTCGATTTGGCCACGCTGACCTCCGTTATCGGCCAGCGGCTAGGGGGGCGCCTGAATATGCAGGCGGCCGTGAGCGGCGTGTATAACCAGCTGGCTATCAGTAGCACCCTCGCCGTCGATTCACTGGTATACGAGGGTACGCCCATCGGGCAGGTGGCGGGCCGGGGCGACTGGGACAATCCCAGTAGCCAGCTGCGCCTCAACCTCGACGTGGCCCGCCAGCAGCAGCGCGTGCTCACCGTGACGGGCTACCTGGCCCCGCGCTCCACTACCCAGCAGCTTAATCTGGTGGGCGAGCTTAATGATGCACCCATTGTGCTGGCGCAGCCCTTTTTGGGCAGCATTCTGCAAAACCTGGGCGGCACCGGGCGCGGGCAGCTCCAGCTCGGCGGCATGTTCAGCGCGCCCACCCTGGCCGGCGCGGTCGATGTCACGGATGGCCGCTTCACCTTCGGCTACCTGGGTACGACGTATAAGTTTGCCGACCGCATTAGCTTCACTACCACGTCGATAGCCTTTAGCAACGTGCAGCTGCGCGACGCGCAGGGCAACCTGGGCACCGTGACGGGCCTCATCCGGCACCAGGGCTTCCAGAACATGACGCTGGACATGAGCGCCAATTTTCGCAAGTTTCAGGTGCTGCATACCACCCGCCGCGACAACGACCTGTACTTTGGCACGGCCTACGCTACTGGCACGGCCACCGTGCGCGGCCCTGTCGATGACCTGGTGGTAAACGTTACCGCTACCTCCACGGCCGGCACCCGGCTAGCCCTGCCGCTCGACAACGCTGCCAAGGCCGAGCAGGCCAGCTACATCAAGTTTGTGAACCGCAACCTGGCCGACTCGGTGCGCCGCCGCCAGGCCCGGCAGGCGGCCCTCATCGCCGAGCAAAGCAAAGTTGATTTGTCGGGTATTCAGCTCAATATGAACCTGACGGTGACGCCCGATGCCTACCTGGAGATTTTGCTGGATGAGAGTACCGGCGACGTAATCCGGGGCGCGGCCACCGGGCAGCTACGGCTGGCCATCGATACGCGGGGCGATTTTAATATGTACGGGCAGGTCGAGATTGTGCGCGGCGCCTACAACTTCACCCTGCAAGGGCTGGTCAATAAAGAGTTTGTGGTGCAGCCCGGCGGCGTCATTACCTGGAACGGCGACCCGCTCGACGGCCAGATGAACGTGACGGCTACCTACACCCAGCGCACCTCGCTAGCCCCGATTTTGTCGAGCAGCGCCTCGGGCACCAGCGCGGCGGTGGTGCCCGTCACGGCCGTGATGAACCTGACGGGGCCGCTGCTGCTGCCGGTTATCAAGCTGGCGCTGGAGTTTGACGACGCGCCCAGCTCGCTGCAAAATGACCTGGCCGCTTTCATTGCCCTGCTGCGCAACGACGAGCAGGAGCTGAACCGCCAGGTATTCAGCTTATTGGTTTTCAGAACCTTATCACCCCAGAATAGCAATAGCTTTAGCGGCATCTCGCTCACCGGGCAGACCAACGCGGTGCAGAACAGCCTGGGCCAGATTATCTCGTCGCAGCTCGGCCTGCTTACCTCGCAGATTGACCAGAACCTGGAAATCGACTTCAACATCAACGGCCTCACCGCCGACCAGCTGCAAGCCTTGCAAGTCCGCCTCAGCTACTCGTTCCTGGGTGGGCGGCTGCGCCTCACCCGCGAGGGCGGCATCAGCAACTCCACGTCGTCGGCCATCAATCCTAACACCGGCCTGCCGTATTCGGCCACGCAGTCGTCGCTTATCGGCGATTTCAGCCTCGAATATTTCCTGCGGCCCGACGGGAAGTTCCGGGCCAAGCTGCGCTACGAAACCACCCCGCGCGACAACATCGTGACCACCGTAAACCAGCCCCGCGCCGGTATCTCGCTGCTGCACACCAAAGAATTTAACAACCTGCGCGAGCTTTTCGGCCGCGACAACCCGAGCCGCCGCGAGCGCGATACCCGCCGCGCCCGCGAGGTGTTGACGGTGGAAGAGGACAAGCGCACAAGCCTGTAAAATCGCCTGTCATTGCGAGCCCGCGCAGCAATCGCACCGAAACGATACCCGCGCCAGTCGTTCTACCAGGGTCGTTTGGGGGTAACTGCTGCGCAGACTCGCAATGACAGACGATATAAGGTGTCGTTCCAGTTAAAGCCAAGCGTACCTTTGCGCCCCTATGGCCCGGCCCCGCAAAAAGAAACTCGGCTCCTACCCTACCCTGCTGGTGGTGTTCAGCATCACGCTGGCGCTGACTGTCATCGGGTTATTTGGCCTGCTGCTGCTGCACGCGCATAAGCTGAGCGAGCAAGTGCGCGAAAACCTGGAGGTGCAGGTGTACCTGGAGCGTAACCTGCCCGAAACCGAGCTGCTGCGCCTGCAACAGGACCTCGAACACCAGCCCTACGTGGCCGAGGTAGGTGGCCGCCCGCAGGTGCGCTTCGTGAGCAAGGAGGAAGGCGCCCGCCAGCTCCTCGAAACCACCGGCGAAGATTTTCACAGCTTCTTGGATGATAACCCGCTGCGCGACGCCTACGCCCTCAAAATCAAGCCTGAGTACACCGATACCACGCACCTGCGCCTACTGGGCCGCAGCCTGAGCCAGCAGCGCGGCGTGTTTGAGGTGCAGTACCCCAAAAGCCTCTTTACCAGCATCAACCAAAACCTGGCCAGGGTGAGCCTGCTGCTGCTGGGCTTTGCGGCGGTGCTGGTGCTGGTAGTGGTTATTCTGATTAACAATACGATTAAGCTAGCCATGTTTTCGCAGCGGCTGCTCATTCGCTCGATGCAACTGGTAGGCGCCACGCGGTTCTTTATCCGGCAGCCATTTATCAGGCGGGCTACCTGGCAGGGGCTAGCCAGCGGCTTTCTGGCCGCGCTGCTCCTGCTGAGCTTGCTGCAATATGCTTACCTCGAAATTGCGCAGCTGCGCCTGCTGCGCGACGACCACCTCATCGGCCTGCTGCTGCTGGGCGTGCTGGCGCTGGGCACGGCCATCGGCTTTCTCAGCTCGTACTGGGCGGTGAATAAATACCTGAACGTATCGCTCGACGAGCTTTATTAACCTGCTATGCAACCAACTACTCCGGCCCCGCGCTTCGCCTTCGGCCCCCGCAACTTCCGCCTGATGTGGCTCGGCCTGGCTGTGCTGGCCGTGGGCTTCATCACCATGATGCTCGACAAGGCCGACTATGGCGAAGGCTTTTTGGGCCTCACGCTGGGGCCTATTTTGCTGTTTGTGGGCTTCGTGATTGAGTTTGCGGCCATTATGGTGCGCAGCAACCCTAGCGAGCTGGCGCCGGTAGCACCCGCTGCAGCTGCGCCCGTGGCCGATGAGTTTAAGCCGCTGGCTCTGCAGGTGCCCGGCCCGTCGGCCGCCGCGCCTACGCCCACCCCGGCGGCGCCGCGCCCGGCCAAACCCGCTTATAAGCGTCCCGGCTAGGGTCGGTTTATTCCCCCCTGTTCATTGCGAGCCTGCGAAGCAATTGCACACAACTAATTACTAAACAATGACTTACTGGCAGGCCCTCTTACTGGCCATCGTGGAAGGAATCACCGAGTTTCTACCCGTTTCCAGCACCGGCCACATGATTATTGCCTCCAAGCTGCTGGGTATTACGGCCACGCCTTTTGTGAAACTGTTCTTGGTGGTGATTCAGCTCGGGGCCATTCTGTCGGTGCTGGTGGTGTACTGGAAGCGCTTTTTTCAGAGCTTCGATTTTTACCTGAAGCTGCTGGTGGCGTTTCTGCCCATCGTGGTGGTGGGGCTAGCCCTCAAAAAGCACATCGACGCGCTGCTCGAATCGGTAACAACCGTGGCCGTAATGCTGCTGCTCGGCGGCATCGTGCTGCTGTTTGTGGACAAGTGGTTTCCGCAGGAAGACCCGCAGCACGGCGGCCACCCCGTCACGAACCCGAGTTGGAAAAAGGCCTTTGTCATCGGCCTGTTTCAGTGCCTGGCCGTGGTGCCGGGCGTGAGCCGCTCGGCGGCCACCATCATCGGCGGCCTCACCCAGAAGCTGACGCGCCGCGCGGCGGCCGAGTTTGCGTTTTTCCTGGCTATGCCCACGATGGCGGCGGCGGCCGTGAAGGATATTTACGATTACTACAAAGAAGCGCATACTCAGGGCATCACGCTAGGGCATTTGTTTTCGGGCGAGGAAGTGAAGCTGCTGCTGCTCGGCAACGTGGTGGCCTTCGTAGTGGCGCTGCTGGCCATCCGGCTTTTCGTAGGCTTCGTGACGAAGTACGGCTTCCGGGCGTTTGGCATCTACCGCATCATCGTGGGCGGGCTGCTGCTGGCTATGCTGGCGCTGGGCCTTAACCTGCAACTGGTATGAGTGAAAAAAAACAGCTGGCTGACTTTGACTTCGAGCAGGGCGAAGTGCTGCTGCTCGACAAGCCGCTGACCTGGACTTCGTTCGACGTGGTGCGCAAGGTGAAAAACACGCTGCGCCCGCGCAAAATCGGCCACGCCGGCACCCTCGACCCGCTGGCCACCGGCCTGCTTATCCTCTGCACTGGCAAGAAAACCAAGGAGATAGACCAGATTCAGGCCCAGGAAAAAGAGTATGAAGGCACCTTCCGGCTAGGCCAGACCACGCCGAGCTTCGACCTCGAAACGCCAGTGGATAGCGAGCAGCCCTGCGCCCACCTCACGGAGGAAGAAATCCGGGCCGCCGCCGCCACATTTCTGGGTAGAATCGAGCAGACGCCGCCGCTATTCTCGGCGGTGAAGGTAGACGGGCAGCGCGCCTACGAGCTGGCCCGCAAGGGTGAGGAAGCAGTTATCAAGTCGAAAACGGTCGAGATTAAAGCGTTTGAAATCACGCGCGTTGCGCTGCCGGAGGTTGATTTTCGGGTGGTCTGCTCGAAGGGCACCTACATCCGCAGCCTGGCCCGCGACCTGGGCGCGGCGCTGGGCTGCGGGGCTCACCTCACGCGCCTGGTGCGCACCCGCATCGGCGAGTACCGGCTGGCCGACGCCTGGACGGTGGCCGAGGTGCAGGCCCTGCGCCCGCCCCGCCCCGAAACGGTGCCTGGCACCGAGGCCGGGGCTCACTCTGGCGACCGCCCGCGCCGCGAGCGCACCCGCGTGGCGCGCGTGGGCCTCGACTACTACGCCGCCCAGCAAACCGGACAGTTCGGGCCGGCACAACATTCATCCACCGAGCCTACCTAAACGAAGTTCAGCGTAGCTAATCTGCGGTCTATGGTTGTTATTACTGACCCTGCCGACTTTCCGGCCCTGGCCAATGCGGTAGTCACGAGCGGCACTTTCGACGGGGTGCACCGGGGGCATCAGCGCATTTTGGCGCGGCTGCGGCAGGTAGCCGATGCGGTGGGCGGGCAAGCCGTGGTAATTACCTACTGGCCGCACCCGCGCCTGGTGCTGGGCCCGCCGCCCTCGCACCCCGAGCTGCTGGAACTGCAATTGCTTAATACTCTGGACGAGCGCGTGGCCCGGCTGGCCGAGTTTGGCGTCGATTACCTGTTGGTGATGCCGTTTACCCGCGAGTTCGCCGAATGGACCTCCGAGCAGTACATCCAGGAATTACTGCTTAAAACGGTCGGCGCCAAACACCTGGTTATCGGCTACGACCACCGCTTCGGCAAAAACCGCGAGGGCGGCTTCGACTACCTCACCCGGCACGCCGCGCGCTACGGCTTCACCGTAGAAGAGATTCCGCGGCAGGACGTAGACGCGGTGGGCGTGAGCAGCACCCGCATTCGCAAAGCGCTGCGGGCCGGCGACGTGGCCACCGCCACCGCCTACCTGGGCTATTATTACCCCGTGACGGGCCTGGTAGTGACGGGCCAGCAGCTGGGCCGCACCATCGGCTACCCCACGGCCAACCTCGACGTGCCCGAAAAACTGAAGCTGGTGCCCGCGCAGGGCATTTACGCGGTGTGGGCCACTACAGCGGCGGGCACCCGGCACCCGGCCATGCTCAGCATCGGGGTGCGGCCCACCATCGGCGCGGGGCTAGCCCAAACTATTGAGGTTAACCTGCTTGACTTCAGCGGCGACCTGTACGGGCAATTACTAACGCTCGAATTCGTTGCCTGGCTGCGGGGTGAGGAGAAGTACGACGGCCTGGCCGCCCTCACGGCGCAGCTGGCGCTCGATGCGCAGGCCACCCGCGCGGCGCTGGCGGTGTAGGCTAGTCCTCGGCCTGACTATTGCAACGCGCCGCTAACCCGCCGGGCTACTACCTACCTTTTTTATGCACAAAACACTCGCCTTTCTTCTCTTCTTATTGCCGGGGCTAGCCCTGGCGCAGGGTCGCCTCAGCGGCGTGGTGCAAGACTCGGCCACCCACCAGCCGCTGGCGTTTTCCAGCGTGTTTCTGGCCAACACCACGCTCGGGGCCACGACCGACGACCAGGGCCGGTTCGAGTTTCCGAAGGTGCCGGCCGGCACTTACGAGGCGGTGGGTACCTACGTGGGCTACCGGCTTAGCAAGCAAGTAATTACCATTGGGAAGGGCACGGCGCTGCAGCAGCTTACCTTTTTGCTAGGCTCGGCCGGGCCGCAGCTAGGCGAGGTAGTAGTGCAGGCCAACCCCCACCGCGAGGAGGATTTCAAGAAATTCAGCACTTTCTTTTTGGGCGAAAGCACGTTTTCGCAGCAGTGCCACATCACCAACCCGAAGGATATCGTGGTGTATACCAACGACTCGACCAAGGAGCTGACGGCGGCGGCCAAAAACTTTGTGCAGGTCGAAAACGAGGCGCTGGGCTACCGCCTCAAGTACTTCGGCATGTTCTTCACCTACAACCCCGACACGGACTTTATTGCCTTCAGCGGCTCGCCGGTGTTTGAGGAAATGACGCCCCGCGACGCCGCCCAGCAGCGGCAGTGGGAAACCAACCGCGCGGTGGCCTACATCGGCTCGTTTCCGCATTTTTTGCGCAGCGTGTACGCTGGCCAGCTGCGGGCCAATGGCTTCCTGGCCCAGCAGGTGCGCCTCACTCCCAACAAGCGCTTTAACCGGCTGGAGCCCTTGCAGCACCGCCCGGCCGGCTCGCTTACCGATGCCGAGCAGGACTCGCTCGAAGTGCTGGGCCGCCTCACGCCGGTGTTTGCCACCCTCTACCCCGCGGCCAGGCCCCTCGACAGCCTGCGCCGCGTGGCCGACGGCCACGTGTACCTGCGCTTCACGGGCGAGCTGCAAGTGGCGCACTTTGGCGAGGCGCCCGACCCCAACTACACGACCCCAATGGCTACGCTGGGCCCCGAGCCGCGCAAGCAGCCCTACCCGGCCCAGCGCGAGGTATCGCGCCTGCGCCTGCAAACCCGCGAGGCCGAAATCCGCCCCAACGGCACGCTGCGCAACCCGGCCGACGTCTCGACCGGCGAGTACTGGGGCTTCGAGAAAATCGGCGAGTTTCTGCCGCTCGACTACCAGCCGCCCACGCTAGCCCCCGCCCTAGCCAAGTAGCCGCGCCGCCAGCTGGCTAGCGGGCAACTTTTGCCGGCCCTCCTGGGTACATGCTTGCGCAATGCGCACGGTACTGGCCTTTTTCTGCTTCCTGTTGCCGGGGCTGGCGCTGGGCCAGGGCCGCCTCACGGGCGTGGTGCAAGATTCCGTGACGCACCAGCCGCTGGCCTTTGCCAGCGTGTTTCTGGCCAATACCACGCTCGGGGTGACGACTACTGAGCAGGGCACGTTTGCGTTTCCCAGCGTGCCGGCCGGCACCTACGAGGTAGTGGCCTCCTACGTGGGCTACCGGCTCGCCCGCCAGACCGTTCTGGTAGGCCCGGCGCCCCAGCAGCTGACGTTGCGGCTAGCCCCGGCCGCCAGCCAGCTCGGCGAGGTAGTGGTGCGCCCCAACCCCAACCGCGCTAGCGACTACCAGAAGTTTACGGAATTGTTTCTGGGCCGCAGCAGCTTTTCGCGCCAGTGCCGCATTGCCAACCCCGACGATGTGCTGCTCGACTTCGACCCCAAGGCCAACGAGCTTACTGCCTCGGCCTACAAGTTTGTGCAGGTCGATAATGAGGCGCTGGGCTACCGCGTGAAGTACTACGGCCTGCGGTTCAAAACCAATTTTACCCAGCAGGTCATTACGTTTTACGGCCAGCCGGTTTTTGAGGAGATGACGCCCCGCTCGGAACGCCAGCGCCGCCTCTGGCAGGCCAACCGCGTGCGGGCGTACCGGGGCTCGCTCACCCACTTTTTGCGCAGCGTGCGCGATAGCCAGCTGACTGCCCAGGGCTTCGTGGCGCGGCGGCTGCGCATCGTGACTAACCCGCGCTTTGCCCACGCCGACAGTCTGCGCAAGGCGCTGCTGCGGCAGCACCGCGCCTACTCGGCCGCCGAGCAAGACTCTCTTTTCCGCTGGGCGCGGGTGCCACCGAGTTTTGCTTTGCTCTATACCGCGCCGCGCCACCTCGACAGCCTGCGCCGGGTAGCCCCCGGCGGCCGGCGGGTATTTTTACGTTTTCGCGACTACTTGCAGGTAACGTATCTGCTGGCCGGCCCCGATGCCAATTACCGCCCGGCAGCCCCGCCGTTTGCCCCCGGTGCCGCGCCCCCCCCGGACCGGCAGGTGTCGCAGCTGATACTGCTGCAGCCCGAAGTAGAAATCGAACCCAATGGCCAACTGGCAAATCCGCTGGCCGTATTCACCGACGAGTACTGGGGTTTCGAAAAAATGGGTGAATTTTTGCCCGTCAATTACCTCCCGCCTGTCCTCACCTCCCACCCATGATAACCAAAACTGTGGCCGACGCCCAGGCGGCCCTAGCGGGCCTGGCCGACGGCATGACCCTGATGCTCGGCGGCTTCGGCCTCTGCGGCATTCCCGAAAACGCCATTCAGGAGCTGCTGCGCCTCGGCGTGAAAGACCTCACCTGCATCAGCAACAACGCGGGCGTCGATGATTTCGGAATTGGCCTGCTGCTCCAGAAGCGGCAGGTACGCAAGATGATTTCGAGCTACGTGGGCGAAAATGCCGAGTTTGAACGCCAGTTGCTGGCCGGTGAGCTGGAGGTAGAATTGATTCCGCAGGGCACCCTGGCCGAGCGCTGCCGGGCCGGCGGGGCGGGCATTCCGGCCTTTTACACGCCGGCCGGCTACGGCACCGAAGTAGGCGAAGGCAAGGAAAGCCGCGAATTCAACGGCAAGATGTACTTGCTCGAAACGGGCCTCACCGCCGATTTTGCCTTCGTAAAAGCCTGGAAGGGCGACACCGCCGGCAACCTTATCTACAAGGGCACCGCCCGCAACTTCAACCCCATGATGGCCACGGCCGGCAAAATCACCGTGGCGGAAGTGGAAGAATTGGTGCCCGCCGGCGAGCTTGACCCCAACCAGATTCACACGCCGGGCATCTTCGTGCAGCGCATTTTTCAGGGCCGGCACTACGAGAAGCGCATCGAGCAGCGCACGGTGCGCGCCTAAGCTACCCATTCAGGCAGCAAATTTTAAGCAGCAGAGTTTTATAAATAACCGGTATGAAGAACAGAATCCTAGCCTTGCTGCTGGTGCTCGGCGGCACAGGCGCCGTGGCCCCGGCATTGGCCCAGCCGGCGGCGCCCACCTCCGTGATGCTACCGGCGGCGGCGCCCGCCAGCGTGGGCATCAGCCCCGAGGCCTTGGCGCAGCTAGACCAGGTGCTGCAAGGCTACGTGGCCGATGGCCGGCTACCGGGCGTAATCGCCCTCGTGGCCCGCGATGGCAAAGTAGTGTACCGCAAAGCTTTCGGCTACGCCGATGCCCAAGCTAAAATTCCCCTGCACCCCGACGCCATCGAGCGCATTGCCTCCCAAACCAAGGCCATCACGAGCGTGGGCCTGATGGAGCTTTACGACCAGGGCAGGTTTCAGCTCGACGACCCCATCTCGAAGTACCTGCCGGCCTTTGCCCACCCGCGGGTGCTGGCTAGCTTCAACGCCAAGGACACTACGTTTACGACCGTGCCGGCGCGCAGCGAAATTACCATCCGGCAGCTGCTGACGCATACTTCCGGCATCGGCTACGCCGTCATCGGCTCGGCCGAGGCGCGGGCCATTTATGCCAAGGCGCACGTGCCGTCGGGGGTGGGCTCGCCGGCGGGCACCCTAGCCCCGGCCATCGACGCGCTGGCCCACCAGCCGCTGATGAACCAGCCCGGCAAGCGCTTCACCTACGGCCTGAGCGTGGATGTGCTGGGCCGCCTCATTGAGGTATTGAGCGGGCAGCCGCTCGACCAATATTTGCGCGCCCACGTGTTTGAGCCGCTGGGCATGCGCGATACTTATTTCTACCTGCCCGCCGACCGGCAAAGCCGCCTCGTGCCGCTCTACACCGAGTACCAGGGCCGCACCGTACCCATGCCGACCGCGGGGATGCTGAACCTGCGGCCCGACTTTCCCAACCAGGCGGGCACCTACTTTTCGGGCGGCGGTGGGCTGTCGTCAACCATCGACGACTACGCCGTCTTTCTGCAAATGATGCTGAACGGCGGCACTTACGGCGGCCACCGCCTGCTGAAACCCAGTACGGTAGACCTGATGACGCAGAACCAGATTGGCGACGTAAACCAGGGGCTCAACAAGTTTGGGCTGGGTTTCAGCATCGTGACGCCGGCCGGCGCGGCCCAGACCGGGCAGTCGGTGGGCAGCTACGAGTGGGGCGGCGCCTTTGGTACCGACTATTGGGTAGACCCCAAGGAGCACCTCGTGGTGCTGCTCTACACCCAGAAATTTCCGCACAATAACACGCCCGACCTGGTACCCCGCTTCCGCAAGGCCGTGTACGCGGCCCTGGCCAGGCGCCAGGCCGCTAAGTACTAATTCTTCCTTTCCCACCCATGGCCCTCGACAAACACGGCATTGCCCGGCGCATTGCCCAAGAAGTAGAAAACAACTCTTACGTCAACCTCGGCATCGGTATTCCGACGCTGGTGGCCAACTACATTCCGGCCGGCATCAATGTGGAGCTGCAAAGCGAGAACGGACTACTCGGCATGGGGCCGTTTCCGACGGAGGCCGAGGTAGACCCCGACCTTATCAATGCCGGCAAGCAGACGGTAACCACGCTGCCGGGCTCGTCGATTTTCTCGTCGGCCGACTCATTTGGGATGATTCGCGGCGAGCACGTGGACCTCACCATCCTGGGTGCGATGGAGGTGAGCGAGCGCGGCGACATTGCCAACTGGAAGATTCCGGGTAAGATGGTGAAGGGGATGGGCGGCGCGATGGACCTCGTGGCTTCGGCCAAGAATATCATCGTGGCCATGCAGCACGTGGCCCGCGACGGCTCCAGCAAGCTACTCACCAACTGTACTTTGCCCATCACGGGCCTGCACTGCGTAAAGAAAATCGTGACCGAGCTGGCCGTGCTCGACGTGACGCCCGACGGCTTTGTGCTGCGCGAGCGCGCCCCCGGCGTGAGCGTGGCCCAGATTCGGGCGGCCACGGCCGGTAAGCTCGTGGTACCCTTGCCCGATGAGGCAGTGCCCGAAATGACGGGCGTATAAAGTAGCCGAGCCAGCGCGCAGAACTTATGGGGCGGGGTTAGATTTGGGTTGAAACTCAACTTGTAAGCTCGCCCGCCTATGCTTCGCCACTCGCTACTCCTGCCGCTTGCCTTTCTGGCTAGCCCTGCCTTGGCCCAAACCTCGCCCAATATCACGGCGGCCGATATGCCGGCGGTGGGCGACTCACTGCGCCTGAGCCAGGCTAGCCCGGTACTACCGGCTGGTGCCCCGCCCCTGGCCCGCAGCGGGGCTAGCCAGACCTGGGACTACTCGGGGCTGGTGGCCACCGCGCAGCGCGTGCTGCGCTACAATGACGTGAGCAGCGCCCCCGGCCCGCTCTTGCAGTTCACCTTCAACAACGCCTTGTTCAGCCCCGATACGCGGGCCACGCTGGTGTCGCCGCAGGGCCTGCCCGCCGCGGCGGGCACGCTGCCCATCAGCAACCCGCTGGAGTTTTCGGCCGTGTCGAGCGCCGACTACCGGCTGGTGGGCTACGGCGGCACCATCAGCGGCACGGCCGTGCCGGTCACCTACGCCAGCAAAGCCCAGCAGGACGTTATCTACTGCTTCCCCATCAGCTTCGCCAGCGCGGCCGATGTGAGCAACTCGCTGTTGACCACGCCGCTAGCCCTGGCTGGCAATGGCTACTTCAGCCAGAAGCGCCGGCGCACCAACCAGCCCGATGCCTGGGGCACTATTACCACGCCCTTCGGCACGTTCCAAGCCGTGCGCCTCGTCACGACCCTGGCCGACCACGACAGCCTGGCCGTGGGTGGCGCACCGGGCCAGGGCCTCACGCTGCCGCTGGTGCGCGCGTATAAGTGGCTGGCCAAGGGCGTGCACGTGCCGGTGCTTACCATCACCACAACCACCGTGGCGGGTAGCGAGGTAGTGACGGCCGTGGAATACCGCGACATTTTCCGACGCTTTATCCGGCTGGCCACCCGCGACGCCGCCACCGGAGTCGGGCTCAGCCCCTACCCCAACCCCTCGGCCGTGGGCACGGCGCTGCGGCTGGCCGTGCCGGCCGGCAGCGGGCTGCTCACCGTTTCGGGCGCCGACTTACTGGGCCGGCAGGTTTTCACCCAAACCTTCGCTAGCCCCCCTGGCGGGGTGCTCACGCTCGATGCCGCCACCTTCGGCCCATTCCGGGGCGTGCTGCTTTTGACGGTGCAAACGGCCCAGGGTACGGCCACACGCCGCGTGGTGCGGCAGTAAACATGCGCGCCCGTCTGCCCGTTTAGCAGGTATACTTCCCGCTGGCGGCTAGCCAGTGGGTTTTTTCGGGGGTAATTTTGACTAGGCCCATTATCCGGTTCGATTTTTTTATTTCCTATGGCTACTTCTTCTAATGGTAAAGCTGCCCCCGGCGGCGCCCACCATCACAAAAAAGGCAATAAGCTAGGCCCCGCCCTGGCGGCCCTCGACGAGCGCCTGACGCCTACCGCCGTGCCGGCCCACAAGCTGGTGCTGCGCCAGCTGCGGCGCGCCGACTTCAAGGCCATCAAAGCCATTATGGAAAAGGTGTACTCCAACATGGAGGGCGCCTGGACGGCCGACGAGTTTGCCGCCCTGCTGCGCAAGTTTCCCGAAGGCCAGATTTGCATTGAGGACAACGGCCAGGTAGTGGCCGCCGCGCTGGCTATTATCGTGGATTACAGCAAGTTTGGCGACAAGCACACCTACGCCAAAATCACCGGTAACGGCAAGTTTGACACCCACGATGCGGAGGGCGACACGCTCTACGGCGTCGACGTGTTCGTGGACCCCGAGTACCGCAGCCTTCGTTTGGGCCGCCGCCTCTACGACGCCCGCAAGGAGCTGTGCGAGAGCCTCAACCTGCGCGCCATGGTGGCCGGCGGCCGCATTCCCGGCTATGCGCAGTACGCGGGCGAGATGACGCCCGCCAAGTACGTGGAGATGGTGCGCAACAAGGAGCTCACCGACCCCATCCTCACGTTCCAGCTCTCGAACGAGTTTTACGTGCGCAAAATCATTCGCGGCTACCTGCCTTATGACTCAGAGTCAAAGGCTTACGCCACGCTGCTAGAGTGGATTAATGTGTATTATGATGAGGAATTTGATAAGCTCATCGGCAACCAGAAGTCGAATGTGCGTCTCGGCATTGTGCAGTGGCAGATGCGCGCCACCAAGAGCCTGGAGGACTTCTTCCAGCAAATCGAGTTTTTCGTAGATACGGTGAGCGGCTACAAGGCTGACTGCGTGCTGTTTCCCGAGTTTTTCAACGCCCCGATGATGGCGCTGACCAATGAGGAGTCGGCCTCGGCGGCCATTCGGGGTATGGCGGCCTTCACCGAGCCCATCAAGGTGCGCATGATGGAGCTGGCCGTGAGCTACAACATCAACGTAATCGCGGGCTCGATGCCGGTGTATGAGGATGGCAAACTCTACAACGTGAGCTACTTGTGCCGCCGCGACGGCACCGTAGACGAGCAGTATAAGCTGCACGTGACGCCCGACGAGGCCAGTTACTGGGGCATGCGCGGCGGCGACAAAATCAAGTGCTTCGACACCGACTTTGGCAAAATCGGCATCCTGGTGTGCTACGACGTAGAGTTTCCGGAGCTGTCGCGTATTCTGAGCGACGAGGGCATGAAAATTCTGTTCGTGCCTTTCTGGACCGATACCAAGAACGCCTACCAGCGCGTGCGCATCTGCGCCCAGGCTAGGGCCATCGAAAACGAGTGCTACGTGGCCATTACCGGCTCGGTGGGCAACCTGCCGCGCGTCGAGAATATGGACATTCAGTACTCGCAGTCGGCCGTGTTCAGCCCCAGCGACTTCGCCTTCCCGCACGATGCCATCGTGGCCGAGGCCACGCCCAATACGGAGATGACCCTCATCGCCGACCTCGACCTCGACCTGCTCAAAGACCTGAACAGCAGCGGGGCCGTGCGCAACCTGCGCGACCGCCGCAAGGACCTGTACTCGGTGAGCTGGATTGCCAAGAAAACCGAGCGCGACGAAGAATTGCTCGCCCAGGGCGAGGAGCGCCAACCCGCTGTGAAGCCCGGCCGCCGCAAGGCGATGGCCGCCGGCTAGCCGCCGGCTCTATACTGAATTTCATTTATATTAGGGGCCGCCGGCATATATGCCGGCGGCCTTTTTCATGCATCTACCTATCTGCTTCGTACTTACTACCGGCTTACTTATTTCTGGCCACGCGGCGTTGGCACAGGCCGAGCGGGTTGTCAATAAGTTTGAGCACGGCACGCGTACCAATAGCCAGCCCACGGGGAGCTGGGAGTACTTTGAAGAGGCTGGCCAGCTGGCGCTGCGAATGAATTATGATTCGAGCCGCATCAGCTACCGCCGCCCCGATACGGCCCGCTACGAGCTGCGCATCGGCGATACCTGGCAGCTAGTGCACCCCACCCGGCCGCCAGGGCTGCTGGGCAGCCGGGCTGGTCGCCGCGAGGCCCTGCAAAAAGCCCTCCGCTACCCAATAGACGCTCTGCAACAACAAAAACAGGGCGATGTGCTGCTATCCTACGTGGTGCAGCCCAATGGCCATACCACCGATTATACCGTCGTAAGCAGCCCCCTGCCGGCTTGCACCCAGGAGGTATGGCGAGTGTTCAACCAACTGCCCGACCACTGGATTCCGGCCATTTACCAGGGGCAGGCACGGGCCGCACGGTTTTATCTGCTGGTGCATTTTAGTATGAAGCTGGCGCGTAGCGCCGCCGACCTGGCGCCTGCCCTACCAAATCATGCCAGTTCAGGGCCATTCACCGATGTGGTAGAGGTGACGGCGGTTGGCGTAGAGCGGAGCGGGCGGCGCTAGGGTCTGCTTCCCGCCACTTGCTAATCAGAAGTATGTTACTACTGACGCTGGCTCCGTGTGATAGGGAAATGCTGGCTAGCCACTACGGGCTGAAGAAAAATTAATGTAAGCTTAAGCCGGGCCTCAGGGAGCGATGGAAATTTTGTAGCGTCGAAAGGGCAACCGGAGTCCGCCGACGCACAGCTTACTACTCCTAATTTTCTTCTCAGTTTTATGAAAAAGTCCTTTTCTGCGGTGGCTTTGCTGGCTGCCCTGCTGCTAGCCGGCCCCGCCGCTCACGCCCAGCAAACGGTGGTGAAAACCAAAACCAAGTCGGCTAAAAACGCGAAGGCGGCCACAGCAGCCCCGCTCCCCGCCCCCGGCATGGCCCCGCCCGCCGGTGGCCTCGCTGGCCCGCCCCCCCGCCCGCCGGCGGCCCTCGCGGCGGGCACGGTCCCAAAGGCCCCAAGGGTGGCCCCGATGGCCCGCGCGGGGGCCAGGTACAGGTGCTGAGCGATGTGCGCGGCACGCTAGCCAGCTACCAGGCCCGCAATGATGAGCAGGTGTACGACGCCTTTGTGCTGCGCCCCGAGGGCAGCGCCGCTCCCGATACCATCCACTTTCCGCGCCACCTTGGCCAGCAGCTGACCTCGGCCGTAAAAGCTGGCAGCACCGTGACGGTGACGGGCTTCCGCCAGGCCGGGCCCGATGGCCGCAGCCACTTTCACTTTGTGAGCCTGGCCAGCGGCGGCCAAACCGTGCGCGACACCCCGCCGGTACGCCCCACCACGCCGCCCACCGAAGAGGCCGCTACCGTGCGCGGCACCATTCGGGAGCTGCGGCGCGGACCGCGCGGCGAAGTCAGGAGCCTCGTGCTCAGCGACCAGAGTATTTTGCAGTTACCGCCCCGCGCCGTGGAGCAACTCGCCGATAAGCTCACTACCGGGGCTAGCCTCGAAGCCACCGGCACCCTGCGCGCGGCTCACCCCGGCGAGGCAATGGCCCGCACCACCCCCGTGCGCATCGTGCGGGCCGAAACGCTGACGCTCGGTGGCAATAAATACCTGGTCCGCTAGCCCTCAATAACTTAGCAACAAACGTCAGCCAGAATATTCTGGCTGACGTTTTGGGCTTCAGACCAATTATCTTTCCTTTCATGCGTATTCTCGTTGTCGAAGACGAAGCCCGGCTGGCCGGCTTTATGCAGCAGGGCCTGGTGCAGGCCGGGCACGTGGCCGACGTGGCCGCCACCGGCCCCGAGGGCCTGGAGCGCGCCGCCACCACCCCCTACGACGCCATTTTGCTCGACCTGATGCTACCCGGCCAGAGCGGCCTCGACGTGCTGCGCAACCTGCGCGAGTTTGGCATCACTACACCCGTGCTCATCGTGAGTGCTTTGACGGACAGCACCCACGTAGTAAGCGGCCTCGAAGCCGGCGCCGTGGATTACCTGCGCAAGCCCTTTGCCTTTGATGAGCTGCTGGCCCGCCTGCACATCATCGGGCGCAAAACGGCCGGGCCGGCCGGGGCCGAGGCCCTGCGCCTGGCCGACCTGGTGCTCGACCCGCTGGGCCGCGTAGTCACACGCGCCGGCCGGGTCATCAGCCTCACCAACCGCGAGTTTGCAGTGCTGGAACTACTGCTGCGCAACGCGGGCCGGGTAGTGAGCAAAACCCGCCTGGCCGAAAAGGTGTGGGACGTGGACTACGACATGGGTTCGAACGTGATTGAGGTGCACATCTCGCAGCTGCGGCGCAAGCTGGACCGCGATTTTGCCCCGGCCCCAGTCCTGCTCGAAACCGTTATCGGCCAGGGCTACCGGCTGAGGAATTATGAGGTATAAGTTACCGCAACTTCGGAGTTGGAATACGGTGCGGGCTGCCGGCTGTCAGCCCGCAGCCGGTAGCGTTAGTCGAAGCATATCAAGCGGGCTGCCGGCTTTTCGTCGGCAGCCCGCCCCATCTACTGACCCCGTAGTTGCGCTATGAATAATGAGTTGGCTGATTCGCGAAGTACTGCCGTGCCTTTCTCGCCGCGGTGGCGGCTGGGCCTGCGCGGGCAGCTGCTGCTGGTATTTGGGCTGGTGCTGGGGCTAGCCACGCTGGTGGCGGGCAGCTACCAATACCGCAGCCTGCGCCGCCAGCTCACCCACGCCGACGATGCCCTGCTGCGCACCCGCGCCCAGGAGCTGCTAAGCCGCGTCAGCCTCGACCCCCTGCCCACCCTGCCCCTGCCCGACCAGCGCGGCGAGGTAATGCGCGTGGCTTTTGCCGAAGCCGGCCAGCCGGCACACGAGCTGTTTCGGTCGGCGCAGTTTCCGGCCGGGCCAGGGCTAGCCCTGCCGCCGCCCGACGGCCCCGGCGCGGTGCTGGGGCCGCAGCACCGGGTGGTGGCGGTGAGCCGCCCCGCCGCGCCGCCCGGCCCCGGCGCCGACAATGCCGCCGCTACTGGCCGCCTTACTTTATGGCTAGGGCACCCGGCGGCCCCGCTCGCTACCGCGCTGGGGCGGGTGCAGCGCACGCTGCTGCTGGGCCTGGCGGGCAGCCTGGTGCTGGCGGCGCTGCTGGCGCCGCTGGTGGCGGGCGCCGTGCTGCGGCCGCTGCGGCGCATGGCGGCGCAGGCGCGGCGCATTCAGCAGGCGCAGGATATTGCCCCGCTGCCCGTGCCCGCCACTGGCGACGAAGTGCAGGAGCTGGCCGAAACCCTCAACCAACTGCTGGCCCGGCTAGCCGAGCAGGCCACGGCCCAGGCCAATTTTCTGGCCGCCGCCGCCCACGAGCTGCGCACTCCCCTAGCCACCCTGCAAACCGGCCTCGACGTGAGCGGCCGCGACCCTAGCCTGCCCGCCACTACCCGCGCGGCCCTGGCTGGCCACGATGCCGAGCTGGCCCGCCTGGCCCGCCTGGTCGATGATTTTCTACTGGTAGGCCGCTTGGGTGCGGGCGCTGCCCTGCCCGCCCGGCGCCCGGCGGTGGCCCTCGATGAGCTGGTGCTGGCCCTGGCCGACCGCGAGTTACCACGCTTTCGGGCCGCCGGCCACCGGCTCATCATTATACTGCCCGACGAAGCTGCCCCCGCTAGCTTAGTTGTGCGCACCGACCCCGACCAGCTCACTACCATCCTGCTCAACCTGCTTGATAATGCCCGCAAGTATGGTGCGCCGGGCACCCCGGTAACGCTGCGGCTGCTAGCCTCCACGGCGCGTCACGGCCCCCTGCTAGAAGTCGAAAACACCCTGACTACCCCGCTGGGTTCGCGCCTGGCCCAGCTCACTACGGCTTGGTACCAGGCCGACCCGCTGGCCCCCGGCACCGGCCTGGGCCTCTGGATAGCCGGGCGGCTGGCCCAGGGCCTGGGGCTTGGGCTACAGCTGGCTGAGGTGGGGCAACTGCTGGTGGCGCGGGTGCAGGGCCCGGCGTAGGGCCCACTAGTCAGCTGGTCCCAGGCAAAAGGCTAGGCATTATCTACCAATAACGAACCAGAATTGCGTTAAACAGCAGGCAGATTTTCAAATAATAATTTAATTATAAAACGTTTAATTATAATAATTTTATTAAAAAACAATTGTCAGCCTACTTCTCTGGCGCTAGCTGTCAGCTTTTAGTCCAACCTTGCTTTTAACAGTAGACTGATTATCAGCAAAACCAGGATTTATTATGCATTGAGCGCAGTGGCATTCAATATAGCCCAGTATATTCGCCCAGCCTGTTCACCATTTCACCATCTTTTTTTAACATATGCGAAAACACTTACTTCCCCTCTCAGCCATTGTTTTGGTGCTGGGAGCGCGCGACTTGCACGCCCAGACCCGTGCCGTGTCGGGCACGGTAAAAGGCGCCGATGGCGCTACCGTTCCGGGCGCTACGGTGCTGGTGAAGGGCACATCGCTCGGCACCTCTACTAACGCCGATGGGCACTTCGACATTCAGGTGCCCGCTTCGGCTACTACCCTGGTTATCTCCTACGTGGGCTACGAAAGCCAGCAAGTAGCCATCGGCAGTCAGTCGACGGTGAACGTAACGCTGGCTTCTGCCCAAGCCGGGCTTGATGAAGTAGTAGTAGTGGGCTACGGAACGCAATCGCGGCGCGACCTCACGGGCTCGGTAGCGACGGTCAAGGGCAATGCTATTGCCGCTACTCCGGTGCAGAGCTTCGACCAAGGCTTGCAGGGTCGGGCATCGGGTGTAAATATCACCACGCCCAACGGGGTACTTAATAACCCGCCGGTTATTCGTATTCGCGGGGCCAATTCTATCGCGCTTAGCTCAGGGCCACTAGTAGTTATCGATGGTATTCCTACCTACAGCGGCAATAGCTCGGCCGTAGGCAGCGTGCCCAACAACCCGCTGGCCAACATCAACCCCGAGGATATTGAGAACGTAGAGGTCTTGAAAGATGCTTCTGCTACCGCTATTTACGGCTCGCGAGCTAACGGCGGCGTCATTCTAATTACGACCAAGAGGGGCCGCAAAGGCCAGTCGCATCTTTCGTACGATGCCTGGGCCGGTGTAACCCGCCCGGTGCGCCTGTATAGCATTCTGGGTGCGCAGGACTATGTCAACATTAAGAACGAGGCGGTGCGCAACCTGAATGCTAACCGCGCGGCTATTGGGGCCGCTGCCACCAACGTAGAGGGTTTTAAGCTAGCCACCGATGCCAACGGCAATACTGTTGACACGCGCTGGTACGACTACATCTACCGCACCGGGTTATCAAGCAATCACAACCTGAACTTCTCGGGCGGTACCGACAAAACCACTTATTATGCCTCGGTGGGCTACACCAACCAGAAGGGGATGCTAGTGCGCAACGACTTCCGCCGCTACTCGGCCCGCCTCAACGTGGACCAGAAGGTACTTGACCGCCTCTCGGTGGGTGTGCGCGTCAACTACTCCAACTCGTATAACTCGGCGCCTAACTCGGGCTCGGTAGCCGATGGGGCCTTTGGCACGGGTGGCCTGGGCCGCCTGCCACTAGTTCTGCCGCCCAACATCTCGCCCTACAACGCGGATGGCACCTACAACACCAGTGGCGCGGGCATTGGGGCGGGCCCCAATATCAACCCAACTACGGGCTCGCCTCTGCTGCCGGGCTACTATAACCCGGTAGTTGACCTGAATAATAACTCGTTTACCTCCGAAAGCAATCAGGTGCAGGGTAGCTTATACGCAGACCTGGAAATTGTTAAGGACCTGCACCTGCGAACCACTTATGGCATTGATAACTTAAATTTTGAGGATAAGTCGTACTATACTTCCCTAGCCGGCGACGGTTTCTCCACTCAAGGCTCAGCCAGCGACTATTACCGCACTAACAAGCGCTGGGACTGGCAGAATACCATCCAGTACGACCATACGTTTGGCGAAAACCACAGCGTTTCGCTGTTGCTGGGCAATGAGCAGCAGTACACCGAAACTCAGCGCTGGGGCGCCACCCGCACGGCCGTGGCCGACCCTTTCTTCACCACTTTCCAGGGCAACTACATCAATATCGCCGCCTCGGGTAACTCGCAGGGGGCTAACTACCTGGCTTCGTTCTTCGGGCGCTTCAACTACAGCTACGCGCACAAGTACCTGGCTACCCTTAACGTGCGCCGCGATGGCTACTCGGCCTGGGCGCAGAAGTGGGGTAATTTTTACGGCGCCTCGCTAGGCTACGTGGTGTCGGAAGAAGACTTCTGGAAGAATAGCTTGTTTGCTCACACCTTTGATTTTCTGAAATTTACGGGCAGCTATGGTAGTGTGGGCAACAACCAGGGCATTTTCGACTATGCCTCGCAGCAGCTCTATGGCTCGGCCTTGTATGGCAATAGCGGCACGTTCTACCTCACGTCGGTCGGCAACCCCAACTTATCGTGGGAAACTAGCAAGAAAACCGATGTCACCATGTCGTTTGGGCTGCTGCAAAGCCGCCTCACGGGTGATGTAGGCTACTACCGCAGCACCATCGATGGCCTGATTCTAGACGTGCCACAGGCCCCTTCGCGCGGCATTCCGAACATCAACGGCGCGGGCACGCTCGGCAACTCCATCCCGGCCAACGTAGGTTCGATGCGCAACGAAGGCATCGAAGTGAACCTGCGCTTTAATGCCATTCAGAACAAGGCATTTTCCTGGACAGTAACCGGCAACCTGACGACGCTCAAAAATCGCGTATTGTCGCTGCTGACCGACGACCAGCGCATTGGCACGGCCACCTCGGGCCTCGAAACCTCGAATTATACCACCGTGGGTCGCTCCATCGGCTCTATTCTGGCCGTGCAGGACATGGGCGTGAACCCACTCAATGGCCAGCGCATGATTCTCAAGGCCGATGGTACGGTGGTGCAGTACAACCACCTGGGCACTACGGGTGCCGGCTCGACGGGCTGGACCAAGGTATCGGACGGCACCAACACCACCGGCCCTACCCAGCTCACCGACGGCATTTACTTCGGCCCCACCTTGCCTACCTGGTATGGCGGCCTCGACAACACGTTCCGCTTCAAGAATTTCGACCTGGGCATTTTCATCCAGTACTCGGGCGGCAACTATATCTACAACGGCACCAAGTCGGGCCTGCACGACCAGCGTTTCTGGAACAACCAGACCGACATTCTGCAGCGCTGGACCTCGCCTACTGAAACGCCTAATGCCAAGTACCCGCGCGTGGTGTACGGCGACAACGTATCGAACGGCTCGACCATCGTGATGTCGCAAAATGTGGAGAAGGGTGACTTTGCCCGCCTGCGCAACGTGTCGCTAGGCTACACTTTCGCCTCGGAGCTGCTGACCCATGTAAAGCTCAGCAACGCCCGCGTGTATGTGCAGGTGCAGAACGCGGCCCTCGTGACCCGCTACTCGGGTATCGACCCCGAGGTTTCGACCAACGGTGCCAATAACACGGCCCCCGGCGTCGACCGCAACTCGGTGGGCCAGGCCCGCACCTACACGGCCGGCCTCAACGTTACTTTCTAAGCGCCTGTTATTTATGAAATCAGTATTAAAGAATCGTTTCTCGACGGCCGTGTGCACGGTCGCGCTGGCACTGGGGGCTTTTTCCTGTCAAAAGGCTTTGCTTGAGCCCGTACCCGTCACGTATCTGCTGCCCGCGCAGGCCTTCGACACACCCTCGCGGGTGCTAGCCCAGGTTAATGGCTTATATAGCTACGTAAAGACCGGGGGCTTTTTGGGAGGCCGCTACCAGATTTATGGCGACATTCGGGCCAACGACTTCATCAACCGCACTTCCAACTCGGTAACCGGCCTAAGCGTGTGGAACCACACCGAGTCGGAAACGTCGCAGAACGACGTAATTAACACCTGGGGCTATGGCTACGCGGCCATCAACCAGGTGAACATCTTCCTGGCTAGCCTCGATGCCAACGCCGACAAGCTGAACGCCGCCCCCTTCCCGACCGGCTACGCCGCCACGGCTACCAACTACCGCGCCGAGGCCCGGCTGCTGCGCGCACTCTGCTACTACTCACTGCTTCAACTTTATGCCCGTCCCTACATCGAGGGAGCTGGCTCCAAGCCCGGCCTACCCCTGCGCCTGACGGCCGAAATGCAGCTGAGCAGTAACAATGACTTGGCCCGCAGCACAGTAGCTCAGGTATACGACCAGATTATTCTGGACCTCAACTTCGCCGAGCAGAACCTGCCGCTCACGTATACGGCTAGCCAGAACGGCGTAAGCACCAGCACGCTGAACGTAACGCGGGCCCACCGCAACACGGCTATCGCCCTCAAAACGCGGGTATATCTGAGCATGGGCCGCTACGATGACGTGATTCGGGAAGCCAATAAAATTGTGTCGGCCACGGCTCCTTTCACTGCATCGACGGGCGTAAACCATGCTCTTGCTTCGACGGTAGCGGCCGTGTTTGCCGCGCCGCAGGAAACGTCCGAAAGCATCCTCTCCTTTCCCTTTACCGCTCAGGATACCCCTGGCACGCAAAACCAGCTAGCCTACTATTATTTGCCCGCTTCGCTAGGGGGCAATGGCGAGTATGGCCTGAACACGGCGGCTACCGGCATTCTGAATAACGCAGGCTGGCTTAGCACCGACAACCGCCGCACCAACTTCGTGGCAAAAGTGGGCACTGAGTATTTCCTGACTAAGTATCCTACCGGCACGCCCTACACCGATAAAGCGCCGGTTATTCGCTACGCTGAGGTGCTACTAAACCTAGCCGAGGCCCGCGTGCGCTCGACCAATACCATTGACGCCCAGGCCCTCGCCCTGCTCAACGCCGTGCGGGGCCGCTCCAATCCGGCCATCGCCGCCACCGCCACTACCCCCGCTATTCCGGTTGCCACCTACCTCGCCACGGACTTTGCTTCCGTAACTGCCTTTCTCAACGCAATACTGCTGGAGCGCCGCATTGAGTTTCTGGGCGAAGGCATTCGCAATATGGACCTGATGCGCCTGGATGCTACCATCCCGGGTAAAGGTTCGGTAGGAGCGGTAGACCCTACCAATGTGCTTTACGTGTGGCCCATTCCCTCTACTGAATTGGCGGCTAACCTGCTCATGACGCGCAACTAATACTTGCTCACCTGTAGCTACTAAAAGCGGCTTGCCTGGTAATGGGCAAGCCGCTTTTTTATATCCTAGCCTAACTAACTATAGCTGGTCGGTACGCACCAAGCCCTACTTACTCAGTGCTTACCCGGCTCACCGATTATTATGGACAGAAAAATGAGCAGCCTCTGGCACCAGGAACTAGTCGTTTCTATTTATTAGGCTTGGTCGGGGCGGGCTAGCCGGCTACTGCGCAACGGCCGCCAGGTAGGCATGGTCGCGTAGCACGGTGCGTAGAAAAGCTTCGTCGTTCAGGTCGCTGTGCACTTCCAGCAAGTGCTTGACTTTGAGCGCCGTTTCGTGCAGCACCAGAAAATTTTCCTGCTTCAGGCTGCGGCTCAGCAACTGGCGCAGCAGGGCCACGTCGCGGTCGCTGAGCTGGGCGGCCTGGCCGAATACCGGCTGGTAGCCCGCGGGCACGGCGTCTTCGGGCAGCAGCAGGCGGCGGGCGCGGGGGCGCATGCTGAGCACAGTGGTGCCGGCCAGCAGGTCGCCGAGGCGCTGGCCCTTGCCATTGAGGAGAATGGTGACGGCCGCCACGCTGCCCAGCGTGAGCAATATTTCGAGGGGCCGCAGCAGCCAGCGCAGAAAGTAGTCGCCGAGCCGGGCAGGCGTGCCATCGAGGCGCATTACCCGGATGTCGCGCGCTTTCTTACCGATGCTCTGGCCGTTGAAGAAAATCTCGCAGGCCAGGTGATAAAATACCGTGGGCAGCAGGATGAGGTACCAGATGAGCCAGCCCGAGTGCAGCTTGTCGGCCACCATCGCTACCAGCATGGCCCACACGCCATAAAGCAGGTAGTCGAGCAGCGAGGCCGCGACGCGGTCGCCTACGCTGGCTACTTCGTAGGCTAGGGTAACATTCTGGGTAGTGTGAACGCGAATCGTGGCCATGAGGGTGCAGAAAAGAAGCCCCGGCGCAGCGGGCCGCCGGGCCTGGCAAAGTAACGCCGCGCGGCCCCTATCTTCACCGCCCGCTAACCCGCTTCTGTTTCTTTTATGCGTGAAGCCGTTTTTCGCCGCCTCAACCAGGAGCGCTGGCGCCGCTACGAAACCCCCGCCCCGGCCGCCGACCCCGACGAGCTGGCCGCCCGCTTCGTGGCCCTCACCGACGACCTGGCCTACGCCCAGACTTTCTACTCCGAGTCGGACACCACCGCCTACCTCAACCAGCTGGCCGGCCGCCAGCACCAGGCGCTCTATAAAAACAAGCCTGAGGAAGGCGGGCGCTTCGGCCGCTTCTGGGCCGTGGAGCTGCCCCTAGCCGTGAGCCGCCACCGCCGCGAGCTGCGCTGGGCGCTGTTTGTGTTTGGGCTGAGCGTGCTCGTGGGCGCGCTTTCGGCTGCCTACGACGATGGCTTTGTGCGCGTGGTGCTGGGCGATGGCTACGTGAACCAGACCCTGGAAAACATCCGGCGCGGCGACCCGATGGCCGTGTATAAGCAAGGGCCCGAGGCACCCATGTTTTTAGGAATCACTATTCACAACGTGCAGATTGCGCTGCTCACTTTCGCGCTGGGCATCACGGGCGGGCTGGGCACTACCTTCATGCTCTTTCGCAACGGCTTGATGCTGGGCGCATTCCAGTTCTTTTTCTTCCGTCAGAAAGTGCTGCTGGCTTCGCTGCTCACGGTGTGGCTGCACGGCACGCTCGAAATCTCGTCGATAGTGCTGGCGGGCGGCGCGGGCTTTGTGCTGGCCAGGGGGCTGCTGTTTCCGGGCACTTATGCGCGGCGCGACAGCCTGCGCCTGGCCGCCCGCGACAGCCTGAAGCTGGCGCTGGGCATTGTACCCGTGCTGTGCGTGGCTGGCTTTATCGAAAGCTTTCTCACGCGCCACACCGAAATGCCCGTGGCTGTGAGTCTGCTGCTCATCGGCAGCTCGGCGGCGTTTATTGGGTGGTACTTTGTGTACCGGCCCTGGCAGCTGCGGCGGGCCGCCGAGCTTGCCGCCTGATTAGTTCGTTTTTTTGCTCGCTAGCCCGCTTGCTGCTTTTATGGATACGCACTACCCTTCCTTTTCTCCGCATTCAGCTCCTGCTACGCAGTATAACCAGGCCACCGACTTCTGGCAGGAGCGTGATTTTGGGCAGAAATTCAGCGCCGTTTTCGAGTTTTTGCGGGTGCACTGGCGGCCGCTGGGCCGGGTGCTGCTGTATTTGGTGGGCCCGCTAGCCCTGGTGCAAGCTTTGATAGTAGTGCTGCTGCAATACCGCCTATTCAGCACCCTGGGCGGATTTGGCAGGTCGAGCTCACCCTATGCTATCGGGCACAGCTACGGGCTGAGCGTCTTCCAGTTTTTCACCTCGCCCACGTATTTCGGCAGTCTACTGCTAGGGGCGGCCTTCTACTCAGTGCTGGTGCTGACTGTGTACGGCTACTTGCTTGAATGCCTCTACCCCACCCGCCCCGGGCAGCCCATCGGCGTGGCCCAGGTGTGGGCTATCGTGAAGCGGCAGTTTATCGGCACGTACTTCTCGCTGTTTGGGCTGAGCCTATTGGTCGTAGCCGGCTCTTTTGTGTTCTTTATTCCGGGCTTGTATTTGAGCGTGGCGCTGAGCTTGTTTTTCATCGTGCACCTGGTCGAAGGCGGCGATTTTGCGGCTACCATCAGCCGGTGCCTGAGCTTGATAAAAGGCAAGTGGTGGTCTACGTTCGGGTTGATTTTTATGATACTGCTGCTCGCCGGGCTGCTGCTGCGCGGCGCGGGCATCATACTAGGCCTCGTGGGAGCGGGCCTGGCGGGCGCCGGCCTGCTGGGCGGCCTTGGTCATACTATGCTTAATTTGCCCGTGCTGAGCGCGGTCCTGGGTGTGCTGTCTACCCTGGCCGCGCTGCTTATCTACCCGCTGCTGCTGCTAGCCATTGCGTTTCAATATTTTAACCTGGTAGAGCGCCGCGAGGGCGTGGGCCTGCGCACGCTCATTCAGCAGCTCGGCCAGCCCGCGCCCACTGCCCCCGACCACGCCACCTACCGCCCCCATGAGGAAGGTGAATACTAAGCGCCGTTCGCTGGTTGGGCTGCTAGCCTTCGGCCTGGCATTGGCCGCTGGTCCTGCCGCCCGCGCCCAGACGGCGCCGTCGGTCAGCGCCCCGGCGCCCGCCGTGCGCCTGCGCCAGCCCCCGGCCGCCACCGCCCGCCTCGACGAGCTGCGCCGGCAGCACGCCTTCGACTACCGCGAGGCGCCCCCGGCCAGCGAGGAGGCCAGCAGTGCCTGGAGCCGCTTCTGGGCCCGGTTTTTTGAGTGGCTGCTCAGCAAGCTCAACTGGATGGGCGGCTACACCTACGACGGCTTCTGGCGCTGGGTCATCTATGGGCTGCTGGCGGCGGCCGTGATTTTTGTGGTGCTCAAGCTGCTGCAGGTAGACCTCACGCGGGCCTTCGGCCGGGCGCCACGCCGCGATGCGCTCGACTACGAAACGCTGAGCGAGAACATTCACGAGCTGGATTTTCCGACCCAGCTGCGCGAGGCCGAGGAGGCCGGCAACCTGCGCCTGGCCGTGCGGCTAGGCTACCTGGCCTTGCTCAAGCAGCTCAGCGACAAAAATTTAATTACCTGGCAACCCGACAAAACCAACCAAACCTACCTGCGTGAGGTGGCTAGCCAGCGCCCCGCCCTGCGCCCGCCCTTTGCCGAGCTTACGCGGCAATTTGAGTACGTGTGGTACGGCGAGCTGCCCCTCACGCCCCCCCAATATACCGAAGTGCGCGCCGCACAGCTGGCGCTGGGCCACCAGCTCGGCGGCCGGGCCGTGTCTTTCTAATTCTGTTCATGTCGCTCCCCGCTATTTGCCTTGACTGCGAGCCGTTTCGCGACCGCCACAGCGGCTTCAGTCACTTCGTGTTTCCGCTGGCCGAGGAGCTGGTGCGCCAAAACCACCGCTACCGCCTCAGCTGCTACGTGCCGGCGGCCGAGGTGGGCGCGCTTGGCTACGCGGGCGTGCAATACCTCACGCAGCGCAGCTTTCACAAGTATTTCAACCCGCCTAGCTACCGCTTCCGGCTGTGGCACGCCACTTCGCAGCTAAGCTGGTACGTGCCCACCGGGCCCTTTACGAAAGTAGTCTTGACGGTGCACGACCTTAATTTTCTGCACGAAAGCCCCGACGAGCGCACTTATACCCGGCAGCTGGCCATGGTGCGCCGCAACATCCGGCGGGCCGACTACCTGGTGACCATCTCCGACTTCGTGCGCCAGGACATCCTGCGCCACGCCGACCTGCTCGGCTACCGCGCCGGCCAGCCGCTGCGCTACGTGCCGCGCGGCGTGGAGGCGCTGGTGCCGGCGCCCGGCCACGCGCCGGCCAACGTGCCTGGCCGGCCGTTTCTGTTCAGCCTGGGCTCGGTGAATGCCAAGAAGAATTTCCACGTGCTGCCGCCGCTGCTGGTCGGCAACGACTACGAGCTGGTGCTGGCCGGCGGCTTTGCCGAGCCCGACTACATTGCCAAAATCAAGGAGGTGGCCGCCGAAGTCGGCGTGGCCGACCGCGTGCACATTCTCACGCGCATCAGCGAGGCCGAAAAAACGTGGTATTACCAGCACTGCCTGGCCTACGTGCAGCCTTCGCTGGCCGAGGGCTTTGGCCTGCCGGTGGTAGAGGCCATGCAGTTTGGCAAGCCCGTGTTTTTGAGTAATCTGACTTCGCTGCCCGAAGTGGGCGGCGCCGTGGGTCGCTACTTCCCCGACTTTTCGCCCGAAGCCATGCGCCGGGTGCTGGCCGATGGCCTACGCGAATACCAGGCCGAGCCCACTACCCGCGCCGCCGCGCTGCGCGCCCACGCGGCGGGCTTTAGCTGGGCGCAGTCGGCCGCCGACTACCTGGCCGTGTACGACGAACTCCTCCGCTTCTAACCTGTGCCTGCCGCCGTGACTTCCTCCCGCCTGTATCTGCTAGGGCTGCTGGCCTTGATTGGGGCCTACGTGTCGCTGGAATATTATCGCCCCAAGCCCATCGACTGGCGCCCCTCGCTTAGCAACACCGACAAGATTCCCTACGGCACCTACGCCCTCTTCGACGTGCTGCCTCAGCTGCTAGCCACGGACGAAGTGACCAGCGTGCGCCTGCCCATCTACAACCAGCTTTTCGACCAGGAAGACCCCGAGCGCAACGCAGAGAACATGGCTAAGTCCGATGCTACTGAGTCGGAGCCCGCCGCGCCGGCCGACTCGGCTACGAGCGACGCCGCTAGCCCTGATGCGCCCACGCTACGGCAGCAGGGCGCCACTTACCTGTTTATCAATAACTCTTTTGCTATCAGTCGGCTGGAAGTGCCGGCCCTGCTAAAATTTGCCGCAGCCGGCAACGACGTTTTTATTGCGGCCGAGCGGTTCGATGGCGGCATACTGCGTGCGCTAGGAGTGCAGCTGCGCGCTGCCGATGCGCCTGACCCAAGTGTGCCCGATTCGGTGCGCGCCCGACTCAGCGCACCCAGCCTGCACTTGCTGGATTCAGTGCAGGTGCACTTCACCGACCCCGGGCTGAGCGGCGCCGCGCTGCGGCTACCGGCCTCGGCTGCCACCAGCCGGCTAGCCCTGCGGCCCGGCCACGCCGGCACGCCCCTAGCCACTGACGCGCAGGGCCGCGCCGTGCTGCTGCGCCTCGACCGTGGGCGCGGCCACGTGTACGTATGCACGGTGCCGCTGGCGTTCAGCAACTATTTTGTGCTGCCGCCGCGCCGCCGCGCGTTCGCGCTGGCGGCGCTTTCGTACCTGCCCACGGGCCGCCCGGTGTGGTGGGACGAGTACCAGAAGCAGGGCCGCGAGGGCGAGCAGTCAGTGCTGCGCGTGCTATTCAGCCACCCTAGCCTGCGCACGGCCTACTACCTGCTGTGGGTTACGGCGGTGCTGTTCATCTTTATTGAGGCGCGGCGGCGGCAACGTATTATTCCGGTCATCAAGCCTTTGCCTAATACTACGCTGCTCTTTACGCGCACCGTGGCTGGCCTCTACCAGCAGGGCCGCAACCACCAGCGCATTGCCGAGAAGAAAACGGCGCTCTTCCTCGACTACCTGCGCACGCGTTTTCAGGAGCCCACGCCCGACCTGGCCGACGAGGACTTTCGCGAGCGCCTGAGCCAGAAATCGGGCGTGCCCCGCGCCCGCGTCGATGAGCTGGTGCGCTACATCAATTTTGCCCGCACCGCACCCGCCGTCACCGACCGCGAATTGCTGCGGCTGAGCCGCGCCATCCACGATTTTAAGCGGGAGGCGACGTAAAAAATCATTTTTGCATTGTGCCAGGAAATGCTGATTTTGACTAATTGCACTTTTCTAATAAAAGCCATTTCAGGCTTACCAGGGCGCTTTTTACTTGCTGTTTCATGCCGCCGCTAGCCCTTTGCCGGCCGCAAGATAGAAGCTGGCCCTAGTTGCCCGACTATTTTTTTGACGACATTCCGCCTCTTTATTTATGGAAAACGAAACGCCTTACCAAGCCATCGAAAACGCCGACGTGCCGGTTGCGGCAGCCTTCGCCCCGCGCACCGACCTGGCCCAGCTCACGGCCCGCACCGAGGCCGTGCGCCAGCAAATCGGGCAGGTAATCGTAGGCCAGCAAGACTTGTTGGAGCTACTGCTCACGGCCCTGCTCGCCGATGGCCACGTGCTGCTGGAGGGCGTGCCCGGCGTGGCCAAAACTCTCACCGCCAAGCTACTGGCCCGCACCCTCGACGTGCCGTTCAGCCGCATCCAGTTCACGCCCGACCTGATGCCGGCCGACGTGCTGGGCACCAGCATTTTCCGGCCGGCACAGGGTGATTTTGAGTTTCGGCCCGGCCCCATCTTCGCCAGCGTGGTGCTGATTGATGAAATCAACCGCGCCCCGGCTAAGACGCAGTCGGCCCTCTTCGAGGTAATGGAGGAGCGCACCGTGACCCAGGACGGCACCGCGCACCGCATGACCACGCCCTTCGTGGTGCTAGCCACCCAAAACCCCGTGGAGCAGGAAGGCACCTACCGCCTACCCGAGGCCCAGCTCGACCGCTTCCTCTTCAAGCTCAACGTGGGCTACCCCACCCTAGCCGAAGAAATTCAGATTCTCCAAGGTCACCACAACGGCTTCGGCGGCACACCGCTGGAAAAAGTGCAGGCCGTGCTGACTGCTACCGACCTGGCTGCCCTGCGCCAGCAAGTGGGCCAGCAGCGCGTGGAGGCCAACGTACTCGAATACATTGCCAAAATCGTGGGCCAGACGCGCGCCCACAAGGCGCTGTACCTGGGCGCCTCGCCCCGCGCCAGCATCGCGCTGCTCAACGGCGCCAAGGCCCTGGCCGCGCTGCGCGGCCGCGACTTCGTGACGCCCGAGGATGTGCAGTTTCTGGCGGCGCCTGTGCTGCGCCACCGCATCATGCTCACGCCCGAGCGCGAGATGGAAGGCGGCACGCCCGATGAAGTAGTGAAGCAGATTGTGCAGAGCGTGGAAGTGCCACGGTAGGGTTTCCAATAACTTCTTCTCGTCGGTCATTGCAAGCCTGCGAAGCAATGACCGACGGATAAGTAATAACGCTGTTCCATGAGTTTCTTTCTCACTCCGCGCTTCTTCTACCTCTGCACGGCGCTCATCACGGGTTTCATCGTCAGCTTCTTCCTGCCGTGGCTGCTAGGGCCGATGCTGCTGCTGCTAGGGGTGGCGGTGCTGCTAACGCTGCTCGATGCACTGCTGCTCTACGCGCCGGTGGCGGGTGGGGCTAGCCCGGTATTTGGGCGGCGGGCGCTGGGTGAGAAGCTGGCCAACGGCTCGGACAACGACGTGCAGCTGTTCATCGAGAGCCGCTATCGGTTTGGTATTCAGGTGGAAGTGATTGACGAGATTCCGCACCAGTTTCAGCGGCGCGACGTGCTGTTTGAGGCCACCATTCAGCCGGGGCAGACGCAGGTTATCAAGTACCAGCTGCGGCCCACCAAGCGCGGCGAGTACGAGTTTGGGGCGCTGAACGTGTATGCGGCTTCGCCGTTGCGGCTGGTACGGCGGCGCTTCCGCTTCGGGCGCGCCGGGCAGGTGGTGCCGGTGTATCCGTCGTTTTTGCAAATGCGGCAGTACGAGCTGCTGGCCATCCACAACCGCCTCACGGAAGTGGGCGTGAAGCGCATCCGGCGGGTGGGCCAGAGCACGGAGTTTGAGCAAATCAGGCCCTACGCCAGCGGCGACGACCCGCGCACCATCAACTGGAAGGCTAGCGCCCGCCGCGCCACCGGCGGCGGGGCCGATACGCTGGTCGTCAATCATTTTCAGGATGAGCGCGCCCAGCAGGTGTACTGCCTCATCGACAAAGGCCGGGTGATGCGGATGCCCTTCGAGGGCCTGAGCCTGCTGGATTACGCCATCAATGCCACGCTGGTAATGAGTAACATCGCGCTACTCAAGCACGACAAAGCGGGGCTGATTACGTTCAGCAACAAGCCCGGCGCCGTGGTGCCCGCCGAGCGCAGGCCGGGCCATTTGCGTGCCATTCTGGAAGTCCTTTACCGCCAGAAAACCCAGTACCTCGAAACCGACTACGAGCTGCTCTACGCCACGGTGCGCGCCAAGATTAAGCAGCGCAGTCTGCTAATTTTGTTCACCAATTTCGAAACCTTGCAGGGAATGGAACGGCAATTGCCCTACCTGCGGGCGCTGAGCAAGGCGCACCTGCTGCTGGTCGTTTTCTTTGAAAACACCGAGCTGCGCACCTACCTCGATGCGCCGGCCGAAACGACGGCCTACGTGTATAACCAAACCATCGCCGAGAAATTTCAGCAGGAAAAACGCCAGATAGTGCTCGAATTGCAGCGCTACGGCATTCAAGCGCTCCTTACCCCACCGCAGCTGCTGACGGTGAATACGATTAATAAATACCTGGAATTCAAGGCCAGGGGACTGCTATGATAACGCAAGGTTTCGCTAGGTTAAAAGAGGTTTCGCTAGGTTTTTTTATACGCAAGCTTTGCGAGACCTTGCTTAATCTCGCGAAACCTTGCGCGCTGGCATTACTGCTGCCGCTAGCCGCCCAGGCCCAGCGCCCGCTACTGCCGGTGCCGGCCCAGGCCACCTGGCAGGCCGGCCACTACCGCTTTGCCACGGCCCCACTGCTAGCCCTGCGCCGGCAGGTGACTGGCCCGGCCACCTCGCAAGACGAGAGCTACCATCTGCGCGTCACGGCTACCGGGGCTAGCCTCGTGGCGGCCGGGCCGCTGGGCATTCAGCGGGGGCTAGCCACGTTTCGGCAGGTCATCGAGCGCACGCCGCAGGGCTGGCGGGCGCAGTTTTGCGACATTCAGGACGCGCCGCGCTTTGCCTGGCGTGGGCTCATGATAGACCCGGCGCGGCACTTCCTGCCGGTGGCCGTTATCAAGCGCAACCTCGATGGCATGGCCGCTGTGAAGCTCAACGTGCTGCACTGGCACCTCTGCGACGACCAGGGCTGGCGCGTGGAAAGCAAGCTGTTTCCGCGCCTGCACCAGGTGGGCGGCGCCACCGGCTACTACACCCAGGCCGAAGTGCGCGAGGTGGTACGCTACGCCGCCCAGCGCGGCATCCGGGTGGTGCCCGAGTTTGATATGCCCGGCCACGCCGGCGCGCTGGTCACGGCCTACCCCCGGCTAGCCTCCAACGACTCGGTCAAGACCCTGCCCATCAAGTGGGGCGTGCTCAATATTGCCCTCGACCCCACCCGCGAGGGCACCTACACCATGCTCGACTCGGTGCTGACCGAGATGAGCGGGCTGTTTCCCGACAAGTACTTCCACATTGGCGGCGATGAGAACGACGGGCGGCAGTGGCGCCACAACCCACGCATCGTGGCCTTTATGCAGGCAAAGGGCTTTGTGAAGCCCGGCACCACCACGCCCGACAAGCACCAGCTCCAGAACTATTTCAACCGCCGCCTGCTCGCCATCGTGCAGAAGCTGGGCAAGACGATGATTGGCTGGGATGAGATACTCGGCCCCGACCTGCCCCAGCCCATCGCCATTGAAAGCTGGCGTGGCCCCAAGGGCGTGCTCGACGCCGTGCGCCAAGGCCACCCCGCCTTGCGGGCCCACGGCTACTACCTCGACCTGTACTTTTCGGCCGCCAGCCACTACGCCGCCGACCCGCTCCAGGGCATCCCCGACTCGCTGGCTAGCCGCGTGCTGGGCGGCGAGGCTGCCATGTGGAGCGAGTTTGCCGACAGCGTGCTCTACGACAGCCGGGTGTGGCCCCGCGCCGCCGCCGTGGCCGAGCGCCTCTGGAGCCCCGCCGCCCTCAGCCAGGATGTGCCCGATATGTACCGCCGCCTGGCCTTCGTGAGCGAAGGGCTGGAGGCGCTGGGCCTGCGCCACCGCCGCGCCCCGGCCGCCCTGCTGCGCCAGCTGGCTAGCCCCTACCCGGCCGCCCTGCCCGCCCTGCAAACCCTGGCTAGCCTCATCGAGCCGGTGAAAGAGTACAAGCGTCACTCCCAAGGCTTTAAGTACACCACCGAAACGCCGCTCACCCGCCTAGTTGATGCCGCCCCGGCCGAGTCGGACGTGGCCCGGCGCTTCGGCGCCACCGCCGACAGCCTGCTGGCCAGCCTCAGTATTGGGATGCCCACCTTCCCGGCCACACCGCCCAGCCTTACGCCGGCTGCCCGCCGCCAGCTGGCCAGCCTGCGCCGGCAGGCGGCCGAGTGGCAGCGCGCCACCGAGGTCCTGCCCCCATTATTCGTGACTAGCCCCGGCCTGACCGAATACGCCCCGCTGGCCGCCCAGCTCGGTATTGTGGCCAGCCTGCTCAGCCAGCGCCTCACGCAGCTCGAACAGGGCCAGCCTACGGTACCCGCCGCCCAGGCCACCGCCAAGCTTCAGCTCGATGCCGCCCAGCAGCCGGTCGGCCAGGCCGAGCTAGCCATTATTGGCGCGGTACGGCGGCTGGTCGGGCTACCATAATGCGGCTGCTTGTTAAGGCGTTATTTATCAGAACAGGCAGTGATAGCCAAGCGCTTTGCCTTATTGCGTTTGCGAAATAAAAACTACCCGCTGTCTGGTGCCGGCCTTTTACCTGCCGGGTAGCTGTGCTGCAGCCAGCAGCCTTAATTGGCCTACGCTTGCGTACAACAAGCAGCTTCGCAACGCTTTAATCATCCACAGGCATAGGCGCCCGCACTACGGAGCTGGCCCGCCCGATGGCAGTCTGTTTTTTTATGCTGCCGCCCGCCTACTTTCGCCAAGTACTGCCGAACCTGTCCTCGTACCTCTCCGCTCAGCAGGAGGGTTCGTTTTCCGCCATGGGCTACTGCCCCGTAGCGGTGGCTATACAACCTATTGGCAACTGACCTACGTAAGCAGCTTATGCAACCTGATTCGCCCCTGCCGCCCCAATCTACACCACCTGCCAAGCCCAGCATGCTGGAGGAAATGGCTGCCCTCACCGGCCTCTTTAACCCCGAGATAATCTGGAAAGAGGAAGAGCTGCTCGATGACATGGACGAGCAGGAGGCCCAACGGGCCGCCGCGCTGGCGAAACCCACCGAGCCGCCTACCGACCAATCCTAGCCCCCGGCGCGAACTTCTAACCGCGCGTTGCGCACCACTTAGCGTTTCGTAGCCGACGCGCTGGCGGTGACGAGCAAAGCGGTTGGCACCTAGTGCGGGCAAGTCGGCGCGGTCGTCGAGCACGGTCAGCTCAATTTTCAGGTTGGCAGCCAGCCGCGATGGCGCCAGGTGCACGCGCCCGTTGCCCACAATGGCAAGCTGGTCGCGGAAGCACCAATCGGGACTGACCCGGTCGTGTAGCTAGGCGAGGCTAGTCGCCGAGGAAGAAGGTAATTATAGGCAAAAAACCTGGCGCTTTAGTGGCAACAGGATTTCCAAGTTATTGCCGGAATTGCCGGAACTGACTTTCTGCCATTTGCCAGGTGATTTTCCTAAAACAGCACCGCTACCTGCATCCTTCCGGTGTGCACCACCCCTAGCCCGCTGGCCTTACGACCATCATACGCCACGTTGATGTTCAGGCCATTGGCTAGGCGTTGTTCGAGATTCAGGTTCCAAGTATAGTTGGTGCCGGGGCGCAGGGCCTGCAGGATTTCGAGGCCGACTACCGACGATACGTCGCCCTCGAAGGCTACCCTAGTGACGTGCGCGGCGGCCGTGAGCGTGCGCTTGCTAACCTGGCTCACGCGGGTTTCGAAGCCCAGGTCGTCGAAGCTGCCGCTGGCGTCGGTGTCGCGGGTGCTCAGGATATTCCTCTTGCTGGTGTGCAGCAGTGAGCCGGTGAGGCGCAGCGCCGGGCTAGGCTGGTAGCTGATTTCGGGCTGCGCGGTGTAGATGAGCAGCCGGAAATTGCGCGCGGTCGAGTACGTAGTCTGGGCTTCCCGGATGTCGCGGGCCGTGGTGAGGCGGCCTGTAAACGACTGCGCCAGGGTGCGGCGCAGCAGCAGGCTTTGGGTGGTAAGGTTGCGCAGGTCGAAACCTTGGGTGAGCAGGGTTTTCTGCTGGGTTTGCTGCACCGTGAGCTCGGCGCCGAAGATAGGATTGGCGCGGTTGAAATACAGCGTATTGCGCAGCAATTGATTAAAGGCCAACAGCTTATCATCGCCCTTGGCGAAGCTGAACGGGCTGAGGCGGGCCAGCAGGTCGTCGCTGGTGGTGCGCCGGTCTACCGTCACGCTGCTTACGCTGCTGAGGCGAGCCAGCACGGCGCGCCAGGTGCCGGCCTCGCGCCAGCCGCGCGGCGCATTCACGGTGAGGCGGTAGCTAAGGCGATTCTGGTAGGCGGTGAGGTAGTCGGCGGTGGGCAGGTACACCTTGATGTAGGTGCGGTACTGGGCATCAGGCGTTTGGGCTTCCAAAAACTCGTCCTTATCCTGCACGCCGTTGTGGTTGAGGTCGCCGGCGTAGTAGTGCGTGCCCTGGCCGGCGGGCACGGCCAGAAACGAGAAATCGCGCCGCAGCTCGCGGCCGGTTTGCACGCTGTAGCTCAGCTCGGAGCGAATTTGATTCTGGAGCAAGCCCAAGTTGTGGTCGATTTTGCCGAGCAGGTTGCGCTGGCGGGCGCTGTCGGGGCGGCTCACCAGGTTCACGTCGCGGTAGGTGGCGATGACGCGTAAATCGTGGGCGCGGCTAAAGCGCGTGACGAGGCTGCCCTGCACGGTCTGCGCCTGGTTGTGCAGGTCGAGGTTATTTTGGTCGGCGGTGGGCGTGCGGTCGCGCCGCAGCGCGTAGCTCAGGCTGTAGCGGGTGCGGCCGGTGTCGGGGCTTTGCAAGGACAGGGTGTGCTCGTCGAAGTAGTTGGCCGAGCGAATGGTGTCGCCGCGCGGCGAGATAACCCGGTTTTTATCAAAGCGATAGGTGTAGCCCGGAATGAGCCGCCCGCCGCCGTAGCGCACGCTGGCCTCGCCCCTGGCCCAGTCGGAGTGAAAGCGCCCGGCCTGCGAGTTGAGCAAAAACAATGAGCCGCGCACCTCCAGGCGGCCCACTTGCTGGGCCACATCTACCCACTGCTGTACGCCGCTGACCTCGCCGGGCCGGTAGCGGCGGCTCACGCGGTAGTTGATGGCGTGGTTGGCATCGCGGGTGAGGCCAACCGCGAAGTTGAAGATATTGTCCTCGCGGGGGTCAGTGGCGGTGGCGTTGGCGGTGCTGGTGGCGCTCCAGTTGCGGTCAAACTCGATGTCGCGGTAGCGGTCGATAGGTGCAAATTTGGGCGCCGTGTATTCGTAGTCGAGGGCCGAGCGCAGGCGGTAGCTGCGCAGGGCGGCGGGCGCCCAGGCGGGCAGGGCGCGGTCCTGCACGGTGTAGCCTAGCCGCATGGCTTGGCCTTTGTCTTCGGTACCCACCGCAAAGCGGTTGCGCTGCAATTGGGAGCTAGCCAGGTCCACGAACACGGCGGCGGTGGGGTCAAGCTGGTAGGTGGCGCCGGCCGTAGCCATCTGCTTGAGCAGCGGCGTGGGCAGGATGCGGATTGCCTTGTAGCGGCCCAGGTTGGTGCCCGCGTAGGTGTAGACGCGCCCATTGGCATTTACGCTAGTCGTGCTCAGATTATAATCGCCCTGCCCAGCGCCCACGTCGGTAAAGCGCACCGTATAAACACCACTCAGCGAATCTTTTGCGTACACAAACGCATACTCCCGCTGGCCTTTGGCGGGGTTGAGCAATGGCACCCGGTGGTACTGCACCAGCGTGCGGTTGAAGGCCGCCGAGTCGGCACCCGGCGCCTGCACGAGCGGCACGTTGCCGGCACGGCGCAAGAGCTGCTGGTCGGCAAACGAGAGGGTGAGGTTAGCGGCGTTGTCGGGGTTGTCCGACTCCTGGTAAAAATTGCCCCGCAGGTTCAGCTTGCCCAGCTGCTGGTAGTGGCTCACGGTGTAGAGCGAGCGGGCATAGTTGAGGTCGGAATACTCAAAATCGACCTTCAGGCGCGTGTTGCTGGTGATGAGGTGGCGGGGCGAAAACGTGATTTCCGCCAGGTTGTAGTCGATAACGTAGTCATAATCAAAGCCCCGCGTCTGCAGGCGGCCGTCGAGGTACACGCGCTCCGAGCCGGCCAGCACAATGATGTACTGCTCGCCATTGGGGCCGGTGAGGCGGTACGGCCCCTGCACGTTGTCGAGCGGCGTGAGGTCGATGCTGGCAAATTTGCCCTTGGCCACGCCGCCCGCCACGAGCGTCGAGGAACGAACCTGGCCGAGCTTGTCGAAGACAGTGACCGAGCCCGCGCCGCTGGGCACGGGCGGCGCGCCGGGCAGCGGCTGGCCGGGTGCCACGGCCGTGGTGGGCGGGGCTAGCGGCGCGCTGCCCGTGCCGGGCGGCGCGGCGCTGTTGTTGGTCACGCCGTTGGTGTAGGTGGTAAACGATGAAGGCGGCGCATTGCTGACGCTGTTGTTGGTAGCGCCGGCTTGCAGCGGCTGCGGGCCGGGCGCGCCCAGGTTGGCCTCCACGGCGGCGCCCTGGATATTTTTGTAGTAGCGCAGAAAGTAATCGGGCTTGTTGCGCAGCACCACGTCGCCGGCCGTCAGGTTCCACTGCGGGCCGGTGAGGGTAATGTAGATTTTATCGAACTGCTGGAGCGTCTGGGTGTTGCCTTCGGGCTGAAAGGGCACGTTCTGGTCAGAAATCGCCGCCGTGAGGCGGATTTTATCCGTCAGCTGGCCCTCCAGCTGCAGGTTCAGCGCCGAGTTTACGAATACGTTCTGGGTATTGCCAAAGGAAATACCGCGGCTTAGATTACCCGTTTTGTTGATGCCCGGCGTGTTGAGAATCTGTTCTTTCTGCGAAAAATCCTCGTAGCGCAACATGGGCCGGTCCCGAAAATCGAGGCTGTCCATGAGGCGGCGCGGGCGCCGGTAGCGAGCTAGCCCCAGCTGCACCGGCAGCACCCGGTAGCAGAGCAGCACCGAATCGGGCCGCGTGGTGCCGCTACTGTCGTGCGGGGCGGGCCGCACCCACTGGTAGCGGTCGAGGCGCGGGTCGTAGCGCACCGGCCGGCCATTGGCTGTGACGGAAGCCGGCACGATGGTAAGCGTATCGCTCAAGGCGAAGCGGGTAGTATCACGGCCCAGCGCCAGCCGCAGGTAGCGGCAGCGCTGGCTGCTGGGCGGGGCGGGCTCGGCGGTCACGCGGGTGGGTGGGCTAGCGGTCGCCGCCTTGGCCGGCAGCCCCGGCTGCTGCGCCCGCGCCTGCAGCGGCCTAAACCCTACTAGCGCCGCCAGCAGCAAGCCCGCAAAGGCAAAGCACAGGCGGTAGCGTTGGGTCATAGCGTAAAGTTCGGCAGCAGCGGAGGCACAACGCTACGCCGGGCCGGTTTGGTGCCTTCCCTGGCCCATAACAAAGGCGGGGGAAGAAGCACCGATTGGTAACTTCTTCCCCCGCCCTGGATTGGGGTCTAGGCAAAAAAGGAGCCTAGTGCCGCTGCACCATTACCGGCGCATCGGCCGGGGCCACGGGCTCATCGAGCTGCAAAAGCAGATGAAACTGCGTAGGAGTCAGCACCTTGCCCATAGCCGCATAGTAGCGGTAGTCAATATTCTCGAAGGCCGAAGAAGCTTCCTGACCCGAGGTAAAAAGCAGATGGCCAAGCATTTCGGCCGAGTCGAGGCGCTTTTCTACGGCAGCGCGCAGCTTAGCAGCTTGGCGAGCGTTCAGGCGCAGGGCATCGGCCAGGTAGCTAGCCATGCGCTGGGCCCGCTGCGACACCGTCGGGGCTGCCGGCTCAGCAGTAGGCCCGGTTTGTGCAAGTGCCGGCCCACCGCTCAGCAGCAAGCCAAGCAGTAGTCCGACACTCGACAAACGAAAGAAAGTTGTCATAGCAGAAGAAAGAGTTGGATAAAAACCTGACCAAAGCTACTACCAGCCTCCCGACCTATGCAAGCCGCTTGGTAAATAGCTGCTTTTGGTAGCCGAACACTCGTTTTGACGAGGTGAACTACGCAGTTTGCTCGCTCAACTCACTTTAGCCTGCTAACGGCAGCTCGATGAAGAACGTTGTGCCGATGTCTACTTCGCTTTCAAACCAGATGCGCCCGCCCGCGCTCTCAATGCCGCGCCGGGCCACCGCTAGGCCAATACCCGAGCCGCCAGCCTTGGTAGTGAAATTGGGCCGGAATACATGGTCGCGTACCTCCTCGGCAATGCCCGCGCCGTTGTCGGCAATGGTAATGAGCACCTTATCAGCCCCGCTGGCTTGCAGGCTGATTTCCTGGCGCGGTGCGCGGCCGGGAGGCACGGCCTGCTTGGCATTGAGCAGCAGATTGTTAAAGGTGCGCACCAGCAGGCTTTCATCGGCAAAGACGGTGAAAGTGCCGTCGGCAGGCAAGTGCAGGTGCAAGGCGCCGTGTTCATCGCCGTCGTTTTGCCGAAACAGGTCGGCGCAGTGCCGCAGCACGGCCACCACATCGAGGCGCGCGGGGCGCATGGTAGGTAGGTTGGTAAACGTACTGAACGAGGTGGCGATGTCGGCCAGCACGTCAATCTGGGTGATGAGCGTTTCGGCAATGCGCCCAATCAGGGCCTCAGCATTGGGCCGATGCTCGGCAATAGCTTTTTGTAAGTACTGTAGGCTCAGCTTCATGGGCGTGAGCGGATTTTTAATTTCGTGGGCTACTTGGCGGGCCATCTCGCGCCAGGCCGCTTCTTTTTCCTGGGTGGCCAGCTCACGCTTGCTCGCTTCCAGCTTCCCGAGCATGCCGTTGTACTCGCTCACGAGCAGCCCGATTTCGTCGTCGTTGCTGCGGTAGTCGAGCACCTCGTTCTGGCCGGTGAGGGTGGTACGCTTCAGGCGCTGGGTCAAAAGCTTGAGCGGCGCCGTGAGCTGGCGCGTGGCCACCACGGCTAGCCCCAGAAACACCAGAAACATGAGCGTAAAAATGTTGACAATCGTGGTAAAAAGTTCGGTCAGCTTGTTGTCCAGCTCTTTCTGCGAGTCAAAAAACGGGATGCCCACGTAGCCCTGAATGGGGCCAGCCGGACCATCGGCACTGGCGGCCCGCACCGGTAGGTAGAGCGAGCTGAACGAGAGCGAGCCGGCCTGCTCGGTCAGCAGCGTGCGGCTGAGGCCGCGCTCGCGCAGGTCTACCACGGCCTGGGGGTTGAGCAGCGGCCCCAGCAAGCCCGCCTCGAAGATGAGCGGCTGCGAGCTTACCAGCAGCTGGCCGTGGGCGTCGTAGAGGTTAAGGTCGGTTTCGGTGAGGGCGGCTACGTTGCGGGCCAGCGCCGTGAGCACCGGCCGGGCGGTGCTGTCGGTGAGCTGGTCGCGGCGGCGCAGTAGGCTTTCGAGCGCAATGTGCCCCCGGCGCTCGTAGGTGCGGCGCAGGTCGCGGCGGTAGCCCGAGATAACCTGGCTAGCCGTGGCCACGCTCACCACCAGCAGCGGCACAATAATGCCCAGGTTGAGCAGCAGCTGAATGCGGGCGCTGAAATTGAGTTGTAGCCCCTGGTCGCCGCGCCGCGCCAGCAGGTAGGCACCGCCCGCCAGCAGCCACATCAACATATTGAGCAGCAGCTGAAAGGAAAAATTAGAAAACCAATCGGCCAGCGAGTACGTGCTCGTGGTGACCACCACCACGCGCCGGCCACTGGCATCGCGCATGGCCAGGTGGTGAAAATCACTTATTATCAACCCATTAGTAAAAAGGCGCTGGTCGTGCAGCAATTGACGCGGCAGGTCATTAGCGTAGTCAAAATCTCCCTCACTGTACACGAGCCGGCCCTGGGCGTAGCCGGCATAGCTGAGGTCGGTAGCCAGGCCCGGCTGGAAGAATTTCTGGTCTACTAACAACTCGGGAAGTACACTGTAGCTAGCCAGCTGCTTGAGGCTGAGCGTGAGCAGAATGGTACCGGCCGGCGCGGGCGGCCCGATGCCGCCCGGCGCGGGCTGCGTAATGGGTATCACCGCCACGTAGCGCCGCGAGCTAAAAGAGTTGTCTGACTTCAGTAGGTATACGCCAGCCTGGTCGGTGGTCGTGGCCGTGCGCGACAGCCGCAAACGGGTCTGGTCGAAAGTCAGCGTATCATCGGCCTCGCCGCCAATGGGCCGGCCGCTAGGGTCAAAGAGGTCAATGGATTCCTCATACTTGTCGAAATACGTGCGCAAGTACTGACGCTCGATGCGCCGCCGCAGGGCCTCGGTGCGCGCTGGCGTGCTCGTGAGCAAGCGCATAATAATAGGGTCGGTCGCCAACTGGCGCAATCGTTGCCCAAGCAAAAACTCTCCCTGCAAGTCATTATCGACCAGCAGATTACTGGCTAGCCGCTGCTTATCCAGCAGCAGCTGCCGCTCAAACTGCTCGTACAGCGCCACTGCCCCGACGGCCGATGCCAGGCTGAGCCATAGCAAGAGCAGCAGGTAGCGCGGGCCGCCCTGCGTGGCACGCTTTTCCAGCTTGCCGCTGCGCATCAGCAAGAGGCAGAGAACGGTCATGCCCGGTAGCAACAGGAGGCTTTCGTGCAGCAGTACGCCCTGGGCCAGCAGCAACAGGGCGATAAGCGTGCCCCCTACCAGCAGCGGCCGCCTAGGCAGGCGGCGCAGGTCGGGGGCCAGCAGTTCGGTCCAGAGGTAAAAGCCAGCGGCGAAAGCGGCCGTGTGCAGCAGCACCGCCAGCAACAGCACCAGCCGAAAACCGCTCACCTGCATGCTCTGCGTAATGTCGAGGCTAAGCTGGTTGTTGCTGAACGCACTACTGTAGTAGCTGTGCAGCGCGGCTACGGTGAGCAACAAGCCCAGTAGCGCGGGCACCCCCCAGCTGCCGGCCGGTGCGCGCTGCGCCCGCGCCGGCAGCTGGTAGTGCCGGCTCACCATTACCAAAAGCCCGGCCAGCAGTGCGGCGAGCAAGCCATTGAGCAGCAAGTCGCCCAGCGAAGGCGCCCAGCCCGACACGGCGTAGATGCGCGGGTCGAAGAGCGGAATTTCCAGCCACGCATACGGCAGGCCCAGGTAAAGCAAGGCTAGCCGCAGAGCCACCGGCGTACTGGCCAGCACGACGATGGCCAGGGCCACGTGTCCGCTTTGCCACCAGTAGTAAGCCAGCCCCAGCCAGCCCGCCGTGTAAAACCCAATGCCCAGCACTAGCAGCAGCAGCGGCAGAATGCGCCCCGTAAGGGCATTGCCCGGCAGCTGCACCACCGAAAACAGGTAGCGCCCCTGCGTATCGACTAGGGCGGCCACCAGGCCGTGCGTTTCACCGGGCTGCACGGGCGTGGCGCGCACCTGCACTTCCATACCTTGCAACAGGGTTGGCTCGGCCCCCTCGCGCAGATACCGGTTGCTGATGCCGTAGCGGCGGGCTAGCGGCACGTAGGCCAGCACTACTACGTGCCCCCGCCGGCGCCGCACGGTCAGAAACTCGCCCATTGCCGTCTGCGATAGGCGCTCCGAAACCGTGTCGGCCAGCTCGGTGGCCGTGGGCGCGGGTCCCGATGCCGACCACGCCACCAGCTGGCTGTCGATAGCCACGAAGGTGGGGTAAGCGCACTGCGTCAGCAGCTGCCGAAAGCTGGCAGCGGCCGGGGGCTGGCTGGCCAGGGCTACCTGATTGGCTTCGCGGCCGGCCGTAATGGCAGCTTGATTAACTAGTTTCTGGAGCCGCGCCGCGCTCGGATATAAAGGGTTAGTACCGGGCAACTGCCAGTAGGTATTGGCCAGCCAGCTCGCACCAAAGCTTAGCAGTGCCAGCAGCAACAAAGCCACTGGCCACTGCCGAGCCACTGAAAAACGAGAATTTAGCAAAACGGACAAAACAGCAAATTGCTCTATGAGGCCACGCGACAACGAGCACGCCGGCCAACTTTCTGCAAGCTAGGCTTGAAATAAGCCTTGACCAGTAGCCGAAAATACAAGAACCGTCGGCGCTGTGCGCTGCACAGTGCCGACGGTTCATTTCAACTAAGCCGCCTAGCCCTAGCGGTCGGTGGGGCGCTTGGGATGCGTGCGCCGGTACCAGAAGAAACCTACGGCCCCCATCAGGATATACGGCACAGTCATCATGTACACGATGCCCTTGTTGAGGCCAGCCACGTCGTAGTCGTCGCGCTCGGCGCGGGCGGCTTCGACCTGGCTTTTGCACATCACGCATTGGGCCTGGGCGGGCGCTAAGGCAGCCAGCGTCAACAGGACGAGCAGCAAACCTAAAAATAGCTTTTTCATAAATACAAAACGGTCAGTAAGTCAGAATGTTCAGCCTAGCCCGCCGGGTAATACGGCGCAATCATGAAATACACGATAACGCCCGTAATCGACACGTAGAGCCAGATGGGAAACGTCCAGCGCGCAATGCGCTTGTGCTTGGTATACTGCCCGGTGAGGGCAAAATACAGCGTAAATAACACCAGCGCCACCGTCACGGCCGCCAGGCTAATGTGCGACAGCAGCAGTAGAAAGTAGATGCCTCGCACCAGCCCCGTGCCGCCAAAGTGCGTGCTAGCCACCTGTGAGTGATAAGCCACGTAGGAAATCAAAAAAAGTCCTCCCAGGGCAAACGCGGTACCCATCGCGGCGCGGTGCGCCAGCACATTTTTCTGCCGAATAAAATAAAAGCCTACCAGCAGTGCCACTGCCGTGAGCGAATTCAACCCCGCATTTACCGCAGGCAGCGCGTGCAGGTACGCATCGGCCCCCTGAATGCGGAAGATATTCTTGTAATAGAACAGTACCGCCACCAGCAGCGGCACTACAACGCCCAGCGTGCCCAGGATAATCTTGTACTTGGTGTAGTCGCCCGGCTCCAGCACGGGCGGGTGCAGCTGCTCAGTGGCGGTCGTCATAGGTGTAGAGTAAAACGTTGATTTCGGTGATGAGCCGCTCGACCTCGTACTTATCGGTAGCGTCGTAGTAGCCGCGCACGTGCTGCGCATTGTCTACCAATAACAACCGGCCGGGCAGCAGGTTCCCCGGCTCGGTAGCCGGGCGGAAAGGAAAATGCTCGGGGCGCAAAGCCGTTTGGCCGAATTCGTACTGGGCTAGCCGACGCAACGTATCGACCGGCGCCGCCCCAAAAAACCACTTCCCGGTAATGGTGCCGTATTGCTCACTAAGTTTTTCGAGCTTCGCATCAGTAGCTACTTCGCTAGGCTCATTCGGTACCAAAGTCAGCAGTTTCACGCGGGGCTCGGGCCGAAAGCGCTCTTGCAGGCGGGCAAAGGCGCGAGTAGCAACCGCACCTACTTCATTGGGCGCGTAGAACTGCACTAAATATAGACCTTTGCCAAGCTCAGGGCTAGCCAGCGGCCGACCACCCACGGCCCGCACCTGAAATGGCCGGACCCGGTGAAAAACAGTATCGCGCTGCCACCCTCCCGCCGAGGTGCGGACGGAGTCCGCCCGCTCGGGCAAGTAGGTTGGCAGCGCGTAATGATTGCGGCCGAAGCCATAAAGAAACAAGAACGCCAGCACCGGCACCAGCAGCAGCAGGCCCAGCAGAATCGTCTGGCGCGGTCGCATCCTCTACCCTAGCTGCTGAACATATGCGACAATACCTCGCCCACATACGAGCCTTCGGTAACGAGGGCCACTACCAGCCATACCAGTAGCGCCGAGGGCACCAGGATAGTCCAGATAAGGCTTTTAACTTCATGCTTGAGGTGCATGAACTCGCCGACGATGAAAAAGGCCTTCAAAATCGTCATCACGATGAAGATGGAGTTGCGGATAGTGCGTAAGCCCGGCGATGTCATGCTGAAAGCGATGGCAAACTCAGCCGCCGTGATGATAACCAGAATCCAGAAGGTTTTCCAAATCCAAGCAGTATTCGGCTTGGCGATTTCGCCGGTGAAGGCGCCGTGTTCGGGGGCAGCGTGAGAAGACATAGAATAGTTGCTGATTGTTGGTAGTTGAATGGTAAGTGGTTTAGCTAGCCAGTAAACAATCGACAATCAACGAATTAAACGAGATAGAAGAACGTGAAGACGAATACCCACACCAAGTCTACGAAGTGCCAGTAGAGACCGATTTTTTCAATCATCTCGTAGTGGCCGCGCTTTTCGAAGGTGCCATTGGTAGTGGCGATAAAGCACCACACCAGTAGGCAAACGCCCGAGAATACGTGGGTTCCGTGGAAGCCCGTGATGAAGAAAAACAGGTCACCGAACAGCGGCGGACCGTACTGATTCATCGCTAGGTTGGCGCCGTGGAAGATGGTACCATCAGCCATGCGCGTGCCTTCTTCGTGGCCGCCGATGAAGTGGCTCCACTCCCAGGCCTGGCTGCTGAGGAACATGGTGCCGAAGAGAATAGTCCAGAGCAGCCATTTCTGCACATCGGCCTTATCCATGCGGTGGCCGGCTTCTACGGCCAGTACCATCGTCACGGAGCTGAAGATGAGAATCATCGTCATCAACGCCACGAAGGCTAGCGGCAAGTCGGTGCCGTGCATGCCAGGGAAAGCGTTGAATACCTTCTCCGGAATGGGCCAATGCGCCGTGCTAAAGAAGAAGTCCTTGGCCTGGCCATTGAATACGCCGTGCTTGTGGCGGATGAGGCCATAGGCAGTCAGGAATGCGCCAAAGGTGAAAGCATCCGAGAGCAGGAAAAACCACATCATCAGCTTGCCGTAGCTCGCCTTGAAGGGTTCGTTGCCGCCGTCCCAGGTGCCGGTGCGCGGGGCATCGGCGTAGGCGGCGGGGGCAGCGTGGGGCTGCAAAGTGGTAGATTGGGCCATAACGGACAACAGATGGACAGGCGGGCTTTACGCCAAAATCCCGTTTAGTGGTTCAAAAGTAGGAACAAATACAGGTACAGCCAAAGCCCACCAAGGAAGTGCCAGTAAAGCGTGGCATTGCCAATCGAGAGCATTGCCCGCGAATGTACCTGATACTTAAGGCTGCGCTTCAAAACCACGGCCACGAAAATGAGGCCCGTAATAAGGTGGAAAGCATGCACGCCCATCAATACGTACACGAAGGAGCCGGAAGGGTTGGCATCGGCCCCGCCGAAGAAGGTGTGGCCCGCCACGAGGTCGCCCCAGGCGTGCACCTGCCCAAACAGGAACACTACGCCAAGCACCATTGTGAGCAACAGGCTCAGGTTAGCCCGCTTAATTTCATCGTGCTTGGCCGAGTAATAGGCAAACTGCATCGTCGCACTGCTCAGGGCAATCACAATGGAGTTGAACAGCAGGCTCATGGGTAGGTCGAACTCGCGCCAGTTGCCTTCGTCGCGCCGCACGATGTAGCCGCTGGTAAAGGCGGCAAACATCATCACGATGCTGAAAATCAAGAGCACGAGCAGCACGCGCTTGGGGTGCCAGCCCAGGCCCAACTCCTTGTCGGCCAAAACGGCTTCGGAAGTATTCATATCGAAAAAGTTAGCAGGTTAGTATCGGTAGTCAGCTAGGGCCGTTGTCCGTTGGCAGCTTCGTAATTGACAACAACAAACTGCCCATTTATTACTCAAACTTTGTCTAAAAGCAGCGCGATTTGTACGATGGGCAAATAGAGAAACGAGGCAAACATGATACTGAGCGCCGCCTTGCGGTCCTGGGTGCGCATGAGCCGCACCGTGAGCAGCACGAAGAGCACGCCGCACACCAGCGCCACGCCCGCCGACACGCGCCCCGAGATGCCCAGCACCAACGGCAGCAGCGACACCGGGATGAGCAGCACGGTATAGGTCATTATCTGGAAAGCCGTGCGCAGGTCGCGCTCGCCGGGTGAGGGTAGCATCTTAAAGCCGGCCCGCTTGTAGTCGTCGTCGGCCACCCAGGCAATGGCCCAGAAGTGCGGAAACTGCCACATAAACTGAATACCAAACAGCACCCACGCCGCCTCGCCCAAATGACCCGTGGCCGCTACCCAGCCAATGAGCGGCGGCAGCCCGCCCGGAATGGCGCCCACCGCCACGCACACCGGCGAAACGGTCTTGAGGGGCGTGTAAATGAAGCCGTAGAGAATGAGCGAGAGCAACGACAAGGCCGCCGTCAGCGGGTTGAAGTAATAGGCTAGCAAGGCTAATCCTGCTACTGCCAGCAACACGCAGAATATCCAAGCTTCACCAGGTGAGATGCGACCGGTGGGCAAGGGCCGGTTCTCGGTGCGCTTCATCAGCTTGTCGAGGTCTTTCTCGAAAACCTGGTTGATGATGTTGGCTGCCCCGGTGACGAGCAGGCCCCCTAGCAGCACTAGTAGCGCCTTGCCCCAGTTCGGCGCGGCCAAGCCCAGCAGGTAACCCAGCGCGCTGGAAAATGCCACCGTGAAGGAAAGCCGGAACTTGAGCAGCTGAAAATAGGCGCGGGCCTTCGTCATTAACCTGGGAGAATTGCTGCCGCAAAGGTACGCCCGACCGGGGCTAGCGCGAGTATTATTGGGCTGCTTGCAGCATTGGGGTAGCCGGCAACGCTCCTAGCCGAGCCAACCGCCGCAAGGCTAGCAGCGTCAAAAACTGCGTGCCAAAAAGCAGCGTAGCCAGCGTGAGGTGTATGGGCTGCACAAAAGCCGGCAGCGCAAAATAGGCGAGCGTGATGCCGGCTACCATTTCCAGCCCCAGCACCACCCAGGTGGCCACCACGAGCCGCCGCAGCACCGGCACCGCCAGCTGCCACACCTGGTAGCCTACATACACGTTGGCCAGTACCACTAGGGCCGATAGGGTGCGGTGCGCCTCAAATACGCTACCCAGTTTGTCAACCCAGGTGTCGCGCTGCGCATAGCCCGCCGCCGAGGCAATCTGGTCAATCTGCTCCCGCACCTGCGTGCCGATAATAATCTGAGTAAAAGTGAGTGCCAGGGCTAGCCATAGTAGCCAGCGCAGGCCAGTAGCAGTGGCTATTTCTTCGTCGTCCTGGCCGCCCAGGGTTTCAAGTTCCAGTTGTTGGTTTAATTCGTTCTCCACTCTGGCCCAGCGTGCCCGGTGGGCGGCGTAAAGCAGCAGCGCCACAATGAGGAGCGCCAGGCCCATATGAATCGTTACCATCACGGGTAACAAATTGGTGGAGACAACCAGCGACCCTAGCCAGCCTTGGAAGCCAGTGAGCAGCCAGCTAGCCACCGCCAGCCAGAACACCGGCCGGTCGCGCCGCCAGTAGGGCCACGCCACCAGTGCCGTCACAAAAACGAAGATGCCGATAAGTGCCCCCAGGAGTCGATTGAGGTATTCAATCCAAGTTTTAGTGGCATTAAAATCGGTTTCGATGTACTGCGTGGGGTGCGCGAATATTTCCCCTGCTACCTGCCGGAAACCCAGGCTAGCCAGCGTGCGGGCCAGCTTTTGGTTCTTAGCTACGCGCTGCGCGGTATATACCTGCTTATAGTTGGCGGGCAGTTGGCTAGCCTCGGTAGGCGGCACCCATTGCCCGAAACACTTGGGCCAGTCGGGACAGCCCATGCCCGAGCCGGTAGCCCGCACGATGCCCCCAACCAAAATCAACAGGTAAATACTTGCTACGGTCAAAACGCTCCAAAAGCGGAAACGCCCTACAAATCCAACTTTTTGCATAACGCCCATTTTTTGAGTTAACACCTAAAGCCGAATACAAAATCCAGCAACTTCGGTAGAATTTGCGTTAGTAATCAGTAAAAAAAACGGGCCGCCGTGGTGCGGCGGCCCGTTCAGGCAAAGTGACTTTTAATAACTACTCGGCCAGTTCGCGCTCGTAAGGCAAGTTAGAAGAAGGCGTTTGTGAGTAGGGCACGTTTTGCGGAATGAAATCCGCTTCAGCGCCCGGCTTACTGTAGTCGTAGGGCCAGCGGTACACGGCCGGAATCTCACCGGGCCAGTTGCCGTGACCGGGCTCGATGGGCGTAGTCCATTCCAATGTGGTTGAATTCCAGGGGTTTTCCGTAGCGCGGCGACCGCGGAAAATGCTGTAGAAGAAATTGAAAATGAAGATAAACTGGGCGAAAAATGCTAGGATAGCAGCCACCGAAATAAACTTATTCAGGTCAGCAAACTGTGAGAAGGCGTCAAAACCAGTCCACGAGTAGTAGCGGCGGGGGAAGCCAGCGATACCTACGTAGTGCATCGGCATGAACACCAAGTAAACACCTAGAAAAGTCAGCCAAAAGTGAATATAGCCGAGCTTCTCATCCATCATGCGGCCGAACATCTTAGGGAACCAGTGGTACACCCCGGCAAACAAACCAAAGAAGGCCGACGAACCCATTACCAAATGGAAGTGAGCTACTACAAAGTACGTATTGTGCATCTGAATATCGAGGGTAGCGTTACCCAGGATAATACCCGTCAGACCACCCGAGATGAACAGCGATACAAAGCCGATGGCAAAAAGCATGGCGGCCGTGAAGCGGATATTACCGCGCCACAGAGTAGCCAGCCAGTTGAATACCTTCACACCCGATGGCACCGCGATAATCAACGTTAGGAACATGAAGACCGAACCTAGGAAAGGGTTCATGCCCGTTACGAACATATGGTGAGCCCACACCACAAACGACAGCAGCGAAATACCAATCAGCGAGCCAATCATGGCGCGGTAACCAAAAATTGGCTTACGGGCATTAGTAGCCAAAATTTCTGACACCATGCCCATTGCGGGCATAATTACGATGTATACTTCAGGATGGCCCAGGAACCAGAACAAGTGTTGGAATAGTACGGGCGAGCCGCCCTGATTGTGCAAGGCTTGGCCGGCGATATAGATATCCGACAAGAAGAACGAAGTGCCGAACGAGCGGTCAAATACTAGAAGCAACGCTGCTGAGAACAATACTGGGAAAGATAGAATACCCAGAATAGCCGTGAGGAAGAACGCCCAAATAGTGAGCGGCAACTTGCTCATACTCATACCACGGGTTCGTAGGTTGATAACCGTCGTCACGTAGTTCACGCCTCCCAGTAACTGCGACACGATGAAGAACACCATGCTAACCAGCCACATCGTCATGCCAGTGCCCGAGCCGGGAATAGCTTGCGGCAGAGCGCTCAAGGGCGGGTAAATTGTCCAGCCAGCTGCGGCAGGGCCAGTTTCCAAGAACAACGAGGTGAACATGACAACACTCGACAGGAAAAAGAACCAGTACGAGAGCATATTCATAAAGCCCGACGCCATATCGCGGGCACCTACTTGCAGCGGAATCAGAAAGTTGGAGAACGTACCTGACAAGCCAGCTGTAAGCACGAAGAACACCATAATAGTGCCGTGCATTGTTACTAGGGCCAAGTAGAATTCGGGATTTAGTTTACCACCTTCAATCCACTTTCCCAGCAAGGGCTGAAGCCAATCGAGGGTAGCCTCGGGCCAGCCTAACTGTAAGCGGAACAGGCTGGACAGCACCCCACCAATGATAGCCCAAAACATCCCCGTAATGAGGAATTGCCGGGCAATCATTTTATGGTCTTGGCTGAAAACGTATTTCCACAGCCAATGCTGGTCATGGTGCTCGTGGTCGTGCAAGTGGTCGTCGTGCTCGGTGTGGGGCACCGGCGCGGTACCCACCCCACCCTGCGACTGCGCGGAAACCGGGAGATTAGTAGCCATAAGTCGGAATAAAACTTCTGAAAATTTAACTCTTACATCGAAGCCTGTGCAGCCAAAGGAGCAGGCGTTTCGCCAGCTTCTTCGATTGCGTCAGCTTTAGCACCCTGGCTGCCACCTTTGCCCAAACCCGTCTGCTGACTCATCTGCTTGTAAGAAGCCATAAGGTCAGCGTTTTTAGATACGGGGCTCTGAGCTGCGAACCATGCTACGTAATCATCCGGTTCGTCCACCACGATATTCAGCTTCATAGCGAAATGACCTTTGCCGCATATCTGATTGCAGGCCAATTCGTAGTTGAACTTAGGATTGCCTAGCTTAGCACGCATCTCGTCAGTCGTGGTGGTAGGCGTAAACCAGAAGCGGGTCGGCATCCCAGGTACTGCATACATCTGCACGCGAAAGTGGGGCATATATACGGCGTGCAATACGTCGCGTGAGCGAATCTTGATAAGCACTGGGTGCCCCTTTGGTACGTGAATTTCCGAGGCCGTAAAATCGTCCATCGAGGCTTTGTCACTCAGGTCAAAACCAAACTCGTTGGAAGCATCAATGAGGCGGTAGTTCACAACCCCCAACTTCATATCGCGGCCAGGGTAACGCACAAGCCAGTTGAACTGCTTGCCCATAACCTCAAGTACAATAGCGTCTTTAGGAGCGGGACCGGTGATACGCGTCCAAGCTTTCCAACCAGCGAAAATCAACGCGGCCATCACGATAGCCGGGATAATCGTCCAGATGACCTCAATCTTATTGTTATGCGAGAAGAAGTAAGCCCGACGGCCTTCTTTATGCTGATACTTATAAGAATAAATAAACAGCAGCGCTTGGGTGATAACGAAAGCAATACCGATAACGGTCATTGTCGTCCAAAACATGCGCTCCATAGCGTGGCCGTGAATGGAGGCAATAGGCGGGTTCATCTTGCTGAAATTATCAGCAAATGACCAAAAGAAAGCTGCTCCACCAAACACCATGAACACGAGCATCAATATCGCATTAACACGGTTGCTAGTGCCAATTTGCCGCACGTAGGAGCCAGAGAAAATAGCCGTTAGTATCTGGAGGCGGAACAGCAGGCCAAATACGACCAGCAGTAGCACCAGAACTAGCAGAATAGTTAAAGAAGTCATTGGATAGAAGGTAGAATTCTGAACTTAGAGCCTAGCGCTGGTAAGCAACCGCTTGCCTAGCCCTAAGTTCTAAAAATCTAAGCTCTTGAATTAGGTGGTGTGGTGAACGCTTTCTTCAACGAAGGGGTGATTGACCGGAACCAGTGAGGCCTCGGCCAAGCGACGAGTCACCAGAATCAGGAAGGCACCCAAGAAAATCAGCGCGATACCAATTTCAATTAGAAACCCGTTATCGCCCTTCATAGTGCCCGGCATTATCATTAAATAAAAGTCGGACCAGTGGCCAACGAGGATAGCGATGCAAACGATTTTCATAATAATCATTTGCCGCTTGGCATCGCGGGTCATCAGCGCCAGGAAGGGGAAGGCAAAGTTGACAACGAGGTTAGCGTAGAACATCCACGTATAGCGTCCTTCGAAGCCCCCTAACCGCTGGTTGAAATACACTGCCTCTTCAGGAAGGTTGGCATACCAAATCAGCATAAACTGTGCAAACCACACGTAAGTCCAGAAAATGCTAAAGCCAAACATCAGTTTACCCAGGTCGTGGAAGTGGTTAGCATTCATAAAACGCAGGTAGCCGGCTTGCTTCAGAAAGATGGCAATCAGCGTAGTAGCGGCAATGCCCGATACCCACCACGAGGCGAATACATACCAGCCGAACATAGTACTGAACCAATGTACATCGACCGACATAACCCAGTCCCAAGCCGACATCGAAGAGGTAACGGCGAAAAGAACCAAGAAGAGCGCCGCTGTAGTAATACTAGAGTGGAAGTAGCTCGTACCGCCATTTAGGTCTTCAGCTAGCGATAGCTGACGCAGACGCCAGGAGAACACGGCCCAGATAACCAAGTAGGAAATCATCCGCACGAGGTAGAAACCGAACGTGAGAAAGCCCGACTTGCCAGCAACAATCTTGTCGTAGTTGGCCGAGCCTTTGGTCATGATGCCATCATGCGTCCAGTGGAAGATATCGTGGCGGCCAATAACGAAGAGGACAACCAGCAATACACCACCAGGAATGAGCCAAGCGCTAAGGGCTTCGTTGATACGCTTTACTACAACTGACCAACCGGCGTAGGCCACGTATTGAATGGCCATAAACACCGTACCAACCACCGAAACCCCAATGAAAAACACGTTACTGTGCCAAAGGCTTACAATAATGCGTCGTACTAATACGGAGTGGCCTTCATGAGCGTCGGCATCGTGAGCGGCATGCACTTGGGTAGCCACCTCATGATGTTCGCCCCAGTGCATGAGGGCAGCTATAATGCCAATTATCAATATCAGTACCCCAGCACCGATAAGGGTCATAAATGTCCGCTGAGCCTTGGGACTATGTACTAGCTGCTCAACGGCGGCGGGTTCGTGATGATGAGTCAGAGTTGCCATAGGTCAGTTAGTTCATCTTGCCATTACGGCCTTTAGTGCCCTGGCCGGGCGTTGCAGAGCCGGTACGCGAGTTAGCCTTGCCTTCGGCTTGTTGGTTGGTGCCATCAGTCATAGCCGAGGCGTTACCCTCCGAAGCGCTGGTAGCTTCAACAGGAGCATTAACTTTTATAATCTTCGAAAGGTCAGCCGGGTCGTTGTTTAGTTGCAGTACGTGCACGTACATCGCAATTTTCCAACGTTCCTCGGGGTTTACCTGCGAGCCGTGCGGCATCATGCGGTTTTTACCCCATTCGATGACGTGGTAGATGTGACCATCGTTCATCGTTTTATAGGCGCCGGTCGAGTAGTTAGGTACACCTTTATACTTCATACCAACTGGCCCCTGGCCATCGCCTTTTTCACCGTGGCAGTGCTGGCAATAGCGCGAGAATAACACTTGGCCTTCTTCGATATTAGCCTTAGTGTAGGCGTAGGGATTGCGCAGCGTACGCTCGGCAATGCCGACACTATCCTTGGGGATGTGGTCGAAATAGGCCAGCTTGCCACGCGGTACTGTACCAGCCGCCGGAGTGCGCTGATTGATACCAAACGAATTAATTTTGTTGAAGCTGATTTGGCGCAGCGGCTCGTAAGGAATCGACTCGTACATTTCCGGCGCATATTCTACGCCAGGGCTGTTGGGGTCGGGTGAGCACGATGCCACGCCAAGGCTCAGGGCTAGCGAGGCCGCGGACAGCCCGTATTTGAGGGAAGGCGACATCATTAGAATTTGGTCATTTCCTTTTGATTGACTTCGCTAGCCCCGTTTTCGCGGAGCAACTGGGTCAACTTAGGCATTTGGGAGCTGTTCTCATCTAGTTCGATGGCCACGACAAACTTATCGTCGGTCGAGCGTACATCCAGCACCGGCGTTTTGAAGCGGGGGTACAGTTTGGAAATAGTATAGAAAGTAATTACCATACCGTGGCAGGTAAAGAATACCGTCAATTCGAAGCTAACCGGGATGAAAGCAGGTAGCGCGATAGCGGGCTTGCCACCGATAATCATCGGCCAGTCGAAGCCCAGGGTATAAATCTGAAGCCAGAGTGCGAAGGCTAGCCCGCACATGCCGTAAAAGAAGGCGGCAATCGGCAAGCGCGAGCGCTCGATACCCAGCGCATCGTCAATGCCGTGTACAGGATAAGGCGAAAACACATCGTAAATCTTTACGCCAGCACCCCGAATGTTATCGATGGCGTGGAGCAGTACATCTTCATCATCGAAGATGCCGAGGGCAAAGCGCTTGGTCGAGCTGTGCGTGGCCGAAGCGGTGTGCGCAGTAGTCACCGGCGCGGCGGCGGTAACGGCAGGGCTAGTCATTTTGCTTATCGTAGTTTACGGGTGCCGAAGCCGGTACGCCGGGCGTAGAATAAGGAGCAGGCGAGGCATGATGACCGGGAGTGCGGCTGCCATCATTACTACCGCCGTAAGTCGGGCCATCGTTCACCGTGTACTTCAGGATGGTCTTTACTTCAGCCATGTTGATTACCGGGAAAAATTTGGCAAAGAGCAGGAATAGCGTGAAGAACAGGCCGATAGTACCCACGTACACCCCTACGTCAATGCGGGTTGGGGAGAACATTGCCCACGAAGAAGGCAGGTAATCGCGGTGCAGCGATGACACAATAATTACGAAGCGCTCGAACCACATCCCGATATTCACAATGATGGACAAAATGAACGTCATGGTGATGCTGTAGCGGATACGACGAATCCATACAAACTGCGGCGAGAGCACGTTGCAGCTCATCATGCTTAGGTAAGCCCACCAGTAGGGACCGGTCGCGCGGTTAATAAAGCAGTAACTTTCATATTCAACCTGCGAGTACCAGGCGATGAAGAACTCGGTAATGTAAGCTACGCCCACAATAGAGCCCGTAACCATCATGATTTTGTTCATGAGGGCGATGTGTTCGAGGGTGATGTAGTCTTCTAGCTTGAACACCACGCGGGTAATGAGCATCAGCGTCAGTACCATGGCGAAGCCCGAGAAGATAGCGCCAGCCACGAAATAGGGCGGAAAGATGGTAGTGTGCCAACCCGGCACCACCGAGGTAGCAAAGTCCATCGATACGATGGTATGCACTGAAAGCACCAGCGGGGTCGAAACACCAGCCAGAATCAATGATACTGTTTCGTAGCGCGACCAGTGCTTGGCCGAACCCGTCCAGCCCATGCTGAGCAGCGAGTAGCTCACTTTAGCGATTTTGCCCTTCGCACGGTCGCGGATGGTAGCGAAGTCGGGCACCAGGCCCGTGTACCAGAATACCAGCGATACCGTGAAGTAAGTGGAGATGGCGAACACGTCCCACAGCAGCGGCGAGTTAAAGTTAGCCCAGAGCGAACCCAGCGTGTTTTGTAGCGGGAATACGTAAAAGGCTAGCCACGGACGGCCCATGTGCAGCACTGGGAACATGGCAGCGCAGATTACGGCGAAAATCGTCATGGCTTCCGCCGCGCGGTTGATGGACGACCGCCACTTCTGACGGAACAGCAGCAGTACGGCCGAAATCAGCGTGCCGGCGTGGCCGATACCTACCCACCACACGAAGTTGGTGATGTCCCAGGCCCAGCCGATGGTTTTATTGAGACCCCACTCGCCGATGCCGTACCACAACGTGCGGTATACCGAGTAGAAGAATATCGCTAGGCCAATGAGCGCTACGCCCAGGGCACCCATCCAGCGGATGTTTGGCGCAGCTTCTACCTGATAGCAGATATCCTGCGTGACATCGTGGTACGTCTTACCACTCGTTACGAGCGGTTCACGTACTGGTGATACGTACTGCATAGTGAATGAATATTAGTGACTTAACTCTTACTTAGCGGGCAATTGGCAGCTTAGGCGTTTTCTTTCTCTTCGGCCGGGAAGAACTCGGCCGCGCCGTTGCGGATTTTGGTCAGGTACGTAATGTTGGGCTGCACGTTGATGGAATCGAGCACGTGGAAAGCCCGCTCGCCGTCTTCGCGACGCAGCAGCTGGCTGATGCGGCTAGCCGGGTCGCGCATGTCGCCAAAGAGGATAGCCTCGGTGGGGCACGACTGAGCGCAGGCAGTTACGATTTCGCCATCTTTCGGGCGACGCTTCTGCTTCTTGGCTTCGAGCTTGCCGAGCTGAATACGCTGCACGCACATCGAGCACTTCTCCATTACACCGCGGGCCCGCACCGTTACGTCAGGATTCAGCACCATGCGGCCGAGGTCGGTGAACATGTGGCCGTTTACATCCTCAAACTTCTCGTTGGAGTAGTACGAGAACCAGTTGAAGCGACGCACTTTATACGGGCAGTTGTTGGCGCAGTAGCGGGTACCTACGCAACGGTTGTAGGTCATCTGGTTCAGACCTTCCGAGCTATGGGTAGTAGCTAGCACGGGGCACACTGTTTCGCAGGGCGCGTGGTTGCAGTGCTGGCACATCATGGGCTGGAAAATCACCTGCGGATTGTCCGAAGGGTCTTCCATTGCTTTGTAGGTTTTCAGCTTACCTTCTTTCTCAAACTCGTCCTCGTGGTGGTCCGAGCTATAGTAGCGGTCGATGCGCATCCAATGCATCTCGCGGCGGTTGATAACCTGCTGCTTACCCACTACGGCAATGTTGTTCTCAGTCTGGCACCCAATCACGCACGAGCCGCAGCCGATGCACGAGTTGAGGTCGATGGCCATACCCCAGTGGTGGTCATTGTACTGGTAGTCCTGCCACAGCGAAACCTTGTTGGGCTTCTCCAGGCCCTCGGGCGTAGCAATGCGCTCGTACTCCGTTACCTCTTTGGGGTTTTCGCGGTACTTGGCTAAGGTATTTTCCTGCACTACCTCATGGCGGTCCATGATAGTGTGGTGCGTCTGGGTCTGGGCGATGGGGCTCGTAGCCCCCGTTTTCTCCAGCGTAACGGTATTATAGTACAGCACCCCGTTGGGAGTAGACTGAGCTAGCGGGAAAGCATTGGCGCCTACCGTGTCACCTACTTTACCGGCTTTGGTGCGGCCGTAGCCAACAGCGATACTTACCGTGCCATCGGCCTGGCCGGGCTGCACGAGCACCGGAACCTCGATGCTTTTGCCACCAGCAGTCACTTTTAGTACGTCGCCTTGCTGCCACTTCTGCTCTTCAGCCATCTTGCGTGGCACGGCTACGTAGTTGCCCCAGGTAGCTTTCGAGATGGGGTCGGGCAGCTCGTGCAGGAAGGGATTATTAGCCTCTACCCCACCCTCACCAATACCAACTTTCTCATACAGTACCGCTTCAATACCCGCTTTGGCACCGCCACCCAGGCGGCCGGTGGCATCCGCAATGCTGAGCGCCGGAGTGCCGAAAGCAGTGGTAGTCAATGCTGAGCCAGTGGCTACACCGTCATGAACAACTTTGTCCCAGGCGGCCTGGAAGCCATTGTTAGCTCCCAGTACCGTGCGCCAGCCGTCTTTCAAGAAGTTGTAGTACGACTCGTTCGAGCCGGCCCAGCGCAGGAAGGTCTCCTGGGCCTGACGAGTTTTGAAGAGTGGCGTAATAGCCGGCTGCGCTAGGCTCAGCGAGCCGCGCTTGGGTTCGTAGTCGTTCCACGACTCCAGCCAGTGGTGGTCGGGCGCCTGGTATTGACAAAGTGAGCCGGTTTCATCAAGGCGGTCGTTGAGCGAAACGGTTAGCGCAGCCTTATTATTTTTCAGCGCTTCTTCGATTTCGGCACCGCGTGGGTGGTTGAAAACGGGGTTAGCGTGGTAAAAAATCACTGTTCCTACAGCACCGCTCTTCAGGTCGCTGATGAACTGCGTCATGCGGGCATCTTCGCCTTGGCGGACAAACGACGGCGATGTGAGATTCAGCGTTGTACCCACATTGCCCAGCGACTGATTGAGGGCAGCAACTACCGTCTGAATAGCCGGGTCGTTCGAGCCTGCTACTACCAGCGAGGCTCCACGGTTAGCCTGCAACTCTTTCGCAGCCTGAGCCACTTGCTTCTGCGCAGCGGCCGAAAGGCCAGCCGTTGAGCCGCCGCCAGCTACTGCATTGTAGAGGGCTAGCGCCGCGGCTCCCATTTCCGAGGGCTTCACCGGTACGCGCACATCGGCGTTGGAGCCGGTGAGCGACAGGGCCGTCTCGAATTGGAAATGGCGCGACATAGTGCGCTTATCGGTGCTCACCTTCCGGTTGGTCACGTACTGGCGCGAATACTCAACCGGCGAAATCCAGGTACCCAAAAAGTCAGCCCCGAGGCTCACAATAACGTTGGCGCGGCTGAAATCATAAGCCGGCAATACACCACCGTTGGCTTGCAGCAAGCCCGAAGCCGAGTTCACGTCGTACATGACGTGCTCAAAATTATGAGCGCGGCCGGCTAGGGCCGCGATGGCCCGCTTGGTGCTGGGGCTGATAATGGTGGGCGAAACCAAAACTGTTTTGCCGTTGCCGCTGGCTAGGCCGGCGCGCACAGCGCGGTCTAACTCATCGAAGTCCACCTGCTTGCCCTTCGCCATAAAGTGCTGTAGGCGAGCACCATCGTAAAGATTGAGCACGGCTGCCTGGGCGCGGGCCGAAAGGCCACCGCGCGTAACGGGCGACTCGGGGTTGCCTTCCAGCTTAATCGGCCGGCCATCGCGGTTTTTCACTAGTACGGCATTGTAGTCCGAACCAGTGAAATAAGTGGAAGCGTAGAAGTTGGAAATCGTGGGGTCGATTTCTTCCGGCTTGTTGAGGTAAGGGATTGCCTTGTGCACCGGCGTTTCGCAGGCGGCTAGGGTAGCAGCGGCTACGCCAAAACCCATAAGCTTCAAGAAGTCGCGGCGCGGCGCTACCGACGAGTCGTCGGGGCTACCAGCACGCCCTTCTTTTACCGGCAAAAAGTCGGGAAACTCGGCGAAGGCGTTCTTCGCGAACTCCGGTGAGTTATCCAGCTCTTCAATTCCCTTCCAGTATTTCATTTTATCAGGTGTGAGACATTCGCAGTGAGGCAAGGGCCGGGGCGGCTGCCGCGAGGGGCTAGCCGCGCCCGGCACTCAACTCATGTCTTTATAAAAGCTTAGCTAGGAAAATATTAGTAGTGGCACTTCGAGCACTCGGTACCGCCGTTCGACGACACGGTGAAGGGCACGGCGTTGTTCGACTTGTCGTGCAGTTTCACGAGGTTGTCGTAATAGGCGTTGCCTTTCGTGTTGAGCGGCGTCTCGCGGTGGCAGTTGATGCACCAGCCCATCGTGAGGGCTGAATATTGGTATACCACTTCCATGTTCTGGATGGGGCCGTGGCAGGTCTGGCACTGAATGCCACCGACTTGCGTGTGCTGCGAGTGGTTGAAGTAAGCAAGGTCGGGTAGGTTGTGCACGCGCACCCACTGGATGGGTTGCTTACGCTCGATAGCCCGGTAGATTTTCTTGATTTCCGGCGACTCCGTCTTAATCTGCGAGTGGCAGTTCATGCAGATGTTTGCCGAAGGAATGTTCGCCGACTTACCCTTGTATACCGAAGTGTGGCAGTAGGCGCAATTAATCTGATTTTCGCCAGCGTGAATTTTGTGCGAGAACGCAATCGGCTGGGTTGGCTGGTAGCCCTGGGTCAGGCCCACTGCCATTACACTTTGTACACCTTCGTAGAGGAGCACTAGGGCGAACACCGTACCCACGATACCGCGCAACACCGGCGAGTAGTAGAGCTTGGTCCAGTCAAAGCGCTGGTTCAGCACCTCTACGTCGCGGCCATCAAGGTCTTTACGGCCTTGCAGCACGTCCTTCATCAGGTTAGCGATGATGGCCAGGGTTACCACCAGCACAATCAGCACCACTACCAGTACGATGAGTAGAATGTCGGTGTAACCACCGGCCGCTGCGCCGGCCGCAGCACCCCCGGTTTGACCATCGGCAGCAGCAGCATTGCCGGCGGTAACACCGCCGGTGCCTGCTGTAGCACCACCTTCCTGCGAGGTAACCCAAGCCACAATGCTCGTAATCTCCTTATCCGACAGCTGCGGGAAAGCGGGCATTTGCTGCTTGCCGTTGTCGTTATATAGCTTCACGGCATACTCGTCGCCGCTAGCAATAACTTTCGACGAATTGTGTACCCACGGAATAATCCAGGAAATGGGGCGGCGTTTGCTGATGCCACCCAGTGCCGGACCAACTACTTTGTCGTTAACTGCGTGGCACTGGGCGCAGTTGTTTTTGAAAAGTGCGTCGCCAGCGGCAATTGCGGCGGCGTCGCCGCCACCGGCACCTTGTGCACCAGCGGGCGCGGCGGCGGCGGCCGGCGTGGCGGTAGCAGCGCCACCGGGAGTAACGCCGTTTTTGCTAACGGTGGCAGTCTCCTGGGCCAAAGCCGGAGCCGCGACGGCTAGAAATAGTGCTAGCACCCAAGAACTGGTGCGTGATAGAAAGCTATTCATCATCCAAACGAACCGGTAAAACGGATTGCGGGCGTACCCTTTCCGGGGTACAAATGTAGGCTAGGAATCGTGGGCGGCAAAGGTGAGAATGGCATTTTCAGGTTACTCCATCTTATTTGGAAGCAAACTAAATTCACTTTACGACCTGCTTTCGCATCCTAGGTATTACTAAGATATTGGCTGCTTGGGCAACTTGCTTTCAATGGCTTTGTTTTTTCTGCTAGCATAATAAGCGTATAAAATCCCGGCAACAGCCAATTCTTTTCTTAAGCGGCCCTAGCCAATTTAAACAAGCCGGCAAGCTGTTGAGGCACAGCCTTGGTAATGCGCCGAAAAATCAGTACCTTTGCCCCCCGATTCATTTTTTTCACTTTCATAAATCAACCCCGTCAATGGACGTAAGAAATTACGAGACGGTCTTCATCCTCACCCCGTGCTGAACGAGGGCCAGGTGCAAGAGACGGTCGAGAAGTTCTCGCAGGTGCTTAAGGAAAATAGCGCCGACCTCATTTCTACTGAAGCCTGGGGCTTGCGCAAGCTGGCTTACCCGATTCAAAAGAAATCCACCGGTTATTACTTCACGCTGACCTACAATCACAGCGGCGAAGGCAACATCGTAGACGTGCTAGAGCTGGCATTTCGTCGTGACGAGCGGGTAATCCGCTTCCTCACCACGGTGCTCGACAAGCACGCTGTGACGTACAACGAGCGCCGTCGTAACGGCGAAATGAACCAACAGAAGGCGCCCCAGGCGGCCGAAGCCGTAGCTCAGTAACCCTCTAGCACGCAACACGATGGCTACGCAAAATAACCGTAATAACAACAACCGCGACAACGGCAACAAGCCGGTTGACACGCGCAACAAGTACTGCCGCTTCAAGAAGAACGGTATCAAGTACGTAGACTATAAGGACCCGAACTTTCTACTGAAGTTTGTGAACGAGCAGGGCCGCTTGCTGCCCCGCCGCATCACTGGCACCAGCCTGAAATTCCAGCGCAAAGTGGCTCAGGCGGTAGCAAAAGCTCGTCACCTGGCCCTAATGCCCTACGTAACTGACGCCCTGAAATAGACCTAAGACATGGAAATCATTCTGAAAGACGACGTTAAGGGTCTGGGCTACAAGAACGACCTCGTAACGGTAAAATCCGGCTACGGCCGCAACTACCTCTTGCCGCAGGGTTTGGCTATTCTGGCTGATAAATCGGCCAAAAAAATTGTAGCCGAGAACGTGCGCCAGGCGGCTCACAAAGCTGAGAAGGTGAAAGCTGATGCCCAGGCAGTAGCTGACCAGATTGGCGCCCAGGTGTTCGACCTACCTGCCAAAGTGGGTGAGACCGGCAAAATCTTTGGCCGTGTAACTACGCTGCAACTGGCTGAAGCGCTGAAAAACAAGGGCATCGACGTAGACCGCAAGCGCCTGAGCTTCGACCAGGAGCCCACCACGGCCGGCGACTACACCGCTACCCTGAACCTGCACAAGGAAGTGAAGCACACCATCAACTTCCGCGTAGTGGCTGCCTAAGGGCTAGCCGCCAGCACGTTAGCAAGACGCCCTGCCGCGAGGTGGGGCGTCTTTTTTTGGGCCTACCTTTGCGATTCATGTTTCGGACAGAACTAACTATTGCGCCGCAGGAGCGGCAACTAGCCCGCACGGCGCGGGTGCTCACGGTAGGCTCGTGCTTTGCCGACAGCATCGGCACCCGGCTGCGGCTGAATAAAGTAAATGCGCTCGTCAATCCTTTCGGGACGGTGTTTCAACCGCTAGCCCTGGCGCAGCTTTTGCGCGCCGCCGCCGGTGAAGAACAGGACTGGCAGCAGCACCTGGTAGAAGCGCGCGGCCGCTGGCAGAGCTACGACTTTCACAGCACCGTGGGGGCCGAGTCGCCGGTCGAACTGTTGCAGCTAATTCAGGAAACCGTGCGCCGGGTGGGCGACTTCGTGCGCACCGCCGATGCGGTGGTGCTAACGCTGGGCACCGCCTGGGCCTACCGCCTGCGCGAAACCGGCGAGTTGGTGAGCAACCTGCACAAGCTGCCGGCCAGCCTCTTCGAAAAAGAGCTGCTGACGGCTGATGAGATGGTAAACGGGCTAGCCGAGGTCCACGCCTCGCTACGCCGGCTTAATCCTGACGTACGCATTGTGCTCACCGTGAGCCCAGTGCGTCATATTAAAGACACGCTATCGCTGAACGCGGTGAGTAAGTCGGTACTGCGCGTAGCTTGTCACTACCTGAGCGAATTGCTGCCCGGGGTGAGCTACTTCCCGGCCTACGAGCTGCTATTGGATGAACTGCGCGACTACCGCTTCTATGCCAGCGATATGTTGCACCCGTCGGAAGTAGCGGAGGATTACATCTGGGACAAGTTTGCGCGGGCTTACTTCGACGCTGATTTTGGTCGCTTCCGCAAGGAGTGGGCCGCCGTGCGGCAGTCGCTGGGCCACCGGCCACTGCACCTGGGTGCGCCCGAGCACCGCACCTTCCTCGACCAAACCGCCGAGCGCCTCGAGCGCATGAGCGGCCAGGGCGTAGATGTGCGCCAGGAGCTGCGCGACGTGCAGCGTCAGCTAGCCGCCCTGCCGCCGCCCAAGCCAGTACGCGTGCCTATTGCGGAACCCGATGACGACGAGGAGCGCATCGACATTGGCAGTGAGCAAGCTACTGCTGCGGAAACTCTCCCGCTGGCAGCAACTCAGCCGGAACGGCGCGATGATAATCGCCGCAGCGGCAGACGCAACGACCGTAACAATCGCCCCAACCGCGACCGCCGCGGTAGCCAGGAAAATAGTTCTGTTGTGCAGCCTGGGGCCGTTGAGCCAGCGGCTGAACTGGTTGATGATAGTTCGTTAATCGGCGACTTAACCGTTGCCGCCGATGCGGAAGCGTTGCTTACCAACGACGAGAATATCTTACTGCCGACTGAAGAAAGCTCCGCTTATCCCGCCAAGAAGAAAAAGCGCCGCTCGCGGGGCGGGGCCAAGCGCACGGCCCGCAAGCATGCCGCCCGCCTGGCTGCCGAGCAAACGGAAGATACTTCCGGCAAAAACCCGGATGCCTTAGCAGCAGAAGAACTGGCCCAGGAAGCCGCCCAGGAAATAGCCGGTGTATTGCCCAGTGAAATCCTGTTGGAAGCAGGTACTGCAAACGAGGCCCCGCTTATTTCACCGCCACTCACGGGCGCAACGCATACTGAACCAGTTGCGACCGCGCCCACCGAGCCGGCTACCGCCGTGCGCAAGCGCGGCACGGGGCCTACTCCCAAGAAATCGAAAGTCATTGCGAAGTCCGGGCTGGTGAAGCGCGGTGGGCGGCGCAATGAATTGTACCGCAACCCTACCCCGGCCGAAAAAGCAGCGGCCGAGGCGGCCACCGAAGCAAGCCCGGCGATGGCCCCGATTATTTCGCCTCCCCTTATTCCGGTCGCCTTGCTAGAGCGCCCGGCCGTGCTGGATACGATGGTGGCTAGCCCCGCCGAAACAACTGCCGCAACCACGCTATCCCCACAGGAAGCAGTCTCTGCCGTCGGCACAACCGCCACGGCTGCTGGCAAGCCCCGCCGCGGCCGCCCAAAGGCAGCAGGGGCTAGCCCTGCTGTTACTCCGGCAGCCAGTACTGAAGCAACGCCCGCTCCAGTTGAAGCCGCCGCTCCTGCCCCACCAGAAACGCCGGCGCAACGCCCGGCTAAAGCCCCCAAATCAGCCCCTAAAAAGCCAGCTGCCCGAAGAAAGCAGCGCCCAAAAAGCCTAGTGCGAAAAAGACTCCGGCTAAGCGCGCCGCGCCGCCAGCTACCGACGCGCCAGCCGCTTAATTTTTTAAAACCCAGCCCTGCCGGCTGGGTTTTATTTTACCCCGCTACCCGCTGCCCTATGTCTGCCTCCCCTACCCAGCCCGCCAACCGGCTAGCACACGAAACCAGCCCTTACCTGCTGCAACACGCGCACAACCCCGTGGACTGGTATCCGTGGGGCCCCGAAGCGCTGGCCAGGGCCCAGGCTGAGCAAAAACCCATCCTAGTCAGCATTGGCTACGCGGCCTGCCACTGGTGCCACGTGATGGAGCGCGAATCGTTTGAGAACGAGCAGGTGGCGCGGGTAATGAACGAGCATTTCGTTTGCATCAAGGTAGACCGCGAGGAGCGGCCCGACGTGGACCAGATTTACATGGACGCGGTGCAGGCAATGGGCATTCAGGGCGGCTGGCCACTCAACGTGCTGCTCACGCCCGCAGCCAAGCCATTTTATGGCGGCACGTACTTTCCGCACTCCAACTGGGTAAAGCTGCTCGAAAACGTGGCCCAGGCCTACGCCGGCGAGCACCGCGCCGAGCTGGATGGGTCGGCCGAGCGCTTTGCCCAAGTGTTGCAGGCTAGCGAGCTGGAGAAATACGGGGCGGCCGGCGAGCTAGCCAGCACCGGCGTGACGGACGAGGAATTCAAGCTGCTGGTCTACAATCTGGCGCAGCGCTTCGACCGCGAGCGCGGCGGCACCAACCGCGCGCCTAAGTTTCCGATGCCTAGCATCTGGCGTTTTTTGCTGCGCGCTCATCACATTTCGGGTAGCCAGCAGGTGCTTAGTCAAGTCAACCGCACGCTGCGCGAAATGGCGTGGGGCGGCATCTACGACCAGGTGGGCGGCGGCTGGGCCCGCTACTCGGTCGATGCGGAGTGGCTGGTACCGCACTTCGAGAAAATGCTCTACGATAACGGCCAGCTGCTCAGCCTTTACAGCGAGGCCTTCCAGGTGACGCAAGACCCACTCTACCGCGAAGTCGTGTTTCAAACCGCGAATTGGGTGCGGCGCGAATTGACCAACCCGGAAGGCGGCTTCTATTCGTCGCTCGACGCCGATAGCGAAGGCGAGGAAGGTAAATTCTACGTCTGGACCCGCGAAGAATTGCAAAGAATATTGGGTGACGAGGAGCCGCTAGCCTCGGCTTACTACCAGTGCACCGGCGTGGGCAACTGGGAGCACGGCCGCAACATTCTGCACAGGCGGCAGCCCGACGAGGACTTTGCACAAGAGCATAATCTGGAGCCTCACGTGCTGGCCAAGCTCATCCACGGCTGGCAAAAAGCGCTGCTAGCCGCGCGCGCCAAGCGCGTGCGGCCGGGCCTCGACGACAAAGTGCTGACCGGCTGGAATGCCCTCATGCTCAGCGGCCTGCTCGCAGCGTACCGTGCTTTTGGCGAGCAAGAATTCTTGGACCTTGCCCTGCGCAATGCCGAATTTCTGCAAGCCAACCTGCGCCAGGGGCCGCGCCTCTACCGCACCTGGAAAAACGGCCGCGCCACCATCAACGGCTTTCTGGAAGACTACGCGCTGGTAATTGAAGCCTATGTGAGCCTCTACGAAGCCACCTTCACCGAAAGCTGGCTGCACGAGGCTAAAACGCTGGCTAGCTACGTGCTCGATAATTTCTTTGACCCTGCCGAGCAGCAGTTCTTTTATACCGACGCCAGCGCCGAGCCGCTCATTGCCCGCAAAAAGGAGTTGTTCGACAATGTCATCCCCGGCTCCAACTCGGTGATGGCGCACAACCTGTTGCGCCTGGGCCGGCACCTGGAAAATACTGACTATCAAAGCCTGGCCGCCGCTATGCTAGCCCAGGCGCAGGCGCTAGTAGTGAGGGAGCCGCAGCACCTCACCAACTGGGCCAGCCTCTACGTGGCACTGCTGCGGCCCGGTGCCGAAGTAGCCATCGCGGGGCCACAAGCCGAGAAGTTTCGCCAGCAGCTAGGACGGCATTTTCTACCCAACGAGGTGCTGGCCGGCACCTTGACTACCAGTAATTTGCCCCTGCTGGAGGGACGCAGCGGCACCGACCGCACCACTATTTACGTGTGCCGCCACCGCGCCTGCCAGCTGCCAGTGCACACCGTAGCCGAGGCGCTGGCGCAGCTAACCCTGCCCGAGCAATAAGCCGCTTTGCCACGACCCATCTCCAGGCGGTTGGGGTTATCTTTACTATTCGCCTGCCCTAGCCGTTTCCCGTGTCGCTTACGTTTGAATTTGCCTCTCCCACGCCCGCCCCGGCGGCGATGCCCGACCGGGTAACGCTGTTTGTGGACGTGATTTTGCCGCTGCCGCTGCCTAAGCTCTATACCTACCGGGTGCCTTTCGAGCTGAACGACAACGTGGTAATTGGCGGCCGGGTCATTGTGCAGTTTGGGGCCAAGCGCACGCTCAGCTGCATCGTGGCCGCCGTGCACGAAACGCCGCCCAAGGACTACCAGGCCAAATACATTCTGGAGTTTATTGACGACGCGCCCGTCGTGACCCAGCCACAGCTCAAGCTATTTCGCTGGATAAGTGAGTATTACCTCTGCACCCTGGGCGAGGTGATAAATGCCGCCCTGCCGGCCGCGCTCAAGCTCAGCTCGGAGTCGCGCATTCAGCTACATCCTGCTTACCTCACTGAGGGCAGCCCCTACCCGCTCGACGAAAAGGAGCAGCGCATCGTCGACAACCTGCGCACGGAGGATGGCAAGGCCCTGACCTTTACTGAAGTGGGCGACCTGCTAGGTATCGCTTCCTTTCACAAGGTTATTAAGTCGCTGATGCAAAAAGACATCATCTTTCTGTTTGAGCAGCTTTCCGATAAGTACACGCCCAAGGTGCTGAAGAAGGTGCGGCTAGCCCACCACTACGTGAGCACCGCCGCCGTGGAGCGGCTATTTGAGGACCTGGCTGCCAAGCCCAAGCAGGTCGATGTGCTACTCAAATACTTGCAGCGCGTACCGGTGCACCACAACGAGCACCTCAACCACCAAGGCATCGAAAAGGCTTACCTCACCAGCTCGCCGCACTTGTCGGCCTCGGCCGTGAACACGCTGATTAAGAACGGCGTGCTGGAGCAGTTCGACCAGATTGTGTCGCGCTTTCCGCTGGAGGAAAACCCGCTGGCGCAGATGCCTTATCAGCTCAGTGAGGCTCAAACAACGGCCCGCGACGAGGTAATGACGCTTTTTGACCAGAAAAACATTGTGCTGCTGCACGGCGTCACGGGTTCAGGCAAGACGGAGATTTACATTGACCTCATCCGGCAGGCGCTGGATGGTGGTGGGCAAGTACTCTACTTACTGCCCGAAATCGCGCTCACGGCTCAGATTGTGACCCGCCTCATGCGCGTCTTTGGCTCGCGGCTAGGGGTGTACCACTCTAAATTCTCGGACAACGAGCGCGTGGAAGTCTGGAATGGTGTGCTCTCGGGGCGCTTCCAGGTGGTAGTGGGCGTGCGCTCGGCGGTGTTCCTGCCGTTTGATAATCTGAGCCTGATTATCGTGGACGAGGAGCACGAAAGCTCGTACAAGCAGTATGACCCCGCCCCGCGCTACAACGCCCGCGAGGTGGCTCTGATGATGGGCAACTTTCAGGGTGCCAAGGTGCTACTAGGCTCGGCCACGCCGGCCGTCGAAACTTATTACCAGGCGCGGCTAGGCCGCTACGGCCTCGTCACGCTGAGCAAGCGCTTTGGCGAGGCTGGCATGCCCGAGATTGAGTTGATTGACACCCGCAAGCTGCGCGCCGAGAAGAAGATGCACAACCACTTCTCGGCTGACTTGCTGAACGCGATGGAAAGCAAAATCGCGCAGCAGGAGCAGGTTATCCTGTTCCAGAACCGACGCGGCTATGCCCCGGTCACGGAGTGCAACGACTGCGGCTACATCCCTAAGTGCCAGAGCTGCGCCGTGAGCTTGAGCTACCACAAGCACGCCCACGAGCTGCGCTGCCACTACTGCGGCTACCACGAAGGCATGCCCACGCAGTGCCCGGCCTGCGGCTCGCGCGCGCTGCGCACCCAAGGCTTTGGCACCGAGAAGCTGGAAGACGACCTCAAAATCATGCTGCCCCAGGCCAACGTGCAGCGCATGGACTTGGACACGACGCGCGCCAAAAACGCCTACCAGCAGATTATCGGCGACTTTGAGCAGCAAAAAACCAACGTACTCGTGGGCACCCAGATGGTAACCAAGGGCCTCGATTTTGAAAACGTGAGCCTGGTGGGCATCGTCAATGCCGACGCCATCATTCACTACCCCGACTACCGGGCCCACGAGCGCGCCTACCAGATGTTTGTGCAGGTGAGCGGCCGGGCCGGGCGCAAGGGTAAGAAAGGCAAAGTGCTCATTCAAACCGGCGACCCAACGCAGGTAATCTTCGACAAGGTTATCCGCAACGACTACCTGGAGTTTTACGAGTACGAGATAACCCAGCGCCGCGAGCACGAGTACCCGCCCTTTGCCCGCATGATACGCCTGACGGTGAAGCACATGGACCAGGAGCTGGCGCAGCAAGCCGCCATATTGCTCACGCAGGAGCTGGCCGACCGCCTGGGGCGCGGGCCGGTGCTCGGGCCCGAGGCACCTTATATTTTCCGTATTCGCAATTTCTTTTTGCAGGAAATAGTCATCAAGCTCAGCCGCGAACACACCGTGCTGAAAGCTGCCAAGCTAGCCATTTGCGCCGCGCTGGAGGTAGTGCGCGACCAAAAAGAATATCGCCAGGCCCGGCTGATAGTGGATGTTGACCCGATGTAGTGCGCAGACATTAATTACCGCTTCTTAAAAAGCCCCGGCTGCAAGACGCAGCCGGGGCTTTTTGGTGAAACTTCACGATGCAGCTTAAATCTGGTCGAGCAACCAGAGCACAATGAAAATCAGGCCGATGACGGCAATGATGGCCCCGATAAAGCCATTGAGCAAGCCTACGAGCAAGCCAATCAGCAGCAGCACAATACCAATTTTCAGGTTGCCGCTAACCGCGCCGCGGGCTGTCGAGGCTGTGTTATCACCTTGGCGGGCGCTTATTTTCTGCGTTTGCTTATTCAGCTTACGCATCACTTTGTTCAGTGCCAGGCGCTGCACCACGTTGAGCTTGGGAGCGGCGACCGGGGTAGTAGCCATGGTAGTTGGAGCAGCAGCAACAACTGCCTCTGTCTCTGCACTCGCAGCCGTTTTGGGCGTAGCGGCTGCACTGGGCGCGGTAGCTACCGTGACCTCGGGTGCAATGGCAGGCGCTTCAGGCGTTGCAACCTGGCTGGCCTCTGCTGCCTGCGCGGGCGTAGCCGTGGAGGTGGCTACCGGGGCCGCATAGTGCGCTTTGGGCGCGGCGGCAGTAGTGCCGAGGTAGGAGTCGGCTTTGGGCAGGAAGGCATAGTTGGCGCGGCTGCACGAGCCCAGCGCCAGTGCGCCGGTGAGGACCACTGCGAGGCGGCCCAGGGTAGAAGTGAGGTTCTGCATAAGGTGAAAAGCAAAAAGGTTAGTGAAAGAATTGTGCCCGCATTACGTTAGTAAAATGGTTTTGGCTGAGTCTGGCGCATTTTTTTTATTCACGCAAGCGGCGGGGCTCACGTAGCTTCGCCATCCAGGGCTGAACGCTAGGCCTCCCGCCGTTGTTGTGCGGCTGGCAAAAGCCGGTTTTGGACTGACGTTATTACTTATGAGATATGCCGTAGTGCTTTGGGCTGGCCTGGCAACCGTAGCAGGAATTACCGCCTGCACCCAGCTCCCGATGGAGTCGAACGTGGTGAATGCGGCTAGCCTGCGGGCCACTACTATCACGGCGCGCCCGCCCGATTCGGCGGGCTACGTGAGCCGCCCCCCCGCGACCCCAACGGCATTGGCCGCTACTACCAAGGCCGGCAAATTGCCCACGTAATGGGCCACGAGGGCGCCGATTGGCTGGAGCGCGCCGACCGCCCTCAGGAAGAAGGCACTAATGCGCTTATTAAGGAGCTGCACCTCAAGCCCACCGATGTGGTGGCCGATATCGGGGCGGGCACGGGTTTTTTTTCGTTTCGGCTAGCCCCGCTCGTGCCGCGCGGCCGCGTGCTGGCCGTGGATATTCAGCCCGAAATGGTGGCTGAGCTAAGGCAGCGCCAAACCAGAAATGGCCTGCGCAACGTGGAGCCCGTGCTCGGCACCACCACCGACCCGCACCTGCCCGCCAGCGCCGTCGATGTAGTGCTCATCGTGGATGCCTACCACGAGTTTGACCACCCGCGCGAGATGGGCCAAGCCATTCGGCAGGCCCTGCGGCCCGGCACCGGCCGGCTAGCCCTGGTCGAGTACCGGGCTGAAGACCCGAATGTGCCCATCAAGGCCATTCACAAAATGACTGTGGAACAGGCCCGCAAGGAGATGGCCGCCATCGGCCTGGAGTTTGTGGAAGTGCGCGAAACGCTGCCGCAACAGCATTTGCTGCTGTTCCGACGGCCCCAATAATTTTCAACGAAACAGCGCGTCATGCTTCTTCCATCAGCACGACGCGCTGTTTGAGCAGGATGCCTAGCGCTTCATAAGGCGCTCAATGTCGGCTAGCTCCAACGGGATGTCGGCCATCAGGTCCTCGTTGCCATTAGGCGTAATGAGAAAGTCGTTTTCGAGACGAATGCCTAGCTTCTCTTCGCGGATATAAATGCCCGGCTCGATGGTGTACACCATGCCCGCCTCAAACTTGCGATATTTATAGCCGACATCGTGGACGTCGAGGCCCAGGTAGTGGCTGGTGCCGTGCGGGAAATACTTCTTGTAGAGTGGCGCGTCGGGGTCCTGGTTCTTCACGTCGCTGGCATTCAGCAGGTCCAGCCCAATGAGTTCCCGCTCCATCGCCTGGCCCACGGCTTTGTGATAGGCTTCGATTTCATTGCCTGCTACGAGCTGGGTTTTGGCGAATTTAAATACCCGTAGCACGGCCTCATACACCTGGCGCTGGCGCGGCGTGTAGGTGCCACTGACCGGGATGCTGCGCGTGAGGTCGGCGGCGTAGTTGGCGTATTCGGCGCCGAAGTCGAGCAGCAGCACGTCGCCGTCCTGGCACTGCCGGTCGTTGGAGATGTAGTGCAGAATGGTCGCACTTTCGCCGCTGCCGATAATGCTGGTATAGGCCGGCCCGCGCGAGCCGCTCCTGATGAATTCGTGCATTATCTCAGCTTCCACCTCATACTCCCACACGCCCGGCTTCACAAAGCCCAGTAGGCGCCGGAATGCATTGCCGGTGATTTCGCAGGCGCGGCGCATAAGCCGGATTTCCTCGGAGCTTTTGATGGCCCGCAGCTGGTGCGTGAGCTTGGCAGCGCGGCGGTACTGGTGCAGGGGGTAGCGGCGCTGCAGGCTCTTGATGAGGCGGGCGTCGCGGGTTTCAACTTCTACCACGGCCCGGATGTGCTCGTTTGAATTGAGGTACACGTACTCGGCCTCGTTCATGAGGGCCGGCAGCACGGTTTCGAACTGGTCGACCCACATAATGGTGGGGATGCCCGACACCTGGCGTGCTTCTTCCTTGGTCAACTTATAGCCTTCCCACACCAGAATCAGCTCCGAGGTTTCGCGCACAAACAGGATTTCGCGGTGCTTTTCGAGCGCCGCGTCGGGGCAAATGACGAGGATGGTTTCCTCCTGGTCGACGCCCGAGAGGTAAAACAAATCGGTGTTTTGCTTGAGCGCCAGCGTACCGTCGGCATTGGTGGGCAGAATGTCGTTGGCGTTAAAAATAGCCAGCGACTGCGGCGGCAGCAACTCGCGAAAGCGGCGGCGATTTTCAACAAACAGCTCGGGGGCAATGGGACCGTAGCGCATACTGAAGCGGGAAAAAACGGGTTAGGAAGCGCAAGTTACGGCTGGCCCCAACCCGCGCCCGGCTGGCCGGCGGTAATTTTGCCCGGTCCCTACCCCCCTCCGGCGCGGCAAGTCCACTTTCCCTATGCTTTATCTGCTCCGGCAAACCCGCACCTTTTTGATTCCCTACGCCGCGCTGCTGTTGCTACTCGGCACCGTGCTGCTGGCCACGCCCAAGCACACGGCTTTTTTCTGGGTAAATAGCCACAACACGCCGTTTTTCGACCAGTTTTTTCGGCCCTTCACCAACGTGGGCGACGGGCTGTTCTACGTGCTTATCACGCTGGGGCTGCTGTTTGCGCGCTTCCGCTGGGCGCTGGTGAGCTTCGTGTGCTTTGCCGTGACCTCGCTAGCCGCCCAAATCGGCAAGCAACTCATCTTTACGGGCCATCCCCGGCCCTTCCGCTATTTCAGCGAAAACCCGGGCTTTCCAGCCTTGCACGTAGTAGAGGGGGTAGTGATGGGTACGCTCAAGAGCTTCCCATCGGGACACTCCACGTCGGCGTTTTCGGTATTCCTGCTGCTTACGCTCTTGGTGAAGGACAAGCGCTGGGGCTACGCCTTTGTGGCGCTGGCGGCGCTCACTGCCTACTCGCGGGTGTACCTGGCCCAGCACTTTGTAGAGGATGTATACGCCGGCTCGGTGCTGGGCACCGGCCTTACCCTAGCAGTACTAGCCTGGCTCTTACCCTACCTGGAGCAGCACCCAAAAGCCTGGTACCAGTGGCGCCTGCGCCGCCCAGGGCAAACGGCGCGTCCGTAGTATCTCACCTCCTAGCCCCAATCCAAAAGCGAGGGCACTAGTTTTTGAAAGCTAGTAGAGTACGTTCCCCTCCTTTTAGGAGTGGGGGCTAGGGGGTGGAGTTTACACCAGTTGGGGCACCAGCACTTCGCGGCCGATGCGCTGGGTGCGGCGGCGCAGCAGGTCCACTACCTCGGCCTCGGTGCGCGCCGTACCATCGAGCAGCACAAAATGACGGGCCAGCAAGTCGTAGCGCTTGGCCATGAGGTAGAAGAAAATGTGCAGGAAGTGGATGCCGTCGAACACAATGGCTTCATTGCTAGCATACTGCGCCAGATTTTGGCGGAAGTGGTGCGGGTGGTCGGTCCAGTGCAGGGCCGGCTTGAGGTGGTGGCTAATATGGTAGCCGTCGTTCCAGCATTTGTGGTTGTAGCTGGTGTTGATGCAGGTCACGCTGTTGCGGTAACAGTTTTCGGGGCTGGCGGCGTCGATAAAGGCGTGCTGTGCCCAATTGCCGAGCATCATAATAACCCGCGAGAGTAGGAAAGGCGCCACAAACACGGCCAGCGTAGCCGGCAGATTCACGAAGGCCAGCGCCAACGTGAGGCCGGCGTAGAGAATTTCACCGCGCAGCAGGCGGTAGCGCAGCGTGGCTTTGTTACGCAGCGTGAAGTAGCTGGCTAGCTTGGCCACGCCCAAAAACAGGAAGTCGCCGAGGTAGCGCAGAAACCCGCGCAGCGAATCGCGCTGATAGAACATGGTCGAGCTTTCGTCATCAGGCAGATTATTTTCGGGATGGTGCATGCCCATGTGGTGCACGAAATACGACTCCGGCGTTTGGCCAAACAGCGGCCCCAGCACCCACGGAATGTAGTGGTTCAGCCAGCCGTGCTTCTTCTTGAACAGCACGCGGTGACTGGTGCAGTGTAGCATTAATCCAAACGGCCCTTTAAAGCGCGCATTGCTAAAGAAAAAAAACAGCCCGAAAGTGGCCCACCACCACGCCCCGCGCAAGGCGGGCACAAACAGTAGTACTGCCAGCGGCAGCATGGTCGCCGATATTTTCAGGATGAGGTAGGCAAACGGCAGGTCACGCTCGTCTTGCAGATAGCGGGCCAGCCAGGTAGCCAAGCGCGAAGGGGTAGCCGCCCGGGTGTACACCGGGTCGGTGGAGACTGCTAATACTTTCATAAAGTGACACCGGCGTGTATCGTCCCCTCTCGTCTGCAGCCGGAGGCAGACTGCTAAGCGCAAGCAAATGAGGCCGGTGCTTGAATAGCGACTGAATGCCGCCCTAGTAGACAAACCAAAAGGGCCGCTACTGAGCCGTTACAACGCTAAGCCTGCAAAGTAGTTCGGTATTCCGTCAAAATACTTATCGGCCAGCGGGAAAAATACTTATCATATCATACCCTCTCGTCTCGGCTTATAATTAGTAAAATCGGCCTTTTGGCCCGGCCTGGGCAGTGGTATCTTTACTTTCTAACTGTCCTAGTCGCCATGCCCGTTTTTTCGCACCTTCATTCTCACACGCAGTACTCCTTGCTTGACGGCCAGGCCAGTATCGGCGCGCTCATGAAAAAAGCGCAGGCCGACGGCATGCCCGCGGTGGCCCTCACCGACCACGGCAACATGTTCGGGGCGTTCAACTTCGTGGCCGAGGCCAACAAGTACAACGTGAAACCCATCGTGGGCTGCGAGTTTTACATGGTGGCCGACCGCCACAAGAAGACGTTTCTGCGCGAGAAGGGCGAAAAAGACGAGCGCTTTCACCAGCTGCTGCTAGCCAAAGACCAGGCCGGTTACCACAACCTGAGCAAGCTCTGCTCGATGAGCTTCATCGAGGGCGTGTACTCCAAGTTTCCGCGCATCGATAAGGAGCTGCTGCTCAAGTATCACGAGGGCCTGATTGCTACCAGCTGCTGCATCGGCGCCGAGATTCCGCAGGCCATTCTCTTCGAAAGTGAGGCCAAGGCCGAGGAGTTGCTGAAGTGGTGGCTCGATGTGTTTGGCGACGACTACTACATCGAGATTCAGCGGCACGGGCTGATGAACTTCGATGGCACCGGCAAAAGCCAGGAAGACGTGAATCAGGTGCTGCTAGGCTTCGCCAAGAAGTATAACGTCAAGGTTATCTGCACCAACGACTCGCATTATGTAGACCAGACCGACTACGCGGCCCACGACCTGCTGCTGTGCGTGAACACGGCCGAGGAGCGCAGCATCCCGGTCGGCGACTTCGAGACAAACTACTACACCGTGCTCACCGCCGACCAGCGCGTGCACTACGACACCCTCGACAACCTGCGCGGTGCCCACGGCTACGACGAGAACGCCCGGCGCATGCTTTCGCGCATCGACGAGGAACTGCAAAAGCCGCCCAAGCAGCGCCGCCGCCGCTTCGGCTTCGCCAACGACCAGTTCTTCTTCAAGAGCCAGGCGCAGATGAACGAGCTATTCAGCGACGTGCCCGAAAGTGTGGATAACACCAACGAGATTGTGGATAAGATAACGCCGCCCAAACTGGCGCGCGACATCCTGCTTCCCAACTTTCCCATTCCCGCGCCCTTCGCCAACGCCGACGAATTCTTGCGCGAGCTCACTTATGTGGGCGCCTTCGGCCCCGGCGCTGGTAGCGGCTCGGTCACGATGACCAAGCCCCCACGCTACGCCGAGCGCACCCCCAAGGTGGAAGAACGCCTTGATTATGAGTTGCGCATCATCCAGACGATGGGCTTTGCGGGCTACTTCCTCATCACGCAGGACTTCATCAACCACGGCCGCAACATCGGGGTGGCCGTGGGTCCCGGCCGGGGCTCGGCCGCCGGCTCGGCCGTGGCCTACTGCGTGGGCATCACCAACATCGACCCGATTAAGTACTCGCTGCTGTTCGAGCGCTTTTTGAACCCCGAGCGCGTGTCGATGCCCGATATCGACATCGACTTTGACGACGTGAACCGCCAGAAAGTCATTGACTACGTGGTGGGTAAGTACGGCAAAACGCAGGTGGCCCAGATTATCACCTTCGGTACGATGGCCGCCAAGTCGTCCATCAAGGACGTGGCTAGGGCGATGGAATTGCCGCTGCCCGCCGCCAACGAAATTGCCAAGCTCGTGCCCGAAAAGCCGGGTACTACCCTAGCCGGCGCCTTCCGCGACGTGCCGGAGCTAGCCGCCATCCGCAACGACCAGAGCGACCTGAAGGGCCAGATTCTGGCCCTGGCCGAGCGCCTCGAAGGCTCGGTGCGCAACACCGGCATTCACGCAGCTGGCGTCATCATCGCCCCAGATGATATCACCAACTACATCCCCGTTTCGACCTCCAAGGACTCGGACCTGCTCATCACGCAGTTCGACGGCAAGGTGATTGAATCGGCCGGGATGCTGAAGATGGACTTTCTGGGCCTCAAAACCCTGACTATCATTGTCGATGCCCTTAATTTGATTGAGCGCAACCACGGCGTCAAAATCGATATCGACGACATCCCGCTCGACGACCCCAAGACCTACGCGCTCTACCAGCGCGGCGACACCATCGGCACGTTCCAGTTTGAATCTGAAGGGATGCGCATGTACCTCAAGGACTTGAAGCCGACCAACATCGAGGACTTGATTGCCATGAACGCCCTGTACCGGCCCGGTCCGATGCAGTTCATCCCCGACTTCATCAACCGCAAGCACGGCCGCGAGCCCGTGGAATACCCGCACGACCTGCTAAAACCCATCCTGGAGTACAGCCAGGGCATCATGGTGTACCAGGAGCAGATTATGCAAACGGCCCAGATTCTGGCCGGCTACTCGCTAGGGGGCGCCGACTTGCTGCGCCGCGCCATGGGTAAGAAGGACATGAAGAAGATGGCGATGGAGCGCGAGAAGTTCATCAAGGGCGCGGGCGAGCTGCACAAAATCCCGGCGAAGAAGGCCAACGAAGTCTTCGACGTGATGGAGAAATTTGCGGAGTACGGCTTCAACCGCTCGCACTCGGCCGCCTACTCGGTGGTAGCGTATCAGACTGGCTACCTGAAGGCTAACTACCCCGCAGAGTACATGGCCGCCGTGCTCACCAACAACATGGGCGACATCAAAAAGGTGACCTTCTTCATCGAGGAAGCCCGCAAGCAGGGCGTGGCCGTGCTCGGCCCCGACGTGAACGAAAGCGAGCAGAAATTCAACGTACCGCGCGAAAACCAGATTCGCTTCGGGCTAGCCGCCGTGAAGGGCGCGGGCGAAGCAGCCGTACTGGAGCTCGTGGACGAGCGCAAGAAAAGCGGGCCGTTTACCGACGTGTTCGACTTTGCTAAGCGCGTGAACCTGCGTTCGGTAAACAAGAAAACCTGGGAAAGCCTGGCCCAGGCCGGTGCCTTCGACAGCTTCGAGAAGTATAATCGCCGCCAGTTTATGGACGCCCCGGCCGGCGACCAGAACCTTATCGAGAAGGCGATGAAGCTGGGCCAGCAGCACCAGGCGGCCAAGGAATCGGCGCAGCACAGCTTGTTTGGGGCTAGCGCTTTCGGGGCCGTGGCCGCACCGCTGCCCAAGGTCAATGACTTGGAAGAGTGGAGCGCCCCCGAGAAGCTGCGCCGCGAAAAGGAAGTAGTAGGCTTCTACCTCTCGGGCCACCCGCTCGACACCTACCGCATGGAAATCGACGCCTACTGCACCTGCCCGCTCGACCAGCTCGACGCGCAAAAAGGGAAGGATGTGAACGTGGCGGGTCTCATCTCGGGCGTGCAGTTTCGCACCACCAAGAGCGGCCAGCCAATGGCTTCGTTCAACATTGAAGACTACGATTCGAGCATCAACCTGGCGCTGTTTCGCGACGACTACACGCGCTTCGGCCCGCTCATCAACCCCAAAAACTACCACAACGAGCAGGTGCCGCCTCTGTTCATCCGGGGCAAGATGGAGCTGCGCTACGGCACCCAGGACCAATGGGAGCTGAAAATCAAGAACATGGAGCCGCTAGCCCAGGTAGCTGATAAGCTGAGCAAAGGCGTGCGCGTGAAACTTGACCTACGCACCGTGACCGGCCCCATGATTGACCGCCTGCAGGAAGCCATCGAGCACGCCAAGGGCTCGAAGCGCCTGGAAATACAATTTGTAGAGCCCCACGAGCGGCTGGCCGTAGATATGTTTTCGCGCCGCTTTCAGATTGAGCCTAAGACGTTTATCGAGAAGATGCGCGAGTTTGAGCTGGATGTGTGCGCGCTGATATAGACCGCCTGAAGACCGGCTGAACTTTCCCTTACCCCGTTTGTTTTACCACAACTCCGCTACCTTGCAGCTTCGTTGGCTGTACACGCCGGACGTTTTTTCACTAACATATTCCCTAGCGTCATGGCGCACAAAGCAATTGAAATAACCGACGCCAATTTCGAGGAGATTATCAACTCGGATAAACCGGTACTTGTGGACTTCTGGGCCGAATGGTGCGGCCCCTGCCGCATGGTAGGCCCGGTGGTAGAGGAGCTAGCCGGCGAATACGAAGGCAAAGCCATCATTGGCAAGGTAGACGTGGACGCTAACCCTCAGACTTCCATGAAGTTCGGCATCCGCAGCATTCCTACGCTGCTGGTGTTCAAGAATGGTCAGATTGTGGATAAGCAAGTGGGTGCCGTGCCCAAGCACGTGCTCGCTCAGAAACTCGAGGCCCAAGTGACTGCCTAAGTTTCGCATATTTCAGGCCTTGCCTAAAACTAAAAGCCCTATGCTAGCAATAGCGTGGGGCTTTTTAGTTTGCTAACCAAACAGAGACTAGCGTTCTTGGCGGTTGCTGGTATGGCTGCCGCCGTTCGGCATTATTGCTGCTGCACGAGGCGGGAAGCTTCAGGGGCAGGAAAGGCAGTGATTACGCGCTTGCGCAGCAAAATCGCGGGTTCGGTGTGAAGTAATACTTATCGCATAATTTACCCTGCGGGTAATACTCATCTTTAGCGATAAAGCGTCTATATTTCGGCACATTTTCTGCCTAGCACAGCAGAGGTTTTCTTTCACCCACTTTCTTCTCACCTACCCCCATGAAACGTATTTTTGGTTTCCTCGCCGCCCTGCTGGTAGCAGGCGGTCTCTCGGCCCAGGCCCAAACTACGCCGGCTACCGGCGCCATGAGCAGCTCGTCGAAAATGACGACTACTAAAACCATGCAAACGCCTGGTACTACGACTACTACCAGGTCGAGCTCCAGCACCAACCCGGTGGGCATGAGCAAGTCTTCGACCAGCACCAGGAGTGGCGCCACCATGAGCAAGTCGAGCACCATGACCACGCCCTCGGGCATGAGCAAGACCTCGACTACTACGCACATGAAGGCCGACGGCACACCCGATATGCGCTATAAATCGAGCAAAACGGTGCAAACCGGCCCCATGAAGGCCGACGGCACGCCCGACATGCGCTACAAGGCTAACAAGACCAAAACCACCACGACCAAGACTACCATGTAATGCCCATTCGGGGCTAGCGATAAAGTCCTTCCCGGCCAGTCTGGGGAGGACTTTTTTTATCGCCTTACCTTGCTGACTATTCATTTTTTCTCACCTTTTTTCTATGCTGCTAGCCCTTACTGTTCCTGTATTTCTTACGTTTCTGGGTGTGCTCACCGGCTTGCTGGTGCTGGTGCTGCTAGCCAAGTCGCTGCTCGGCATCGTCGTTATCGGCGAGTTGGAAGTAGGGATTGTAGCCAAAAAATTTGCGCGCACCAGTCTGGCCGCCGGTCGGCTCATCGCGCTGGAAGGCGAGGCAGGCTTGCAAGCCGATACGCTGGCACCTGGCTGGCATTTCTTTTTGTGGCCCTGGCAGTTTTCGGTCAGTAAGGAGCCCGTGACGGTGGTGCCGCAGGGCGAAATTGGGCTGGTTGTGGCCAATGGCGGGGCCGTTATTCCGCCCTCGCACATGCTGGGCCGGGTGGTGGCTTGCGACGACTACCAGGATGCGCGGACGTTTTTGACGCAAGGCGGCGAGAAGGGCCGGCAGCTCGGCATTCTCACGGCCGGTACCTATCGCATTAATACTGCACTCTTTACGGTTATTACGCGGCGCAATGCCGAGAGCATGGGCATGAATCCCAACGAGCTGGCCGTGTACCGCGTGGTGCCCGACGCGGTGGGCATCGTCACTACCCTCGACGGGGTGCCCATCGAGCCCGGCGAGATTGCCGGCCCCGTTATCCCGAAGCACGATAATTTTCAGGATGCCCAGCGCTTTCTGGTGGCCGGGGGCCGGCGCGGCCTGCAAGAGCAGGTGCTGCTGAGTGGCGCCTGGAACCTGAATCCCTGGTTTTGCCGCGTCGAGCAGGTGCCCATGACCGAGATTCCCATCGGCCACGTGGGCGTGGTGATTTCATTTGTGGGCCGCCCGGCGCAGGACGTAAGCGGGGCCGATTTTACCCACGGAAACCTCGTGGAAGTGGGCCACAAAGGCATTTGGGTAACGCCCCTTTACCCCGGCCGCCAACCTCTCAACACCCGCATTATGCGCGTGGAGCTAGTGCCGACCACCAACATTGTGCTCAACTGGGCTAATCGCACCGAGGCGCATGGCTATGACAACTCTTTGAGCAGCATAACAGTACGCTCGCGCGACGGCTTCTCGTTTAACCTCGACGTGGCCCAGATTATTCACGTGGCGGCGTTGGATGCGCCGCGCGTTATTTCGCGGGTGGGCTCGATGCAAAACCTCGTAGACCACGTGCTGGAGCCGATTGTGGGCAACTATTTCCGCAACAGCTCGCAGGAATATACGGTGCTCGACTACCTCACCAACCGGGCTGAGCGCCAGCGCGATGCGGCTACGTTCATTCGCACGGCGCTCTCCGCTTATAATGTGCAGGCCGTGGATACGCTCATCGGCGACATTGTGCCGCCGGCCCAGTTGATGACTACCCAAACCGACCGCAAGCTGGCTGAAGAGCAGCGCAAAACCTACGAGGTGCAGCAGGCCGCCCAAACCCAGCGCCAGGCCCTGGTGCGCGAAACGAGCATTGCTGATATTCAGAGCGAGTTGGTAAAGAGTGAGCAAGGCGTTAATATTGCCGAGCTAAACGCTAACTCACAGGTGAAGAAAGTGCGCGGCGAAGCCGAAGCCGCCAAGCTGCGCGCCGGGGGCGAGGCCGAAAGCACCCGCCTGCGCGCCATCGCCGACTCAGAGGCTACGCGCCTGCGCGGCGTGGGCGAGGCCGAAGCCATCCGCGCCATCGGCCAGGCCAAGGCCGAGGCTTACCAGGTAGGCGTGGCTAGCCTCGGCACCCGCGAGTTTACGGCCTTGCAGCTAATGCAGATAATCGGCGACCGCCAAGTAAAAATCACGCCCGATGTGCAGGCCAATAGTGCGGGCACTGGCGCGGGCGGCGGCCTGGTCGAGGCACTGGTAGGCCTGCTCGTGCAAGGCCAACAGGCCACCCCGCCACCGGCTACACCCTCTAACCCACCCCTATCGGCACCCATTGAGTCGCAAAAACCCGGATAACAGGCATAGTAAGTTGGATGTAAGATAAATTATCGTCGGGTGAAATATCAAATAATTTAGCTTATGAATAGTACTACTTATTTTCTCTTGCCGGGTCTGCTTTGGAACCAGTTAGCAAGCGCGCAGCGCGTCGAATTTAAAGGCACCCAAGTAGTTAATAATAAACTTATTACCTTGTTTATTAAGCAAACTTACCTACTGAGAAAAGAGGCTATTAACCAGCATTTTTATAAAAAAATTAGTCCGGCACCAAATTGGCTAATTCCGACGCCAGGGGATAAGTTAGTCACCTATTATCAGCTAGGCGACACGCTGTTCTTTTATCGTTCCGGTCAAACTGTTACGTTGCTCGGGTGCAATCTGACGAATGCGGCGCGCTTTGCCCAAGCCGTCCCGTTCTTGGCAAGTACCAAAGATGTTCTTTTTGCGGGGAAGTATAAGACCCGCAACGTGCTCACTATAACAGAAGCAGCCAGAAACGAACAGTACACGCTGACGCTCACGTTTCAAGACAAGCACATCCGGCGCTTATTTTTCTACCTCGACACATCAACTTTTTAATAGCGCCTTGTCGTCAGTGCGGGCTTTGTAACCCTAGTTATTCCCCTACCCCGCCGCCATAATTGGCTCATCGAGCTGCACGGTGCGACTAAATACTTCTTCCAGCGAAATCAGGGTTTCGGTCCGCTCCACGCCTTCTATCTGCTGCACCATATCGTGCAGCACGTTGCGCAGATGCTGGGTGTCGCGGCAGGCTAGCCGGGCAAACAGGTTGTAGCTGCCGGTGGTGAAATGCACGCTGATAACCTCTGGAATACCGCGCAAGCGCGCAATTACGCTATCGCAGTAGGAGCTTTTCAACAAGAAAATCCCCAGAAAGGCCTGAATACCAAATCCTACCTTAGTCAGGTCGAGGTCGAGGGTAGCGCCGCGCACAATGCCTAGCTCTTCGAGGCGGGCCATGCGGCTATGGATAGTGCCCCCCGACACCCCTAGCTGCCGGGCTATTTCGGAATACGGCAATTTGGCATCCTGCACTAGCAGGCTCAGGATACGACGGTCAATATCGTCTAATTCGTAGGGGCGAGACATGCAGGCGCACTTGGAGAGAAAGAACGAATGTACGTCTTCTTACAAATATTTTCAAAATTTTCCCCACCTAACTGAAGATTAAATAATTTTCGACCTTTTTTTCAATAAAATTTGCAAAGACATATTTTACGTTCTTACCTTTGACACATCAAAACGCAAACGGCGTGGCGACCCCAACCTTGTAGTGTGGTGAAACTGGCAGACACGCCCTCCTATCTCGGGGGTGAAGACTAGGGGATAAAGCAGGGGCTTTCCGGAGCCACTGCCTAACTTCTTCGTGGAGGTTCAAGTCCTTCCGCTACAGCTTTTTTGGAAGAGGCGCTTTCCTGGCCAGGAAGGCGCCTCTTTTGCATTTAGACGCTACCAAATAGCTGAATTATAGTGCCCGCCGCTAACTCGCCCTTGCAACGTGCGTACTTTTGCGGTACGTAGGCTACCCCGGCGGTTCGTATCGGTGGCTAGTCCGGTTCATGGGCACCCAATTACTCTTTACTTTTCTCCTCATTTTAATAAACGCCTTCTTTGTTGCGGCCGAGTTCTCCCTTATTCGGGTGCGGCTTTCGCAGCTGGAAGTGAAAGCCAAGGAAGGCAGCCGCCTCGCGGGCCAGGCTATCAAGGTGTTGCGTCGGCTCTACGACTACCTGTCGGCCACGCAGTTTGGGGTTACGGTAGCGTCGCTGCTGCTGGGTGCCGTGGGCGAGGAGGTATTTACCAAGATTATCGAAGACCTGCTGCCCAAGGTGCACCTCACCCTGAGCGAAGCCACTATCAAGAGCATCGCGTTTGCGGGGGGCCTCACCATCCTCACGTTTTTGCACGTGCTATTTGGCGAGCTTTTTCCGAAGGCACTGGCTATTCAGCGGCCCGAGGCCGTAAGCCTGGCGCTGGTGCTACCGTTGCGCGCCTTCTACCTTGCTTCGCTGCCGCTAACCTGGTTTTTATCGAAAGCCTCTAATCTGCTGCTAGGAGCGGTGGGGCTGCAAAGTGGCGGCCACGGCACCGAGGCCCATACCTCCGACGAGCTGCGCCTGCTCATCGACCAGAGCAAGGAGAGCGGCGAAATCCAGGATTCGGAGCACGAATTGATTGAGAACGTCTTTCAGTTCAACGACCGGATGGTGAAGCAGATTATGGTGCCTCGCACCAAGCTAGCCGCCCTCGACGTGCACGCGCCCGAAGACAAAATCTTGGAAACCGTTTTCAGCGAGGGCTATTCGCGCATGCCGGTGTATGAGGGCAACATCGACAATATCGTGGGCGTGCTCTACGTCAAAGACTTACTACCCATTATCCGGCGCGGTGAGCCGCTGGAGCTAGCCCGCATTATGCGCCCGGCCTACTTCGTGCCCGAAACCAAGAAAATAAACCGCCTACTGCGCCAGTTTCAACGCAAGCACATCGTAATGGCGGTAGTGAGCGACGAATTTGGCGGCGTGTCGGGCATCGTCACCATCGAGGACATTATGGAGGAGTTGGTGGGCGAAATTCAGGACGAGTACGATAACGAAGTGCCCGTGGTGGAGAAGATTTCAGAATCCGAATACCGCGTAAACACCGCCACGGCCATCCCCGACGCCAACGAGTACCTCCCCTACCCTTGCCCGAGGGCGACGACTACGAGAGCGTGGGCGGCCTGCTTAATGTGCTCTACGGCAACATTCCGGAAGTGGGCGATGTGGCCGTGCTTGACCCCTATGAGTTTCGGGTGCTAAGCCGCACCGGCCGCGTGGTGGAGATGGTGCAGCTGCGGGTAATTAGCCCGGCCGCCCCAGCGGTGGCAAACGACCCGCTAGGCTAACAGGCGAGGACTACTAGGACTTATCGTGGGTTTGGAAGAAGCCGGGAAAATACTCTCCGTTTTTAGGCTTGAGGTTGCCGATAATGATACGGATGATATCTACCAAGCCTAATATGCTTACTGCGCTATTTATAATTACGGCGGCAATCGTTATGCCCACAAAGCCCGCGCCACCGCCGTAGAGAGTGGCAATGCTTCCCACTATTGCTACAACAATAAGCCCTAATGCAACCAAAGTAGCAACTAAGTAGGCAGTACCGCGCCCATAATACCCCAGGTAAAACAAGTGGGCGCCAATCCCACCCAAAAAGAGCGCCAGCAATACAGCAATACCTTTGGTACGCCAATGCGCAGGACTAGCCTTCGGCGCCGGCTCCTGCCGGGCAGCAAGCCGGCTTGCTGCCCGGCAGGAGCCGGCTGCTTGCCTGGCTGGCAAGAGCAGCGGCGCCGGCAACCCTGCCATCGGCTTAGACAGGTGCCGCGATAAAAATTTTGCGCGCCGGAGCCGGCCAGCCGAATGTCGGAAAGCAGGTATTAGCGCATCAGGCACGGCCATAGCCGAGTAAGCCGCCGAGTCTACAGACTTAGCATTTGGTAACGACTGCCTTGCGCCAACGGGAGCTTGAAACGAGTAGCTGGCGCGCTGGCAAGCGCCTAATGTAACCAAGGCTAGCAACGGCAGCCAATAGCGAAAGCGAGTAATTATCAAAGCCATAATGAACTAGAGAAGTCGTGGAAGATTCTTACTCAAATCACGGCAGACCGTCAATTAGCGGCAACAGGTAATCTCATAACTTCAGACTTTAGAAATAGCGTTTAGCCCCACACTCTGCGGTTATAATCATAGGCTACGTTCCTGCATCGCAGGATATGGCTGCCTTTCAACTGATTTTATAATTTGCTATTTCCGGAAACAAATAAGTTAAACGCGGCTACTTGGGCCGGCTCCCTAGCGCTGCTAGTTGAGAAGCTACAGTTAACACAAAAAGAGAGGGTCGCCTCAATTGAAGCGTCCCTCCCATTATTTTGAAAACAGGGATTATCCCTGAATCATTAAGACTTATAATTTCTTCGCATAGTCGCCATTTTTCGGCTTCTCAGTTCCGATGAGGATACGAATGAAGTCAATAATTACCAGAATGAAACCAATTGCTATCAACGAAAGAAAAATTTGCAGAATGCCTTTTCCTACGCGGCCCAGGTAGAAATCGTGAACGCCAAGGCCACCCAGAAAGAAACATAAAATTGCGGCTACCAATTGGCTCTTGCCTTCGGCAGCAGTGCCTTGCGGCGCTGCTGCCAACTGGCGCTTCAGTTCTTTCTTGAAAGCCTTGCGGTCAATTTTAGCAATTACTGCCTTCTTGGTAGCTATTGACGTAATTATTGCTGCCTTAGCCGCAGCATGGGTACCAGCGCGGTGCGCAGAATGCTTAGCTGGAGCCACTTCAGCTACTTGCAGCGTACCATCAGTGGTAGCAGCGGTTGGGGCTGCTTCAGGAGTGAGCGCAGCAGCTATCGGCGCATGCACTTGCGCCGAGCCCAGGTAAGCGGGCGCACTATTATTGAAGGCATAGTTGGAGCGGCTGCACGACGACAATGAGACGGCGGCAACCCCTAAGGCCACAAAAAGATGGTAGAAATTTCTCATATCAGAGAATATTCAAGAAAAAAAGTGAATGGGTAGAACTTAGCGACAAAGCTATTTGCTCAGCTGCTCAGTTTCCTATTTTGTCTTAAATATTTTGGTTTTTTTTGTGCGTCCATTTTTGGCAGCATAGCAGCTAGCCGAAGTACTGCTCAAAACCAACTGGCGTACAGTCGATAATTAGCTGCCGTGCGGCGCAGGCCGGCCGCCTGTGCCTCGCTCACGGGCTTGATTTTGCGGGCCGGCACGCCGGCGTAGAGATAGCCGGGCTCGCAGAGGGTGTTTTCGAGCACCACGGCCCCGGCCGCAATGATGCAGCCCGCGCCCACTACGGCGTGGTCCATCACAATGGCGCCCATGCCGATAAGCACGTCGTCGGCCACGGTGCAGCCGTGCACCAGGGCGCGGTGGCCGATGCTCACGCGCGAGCCGATAGTAAGGGCGGCCCGCTCGTAGGTGCAGTGCAGCACCGCACCGTCCTGGATATTGGTTTCGTCGCCGATGCGGATGCTGTTCACATCACCCCGAATGACGGCCGTAAACCACACTGTGCAGCCACGGCCCAGCACTACGTCGCCCACTAAGGTCGCATTGTCGGCTAAAAAACAATCGGGGCCGATAGTAGGTAAAATTCCGTGAACGGGAAGAATGAGGGCGGGCATAAGTATAAAATTTAGAAGGAGAAATTGCCCTAGCCGCAACTCTTCATTCTTAGTTTTTAGTGGATAAGAGTCGCTTCCAGGTACCTTTTTCCCAGTTGTATTTCAGGGTACTAGGCAGGGCCTGCCAGAAATATTTGCTGGTTTCGACCGCAAAGCTGGGCTGCATGTAGCAATTGATGGTGCAGCCCTCGCACTGCGGCAGGCGGCCTTCGAGGGCGGCTAGCCGCTGGGTGGCGGGCGCATTGTATACGTCGAAGAGCTGGCCGTTGATGGGGAATTTCTGTTCGCCGAGGTGGTAGCAAGGCAGCACCAGCTCGTTATTGGGCGAGATGACGAGCGTGGTGCTGGCCGCCCGGCACACGGGCGCGGCCACGTGGTTACCCCCGTCGCGCCGCAGCGCAATGAAGCCCTCGTTGAGGTACACGCCCTTGCGCTTGCCAAAGGCGGAGAGATAATTAAGCTCGGCCTCGGTGAGCTGCTCGCCGGTTTCGACTTCGCCGTATTCGAAGGCCGGGTTTAGAATAAGCATCAGGCCATTGGGCTGGGTAATTTCGCGATACACGGCCTCCAGGTCGGCCAGGTTGTGACGGAAAACGGTGAACAGAATATCGGGCCGCTCGCCTAGCTCCTTGGCCACCCGAATGCTTTCGAGCACAAAGTCGTAGCAGGCCACGCCCCGGCCCTGGTCGTGGGTAGCGCGGTCGGCCGAGTCGAGCGAAAAGTGCAACATATCGACTTTCCCGCGCAACTTGTCAGCATTTTTGGGGTAGAGTAGGCCGTTGGTGGTCACCGTTGTGATGAAGCCCAGCTGGCGGGCTAGCCCTAGAAACTCGGGCAGCTGGCGGTGCAGCAGCGGCTCGCCACCAGTAAAGTCTATTACCTTGACCCCTAGCCGCTTGAGGTCGCGCAGGTTGGCCTCGACATCGGCCAGGGTGATGTAGGGTGAGGGCTTTTCCCAGATATCGCAAAACGCGCACTTCGCATTGCAGCGGTACGTGACGTAGTAATTGCAGAGAACCGGGTGGCGAACGAGGCGCATACAAAGGGCGCCGACGTTAGCGCCTACGCATTACACAAACTGATTGCCGACGAGAAAGTCTGCGCTACGAAGTTAATGCGGCAGTTTGCCCCAGGCGGCCGCATCCCAGTGCGTGGGCGTGGCGGCCAGCGCTTCGGGTGTGGCTTCGCCGTAGTGTTCTTGGTAATAGCTGCACAAGCCCTTGAGCGGGCAGCGCGGGCAATTGGGCTTGAGGAAGAAGCAGATTTGCTGACCGTGCCAGTAGTTATGCTTGTGAAAATTGAACAGTCCTTCGGGGTCGAGGTGGGGCTTGAGCAGGGCTAGCAGCACCGGATGGGCTTTTTCGACCGACACCTTTGGGCCGAGCACCCCTAGCCGCTGCATCACGCGGTGCACGTGGGCATCGACGGGCAGCACGGGCTTGCGAAAGTTGAAGAGCAGCACCAGCGAGGCCGTTTTAAGGCCGATGCCGGGCATATCGGTGAGCCACTGCATGGCGCGCTCGGTATCCCAATCAGCCAGGAAATCGAGCGAAAAGCTGCCGCCCGTTTCGGCCTTGATGCGGCCCAGAATATCCTGAATGCGCGGCGCCTGCGTGGCCGGCCAGCGCGTGGTGCGAATGGCGTGGATGAGGTCATTGAGCGGCGCGTGCAGCACGCCTTCCCAGTCGCCAAATGCCTCCAGCATCCGGTCATAGGCCAACTCTTCGTCGGCGTGGGTGGTGCGGTGCGAGAGCAGCGTGGAAATAAGCTCGCGCATGGGCGTGCGCCGCGCCGCCGTGGGCACCGGCCCAAAAAACTCGTTCAGAACTGTGTGGTCAGCCAGAGCTTTGTCGAGGGTGGAGGAAGAATAAGTTGTCTGAGCCACGGACTAGAGCGAATTTTTCAATTAAATTAATCGGAGTACGATGGGGATTTCTTTAAACGAAAAAAGCCGCCTGGTGGGCGGCTTTTTTTAATATACTTAGAATTGGTGATTCTAATCTTACAGCTGGCCACGCTTAGCAGCCTTCTTCATTTTCTCGTTGGCGAAGATGGCTACTTCTACGCGGCGGTTGGCCGCTTTGCCAGCGGCGGTAGTGTTATCGCCCACCGGCTGGGTCGAGCCATAACCGGTAGCGGTAATGCGGCTGGCTTCTACGCCTTTGGTGGTCAACTCATTGGCTACGGCCTGGGCGCGGCGCTGGCTCAGGGGCTGGTTGATGGCATCGGTGCCGGAGTTGTCGGTGTGGCCGTCGATTACCACGTTGGTATCGGCGTATTTCTGAAGCGTGGTGGCTAGCTCATCGATGTTGCCGGTGGCATCCGGCGTCAGGGTCGACGAGTTGCTCCCAAACAGAATGCCCGAGGCAAAAGTGATTTTAATGCCTTCGCCGACGCGCTCCACTTTAGCACCTTCGAGGTCGCGGCGCAGCTCGGCGGCTTGCTTGTCCATCTTGCGACCGATGAGGGCGCCCGCGCCCCCACCCACGGCCGCCCCCAGAATGGCGCCAGCCGCGGTGTGCGACTTACCAAACGCGCGGCCTACCGCGCCACCTACAACGGCCCCACCCAGGCCGCCGATAAGACCACCTTTCAAGGTCTTGCTCATGCCGGCAGGCTTATCGGTCGTCACAGTTGTGGTTTGCGCCTGGGCGAAGTGACCTAGCATCAGCAGCATAGCCAACAAATAAGCAAAGGATAGTTTCAGGGTTTTCATCGAGAAAAATGGTAAAAGAAAAAATAACCGCGCCTAGCTTAGAGTCAACGGGGCGGCAAGTTCGCCATTTACAACCACCTTGCCAAACTCGCTAGCCTTGGCCGCTGGCTTTCCATACTTAATACTGCCTGCTCTTGGCTAGCCACAAAAAAGCCCGGCTACAGAGCCAGGCTTTTTCTTGCTATACTTATACTTAACGAAGCTCTTTAGCAAGTGCGTCGAAGCAAGTTAACTGGGTAGACGGCCGGCCCCAAAGCTGGCTGCCCGCGACAACACCTTCTTCCCAAACAGCATCAGCGTTCAGGCTAGCCAGGGCTTACTTGTTGCGGTAGTGATTGTAACGAGCCGGGTCTTTTTTCTTGTCCTGATTGCGGCCTACCAGGCCGCCGCCTACTACGCCAGCACCGGCCCCGATAAGGGCACCTTTGCCACCACCTACCAGGCCCCCTAGCACCGCACCGCCGGCCCCGCCAATGGCTGCGCCCTTGGCTTTGCGGCTCCAGCCTTTAGGATGGTCTTGCGCCTGGGCTACCGAACCGGCGAGCATGAAGACGGCAAGCAGAAAAACGAGAAATTTCGAGAAGGATTTCATGTGAGTACGAAGCATTTAGAATTGAAAGGCCCTTGATAGACCAACGATATTTTAACGCAACTTAAAATACCCAGGTTGTGCCCGAGCCGAAAAAAAGCCTGGACCGTAGGCCCAGGCTTTTTGGTTGGCGCTGCTTGCCTGATTAAAGCGTACCGGCTTCGGCAGCCTTTTTCATTTTCTCGTTGGCGAAGATGGCTACTTCTACGCGGCGGTTGGCCTGCTTGCCTTCGGCCGTCGAGTTGTCGCCCACGGGCTGGGTCGAGCCGTAGCCTTTGGTGGTAATGCGGCTGCCAGCCACATTCTGAGCCGTAAGTGCATTGGCCACCGACTGCGCGCGCTGCTCGCTCAGGGGCTGGTTGATGGCATCGGTGCCAGTGTTGTCGGTGTGGCCTTCTACCAGCACGTTGGTATCGGGGTATTTCTGGAGTGTGGCGGCCAGCTTCGAAATATCGGCCTGCGAAGTCGGGCGTAGCGCACTGCTGTTGGTATCGAATAAGATGCCCGAGTCGAAAGTTATTTTAATACCTTCGCCCACGCGCTCCACCTTGGCATTGGCCATGTCGCGCTGCAGCTCGGCCGCCTGCTTGTCCATCTTGCGGCCAATGAGGGCGCCCGCGCCGCCGCCCACGGCCGCCCCCAGGATGGCCCCGGCCGCCGTGCCCCGGCTGCCCCCAATAATGCGGCCCAGCACTGCGCCAGCCACGGCACCACTCCCGGCGCCAATAATGCCGCCTCTCGTGGTTTTATTCATACCAGACTTGCGTACCCCGGTGCCATTATTACTCGACAGGTCAGGCTGGGTAGTCGTAGGTTGGCGCGACGAGGCGCACGAGCCGAGCAGCAGCACAAAGGCCAGCAGCGCGGCTAGGAAAGACTTAGAAGAAGTTACCATTTTTATGAAGACTAGATGAAGAAAATTACATCACCAGCCGGGCCTTATACGCAAAAGCCCGCTCTGGTTACCAAAGCGGGCTTTTCCAAAGTCGTGCCAAGTACGCTCATTACTGAGCCAGCATGCCGAGCAGGTCGGCCAGGCGCTGCTTCAATTCGCGGCGGTCCACGATAAAATCGAGGAAGCCGTGCTCGAGCACAAATTCCGCGCTCTGAAAGCCCTTAGGCAAGTCTTTGCCGATGGTTTCTTTGATAACACGCGGGCCGGCAAAGCCGATGAGCGCGCCCGGCTCGGCAATGTTGAAGTCGCCGAGCATGGCAAACGAGGCCGTGACGCCGCCCGTGGTGGGGTCGGTGAGCAGGCTCACGTAGGGCACCTTGGCTTCGGCGAGCAGGGCTAGCTTGGCCGAGGTTTTGGCCATCTGCATGAGCGAGTAGCCGGCTTCCATCATGCGGGCGCCGCCCGAGCGCGAAATCATCAGAAACGGCACCCGGTGCTGGCGGGCGTAGTCGATGGCGCGGGCTATTTTTTCGCCCACCACCGAGCCCATCGAGCCGCCGATGAAGCGAAAGTCCATGGCGGCAATCACCAGCGGCTGGCCGGCGCTCAGGCCGTGGGCCGTGCGCACGGCGTCTTTGAGGCCGGTGCTGCGCTCGGTGGCCTGCACGCGCTGGGGGTAGGCTTTGGTATCGACGAAGTGTAGCGGGTCGCCGGAGGTCAGATTGGCATCGAGCTCTTCAAACTGGCCGCCGTCGAAGAGCAGCTCGAAGTACGCCGAGGCGTCGATGCGGTCGTGGTGGCCGCAGTTGGCACATACGTAGTGCAGGCGCTTGTGCTCGGCCATCGTGGCCACGGTTTTGCACTCGGGGCACTTATACCACAGGCCGTCGGGCGTTTCTTTTTTTTGCTCGGTGGGGGTAATAATGCCCTTTTCCTGGCGCTTGAACCAAGCCATACTGGTGGGGAAGTGGAGAGATGACGAATGTAAAGAAGAGAAGCTGAACGGCGGACTACCTACGTCGCGTCCTATTTTTTCTACGCTTCAGGCTAGCAAAATTACGCGATAGTTACCATCGGGGCGAAAGTAGCCCGGCATGGGCCCACGCCGCGCCCCTGAAACTAGGGCGCCCACCCGCACCGGGCAAGCCTAGCGCGGCCGTAACTTGCCGCTACCATCACCTAGCCGCCACTCTCCGGCATTTTTCTGCATTGAAAAAGATTCTACTTTTTTCCCGCCCGCTGCTGGGCCTGGCGCTGCTGGCCGGCAGCGCCGCTAGCCTCAGCAGCTGCGTCACGGCCAAGCGCTACGAAGACCTGCAAGCCCGCCAGCAAAGCGAGGAACAGGCCCGCACCGCCGCCGAAACCCAACTGCGCCAAACCAAGGCCGACCTGCAAAAAACCGCCGACGCCCTGGCCGAAGCGCGCCTCGACCAGAAGCGCCTCGTGGCTGACTCGACCCAGACTGGCAACGCCCTGCGCCGCACCCGCACGCTCTACACCCAGCTCACCGACAGCTACGATAAGCTGCTCAAAAACAGCGACCGCGCCCTGGCCGACCGCAACGCCGACTACGGCAAGCTAGCCAAAGACCTGGCCACCCGCGAAGCCGAGCTGGGTCAGCTCGACCTGAACCTGCAAAAAGCTAAATCGGACCTATCAGCCCGCGAGGCCAAGCTGGCCGAGCTCACTCAGGCTCTGGCCGATAAGGATAAGGCCGTGAACGACCTCAAGGCCCGCGTGAGCAAAGCCCTGCTCAGCTTTAACTCCAATGAGCTGCAAGTCAAGCTCAAGGATGGCAAAGTATACGTGTCGCTCTCCGAGCAGCTGCTCTTCAAATCAGGCTCCAGCAAGGTAGACCCCAAGGGCCAGGAGGCCCTCAAGAAGCTAGCCACCGTGCTGCAAGAACAAAAAGACGTGAACGTGGTGGTGGAGGGCCACACCGATAACGTGCCCATGCGCCCCACCGGCGGCATCCAGGACAACTGGGATTTGAGCGCGCTGCGCGCCACCGACATTGCCCGCCTGCTCACGGCCAGCGGCGTCGAGCCAAGCCGCATCACGGCCTCGGGCCGCTCGCAGTACGTGCCGGTGGCCGCCAACGACTCGCCCCAGAACAAGGCCCTCAACCGCCGCACCGAAATTATCCTCACGCCCAAGCTCGACGAGCTATTTCAGATTCTCGACGGCAACAGCGCAGCCAGCAGCAAGTAAGAGGCGTTACTTCCATTCTACCCTAGCGAAGTGCGCAAGTTGTTACTATATTTAAGACAACAAATTACGCTCTTCGCTAGGGTATTCTATGAACCAATTTTTTCATTGGCGCTGGCTGCTGGCCGGGCTTCTTTGGCTGAGCCTTGGGCCGGCCGCACAGGCTTCTCACATCAGAGGCGGCGATATCGCCTATAATTCGATAGCCTCGACCACACCCAATGTGCCGCGCTACCGCGTTACACTGCGCCTATTTCGGGATATCACGGGGGTTGAGCAGCCAACAGTCACCTTGTATGGCACGATAGGTGACTGTCATTCAGTTGACCCACGGAATTTTAGGGTAGACAATATTCTCAAGGCGCATACTTCGCGGCTAGACCAGGTGGCTTGCGTAGGTAGCAACTCCGGGTTTACCTCGTCTTTCAATACCGACGTTTTCTTGTACAACGTAGACGTTGACTTGCCCCGCGGGCAGTGGACGCTGAGCTTTACAGGGGAGAACCGCAACGCTGCCCTGCCAGCTATTCATAATTTTTACGTAGCTGCTTTCCTAGATAATCGGCTCATCACCCAGGATACCTCACCTACTTTTCTATCAACGCTCCTGCCTTCCTTACAAGGCAACTTAGCGCAGCGCTACAGCTTCAGCACGTATGATGCCGACCGCGACTCGGTAGCGTATAGCCTGGTCGCCTCGCAAGAAGCCTTGGATGTTCAGGTGCCGTGCGGCACCGCCATCGCGGGCGCAGTATCGCCGCACTTTCAGCTTAATCCGGCTACCGGCGCCGTAACCATACCAACTGGTGGCGTGCAGCAAGGCTACTACCTCACGGCTGTGCGCGTGGATGAGTACCGGCAGATAGCCGGCACCTGGCAACGTATTGGCAGCGTGACGCGCGACATTAGCTATCTGGCCCAAAATCTTGCCAATCAGCCACCTAGCTTCACAAGCCTGGCCGTAGGCGCCAGCCCGGCCCAGTCGCCCGACCAAACCATCAACATCCGCGCCGGCCAAACAGTAGACCTCACCCTCACGGCCGCCGACCCCGACGCGGGCCAGCACCTGCGCTTCAGCAGCGAGGCCACCGGCATTGTCCCCGGCCTGAGCCTGGCTGCGCTCACTGCCACGCAGGCCCGGCTAACCTGGCGGGTGCCGGCTAGCCTGCCGCCGGGTTTTTACACGGTTACTATCGCGGTGTTTGACGATGGCTGCCCCAACAGCACGGTAGAGCAGACCCTGTATTTGCGGGTAACGAACCAGACCCTAGCCACGCGCCCAGCTACTGATGCGGCGGCCGTGGCATTTCCGATGCCTTTCCGCGACCAGGTGCAGTTTCAGGCTATCACCGGCGGGCAACTGGTTTTTATCGTGGATGAGCTGGGCCGCACCGTGGCGCAGCTGCGCGCCGGGGCCGATGGCCGCGTGCTGTGGCAGCCCGCCGCTAGCCTGCCGGCGGGCCTTTACCTGGCGCGCGGTGCCGACGGCCGCCCGCTAGCCCGCCTGCTGCACGCCGCCAACTAACATACCGTCTCTGGCACGAAAAAGGCCCGTTCTGCTAGCAGAACGGGCCTTTTAAGTTAATTGCAATTTTAGCTTACAGATTGATATTCAGGCGCGTGAAGTAGTACGCACCCATAAAACCAAACTGGTTGGCGCTATAGAGGAAACGGCCACGGTTCGAGTTATCGAGCGAGGAGCTGAAGCTCGTGGCGGGGTCGGCCGAAAAATTGTTGGGGTTGTTGCGTGGGTCCACGTAAATCTTGTCGGGGTACACGTCAAACAGGTTATTCACGCCCACCGTGAGGCCCAGCTGCTTGGTAAACTGGGCGCTAACCGTGAGGTCGGTAATCCACTTGGCCGAGAACGTTTGGTCGAGGTAGGCGCGGGTCGGGTCGGCGTCGGCGGTTTTAATCTCCCCAAAGCGCACCGTGCGGGCCTCGATGCCGAAGATGCCGACGTTGTAGGCCGCTGAGAGGTTGATTTTGCTGCGCGGGTTGCCGCTTTCGAGGCGGGTGCGCTGGGCGCGGTCAAAGAGCGTGTTTTGCAGGTTGCTGGTGCCCACCGTTTGGTCGTTGTTCACGGTGGTCGAGCTGCTGTTGAAGCTGCGCACCTCCGTATGGTTAAAGTTGGCGGCGGCGGTCAGCAGCAAGCGGCTTTTTTCGCCGAGCGCAATACGCTCATTCGCTACAATATCAATACCTTGCGTGCGGGTATTCACGGCATTGGCGAAGAACTGCACCCGGCTCACGGGCAGCGTACCCAGAATGGTGGCTACGAGCGGATTGGTGCGCGTAAACTGCGCCGAAAGCACAATGCGGTCGCGGATGTCAATCTGGTAGGCATCCACGGTCAGCGTAAACTGGCGGCCGGCACTGGCGGTAAGGCCCACGCTGTAGTTGGTCGATTTCTCCTGCTTCAGCGGCTCCACGCCAAAGCCGGGCTGCGTGGGATTCGAGATGTCGTTGCGCACGATGGGGTTATCGTTGTTCACCGTGAGCACCTGATTGGCTACGCCGCTCACAAACTGCGTGCTGGTGTTGGTGAAGTAGCGCTGCTGGAGCGAAGGCGCCCGGAAGCCATTGCCAAGTGAGCCGCGCAACGCTACGGCGTCGATGAGGCTTAGGCGCGCGCCCAGCTGGCCGCTTACGTTGCCACCAAAGTCGCTGTAGCGCTCGGCACGGCCGGCGGCGTGCACCAGCAGGCGGTCGGTGATGTCGCTTTCGAGGTCGAGGTAGCCGGCCAGGTTGGTGCGCGACTTATTCACCTCATCCTGCGGCTGGTAGCCCGGAAACACCTGCGAGCCCGACGCCGTGGGCGCGTTGTTATACAAGCGCCCGCCGTTGATATACGAGGCATATTCGCCCCGCCCAATGAGGAAATTATCGAAGCGAAACTCGCCGCCGGCCGCTACGTTGAGGGTAGCTAGCGGGCCCAGGTTGTGAAACTTGCGCGACAGCGCCAGGTTGGTCGTGTTCTGCAAAAAAGCCAGCTTGCCGGCGTAGAAACTCGTGGGGTTCACCGTGACCAGGCTAGCGCCCTGCGGCAGCGAGGCATTAATGGAGCCATCTACGTTGTAGTCCAGCTCGTTGCGGCCAAAAGTGTTGCTCAAGTCTACGAACAGTTCGCCGTAGCTCTTACGGATGCCCGTGATGGCCGACTGGTCGTAAATCGTGGTGTTGATGAACGGCAGGAAGCCATTCGGGAATAGAAACAAGTCGCTCTGCGTGGGCTGGTTGGGTAGGCGGTTAAAGCCCGGCGCGCGGCCCGTGCGGTACGAGGCGCCGCCGCCCACGTACACCTCGTAGCCCTGGCCCAGGCGGTAGGCGCCATTGAGATAGCCGCCGAAGTTGCGCGTGGAAGACTGGCCCACGCGCAGGTCGACGCGGTCAAAGCCATTTTTAGCGACCAAGGCGTCGTCCTGCGCCTTGAGGTCACGGCGGGCCTGCTCAGTGTTAGCCGAGGTGGGGTAGTTGCCACCGTTGGCACCCAGGTAAATGAGCGGCGCCGTATCGGTAAATGCCCGGTTGGTGTAGCCCCGGTTGATAAATTGCCCGCTCACGTCGAGGTAGCCCCGGTGGTTGAGGCCTACGCCAAAGTTGACGTCGGCCTGCTCGGTTTTGCCGTCGCTCTGGGTCGTCTGGCCATAGTAGCCGGAACTCTGGAAGCCCGTCGAGTCGTCTTTAAGCTGAATATTAATCACGCCCGCAATGGCGTCGGAGCCGTAGAGCGCCGCCGCCCCATCGCGCAGCACCTCAATGCGCTTGATGCTGGCCGCCGGAATCACGCTCAGGTCGGTGCCCACCGAGCCGCGCCCGATGGTGCCGTTGATGTTCACCAGCGACTGCTGGTGGCGACGCTTGCCATTCACGAGCACCAGCACCTGGTCGGGGCCTAGCCCGCGCAGGCTAGCCGGGTCGATGGCGTCAGTACCATCGGAAATCGACTGGCGCGACGACTGAAACGAGGGCGCCGCGTAGGTCAGCACCTGGCTCACGTCGGTTTGGGCAAAGGCCTTGATTTCGCGGGCCGAAATCACGTCGACCGGCGAGGTAGTCAGGATATTAGAGCGGCCTTCAGTGGCGCGCGAGCCGGTGACAACCACGTCGCCAAGGTCGGTGGCCGAGGCCGTCAGGCGCACCTCCAGGCTGGTGCGGCCATTCACCGGCACCTGCTGGGTGGCAAAGCCGATGGCCGAGATGGTGAGCGTGGCGCCGGGCGTTACGGCTAGTGAGAAGTCGCCGTTGGCGCCCGTTGAGGTGCCGTTAGTAGTGCCGCGCTCCAGCACGGTGGCACCGGGCTGGGCCTCGCCGGAGGCGCTGAGCACCCGGCCCGTTACGGTCACTTTTTGCGCGTGCGCCGCCAGGGCCACCACCGTAAATAAGGGAGTAAGTAAGCGTTTTCTCATGAAAGGGTTAGGGTTTTAGTGAAAGCAAGTGAAGGGAGAATGAAAGCAAGTTATCTAATTTTTTCTCAATAAGTTACTAGTATCCTGCGCGGCTTTCGCTAGCATCCGGCTAGTTGCCACTCAAGTAGTTTGCCCGCAGTAAAATGGGTGGGGAAGAGAGCGGAAGAGCCGCCAGCTAGGGCGCTGGACCTGCATCAGATAGGTAGGTAAGCGTGGGTAGCCTACTGGCCAGCTACCCGGCGTGAGCTGCCGCTAAGATGAGCAGCAACGAACTAACCCGCTCAGGGTTTGTTCATCTGCCCACCGAAATTCCCCCGGCATTTGTTCGTTACTAATTTATTATCAATTCGTTAATTCATCACAATTTATTTCCACCAATACGAGGCCAGCGGCCCGGCAACGACATTCACGCGCTGGCCGGGTGCAGGCAGCAGCAGCGGCACCTCCGGCCCGGCCGCCTCGATGAGGCGCTGCACCGGCTGCCGCCAGGCGTGAAACGCCAGGTTGAACGTGCCCCAGTGCAGCGGCAGCAGCGGGCCGCCGCCCAGCAGCCGGTGCGCAGCCAGCGCATTGTCGGGCCCGAGGTGAATATCGGCCCACTCGGGGTCGGAGGCACCAATTTCGAGCATCACGAGGTCGAACGGCCCGTAGGCCGCGCCAATCTGCCGGAAGGCTTCGTCAAATGGGCCCGAGTCGCCACCAAAAAATACGCGGTGCCGCGGGCCTTTCAGTACCCACGAGGCCCAAAGGGTGCTGTCGCGGTTGAGCAGGCCCCGGCCCGAAAAATGGCGCGCGGGCGTAGCAATCAGCTCAAAATCATCTCCTAGCTCGATTTTATCCCACCACGTGGCCTCGGTAATGCGTGCGGCTGGCACGCCCCAGCGGCGCAGGTGCGCGCCCACCCCGAGCGGACAAAAAAACCGCTCGCCGCGCGGCGCCAGCGCCCGGATGGCCGCCTCGTCGAGGTGGTCGTAGTGGTCGTGCGAAAGAATAATGCCGTCGAGCGGCGGCAATTGGGCCAGCGGCAGCGGCGGCGCAAAAAACCGCTTCGGCCCCACCAGCTGCGAGGGAGAGGCCCGCTGGCTCCACACGGGGTCGGTGAGAAAGCGGCGGCCATCTACTTCAATCAGCGTGGTGCTGTGGCCCAGCCAGGTCACGCGCAGGGCATCGGCCGGCACGGGCGCGGCCAGCGCCGCCGCATCGGCCGGGAAAGGGCCGAGCGGCTGGTGGGGCTCGCGCTCGGCTTTCTCAAAAATGTAGCGGCGCAGCAAAGCCCCGTAGCCCGAAGGCGGGCTCACGCTGGTGGGCAGCACGTTGTAGTATTTTTTACCGGAGTGGCGGGGCTGAAGCTGCATAAGGAAAGCGAAGGAAAGCTCCGCAGACGAAACCGGCCGCGCTTTACTTCAACATCCCCTTCACCACGGGTAGCGCCCGGCTAGCCCACTGGCGCATTTGAGAGCCAGTGTAGTGCAGGCCGTCGCTGGTAAACTGGCTGGCGTCGCCGGCGGCCGCCCGCGTCAGGTCGGTGATGGGCACAAAAGTCACGCCGGCTGCCTGGCACTCGGCCTGGGCCACGGCGTTGAACTGGTCAATTTCGTGGGCTATCTGCGCCGGGTCGCGGTCGTGGGCGAAGGGCGTCTGGCCCCAATCGGGGATGCTGAGCACCACTACGTGGCCGCTAGCCCCGCCCGCGTAGGCCTCGGCCGTAGCCAGCAGCTGCCGAAACTCCTGGCGGTACAGCTCCACACCCTGGCCCCGGTATTGGTTATTGACGCCGATGAGCAGCGACACCAGGCCGTAGTCGCGGCGATGGTTGCCACTGGCCGCGATGGCTTCCTGCAGCTCGGCGGTGTTCCAGCCGGTGCGGGCAATAATGTCGGGGCTAGCCAGGTTCAGGCCTTGGGCACAGGCCAAGCCGGCGAGCTGCACCGGCCAGCGGTCGGCCGCCAGGGCGCCTTCGCCGATAGTATAGGAGTCGCCGAGGGCAAGGTACGAAATGGCAGCAGTAGTCATGGGAGGAGCTGGCGCCGTAGTGGCCGGGCCGGGCGCCGGGCGGGCAGCGCAGGCAAAAGTAGCCAGCAGCGCACACGGCCACGCCAGATACACCAAGGAAAGCCTGGCGACTACTTACGCCGGAATAAAGTGGTGCCGGTTTGCCACACGCAAAAGCGCCGAGCCAGCCGTACGGCCCACCCGGCGCTCCCCAAATTAACGCGCTAGCCCCTAGCCTATTGCCTGGGCCAGGTCGTCAATCAAATCCTCAGCATCCTCGATGCCCACGCTCAGGCGAATGAGCGAGTCGGAGAGGCCGGCCCTGCGGCGCTGCTCGGCCGGAATGCTGGCGTGGGTCATGGTGGCGGGGTGGCCACTCAGGCTTTCCACGCCGCCCAGGCTTTCGGCCAGGGTGAAGAGCTGAAATTTTTCGAGCACCGCGATGGCGTCTTCCTGCTTATCACCCTTCAGCACGAAGGAAATCATGCCGCCAAAGTCGCGCATCTGCTTGGCGGCTACCGCGTGATTGGGGTGGTTCTCGAAACCGGGCCAGTACACTTTTTCCACCTTAGGATGCTGGCGCAGGTACTCGGCCACGGCGCGGCCGTTTTCACAGTGGCGCTGCATGCGCAGGTGCAGGGTTTTGAGGCCGCGCAGCACCAAAAAGCAGTCTTGCGGGCCGGGCGTGCCGCCGCAGGCATTCTGGTAAAAGCTAAGGTCCTTCAGTAGCTGGTCGTCGTTAAAAACCAGCGCGCCCATCACCACATCCGAGTGGCCGGCCATGTACTTGGTGAGCGAGTACACCACGATGTCGGCCCCCAGCGCCAAGGGCTCCTGCAAGAAAGGCGTCGAGAAGGTATTATCAACGGCCAGCAGCGCCCCGGCCTCCTTGGCAAGGCTAGCGGCGGCGGCTACGTCGATGATATTGAGCAGCGGATTGGTGGGCGTTTCGACCCAGATGAGCTTGGTTTTGGCCGTTACTTTCTCGCGCACCTTGGCGATGTCGCCCATCGGGACGAAGTGAAATTTAATGCCCAGCGGCTCGTACACCCTGGTCATGATGCGGTAAGAGCCGCCGTACAGGTCATCGGTCGAAATCACCTCATCGCCGGGCTTAAGCAGGCGCAGCACGCAGTCGATAGCGGCCATGCCCGAGGCGAAGGCTAGCCCGTGCCGGCCGCCGTCGAGGGCCGCCAGGGCGTCTTGCAATTGGGTACGGGTGGGGTTGTGGGTGCGCGAGTACTCGTAGCCTTTATTATCGCCCGGCGAGCGCTGGGCGTAGGTCGAGGTCTGGTAGATGGGCGTCATGATGGCCCCGGTTTCGGGGTCGGGGTGCACGCCGGCATGGATGGCTTTGGTGGCGAATTTCATGGGTGGAAAGGAAAAAGCGGGCAGCAGGTGCTACTGCCCTAGCAAAGGTCGCCGCCCAACGCCATTCGGGCCGTCGCCGTACCTTGGCCTACTCTCCCCTCCCCCGCTAATGGCTTTTTTGCGCGAGCTTTTCCAGAAGAATTTTTCTACCTTCCTCACCATGGGCCTGCTGGTAGCAGTGCCCGTGCTGGGCTCGGCCTCGGTGCTGGGCCTGCTCTACGAGCGGCCTACCTTGCTGCAACACCTGGCGCCGGGCCAAAGCCTGCTGTATTTTCTGGTGGTGGGCCTTACAATGGCGCTGGCCCTCACGCCCACTACGTTCGTGGCCATCGTTACGGGCTATTATTTCGGCTGGAATGGGCTAGCGGGCATGGTGGCGGCCTACGCACTGGCCGCCGCGCTGGGCTACGAGCTGGCCCGCCGCCTCGACCACGGCAAGCTGCGCGCCGTGCTCCACCATTTTCCGAAGGCCGACGCCGTGCTGGCCGAGCTGCAAAGCCAGAGCTGGCCGCTGATTATCCTCACGCGCTTATCGCCAGTGCTGCCGTTTGCGCTCATGACCTTTGTGCTGGCCATCGTGGGCGTGGCGCGTCGCCGCTTCCTGGTAGCTTCGGTGCTGGGTATGTTGCCGCGCAGCCTGTTTTTCTACTGGCTCGGTACTAAGGCGCAGGACGTGCTAGCCCTGCTGCGTGACCCCGACGAGGGTACCCTCAGCAAGCTGGTCCTAGTAGGGCTGATTGCGGCCTCGCTGTTTGGCCTCTACATGGTATTCAACCGGGCTTTACAGCGCGTGCTGCGGAGGAATGTGGCTGGCTAGCTTATTTTTTATGACTGATTATTACCAAATTGTAGCTTACGCAGGCATTTGCAAGCAGAAATCTTCTTCTTGAATTTGCGTCGCCCAAAAATTTCTTCCTACCTTTGCAGTCCCAACACGGGAAGAGGGTTGTATAGCTCAATTGGATAGAGCATCTGACTACGAATCAGAAGGTTTAAGGTTCGACTCCTTATACGACCACGAAAAAGGCCCCTAGCGCATTGCTAGGGGCCTTTTTTATTATTCCGTGGCAGTATGTGAGAAATCATTTTGATACTGGTTTTGGCATTCCACGGTGATAGATATTAAAATTGTAATTATCGGCTAGTGCTAAAGCAAAAGACCTAGCCAAAAGCCTGCTTTGGTGAGCACTTTTGCAGGCTTTTCTCAAAAACACTCCCATAAAAAGCCTAAAATCATAGCTTTATCCTGCATATTTACGGGGTCTTTGCAAGCGGCGGCTACTGTGGGCTAACCATTGTTTTAAGACATCCGCGATACCCCACTGTTAGCCGTTTAAGTTTATGAAAGCCCTTCCACTATTTATCGGTACCCTGGCGCTGTCGGCGCTCCTGTTCATCGGCCAGGCTCAAACGCCGGCTACGTCCCACGACAACCCGACGCCCGCTAAAGCTCCTAAAACGGCGGACCAGCGCGCCGCTGCTTACCAGGGCCCCCAAGTGGTGAAGGATAGCAAAGCTTTAGGCCGGAAAATGGTGCAAAAAAGCAAGCCCACGGACATGCGGATGCGGCTCCCAGTCAGAAAAGTTAATTAAGTATTTCGCAGGCATTTACTTGTGTCTAATGATACACCTATTAACTGCTCATCAACCATACTCACTCTGCCAGGTAGTATGGGCTTCCGGGAAGCATTTTTTTGCCTCGCCTCATATCATCAACCTGCACGAAAGCGCGCTAGTAAACATGAAAATTAGTTGGTAAGGTTTGGGGAATTGCCAGCTAAACCAATCATACTGCGCATTCTAAACGTCCTAACCCATGAAAACGCTATTTTCCCTAATCAGCGGCCTGTCATTGGCCGCGCTGGCGCTCACTGCTCAGGCGCAGGGAATGCCCAAGGTTACCGCCAAAACGGTGAATACCAAGGACAAGGCTGCCACCGAGCGTCAAACCGCTGACCATCGGGCGGCCACCTACAAAGGCCCCAAAGTGATGAAGAACACGGAAGCCCTGGGCAACGAAATGCTGCGCGACAGCAAGCCCGCGCCCAGGCCGGTGGCCCCCGCCAAGCAATAGCAGGCTAGCCTTTTAAAGGCTCATTCTCTTTGATAAAGAGCCCTAGCCAGCAACGAAAGTCGTTGCTGGCTAGGGCTTCATTTACCAGCTGGCTTGGGTTAGCGGCCAAACTCGAGCACGCGAAAGGTACCGGGCACGATGCTGGGGCGCGGGCGCGGGTTTTCGGCAGTGGCGGCCGGCGTGGGGCCGTAGTCGGCGGTGCAGGTGAAGAGGTGGTGGCTCTTGGGGTCAAGGGCGATGGTGCGGGCGCCCTTGGCCGTGGGCACGTTGGCTACCACCGTGTAGTTGGTGGGCGAGTCCTGGTGGATGACGGTGAACGTGCCCGAGCCGTTGGAGGTCACGATGTTCTGGGTCGAGGGGTCGAATACGGCCCCGTCCACGCCGGCCCCGATGGGCAGCACGGCGATTTGCTGGCCCGTCTTGCTGTCGGTCACGACCAGCTTCTCGTTGTGGCAGGCGCTGAAGAGGCGGTTATTTTTGGGGTCGTAGCCCAGGCCGGTAGGCTCCTCGCCGGGGGCCAGCTTGTGGCGCAGGTGCACGGCCAGGGTTTTGGCGTCAAACTCAATCACCTCACTCTTATCCTCGACATTGGCAAAAATGTGTCCTTTGCCGTCGGTGGCCGGGGCTTCGATATCGCCGCCCAGCTCGGCCGTGCCCTCCACCGCGCCGGTGGTGGCGTTGAGCACCGTGCTCTTGCCCCCGTCATTGCTGAAGAGAAACACGCGGTTGGAAAAGGCATCGTAGAGCAGCGCGTCGGGCTTGGGGCCGGTGGGGATGGGCGCGCCGATGGCTTTGAGCGTCTTCAGGTCAAACATCACGCAGGTGTTGTTGCGCCCGCAGGTGATGTAGCCCCGGTTGGCGCCGGGCACCACGTCGATGCCGTGTACGCCGGGCGTATTGGGGATGGTGCCGATAACCTTACGGGTTTTCAAGTCTACTACCTCGACCTGCGTGCCGTGCGAGAGGTAGAGGCGCTCGCCGGCCGGGTCCACGGTGAGGTAGTCCCAGCCGCCCTCCCCGCCCACCGCAATGGTGTGCAGCAGGCGATAAGGGGCCGTTTGGGCGTGGGCAGGGCTAGCCAGCCCCAGCGAGGTGAGCGCGGCCAAGGCCGCAAAATGCAGAATTTTCATGTGGCGAAAGCAGTAAAAGGCGATAAGTACTTAGGCGCGCGGTAGGTCGGGCTCTTTGGCCGCCACCGGCTCGGCGGGCTGCGGGCGCAGCGTGGTGTAGAGGATGAGGCCCACCAGCAACCCGAGCAAAATGAGCGACGAACCCTTGGTGCCAAAGCCCAGGCCGTGCTTCTCGGGCGACTTGGTGAGCAAGTCGCCGAACGTGGCGCCGAAGGGGCGCGTGAGCACGAAGGCTGTCCAGAATAAAAGCACATTTGAGATGCGGGTGAAGAAGTGTGCCAGCACCACTACCGCCAGCAGGCTGCCGATGAGCAGCGCCCCGCCGCCAAAGCCCAGGCCCGAGTCGTCGGCCAGAAAATCACCCAGGGCGGTGCCCAGCGTATTCGAAAACAGAATGGCCGTCCAGTAAAAGAGTTCGCCCCGGCGGGTCGTTATCTCGCTCACGGAGAGCGATTTTTCGGTGAGGCGCCACAGGCCCAGCACTACTATCAGGATGGTAACCAGGATGGCCGTGCCGGTGGCGTAGCCCAGGCCCAGGGTGCGGTCCATGTAGTCGGACATGGTGGTGCCGGCCGTGCTGGTGGCCAGAATCACGGCCCAGTACAGCGCCGGGATGTAGCGCTTAGCCGCCAGCTGCCCGGCCAGCGTGACCAGAAAAAACCCGATGAACAGCAGCGAGCTCACGGCGTAGCCCACGTTCAGGGTTTGGGCCAGCAGGTCGCCGCCGGTTTCGCCCAGCGTGGTGGCGCAAATCTTCATCACCCAGAACAGCAGGGTAACTTCGGGTATCTTTTTCATAAGCAAGATGATAGCGACCGCTGGGGCTAGCCAGGAAGCAGGTTGCCGGCAAACCTAGCGGCCGATTCTGGCGGAAACTTGGCAGCCAGCTAGTCGGCTCGCTGGGTTAGCCTAGCCCAGCGCTAGCTTGTCAGATTAGCACCAGATTCGGCCGCTAGGTTTGGATAAGCATTTTATTTTTTTATCTATGAAAAGCCTGTTGTCCGTATTCGGCGAGGCCCTGCTGGCTAGCGTTGCCTACGCCCAAAAAATAGCTCCTACCCAAGTGCCGGCCGCGGCTCAGGCCACGTTCGGCGCCAAGTTTCCGGCCGTGAAAACGGTAACGTGGGAAAAAGAAGGCGCCAACTTTGAAGCCGGTTTTAGGTTGAACGGCAAAACGATGTCGGCCGTTATCACGCCCACCGGGGTAATTCAGGAAATTGAAACGGCTATGCCGGCTACCCAGCTGCCGGCCGCCGTGCGCGCCACCTTAGCCCGCGATTATCAAGCCTGCACAGGGGCCGAGGCCGCCAGCATTACCAAAGCTAACGGTACCACCGTATACGAGGCCGCAGTAGCGAAAGGCAGCACAAAGCAAGACGTACTTTTCACCGCCGATGGCCGGCTAGTAGCCTATTAGCGCCAGCCGTTAGGCATGGCGCCGCATTGCCCCAAAAAGCTAGCCACCGCGCCAGCAAGACTACAAGAGCCAGGAAATAGTATGAGTAATAGAAGCTTATCGGTGACAGTCCGGGCGCTGCTGCTAGCCGGCTGGGTGGGGCTAGGGCTGCCGGTGCGGGCGCAGGCGCCGGCCGCCTCCCCCACCCGCGACCTGTCGTTCTACCTGACCCAGGCCCGGCAAAACAGCCCGCTGAGTGCCGACGTGCGCAACCAGGGCCGCGCCGTGCAGCTCGAAACCGAGCGCCTACGCGCCTTTTACACCAAGGCCAACGGCACGCTGGTGGGCAACTACACCGCCGTGCCGGTGCTGACCCGCGACAACGGCCGCACCCGCCTCAGCTACGCGGCCGACGCTACTACCAACAACTACGTGGGCTACGACGTGGCCCTGAGCAACGGCGCGCTCTACCAGGGCTACGCCCAGCTTACGCAGCCGCTCTTCAACCAGAAGCGCTTCGAGGCCTACGCCCAGCAGGCGCAGGGGCTGGCCCGGAGCCAGCAAAATCTGTCGCAGCTCTCGCTGCACGACCTAGAGAAGCTGGTGGGCGACCAGTACATCTTGTGCCGGCAGGATTTAGACCAGCTCAGCTACGTGCGCGAGCTGCTGGGAATTCTGGACAAGCAGCGCTTACTCGTGCGCAAGCTGGTGGAGGCGAGCCTGCTGAAGCAGTCGGACTACGCCCTGCTCAGCATTGAGGTCGAAACCCAGCAGTTGTTTCTCAACACCTACCGCACGGCATACCACCGCGATTTACTCGACCTGAATGTGCTCTGCGGGCTGGGCGATACGGCCGAGGTGGCGCTAGCCCCGCCCGATTTGCCCCTGCGCCGCACCGGCCCCGCGCCGGGCTTGTCGGGCTTCACTACCCGCTATCGGCTCGATAGCCTCACGCTGGCCGCCAACCAGCGCGTGTTTGAGCTGCGCTACAAGCCGCTGGTCAACGCTTTCGCCAACGGCGGGCTGGAGGCCGTGACCCTGGCCGATATTCCGCAGCGCTTTGGGGTGAGCGCGGGCTTGCAGTTTAGCGTGTATCTGTTTGACGGGCACCAGCGCCAGACCAGCCGCGACCGCGCTAGGGTGCTGCTCGAAACCACCCGCGCCTACCAGCAGAACTTCGCCACCATCAACCCCGTGCGCCAGCAGCGGCTGCTCTACGAAGTACGCCAGCTTGATGAGCGCCAGCGCCTGGCCCGCGAGCAGATTGCCAGCTACCGCCAGGTACTCGACTCGTACAAGCGCGAGGTGATTGCCGGCCAGCTGTCGGTGGTAAACTACGTACAGGTGCTCAAAAACTACGCCGCCGCCGCCCGCGACCTGGTACTGCTGGAGAATAACCGCCTGCTGTTGATTAATGCTTACAACTACTGGACGTGGTAGTTGGAGGACGGTGCCTCACCTCCCGGCCCCCTCTCCAAACAGGAGCGGGGGAGCCGAACGATGGTTAAAAAACCTCTATTGAAAATCAAGATGTCGCCCACGCCGCCGTGGCTCCCCCGCTCCTGTTCGGAGAGGGGGCCGGGGGTGAGGCACCCCGCCTGAACGACTTATTATCATGCGCTTATCCATCTATCTGGCCCTTTTGCTAGCCCTCACTGCCTGCCACGGCCCCGCCCCAGCCGAAGACGCTGCCGGCCCGCCACCCCGCGCCCAGGTGCAGGCCGTCACGGTGAGCACGCAGAATCTGACGCAGTACCGCACCTTCCCGGCCACCTCGACCTACCCGCGCAAAAGCACCGTCACGGCCCCGGTGGCGGCCTACGTCACGGCCGTGCGCGTGAAGCTCGGCGACCAGGTGCGGGCCGGGCAGGTGCTTTTCTCGCTCGAAACCAAGGAGCGCCGCGCCCTCGGCAACGATGCGCAACGCATCGACCCTAGCCTGAAAGGCTTCGGCCTGGTGTCGGTGACGGCACCGGCCAGCGGCATTGTGAGCGTGCTCAATATTCAGCAAGCGGGTGATTACTTGCTCGAAGGCGCGCCGCTGTGCACCGTGGCCGAGAGCAGTCAGCTCGTTTTCCAGCTCAACCTGCCCTACGAGTACCACGCGCTGGCGCAGGGCAACCCGAGCTGCACCATTGTGCTGCCCGATAGCACCCGTCTGACGGGTACGGTGCAGGCACCCCTGGCCAGCGTGAGCCCTGGGCAGTCGGAAGTGTACTTGGTGCGGCCGAACAACCCGCCGCGCGTGATTCCAGAGAATCTTATTGTGCAGGTGCGCCTCACCCAAACCAAGCAGCCCAACGCCCAGACGCTGCCCGCTAGCTGCGTGCTGGCCGATGAAACGCTGCATCATTTCTGGGTGATGAAGCTGGTGAACGACTCGACGGCCATCAAGGTACCCGTGACGCTGGGGGTGCAAAACCCGCAGGAAATCGAAATTAAGAGTCCGACGTTCCAGCCGAGCGACCGCATCCTGCGCACGGGCAACTACGGCCTGGCCGACACCGCTAAAGTGAAATTGGTACGATGAGTGCGCCCACGACTATCGAGCGGCCGGGCACGCCCGCGCCCCCTAGCCCGCCCCAGCCGGCTAGCCCGCCTACCCCCGCCGAGCCCGCCGAAAGCTCCTATTTCCACACGCTGCGCAAGCCCATCGTGCTCATTGGGCTGCTGCTGCTGGCGGCGGGGCTGTTTGCCTACTCGCGGATGCAAACGGCTTTGTTTCCGGAGGTTACCTTCCCCAAAATCACGCTCATCGCCGACGCCGGGCAGCAGCCCATCGACCGGATGATGATAACCGTGACCAAGCCGCTGGAGGCCGCCGTGAAGCGGGTGAAGGGTGTTACCATCGTGAAAAGCAGCACCAGCCGGGGCTCGTGCGTGATTCAGGTATTCCTGACCTGGAACGTGGACGTGTACAGCACCAAGGCCCAGCTTGAAAGCCGCGTCAACGAGATAAAAGGCCTGCTGCCGGCCGGCACCACCATCGCCACCGAGGCCATGAACCAGTCGCTGTTCCCGGTGCTGGGCTACTCACTCGAAAGCAACTCGCGCTCGCCCATCGCCCTGCGCGACGCGGCCAATCTGCTGGCTAGGCCCCTGTTTTCGCAGGTATCGGGCGCTTCCAACGTGGTGGTGCGCGGGGGCAAGTCCAAGGAGTTTGTGGTGATACCCGACCCGGCCAAGCTGGCGGGGCAGCGCCTCACCACGAGCCAGTTGCAGGCCGCGTTTGCGAATACCAACTTCGTGCAGTCGGCCGGCAACCTGGCTAGCTTCCGGCGCCTCTACCTCACCCTCACCGACACCCGGCTAGGGTCGCTCAACGACCTGAAGCAGGTGGTGGTGCGCGCCGACTCGGGCCGCGTGGTACGGGTGCAGGACGTGGCCACGGTGGACATTCAGGAGCAGCAGGAGTTCGTGCTCATCAATGCCAACGGCCACGACGCGGTGCTCATCGACCTGGTGAAGCAGCAGGGCGTGGACCTGGCCACCTTCTCGCGCGACGCCCACGCCAAGGCCGCCGAGCTGCGCCGCCTCCTACCCCCGGGCATGACGCTGAAGCCCTACTACGACCAGTCGGTGTTCGTGACGGATAGCATTGACAGCGTGCTGCATAGCATCGTGGAAGGGCTGGCGCTGGCCATCCTGGTGATGATAGTCTTTCTGCGCTCGTGGCGGGCCAGCCTGGCGGTGCTGCTTACCATTCCGGTCACGGTCTGCTTCACGCTGCTGGTGCTCTACCTGTTTGGTATTACCCTGGATATCATGTCGCTAGGGGCCATCGCGGCCTCGGTGGGCTTGATTATCGACGACGCTATCGTCATCATCGAGCAGATATACCGCACCCACGAGGAGCACCCCGACCGCAGCAATGTGCAGGTGGTACGGGCGGCCATCGCGGGGCTGTTTCCGGCGATGGTGGCCTCGTCGCTAAGCACCATCGTCATCCACTTTCCCTTCCGGCTGATGAGCGGGCTAGCGGGTAGTTTTTTCAAGGAATTATCTGACACGATGCAGATTACGATGGTCTGCTCGTTTCTAGTGACGTGGCTGCTGCTGCCGGTGCTGCACCTGTTTATCGGCTACCGGGCGGGCAAAAACGCCCACGCCCACAATGCCGCCCAAGAGCAGGCTGACAAGCTGGGCTGGCTCACGGGGCTGTTTGCTAGGCCGCTACTGGCGGCGGCGCTGGTGCTGGGCCTGGGGGTAGGCGCCTGGCTGGCCGCCGGCCGGCTCGAAACGGGCTTTTTGCCCGACCTCGACGAAGGCACCATCGTGCTCGATTACCACGCGCCGCCCGGCACCGCCCAGGCCGAAGTAGACCGGATGCTGCGCCAGATTGAGCGCAACATCATCACCAAAAACCCGGAGGTGCAGAGCTACTCGCGGCGCACCGGCATCGGGCTAGCCTTCGACACGCGCCCGCCCGAGTACGGCGACTACCTCATCCAGCTCAAGCGCGACCACAAGCTGAGTACACCCGAAGTTATCAACCAATTGCGCCAGCAAATCGAGGCCACCCAGCCGGCACTCACCGTGGACTTTGGCCAGCGCATCGCCGACCTGCTGGGCGACCTCATGAGCAGCGCCAAGCCCATCGAAATCAAGATTTTTGGCGACGACCAGGCCACCCTCGAAAAGCTCTCGGAGCAGACCGGCAAGGTGCTGGCGAAGGTGCCCGGCGTGGCCGACATCAACGACGGGCTGGTGCCCTCCGGCCCGAGCATCGTGTTCCGGCCCGACGTGGCCAAGCTGGCCCGCTACGGCCTCACGCCGCTCGATTTTCAGGCCCAGCTCAGCAACCTGGTGGGCGGGCAGGTGCTGGCAGCCAGCGGCACGGCGCAGGCCAGTATTTCGCCGGCGCAGGCGGGCTCGCTAGGGGGTATTCAGGTGGGGCAGGTGCAGGATGGCGAGCAGTTGCGCCAGGTGCTGCTGCGCAACGTGGACTTCAGCCGCAACTCGCTGGCGCAGTTGCAGAAACAGGTTATTTTCCTGCCCAATGGCAGCCCTAGGCCGCTCCCGTTCTTCGCCGCTATCGATGTGGAGCCCGGCAATGTGGAGCTGCGCCGCGAGGACCTGAAATCGGTGGCCGTGCTCACGGCCCGCCTCGACGGGCGTGACCTGGGCTCGGCCGTGCAGGCCATTCGCCAGCAAGTAAGCCGACAGGTAACCTTACCCCCCGGCTACACCATCGTGTACGGGGGAGCCTACGCCGAGCAGCAGGCCTCGTTCCGCGAGCTGGAGTTGATATTGCTCACGGCCAGCCTGTTGGTGTTCGCGGTGCTGCTGTTTTTGTTCCGCGAGTGGCTGATTTCGCTGCTCGTGCTTTTTATCTCCGTGATGGGCATCACGGGCTGCGTGCTCGGGCTGTTTCTGGCCGGTATCCCGCTGAACGTGAGCTCCTACACGGGCATTATCATGATAGTGGGCATCATTGCCGAGAATGCCATTTTCACGGTGCACCAGTTCTACGAGTCCTTGCGCGAGACGGGCGACGTGGACACGGCTATTCGCTACGCCATTGCCCTGCGCATCCGGCCCAAGCTGATGACGGCCATCGGGGCCATTCTGGCGCTTTCGCCGCTCGCCCTCGGCATCGGCCTGGGCGCGCAGATGCAGCAGCCGCTGGCCGTGGCCGTCATTGGCGGCTTCGTGGTGGCGCTGCCCATGCTGCTGTTCGTGCTGCCCACCGGCATGCGGCTGATTTACCACCACATCCGCCCGCCCGAGGCGGTGACGGAGCACGCGCCGGTGGCGTAGAGCCGGGCTCTTTGGAAGCCAGCCTTCGAAGAATGGGTGAGAGTCCTTACCCAAAGGCATCCGTCATGCTGAGCTTGTCGAAGCATCTCTACCGAACGACACATGAACGACGCGGTAGAGATGCTTCGACAGGCTCAGCATGACGGATTAGTTGATTTATTGAAATTCAAAAACAAGGCTGAGGACTAGCTTATATAGCCTCCTCTACTTCCTCGCGCACCGTGTGCCCTAGCTGGCGCAGCTCGTTGAAATAGCGCAGGAGTACCATATCCAGGGTCCAGACCCAGCCAATGGTGGCTAGCCAGCCGGCCAGCACGTCGGAGGGGTAGTGGGCTGCCAGGTAGAGGCGCGACCAGGCCACGCCCAGCGCAAAAAGTAGCCCTAGCCCCCACACCAGCCAGCGCCCACGCGTGGGCCAAAATAAAATACCCAGCGCGAGGGCCAGCGCCAGCGAGGCCATCGTGTGCCCGCTTGGAAAGCTGGGGTCGGTGAGCAGCGTGGGCGTTTCGAAGCATATCTGGTGGTAAAAATTGGGCCGCAGACGCTCGAAGCGGTACTTGGCCAGCAGGTTGATGGCCATTGTGCCGCCTTCGGCACCCACCACGAAAGCCAGGGCCCGGTAGCGCCGCCGGTAGGCTAGCCAGCCCAGCACCAGCACCAGCAGCACGTAGCCGCCCAGCCACACCGGGCCGCCTAGCGCGCTCAGGTTGTCGGCCAGCGCACAAAGCTTGGGCGTGGGGTGCTGGTGCAGGTAGTCGAGAATGGGCCTATCGAAGGGAAAGCCGTGGTCGGGCTTGCGCTGGTCTTCGCGCAGCTCGTGGGCTACTTCGCCAAACAGCCCCCAAGCCCCTCCCACCACTACCAGCAGGAGCAGCAATAAGCGGTGGCGGCGAACCTGCTGGAAGACGCTAATAGCCTGGTTAGCAATACTCATTGAAAGAAATTAATTGGTAGCACACCAGTTGTGGCCCTACGCAAACTCGACCCGCAGCGTGTGGCGCGCCGGGCCAGCCGCATACGCATAGCGCACCCGAAAGCCGTAGTACGCGCAAATGTGCTGCACGATGCTTAGCCCCAGCCCCGGCGAGTCGGAGGCGGCGTTGTGCTTGCGGAAGCGCTCGAAAAACCGGCTCGGGTCGCCGGCCACGGCCGGGCCGGTATTGCTGACCTCGAAAGCGGACTGCGTGAGTGACACCACGATTTCGCCGCCCGGCAGGTTGTGCTTGATGGCGTTTTGCAGCAGGTTTTGGAGCAGCGAGTCGGCTAGCCCCAGGTGCAGGCGGCGGGCGGGCAGGTTGGGGGCCACGTGCAGGGTCAGGCGCAGGTTGCGGGCGTCGAGCAGCGGGGCCAGCATAGCCAGGCGGTCATGCAGCACCTGGTCGAGGTGCACGGGCACCGCCTGGGCGAGGGCAAACTGCTGGTTTTCGAGCTTGCTGAGCAAAGTGAGGGCCTGGTGCAGGCGCGAGAGGCGCTGGGCCGCCCGGCGGGCATCGCTCAGCAGCAGCATCGTGGCCTCGTCGTCCAGCAGGGCCGGGGCTTGCAGCGCCTGCTCCAGCTTGGCCTGCATGATGGCCAGGGGCGTTTGGGTTTCGTGGGCGGCGTTTTCGGTAAACTGGCGCAGGCTTTCGTAGTCGGCCACCAGCCGCTCGCTCAGTTGATTCAGGGCCTGATTAAGCTCGGCAAACTCGTTGATGGCGGGCGCGGGTAGCCCCAGCGGCTGGTGGCGGTGCAGGTCGTAGGCACGCAGCCGGCCCAGCGTGTGCTGAAACGGTGCCCACAGCCGCCGGGCTAGCCAGCGGTTCAGGCCCACCACACCTATCAGCAGCAGGCCCAGGGCGCCGAGCATTACTACCAGCACCACGCGCAGCAGGTCTTGGCTCTCTACTAATGACTTACGCACCGTAATCCACTCGGCGGTGCGCCCGCTGGCCGGCACCCGAAACGTGAGCTGCCGAAATGGCACCAGCTCGCGCTCGGCCGGGTCGAGCAGCAGCGTATCGCCGAAGCCCGTGGGCCGGGGCCGCGCGCTGCGGTCAAGCTGGTAGGCAAAGAGCCGGGCCGGCAGCGGCTGGCCCTGCGCCACGAGCTGCTGCACGTAGGTTTGCTCGCCCCGCAGCTGCTCTTCGGCCTCGTGGCGCAGGGCCCATTGCAGGCCCACGTACAGCAGGCCGCTGGCCAAGGCAAAGAGCCCGGCAGCGAGCAGCAGGTAGTAGCGGGTGGTGGCGGCCAGGAGCTTCATGGGCCGCTACTCCAGGTTGAGCTTGTAGCCCACGCCGTAGAGCGTGCGGATGTAGTTGTCCACGCCGCGCTCCTGCAACTTCTTGCGCAGGTTTTTGAGGTAGGTGTAAATAAAGTCGAGCGAGTCGGCCGCATCGACCTGGTCGCCGCAGAGGTGCTCGGCAATGGCTTCCTTGGTGAGCACGCGGCCGGGGTTGGCCAGCAGATACAGCAGCAGGTCGTATTCCTTGCGCGTGAGGGCTAGCGGCTCGCCGTGCACCAGCACCTCGGCCTGCTCGGGCCGCACCACTAGGTCGCGAAACGTAATCTGAGTTTGCCCCTGAAACTGCCGCCGGCGAATAATGGCCAGCACCCGGGCGTTCAATTCGGAGAGGTGAAAGGGCTTCACCAGGTAGTCGTCGGCGCCCAGGTTGAGGCCCTTCACGCGGTCCTCCACGCCATCGCGGGCCGTGAGGATGAGCACGCCGGCCGACGAGTTTTCGGTTTTGAGCAGGCGTATCAGGTCCAGCCCGTCGCCGTCGGGTAGGGTCAGGTCTACCAGCACGCAGTCGTAGCTGTAAAGGGTCAGCTTTTCGTGCGCCTGGGCAAAGGTAGCCGCCGTTTCGACCACGTAGCCGTGCTGGCGCAGGGTTTCCAGCACCGTTTGGCGCAGCTCGGCTTCGTCTTCAACTAAGAGCAGCTTCATACCTGAAAAGTGAGTTCAGGCACAAAATAACCTGCCAATCCTAGGAAAATTCTGGCAGCTCACCTTTGAAAAATTCCGGCCAGCCGTCTCCTTCTCAAAAAAAGCCTTCAGCGTGTCCTGGGGCCTGGCAAGGCACTGAATTCTGGCCCGGCCACGCAAAGGCCAATGCGCTTACTGGTTAAAATAATGTCCCTGCTCCAGGTCGGCCAGCAGGCCGGGGTGCGTGGGCCGCCACCCCAGCCACTGCTGCGTGAGCGCGCTGGCAGCCGCCAGGTCGAGGGCGGCAAAGCGGGCCATCCAGCCAAAATGGTCGGCGGCCTGCTCGGGCGTTTTCGACACCACTGGCACGTGCAGGTGCCGGCCTATCACGGCCGCGATGTCGCGGAATGCGATGCCCTCGTCGGCCGCGCCGTGGTAGCGCGCGCCGGCCGGGGCCTGCTCCAAGGCTAGCCGAAACAGGCGGGCGGCATCGAGCCGGTGCACCGCCGGCCAGCGGTTCTGGCCTTCGCCGATGTAAGCCGCCTCGCCCTTCTGCCGGGCCAGCCCGATGAGGTAGGGCACAAAGCCGTGGTCGCCCACGTCGTGCACCGAGGCCGCCAGCCGTATCACGGAGGCACGCACGCCCTGCGGCACCAGCGCCAGCGCCGCCGGCTCGGAAATGCGGGCACCGCCGGTGGGCACGTCTTCTTCGGTGGCCAGGCGGCCCTCGGCTAGCCCGGCCAGGCCTGAGGTCACCACCAGCGGCCGGTCGGAGCCGGCCAGCACGCGGCCCATTGCCTCAATGGCGCGCTGGTCGGCAACGGCGGCGGCCTGGTACTGCGAGAAGTCGTGGATAAACGCCAGGTGGATGACGCCATCGGCGGCGGCCGCGCCGCGCCCGAGGCTATCGAGGTCGTCGAGCGAGCCGCGGTGCACGGTGGCCCCGGCCGCCGCGAGCGCCCGCGCCGACGCGTCGGAACGGGCCAGGCCCAGCACCTGGTGGCCAGCTTGTTGCAGCTCCTGCACGACGGCGGCACCCACGAAACCCGAGGCGCCAGTTACAAAAACTTTCATAAAATAGTCTATTTAGCCAAGGGGTGAAACTCCGGCGCAAAGGTCTGGTGGCCGCGTCCCGGCAGCACTGCGCCGGGCAAGCCATTTACTGTAAAAATCAAACAGTCATCATTTGATTTAGGATGATGTCCGGTCAATTGCTAAGCTGGCTTCTCAAAATAACCGGCTGCTAAACCCAGTCCTGCCTTACTACGCCCCGAATCTGCGCTAACCCGAGCCAGCACCCAGTTCTGAGGCCAGGCTGAGGAGGACCGATGGGAAATGTGCAGAATGCCGGAACGCCCCCGGCTGAATTGGTGTTTAGTTGGGCCTGAAAAGTTCCGAAAAATTATTTATTTATTTTCTGCAGTATCTAAAACCGCCGCAACCAACCGGGCCGTAAGTCGGGCCCGTTCTACCTAGTTGCTGCTAATGAAACTGCTTGAGCCAGACGCAGAAAACCAACTCGTCCAGCGTTTGTATGCGCGTGATGAGTCGGCGATGGCCTTCTTTTATAAGAACTACAAGCAGGCCTTGTACCATACTATTTGGCGCATTGTGCGCCAGAATGAGCTGGCGCAGGACATTCTGCAAGAAACCATGCTCAAGTTCTGGCTGACGTTTCCCAGCTACGACACCAGCAAGGGCCGGCTCTTTACCTGGGCGCTCGCCATCGGCCGCAACCTGGCCATCGACCGGCTGCGGGCAGTGCGGCGCATCTCGCAGCGCACCCATTCGCTCACCGAGGAAGATGCGCTGCACCTGGCCGCGCCCACTGGCTTCCGGCCCGAGCACGTGGGCGTGCGCGACTGGCTGGCCCTGCTCAACCCCGGCGACCGGCAGCTACTCGAACTACTTTACCTGCAAGGCTATACCCAGGCCGAGGCCGCCGACGAGCTCAAGCTGCCGCTGGGCACCATCAAGTCGCGGGGCCGGCGCATCATCCGGGCACTGGCCCGGCATATCAATTAACACATTCTTCCTTCTTCCGCCGAAAACGAGCTGCTACCACCTACAAGGAGCCTGCGCCGGAGTGCGCAGGCTCCTTGTGGCGTAATGGGGGCTGGCCGGCGGGAGTCGGCAGTGATTTCCGACTCGAATAACTCACCCTTATCAGACCATGGCGGCCAGCAAGAAAACCCACTGTCAAATGAATCACGAATGACCTTGTTTTCAGAATCTTATCGATTACATAAGTGTTAACTCACCATCTAGCGCGTCGGATAGCTCGTTAAGGGTGCGCACCTTGTTCTCCGCACCCGGCGGGCTAGCCGTACCTTTGTACTCATTCTAAATACTAACGCTTACCCTCCTGAATGTCCGCTGTAATTTCCACTGATATCTGCATCATCGGGGCTGGCCCGGTGGGGCTGTTCGCTGTTTTTGAAGCTGGTTTGTTGAAGCTGCGCTGCCACGTGGTCGACGCCCTGCCCCAGCCGGGCGGGCAGCTGTCCGAGATTTATCCCAAGAAGCCGATTTACGACATCCCCGGCTACCCCGAGATTCTGGCCGGCGACCTCATCGACAATCTGATGAAGCAAATTGAGCCTTTCCACCCCACGTTCACGCTGGGCGAGCGCGTCGAACGCTTTGCGAAATTGGATGATGGCTCGTTTCAGCTCTACACCACCGATGGCACCGAGATTCAGTGCAAAGCCGTGGCCATCGCGGGCGGGCTAGGGTCGTTTGAGCCGCGCAAGCCGGCCGTGGAAAACCTGGAGCGCTTTGAGGGCGGCAAAGGCGTGCACTACATGGTGCGCGACCCCGAGCACTTCCGTGACAAGAAAATCGTGATTGCGGGCGGCGGCGACTCAGCCCTCGACTGGACTAACTTCCTGGCCAACGTGGCCTCGGAGGTGACGCTGGTGCACCGGGGTACCACCTTCCGCGGCGCCGCCGACTCGGCCGAAAAGGTGAAAGCCTTGCACGACGCGGGCCGCATCAAGCTGGTGCTCAGCTCCAACGTGACGCACCTGCACGGCAATGGCCACCTGGAGCAAGTAACTATTACCAACAACAACGGCACCACCGAGACGGTGCCGCTCGATGCGTTCGTGCCGCTGTTCGGCCTCACGCCCAAGCTCGGCCCCATCGGCGACTGGAACCTTGACCTCACCGACGATGCCATCGTGGTGAACACCGAGGACTACAGCACCTCGCTGCCCGGCGTGTACGCCATCGGCGACATTAACACGTATCCGGGCAAGCTGAAGCTTATTTTGTGCGGCTTCCACGAGGCCGCGCTCATGTGCCAGGGCGCGTTCAAGTACATTTACCCCGACAAAAAATACACCCTCAAGTACACCACCGTCAACGGGGTACCGACCCTTTAAGGGAGTTACGAGCTATGAGTTAAAAGCCCAGCTAGTTTACCGTGCTTTTGATTCATAATTCTTACTTCTTAACTCACAACTCTTTATGAGTGATATTAGAATTTACGTAGAGGAAGCGCCCGGCCAGCGGCGCGAACTGGAAGCGCCAACCGACATGGGCCTGAGCTTGATGGAGCTGCTCAAGGCTAGCGACTATCCCATCCAGGCCACCTGCGGCGGCATGGCGCTGTGCGCCACCTGCCATGTAGAAATTTTGGCCGGCCCGCCCCTGCCCGAGCCCAGCGACGACGAGTGGGCCATGCTCGATACGCTGCCCGTGCTGCACGAAACCAGTCGCCTCAGCTGCCAGATTCGCCTCGCCCCCAACCTTGATGGCCTAGTGGTGCGCGTGCTCGGCAGCGGCGAATAGCACGGCAGCCCCACCCCCTGCGGGAGAGGGGCCGGGGGTGGGGCTGCCGTGCTAAAACGAGCTTTGTAATAACCTGGTAAAAACAGCAGCCCGGCCAATTGGCCGGGCTGCTGTTTTTGTAAAATAATCTATTGTAGCCTAGCGGCGGTGCTTGTGCTTGGTGCTGGCCTCCTTGTGCTTGCTTTTGGTTTTGGCCTTTTTCTCGGCCGTGTGGTGCTTGGCCTTGTGGGTCGTTTCCTTATGGCTCTTGTGCGAGGCCGATTTTTTGCTGCTGTGGTGGCGGCTGGCTTTTTCGCTGCTGTGGTGCTTGCTCTTGCTGCTGTGCTTGGCTTCGCGGGCGGCCTTGGCACGGCTGGCTTTGGTCGATTTGCTGCGGTGGCTAGCCTTGCTGCTGTGGCTCGATTTGCTGTTGTGGCGGGCGGCGCGGCGGGCTTCGGCCCGGCGCTCGGCGCGGGCTTCGGCGGCGCGCTCCTCGGCCCGCTCAATGGCCCGCAGGCGAGCCCGGCGGGCGGCGCGGCGGCTAGCGGCGCTTATTTCGTGGGCGGCGGCTACCTCCTCGGGGCGAGGGTCGGCGGCAGCCTCACTATAATGGGCAGTGGCGTCGATTTCGGGGGCAGCGGTAGCGAGCTGCTCGGCCGAAGCCGTGGGCTTGGATAATTCGGCGGCCTTCTTGCGGCGCACCGGCATCAGAAAGTCGCGCTCGGCCCGCTCGCGGGTGCTCAGGCTTTCTTCGCCGGGCAGCTTGGTAACGACTTGGGCTTTCTCGGCCTGGGCCCACGCCGCTGAAGTGCTCAGCGATAAGGCCAGTAATACAATTAGCTTCCTCATCAATAACTTACTGAATAAAATAGAAAAACAAAAATAGGCGCCACGGACTACCCGCGCAAGCCCCGGCGCGGCGGCCGGAGCCGTCGGCAAGCTGCTCGGTGGGGGCTGGCGGCCGGGCCAGCCCAGCCGCAATCGTTGCCGCACTTTCTGCCTGAATTTTGATTTGACGGTGCGCTGCTAGCCTTTTACTGCGGCGCAATGGCCAGCCGCTGCCCCGCCGAAGTAGCCCCAAACTCGGGCGCGTACAGGCACTGCACCTGGCTCAGGCCGCCCGAAAAATTTCCGGTCTGGCTAGCCCGCAGCCGGTACTCGAACACGTGCGTGCCGCGCGGCACCTCGCTCAAAAAGAAGTTGGCCGCCGCATCGCGCGGGCTCTCGTAGTACCCTAGCCCGGCCTGGTAGCGGTAGCCGCTGAGCTGATTTATCGGCTCCAGGCCGGCGGCGCGCTGGTCTTTGAGGTGCACGTATTCGAGGGCGCGGTCGGTGCGCAGCACCAGGCGCACCACCAGGGCATCGCCCACGCGCAGGGGCGTGGCGGCGGTTATGCGCTCCAGTTGCGGGCCGGCGCCGGTGCGGGTTTCGCGGTAAAGCTGGCGCTCGACGCTGAGCGGCGAGGCGGCGGGCGTCACCTTATCGAGGTCTTCGAAATACTGCCAGTAGAGTGCCCCCCAGGCCGGGCCGGCGTCAGCTTTGGTGACCGTTACCTTGCCCTGGGCGGGCTGGATGTCGGCGGCGGGCCAGGTCTGCTTGTAGTAGCCGGTGCCCGCCTGCGTGGTCTCGGGCTTGATGGCTTGGCCGCCCACCGTCACTTGCAAGGGCTGGGCGGGGGCTAGCCAGCTCGGGCCGCGCAGCAGCAGAGCGTAGCAGGCATCGGCGGTGGCGCGGGTGCTCTCCCAGCTGTGGGTTTGCTTGTGAGCCAGCAGCCAGAGTTTCAACTCATCGACTGACTTCTGGTCGTTCTTGATTTCGTCAAAGGCTTCGATAAGCGTGGCCTGGGTTTCGACGGGGGCCTCGCACCAGTAGTAGCCGGGCTGCACGTCTTTCCAATACATGCCCAGCTCAGAGCTGTGCAGGGCGTTTTCGGCGAGCGCCCGCATGACGGCCTGGGCAGCCGGGGCCTGGGCGTTTTCGCGAAACAGGGCTAGCGCGAGTTGCGCTTGCAGGTAGCGGGTTTGGCCGGTCCAGTGCGTAGCTGCCTGGGTGCGGTAGTAAGCGTAGGCCGTTTTGGCCTCGGCGGCTACGGGCTGGGCTAGCCAGAAGCTGCGGGCGTAGAGCGCCTGGATTTCGAGGTCGTCGAGGTGGTTGTCGGCCAGCTTCACGGCCTTTTGGCGGCGCAGCTCGGCATAGTCGCGGGCCAGGGCGCCGTCGAGGTAGTGCAGGGCGTGTTGCAGGATGTTGCGCGCCGTATTATCTTGGCTGGCATCGAAGGCGCCGAGCTTTTGGAGCTTGCCGAAGCCGGCCACGATGAGCTGGGTGATGTAGCGGTCGGCGGGCATGTTCTCAAACCACGGAAACGAGCCGTCGGGCAGCTGCATGGCTTGCAGCTTGGCCAGGGTGCGGGCGGTTTCGGCTTTGAGGCGCGCCTCGTCGAAGAGGGTACTGAGGCGGGCTAGCCGCTCGGCTTCGCCCTGGGCATCGCGCACCCAGGGGGTTTCTTGCAGCAGGATATTTTTCAGCTCCTGGTTTTGGGCGAGCTTGCCGGCCAGGGCGTTTTGCTGCGCCGCCGTGCCGCTCTGGGCCTGGCGCTGCCACTCGGCCAGCACGGTGCGGAAGCGCGGGTTGCTCTTGAGAATCTGAGCGGCCAGCAGGTTGGCGTAGAGGCGGGCGAAGGTCTGCTCCGAGCACTCGTAGGGGTATTCGAGCAGGTAGGGCAGGCTCTGCACGGCGTACCAGGCGGGGTTGGCCGTCAGTTCCAGCGTCAGCGAGTAGTTGCGCCGGGTGGGGCTAGCGGTGTTCGTGAGCTTCTTCAATTCAAACTCGCGGGTGGCCGGCCCGACTAGGGGCAGCGGCAGACTCTCGGTGATGAGGATGCGATTGGGCAGGACGGGCAGCGTGTTTTCCTCGCCGTCGGAGAACCTCACCCCCGACCCCTCTCCTTGGGAGAGGGGAGCCTGACGAATCTTCTTTTTGCTCTTTTTATCTGCTAACTGCTCACTGTTCACTGTTGACTGACTTTCAGCCACCACGCGGTAGGTCACGGCCACGGGGGCGAAGTCGGCCGGAATGGCTAGCTCCCACCCTAGCGCGGCGCTCTGGTGGGCGGCGGCGCTCACCGGCAGCTGGGCCGGGCCTTTGATGAGCTGACTGGTAATATCCTGGCCGGTGGCGGCGTCGAGCAAAAAGAGCTGGGCCGTGCCGCTGGTGGCGTGGTCGGTGAGGTTGGAGAACTTGGCGGGGAAGGTGAACGCGTCGCCGGGCCGCAGGAAGCGCGGGGCGTTGGGCGTAAGCTGAATTTCCTTCTGGGTCACGAGCTGGCGGGCCAGCTGGCCGGTGTGCAGGCTGCGGTCGTGGGCGAGGGCCAGCAGCTGCCAGCGCGTCACGGCCTCGGGCATCTGAAATTCGAGCACTACGTCGCCGGTTGCGTCGGCGCGCAGGGCGGGCTGCCAGAAGGCCGTTTCGCGGAAGTCGCGGCGGGCGGCGATGATGGAGAGGTCGGGGGCTGGCTTTGGCTGCGCGTTGCTATCGTCGGCATGAACATATCCGTTGCCCCTTATGACCAACCCAGAAACCTTGCCCTGCAAAGCCATCATTGGGGAAGCAGCCCTAGCTCGTGGGCTAGGCGCCGTGCCAGGAACTCCGTCCTCATCTCTCTTTACTACCGGCGCAGTAAATTTTACTGTCACCATTTTCGGTGGTGCCAAATGACTTTCCCAAGCATTCAAACTCGGGTACTGAATCGCCGTTGTTTCATCGGTTTCCTCATTCTCAAATAGATTTTCTGAATTCAGCTCCCCAAACTCTCCCTGCCAGCCAAACCGCGCCGGGAAATAATTACCGCCAAACTCCAGCCGCTCGAAGCTGTGCGGCCGGAACACGTCCAAACTCTGGTCATAGAGGGTGGCGAGCAGCTCGGCATCGGCGGGCTGGCCGTTGGCCTGGCGGATGGTGAGGCGCCAGGTTTCGCGCTGGCCGGGGGCTAGCCGGTCGCGGAAGGTGGCGAGGGCCAGGCGCAGCGGCTGGGGCTGCTCGGTTACCTGCACGGTGGCGTCATGGCGGTAGAGGCGGCCGTCGCGCACCTGCGTGGTGTGGAGGTAAAGCGGGCCGCGCGCCTCGGCCGGACCGCTGGCCACGGCCAGGCGGCGCTGCTCGCCGGCTTTCAAAGTCAGCCACTCGCGGCGCAGCAGCTGGCCGCCGCGCTCTACTTCGAGCAGGATGCGGGCGTCGGCCTCGCTGCTGCCCAGCAGCAGGCTGGCGGGCTGGCCGGGCGCCACGGTATCGGCGAGGGCCACAAACCAGTCGGGCGTGACGAAGGGAACGGTGGCGGCCTGGGAGTCGAAGAGCGTGAAGTCGAGACTGGCGCGGGCTGAGTCGGGGCCGGCGGCCTGGGCTTCGAGGCGGTAGCGGCCGGTGGGCAGGTTAGCCAGGGCGGCCTTCAGGTCGAGCACGGGGCTGGCGTGGGTGTCGAAGGGCTGGGTCTTGACCAGCTCGGCGGGCAGCTCGTGGTCGGTGGTTTCGGGGGCGGGGCCGGGCACGCCGGGCGGGTTGGGGCGGTAGCGGCGGGCCAGCAGACGTAGGGTACCGGTGGCAGGCAGCGGCTCGCCGGTGGCGTTGGTGCCGAGCAGCGTGAAGGCGGGCAGCTGGGCCTTATCGGCCTGGGCGGGGCCGATGAGGCGCAGGCTGAGCGGGTTGCGGCCCATTACCACGTTGCGGGTGCCGGTGCGGGTTTCGCCGGCCGCGTCGGTCACGTCGGCGGTTACTTCGAAGAGGTAGCCTGGCTCCCAGCCACCGCGGCCCGGCTGGCGGGGTACCAGCGGCGGCGTGAAAGTAATGGCGAAGCGGCCCTCGGCATCGGTGGTGGCGGTGCCGTGGGCAATTTCCTGGCTTCTGCCCCCGCCCGGGTACATAGCCCGGCTTCTATAAAGAGCAACATTGAAAAGTGGCAACAGTTCGCGGCGCGTGACGTGATACTTCACGCTGGCCCCGTCGGTGGCCTGGCCGGCGTAGGCGCGAGCGCGGCCATTTATTGTCAGCGGCTGGCCGAACTGCGGCCGGCCGGCCACCGAGTCTAGAGTCACCAAAAAGGTCGGCCGCTTGTAATCCTCCACCGCGAAAGCCAGGCTGCCGTGGTCGGTTTGCAGCTGCATTTCACCATTTAGCAGGCTGGTGGGCAGCATCAGCGAGCCGTTGAAACTGCCGAAGTCGGAGGTAGTGAACGGCAGCGCTTGCACGGTCTGGCCGTTCACGTCCACGAGGCGCAGGCTCACGGGCTGGCCCGTTAGCAGGCTAGCCTTGCCGCCGAGGCTTTGGGTCAGAATGCCTTTGAAATAGACTGTTTGGCCCGGCCGGTAAATGGCGCGGTCGGTGAAGAGAAACGTGCGGCGCTGCGGCTGCTCGATGCCATCGGTGCGGCCGGGGAAGTAGTAGGCGTTGAGCGGCGTGAATAACGTATCGCGGCCTAGCCACGAGCGCACGCCGCTCAGCTGCTCGCGGCCCAGGGCGGCGCTGGCTTTGTTGGGGCCGGGGATTTCGACCTCGCCGGTGGCGCTGGTGGGCCGCACGTCGCCCAGGCGGCGGTCGTCGCGCTGGGTAGCGCGGTTGTAGACGTTGAAGGTAGCCTGGTTTTTCACGCCCGCCAGCGGGGCGCCGGTGGCCCGGTCGAGCAGCAGCAGCGCCGTGGCACCCGTAGCCGCATTGGTGCGATGCACCAGGCTGAGCTGGCTAGCCCCCAGCACGGCCCAGGCCGTGACGGCGCCGGCCGGCGCGGCCTTTGCGGTTGGGTCAGTCGAAAGCTGGGCCTTATTACTGAGCAAAATGAGGTAGTAGCCGGCTGGCAGCGTAGCTCCGGCGGCGGCCAGCTTCTGCTCCTTATAATCAACAGGGCTAGCGGGCAACGGTACGGCCCAGGTGGCGGCCGGCGCGGCCCGTAGGGCGCGAGCAAAGCGCTTGGCTAGCGGGCGGTTTTGGGGGTCGTAGCCGGTGCCCCGCTGCCACTCGTTGGCCGTGATGCGGTAGGCCCAGGCGTGCAGCTCGGTCACATTGCGCGCCGTGAGGTCGAGGCGCCAGGGCTGGCCGGGCACCACCACATCGGCCGCTGAGAAGGCTAGCTCGGGCTGCTCGATACTGGCGCGCAGCTGCCGCGCCCGCGCCGCGCCGCGTGAGGCCGGGAAGCGGGTTTCGGCCGCCCGCGTAAGCGTCACGGCGGCTACGTTGTCATTGGCCGCGTGCCGGGCTTCGGCTTGCCGGGCGATGAACTCGGCGCTGATGGGCAGCGCCTGATACTGCGCAGCCAGGCGGGCTAGCGCGGGCTCGTACTGGCTAGCCACATTGGTGCCCTCGGTGAGGCTGTGCAGATAGTCGAGGCGCTGCAAGTCCACGTCGGCCAGGGCGGCGGGGTTGCCCGCGGCTAGCCTAGCGGCGGTGAGGCGCTGCAACAGCCGCAACGCCAGCAGCTGGCCGTTCAGCGAGTCGGCGGCCGGGGCCGTTAGCTTGAGCGCCGCAAATTCCTGGGCGCTGCCGAAGAGCTTGGGGTCGGTGGGCTGCCACTGCTGCTCGGGCTTGGTGATGTACAGCTCCTGGTTTTGCAGGCCCGCGATGGCGCGCTGGGCTAGCAGGTCGTAGAGCGTGGGGCGCAGGGCGCGGCCTTCGGCGTCGCCGTTGGTGGCCAGGTCGCCGAGGTCGGCCAGGGTGGTTTTAAGCTGGCGCTGGGGCTCATCCTCAACCGACTGCTCGTAGTGCCGCACAATGGCGGCGGCCAGCCGGCCAGCGTCCCAGGTGGCGAGGCTGGTGCCGCCGTCGGCCCGGCCGGGCGTGGCCTGGTCGGTGGTGGGCGCTGCGCCGTTGGTGCGCTCGTAGAGTTGGTAGCGGTGCTCGTTGTAGTACGCACTATACAAGCCCCCTAGCAACGAGTGCAGAATGGGTCGGGCCGGAAACTGGGCCGTCTTCAGGTCCTTTTCCAGCAGGGCGATGGCCTTTTCGTCGGCATCATTTTCCTTGTTCTCGAGCAGCCTGATTTTGTAGAGCAGCGCCCGCACGTAGGCCGGGGTATTGTTTTCCTTTTTGGCCTGCTGGTAGATTTTCTCGACCAGCGGCGCGGCGCTGGCGGTTTGCTCCTTGGCCAGCAGGGCGTCAATCTTCTTCCACTGCGCGGCCAGCGGCGAGGGCGGGGTGGGCGCGGCCGAGTCGGCGAGAAAGGTGGTCATTAGCAGGCAGCAGAAAAGCAGAAGGTAGCGCATAAAGGCGGGCCGCACGGCCGGGGTTATCGCTCCAAAGATGCCAGAACCAAGCCAAGTGCACACGGCCTTCGGGGGCTGGTGGCCAGTGCGCGGCCATTACTGCTTTGCCGACATAAAGATACTTCGTTGTTTTTTGCCTATGTCGCAAACATACGGCATGGTGTGTCGTATGTTTGCGACATAAAAACCTCAGAGCCCGTGTCGCACGCCAAAACCGCCGCCTTCACTACCGAGCAGCAGCAGCTGGCGCGCGTCGCCAAAGCCCTGGCCCACCCGGCGCGCGTGGCCATTGTGCAGCTGCTGGCCAGCAAGCAAACCTGCATTTCGGGCGATATCGCCGCCGAGCTGCCGCTCTCCCGGACCACCGTTTTCCAGCACTTGCAGGAGTTAAAGGCGCTCGACCTCATTCGGGGCGAAATCGAGGGCCTCACCGTCTGCTATTGCCTCAATACTGAACTGCTGCGCCAGGTGCAGCAGCAGTTTGCCACCTTTTTTGCCGCCGCCACCGCTAGCCCTGCCTGCGGGCCGGGCACGGCCTGCGCCGCCTAATCTTTTTACTTTTTCTTGCTCATCATGCTTATCTCCGAAATGAAGCAGGCCCTGACCGGGCTGGCGGCCGTCAACTTTCGCCTGCCCGGTGGCACCTACCTACCCAGCCACTTTCACGTGACGGAGGTGGGCCTGGTAACCAAGCACTTCATCGACTGCGGCGGCGTGGAGCGCCGCGAAACCGTGGCCAATTTCCAGCTCTGGGAGGCCGGCGACTACGACCACCGGCTAGCCCCGCAAAAATTTCTGCACATCCTGCAGCTGTCGGAGCGCATTTTGGGTAGCGAAGAACTACCCATTGAAGTAGAGTACCAGCAGGCCACCATCGGCAAGTTTGGGCTAGCCTTCGACGGCACCGATTTTGTGCTCACGCCCAAGCAAACGGCCTGCCTGGCGCAGGATGCGTGCGGAATTCCCGGTTTCAGCCTGGAGTTGCCGCAGTTGCAAACCGTTGGCTGCACGCCCGGCGGCGGGTGCTGCTAGCCTGAGAACTGGCTTTTACTTCGTATTTCTTGCCTGGTGATGTCACCCTCTGCTCCGCTACTTATTGAGCCGCTGGCCGCCGCGCACTGGCCGGCCGTGCGGGCCATCTACGAAGCCGGCATTGCTACCGGCCAGGCCACTTTCACCACCGAGGCCCCCACCTGGGGCGCCTGGGATGCCGGCCACCTGGCCCACTGCCGCCTGGTAGCCACCGATGCCGCCGGCCAGGTATTGGGCTGGGCGGCGCTCTCGCCGGTGTCGAGCCGCTGCGTGTACGCGGGCGTGGCCGAGGTGAGCATCTACATCGCGGCCGAGGCCCGGGGCCGGGGCGTGGGCCGGCAGCTGCTGGCCGCCCTGGTGGCCGCGTCGGAGCAGCACGGCCTGTGGACGCTGCAGGCGGGTATTTTTCCGGAGAACGCGGCTAGCCTGGCGCTGCACGCTGGCCAAGGCTTCCGCACGGTGGGACGGCGCGCGCGCATCAGCCAGCTGCGCGGCCAGTGGCGCGATACGCTGCTGCTGGAGCGCCGCAGCGCCGTGGTGGGCGTTTGACTATTTGCTGCTACTGTACCTGCCTCGGGCGGGCGGCCTAAAAGCGTGGCTCGGGGCGGCCGTGGGTATTCTCATCAGTTTTTTATCTTTATAATGACGACCCTTCCCAACATTCTGGTGCTATGCACCGGCAACTCGTGCCGCAGCCAGCTGCTGCACGGCTACCTGGAGCAATTGCTAGGCGGGCGCGCGGCCGTGTACTCGGCCGGCGTCGAAACCCACGGCCTCAACCCGCGCGCCGTGCGGGTGATGGCCGAGGACGGCATTAACATCTCGCACCACACCAGCAACCACGTGGATGAGTACGCGGCCATACCATTCACTTATGTGCTCACCGTGTGCGACCACGCCAAGGAGGTGTGCCCGGTTTTTCCGTCTTCAGCCAAGCGGCTGCACCATAATTTTCCCGACCCGGCCAAGGCTACGGGCAGCGAGGAAGCAGTAATGCAGCAGTTTCGGGCCGTGCGCGACCAGGTGAAAGCCTACGCGCAAGACTTCACCCGGCAGTACTTTCCGGGCTAACTGCGGCCGCGACGCACCGGAAAAAACAACAGCTGCACAATCAACAGCGCGGTGCTCGTGAACACGATGCTCACCCCTACCCGAGCCAGCGTGAGCAGCGGGTGCTGAAACGAGCCTAGCTCCAGGAAAAAATAGGCGGCGTGGTGCAGGCTTACCAGCAGCAGCAGGTACACCATAAACCACTGCCAGCCCATCTGGTGTACGTTCACGGTATCCTGGGCGTCGTAGCCATCGCGCGGGGTAAGCAGGCGCAGCACCCAGGGGCGCAGGTAGGCCAGCAGCACGGCCGCCGCCGCGTGCAGCCCGCCGGTGTCGTAGCTGATATCCATGGCTAGCCCCATGCCGAAGCCCAGCAGCAGCTGCAGCGAAATGGGCGTAGCCAGCGGCAAAAACAGCACGAAGCCCAGATATAGAAAACACCAGCCCAGCCCAAACAGCGAGAGCTGCCCCACCAGCAGCACCTGCACCGCCGCGTACAGCCCAAAACGCAGCAACTGCCGCACGAGTACCCCTAGCACACTCATCGATTGGGGCGCGTGGGCTGTTTGGCGGGGGCCTTCACCGGGGCCGGCTCGGGCGCCGTGAGGGCCGTTTCGAGCGAGTCGCGCTCGGTGCGGGGGCGGTTGTGCACCACGTATACGTAGGTGAGGCGGCTGAAATCGACCCCTAGCCGCAGCCGCACGGTCCAGAAATTCTTGTCCGGCTCCTTCACAAACGACTCGACGGTGCCCACAAATACGCCCTCCGGATACACGGCGTTGTAGCCCGACGTCACCACCGTGTCGCCGCGCACCAGGCGGTTCTGGCGCGGAATGTAGTCGAGCAGCGCGTGGCTGTAGTCGTCGCCGGGCCATTTCACGCTGCCAAAGGTACCGTCGCGCTTTATTTTGGCCGCCACCGCCATCTTCGAGTGCAGCAGCGAGAACACCGTGGCGTAGTGCGCGCTGGCCGATTTTACCTGGCCTACCACGCCGGCCGCGCTCACCACCCCTAGCCCCGGCTGCACGCCATCGGCGGTGCCCACGTTCAGGGTCAAGTAGTTATCCACGGCGCGCAGCGAGTTATTAAGCACCCGCGCTGCCACCAGCGGGTATTCCACGTCGCGGGTAGCCAGCTTGGCGCCGCCCAGCAGCAGCGTGTCGGGGCGGGCCAGCGCACTCGGTTTTTTGAGCTTGGTATTCTGCACCAATCCGGGCACCGTGGTAGTGGCCGCCAGCGCCTGGCCAGGGTCGGGCCGCAGGTGGCGGTAGATGATATTGCCCAGCGTGTCGCGGCCCACGGGCAGCGAGTCGGCCTCGCGGCGCGTGAAGTCGGGTGGATAGAGCTGCTGGCGCAGCCGGGCATTGTCGGCCAGCAGCTGCCGGTTCAGCTCATCGAGCCGAAAGTAGTCGGTTATCTGGGTGCGGCGGGCCAGCACGGCGCCCGCGTAGGCATTGGCCGAGTTGAAAAACGCCGCCCGCTGGTACGAGCTATTGGTAACAAACAGAAATAAGCTCACCACTTCCAGCAGCACAAAGAGCATCACCCCCTGGAAGCGCAGCAGAAACGCGATGAGATTACGCATGAGTTAACTGACAGTGAGCAGCAAGCAGTGAGCAGTGAACAAGTAGCGAACTCCTTCTTCAACTGCCCACTGCTTGCTGCTCATTACTCATTAAGTCAGAAGAACGCCCCGGAAGCCCTGAATGTCCTTGATGGCTTTGCCGGTGCCGCGCACCACGGCGCGCAGCGGGTCTTCGGCAATGTGGATGGGCAGCTTGGTTTTGGCGGCCAGGCGCTTGTCGAGGCCGCGCAGCAGCGCGCCGCCGCCCGTGAGGTGAATGCCGTTCTCGTAAATGTCGGCCGACAGCTCGGGCGGGCTGATTTCCAGCGCCTTCAGCACGGCTTCCTCGATTTTAGCCACTGATTTGTCAAGGGCGATGGCGATTTCCGACGAGGTTACTTTTATCACTTTCGGAATGCCCGTCATCAGGTCGCGGCCGCGCACCTCGTAGTCGGGCGGCGAATTGTCGAGCTCGGTGAGGGCCGCGCCTACTTCAATCTTGATGCGCTCGGCCGAGCGCTCGCCAATGAGCAGGTTGTGCTGCCGGCGCATGTAGTCGAGAATATCCTGGTTGAACACGTCGCCGGCCGTCTTAATTGACTGGTCGCACACGATGCCCGAAAGCGCGATAACCGCAATTTCGGTGGTGCCACCCCCGATGTCGATAATCATCGAGCCCACGGGCTGCTCCACATCAATACCGATGCCAATGGCGGCGGCCATCGGCTCCTGAATCATCCACACTTCCTTAGCGCCGGCGTGCTCGGCCGAGTCGCGCACGGCGCGCTTCTCCACTTCCGTGATGCCGCTCGGAATGCAGATAACCATGCGGTGCGAGGGCTGAAACAGTCGGTTGCGGGTATCGATGAGCCGGATGAGGCCCTTTATCATTTCCTCGGCGGCGTGGAAGTCGGCAATTACCCCGTCTTTCAGCGGCCGGATGGTCTTGATATTGTCGTGCGTCTTTTCGTGCATCTGCTGGGCCTTGCTGCCGACAGCGATGACTTTATTGGTGGTGCGGTCCTTGGCAATGATGCTCGGCTCGTCCACCACAATCTTGTCATTGTGAATGATTAGCGTATTGGCAGTGCCCAGGTCAATGGCAATGTCGCTGGTCAGGAAATTGAAGAACCCCATTTAGATAGCTTAGCCAGGAATAGGAAGCGGTAGCAAGAAACAAAGGTACAATAGAACGAAGCCGGAATAAGTACAGTATCCGGCTTCGCCCTACCCTAGCCACTTGCTTAGTGCTTGAAGTGGCGCACCCCGGTCAGCACCATGGCCATTCCGAGTTGGTCACAGGCATTAATTGAATCCTGGTCCTTGATGGAGCCGCCGGGCTGCACCACGGCCCGGATGCCGGCCGCACCGGCAATCTCGACGCAGTCGGGGAAGGGGAAGAAGGCGTCGGAGGCCATCACGGCGCCGTGCAGGTCGAAGCCGAAGCTGGCAGCTTTCTCGATGGCCTGGCGCAGGGCATCGACGCGCGAGGTCTGGCCCACGCCCGAGGCGAGCAGCTGGCCGGGGCGGGCCAGCACGATGGTATTGCTCTTGGTGTGCTTGCAGATTTTGAGCGCAAACTCCAGGGCGGCCGTTTCCTCCGGGCTAGGGACCGACTTGGTGACGGTGCGGAAATCCCGGGCGGTTTCGGTTTGCAGGTCAGCATCCTGCTCAATTACGCCATTGAGCAGGGTTTTGAACAGCTTGGTGGGCAGCGCTACCGGCTTTTGACGCAGCAGAATACGGTTTTTCTTGCTTTGCAGCACCGGCAGGGCGTCGGCTGCGAAGCTGGGCGCGATGAGCACCTCAAAAAACAGCTTATTTAGCTCCTGCGCCGTGGCCAGGTCCACTTCCTTGTTCACGATAATGACGCCGCCGAAGGCCGACACCGGGTCGCAGGCCAGGGCATTGGCGTAGGCCTCGTGGAGGCTAGCCGCCTGGGCCACGCCGCAGGCATTGGTGTGCTTGAGGATGGCCACGGCGGGCGCGCCGTCGGCCGGAAACTCGCGCATGAGCTGCACGGCGGCGTCCACGTCCACGAGGTTGTTGTAGCTCAGCTGCTTGCCGTGCAGCTGGTCAAACAGCGCACCCAGGTCGCCGATGAACGAGCCGGCCTGGTGCGGGTTTTCGCCGTAGCGCAGCGGAGTAGCGGGGCCTTGCGGGCTAGCCGCCTGGCGGCTGTTTTCCAGGCTAGTGCCCTGGCTCACGTACTTGAAAATCTCGGTATCGTAGTGGCTGGTGGTTGCGAAGGCGGCGGCGGCGTAGTGGCGGCGGTCGTCGAGGCTGGGGCTGCCGTTAGTGTCGTAGAGCAGCTGGGTCACGGCCTCGTACTGGTCGCGCGAGCTGATTACCAGCACGTCGCGGTAGTTTTTGGCCGCCGCGCGCAGTAGCGCGATGCCACCGATGTCAATTTTCTCAATCACGTCCTGCTCGGGCGCGCCGCTGGCCACGGTTTCCTCAAACGGGTACAAATCAACCACCACCAGGTCAATGGGCGGAATGCCGTGCTGCGCGGCCTGGGCCAGGTCGCCTTCCTCGTGGCGGCGGTGCAGAATACCACCGAATACCTTGGGGTGCAGCGTTTTGACCCGGCCGCCGAATACTTCCGGGAAGCCCGTGAGGTCTTCCACGGCGGTTACTGCGGCGCCTTGCTCTTCGAGAAACTGCTGGGTGCCGCCCGTGGAGTAGAGTTGCACGCCCAAGCGGCGCAAAGTGGCAACCAGCGGGGCTAGCCGGTCTTTATGGTACACGGATAGCAGGGCGGCGCGAATGGGGCGAGCGGCGGACATCGGCAGGGAAAGTTTAGGGGGTAAAATGCTGTGCGGAGTGCAAAAGCTGCCTCGCCCCTACCCGGCCAACCGCGGTAAGGGCTTGGCGCTGCAAAGGTAGCCCCATTGCCGGGGGCGGCGGCTTTTTTCAAAAACATAACTTGCCCCCCAAATGCGGCCGGCAACTTGCCGGCCCCGTTTGGAGTTATGCTAGCTTAACCGTTTGCTCACGCTTGCGCCCGTTTTAATGACCGAATTCACGCCCGCCGACCAGCCCATCCATTCCATTCCCGAAGCACCTGGCCTCGTGGTGCCCACTCCGGCCGGGGTGGTGACTGCGGCGGCCCAGCTGGCCCCCCGCCTGCTGGCCCAGGCCGCCGCCACCGACACCGTAGGCGGCTTTCCGACCCAGGAAATGAGCTGGCTGCGCGAGGCGGGCCTGCTCTCAGCCGCCCTGCCCACCAGCCTGGGCGGCGCGGGACTGGGCGAGCCGGGTGCCGCGCTGGCCCTCTTGCAGGCGCTCTACCACATCGGGCGGGGCAACCTGGCGGTGGGCCGTCTCTGGGAAGGCCACGTGAATGCGCTGCTGCTCATTCGCTGCTTCGGTAGTCCGGCGCAGGTGGCCCGCGCCGCCGCCGATGCCCGCGCCGGCCACCTGTTTGGCGTCTGGAATACCGAAAACCCGGCCGATGGCGTGCGCCTGGAGCCGGCGCCCGGCGCGCTAGGCCGCTACCGCCTGCGCGGGGCCAAAACGTTTGCCTCGGGCGCGGGGCACATTACGCGGCCGGTGCTCACCGGGGCGCTGCCGGCGCCGGCAGCGCCCGTGGTGCGCCTCGACCAGGGGCCTATTCGGCCCGCCGTGCCTGGCCCGCCCGCGCCGCCCAGTGGCTGGCAGTTGGTGCTGCTGCGCGCCGATGAGCAGTCGCCGGTGCTGGACCGCAGCTTTTGGCGGCCGCTCGGCATGCGCGCCACGGCTAGCTTCCGGGCCGATTTTACGGGCCAGGAAGTCGGGGCCGATGACCTCATTGGCAAGCCTAATGACTACTACCGGGCACCGTGGTTTGGGGGCGGGGCGGCACGCTTCGCGGCCGTGCAGCTCGGCGGAGCCGCCGCCGTACTCGACGAAACGCGCCGCTTTTTGCGCCGCCTCGGCCGCACCGACGACCCCTACCAGCGCCAGCGCCTGGGCGAAATGCTGACCCTGCACGAAACCGGCCAGCGCTGGCTGCGCGGCGCCGCCGAAGTAGCGGCCCTGCCCGCCACGCCCACCGAGCCGCTGCCCGCGGCCCGCGCCGAGGCGCTGGCGGCGGCTTATGTAAACGCCCTGCGCACCACTACCGAAGACCTTTGCCTGCAAACCCTGCGCCTGGCTGAGCGTAGCGTAGGAGCGCGCGGACTGCTCCAGCCCGAGCCCTTCGAGCGCCTGCACCGCGACCTCACGCACTACCTGCGCCAGCCTGCGCCCGATGCCGCGCTGGCCGACGTGGGCCGTTTTGCCTTGGCCTCCGACAAGCCCGCTTACCAGCTTTTTCAGGGCTAGCCCGCTTTTTATCGCTTATTTTTTTGCATGTCTGCCCTTCCTTTTGATGCTTACCCGGTGCGGCCGGCCAGCTACGCTGCCTCGCTGGGCCGCACGGTTATCGTCATTCCGCACCCCGATGATGAGGCCCTGGGCTGCGGCGGGCTGCTGGCCCTGCTGCGGCAGGCCGGCCAGCCGGTGGCGGCCGTGCAGGTCAGCGACGGCACGATGTCGCACCCGCACTCAGTCGATTTTTCGCCCGTTGCCCGGCGCGAGCTGCGCTACGCCGAGCTGCGCCACGCGCTGGCCGTGCTGAACGTAGATGCGTATGACGTGCTGTACCTCGGCTTGCCCGATGGCCAGGTGCCCAGCGATGGGCCGGCCTTCGACGAGGCCGCTGCCCGGCTGGCCGGCTTTATTATTGAGCAGCAGGCCGATACCGTACTCACACCCTGGCGGCGCGACCCCCACCCCGACCACCGTGCCACCAGCCGGCTCACGGCCGCCGCGCTGGCTAGCCTGCCCCAGCCCCCGCGTCGCCTTGAGTACGTGGTGTGGGCCTGGGAGCGCGCCGCCCCCGACGACTTGCCCCAAGCGCACGAAGGCACGGGTTTCCGGCTCGACGTTGGGCCGGTGCTGGCCCAAAAGCAGCGGGCCATTGCGGCGCACCGCTCGCAGCTGGCGCCGGGCATCATCACCGACGACCCGAGCGGCTTCTTGCTTTCTGAGCACATGCTGGCGCATTTTGCGCAGCCAACGGAAGTCTTTATCGAAGCCCCACCCACGCCTGCCCCATGAATACTAACCAGCCCAATACCCTCGCGCCCGGTTATTTTGATGATGTGTACCGGGCCAATGAAGACCCCTGGGCCTTCACCAGCAGCCCCTATGAGCGGCAGAAATACGCCGATACCCTAGCCGCGCTGCCCAAGCCGCGCTACGAGCGGGCCTTCGAAATCGGCAGCTCTATCGGGGTGCTCACGGCGCAGCTGGCGCTGCGCTGCGGCCAGCTGCTGAGCGTGGATGTGAGCGAGGCGGCCCTGACCCAGGCCCGCCAGCGCTGCGCCAAGCTGCCGCAGGTAGAGCTGCGCAAGATGCAGGTACCCGCCGAGTTTCCCGATGGGCAATTTGACCTGATTCTTCTTTCCGAAGTGGGCTACTACTGGGCGCCCGCCGACCTGGCCCGCGCCGCCGACCTCATGGTGGCCGCGCTGCCCACGGGCGCCCAGCTGCTGCTGGTGCACTGGACGCCCGTGGTGCCCGACTACCCGCAGACCGGCGACGAGGTGCACGAGTTTTTTCTGCAAAAAGCTACGCCCGCAGGTCCGCTAGCCCACCTGCACGGTCATCGCGCCGAGAAATACCGCCTCGACTTACTTGCGAAGCGCTAGCGGCTAGCTGCCCTCCACACCTTCGCGCAGGTACGTGCGCAGGTCGCGCAGGGCGCCGGTGAGGGGCACGGGCAGCACGGCGCCGCGCGTGGCTTCGACCCATTGCCAGAATCGGCCGAAGGTAGTGGCCTGCCGGGCTTGTTTGAGCAAATCATTCATGGGTACTTCCACGGCGCGGGCTAGCCGGGCCAGCTCGGGGCCGGCAGTTTTGGCGCCGGCCTGCCACCAGGCGCGCAGGCGGCGGCGCGCGCGCCACACCCGTACTAGCTCGTGGGGCAGGGCACCAGGGGCTCGCGCTGCTGGGTAGTCAGGCTTTCCCACTCGCGCAGCTGCCACGACAGGCCTACCTCTACCCGCCCACAGCGGCGAGCTGAGGTATACACCTGCACGTGCGGGCTATGGCGCACCGGCAAGTCGTACTGCAGCAATAGCTGCCACAGCTGTTCATCTTCCAGATACGGTACTGCCGGCAGGCCGCCCACCTGCCGGTAGGCCCGCACTGTGAGGGCCAGGCTAGCCCCGTAGTGCTGGTGGTGGCAGGGCCAACGGTCGGCGGTGCGGGGGTCAATTTTGTCTTCGAGCTGGCGCAGCAGCACGCGGTAGGCGGCATCGCGCAGCTGCACGCGCCGCACCGGGCAGGGCTCTACCGCCACGGGCGTTTGGGTCAGAATGCGGCCACCCACGGCTTCAGCGCCATTTTCAATTTCGTGCAGCGTGGCGGCCAGCCAGGTCGAAGCCACCAGCGTATCGGCGTCGGTGCTGAGCAGCACGCCGGTGGGCCCAATGGTGCTTTCGAGGCGCCGGGCGGCCTCGTCGAGCAGCAGGCGGCGGGCGCGGCCCACGTGGGCCTGGGAGCGCGGCAGCTGCACCTCGGCCACGTGCACGGCCAGGCTAGGGTGGCGCCGGGCAGCCTGGCGCACGGCGGCGGCTGTACGGTCGAGGCAGTTATTGGCCAGCACGATTACTTCAATCATGCCCGCGGGCAGTGCCTGGCCACCAAGGGTAGTCTGGGCGGCGAGCGCAGCGAGCGTGGCGGGCAGCGTCGAAGCTTCGTCCTTGGCCGGAATGATGACGCAGGCTTGCAGCGCGGCCGAAGGCGGTGGCAGCTGGCGGCGCAAGGCGCGCTCAGCCTGCTGTAGCAGTTGCTCTTCGGTAGGCGGCTGTAAAAGAAGGGCCGGTGGGGCGGTAGCCGTGGCCTCACGCGTGGCGTGGAAGCGAACCGGCTGGGCTAGTTGGTCCATAAGGAAACCTATGTACGCCCCGGCCCCGCGAAGGATAGGAAATGCGGCCCAAAATTTTCATTCTCTTTCAATAATTCATCGTAAAAACATTTTTCAAAACAGGTAATTTATTTTATTACAGTATTTTACAAATCAATAAGTTTAGCTAATTCATTTAGTTAAAAAAGGTAGCCAGCCTTCCATTTAGGAAGGCTGGCCACCTTTTTTAACTACGTACTAGCGCAGTTTCCAAGCCGGTAGCTCGCCCTGTCCACCAACTTAGAAACCGCGCCACTAGCCTAAAACGCCTCCCCAATGGCGAAATAGAAGCCGGGGTCGGTGCCAAACGCGTAGTCGAAGCGCAGGTTCACGCGGTCGCGGCGAATAAAATTGAAGCGCGCCCCGAAGCCCCCGGCCGCGTGAATACCATTAAACGTGTAATCACTCAGGTTGTAGCCCACCTGGCCGGCGCCCACGAAAGCGGCCCCGTCGATGCGCCAAAATAAGTGCTGGCGCAGCTCGGCCTGGGCCGATACCAGCTGCCGGTCGCGGAAGCGCTGCTCGTAGATGCCGCGCATAACGTTTGCATTGTCGTAGAGCGTACCGCCCAGGTTAGCCCCAATGCCGGCCAACCCGTACCACGGCACATCGCCCGAGTGAAACTGCCCCAGAAATTGCAGCGCCAGCACCGTCTTGCTGTTGAAGATGGTTTGAAAGTGACGCGCATCAATCTGATAGCGCACAAAATTATAGTCAGAGCCCACAAAGCCGCCGTTGAACAGTACCTGCAAGTCGAGCAGGTTGCCCTTGGTAGCGGCCAGGGCCACGTCGCGGCTGTCGAGGGTATACACCGGCCCAATACCCGAGAGGCTGAAATTGCCCCGCTGGCGCTGGTCAACGCGCGGGTCTTGCAGAAAGTAGTTGGTTTGGCTCTGAATGGCGTCGCCGTTGTCGTCTACCCGGCCCTGCTCGGGGTTGAGGTTATACACGCGCGACAAGCGGTACTGCAAGCCCAAAAACTGGTTGCGGGCAATGCTTTTCTGGAAGCGCTGGTTGATAATAAACAGCTGAAAATCGAGAAACGAGCGGTTGCTGGTTTGCACCTGCGGCGCGTTGTTGCCGGTGCCAAAATAGTAGAGCCGGTTTTTGTAGGCGCTAATTTCCCCGTTCAGGTAATATTTCTCGCCCGGCGAATAGATGGTGTGCACAAACTGGAGCAGCGACTGGCTTTTCTGGGTGGTCCAGAACTGCACGCGGGCGTTGGAGGCGCGGGTGAGGGTATCATCGCCTAGCCGGCCGCTGAGCAGGCCGCCGAGGCCGTAGCCGGCCCCGGTTTCCTGCTGATAAAACAGCACCGGTACCGGCAGGATGGTAATTCGTTTAGGAGGTTTGGTAGCTTTAGTCTCACCCGACGGCAAGCCCTGGCCGAAGCCGATAGTAGCACAACCCAATAACCCTAACAGGAGCGGAAAAAAGCGCATATAGTAAAAAAGAGGAAGCGTGTTGGGAACCTCAACGGATTTTACCCCCTAGCGGTTGGCCCGGCCGCCGCTGCCGGCTTCACCTTCCCTCCAGAATGCCCGCCGCTTTTGGTAAGCACTCGTTTTTGCTACCCGTAACTAGCTACCTCGCGCGCCGGCCGGGCAAGCGCTTATTTTCAAACTGCTCACACCAGCAGCATACTCAGAATGCCGGCCAGCATGATGCCCTTGCACCAGGCGCTGAGCTGCCGGAAGTGGCGGCGGCGGTCGGCGCGGGCTAGCTGCCGGGCCAGCTCCAGCAGGGGCAGCAGCACCAGGGCCAGCAGCCAGGCGGTCAGCGGCCAGCGGCCCCAGGCCAGCAGCTGCCAAGCGGCGCCCAGCACCAGCACCAGCAGGCAGGCCAGAAAAAAACCGGCTACCCACTTGCTGCGCGCCACGCCCCACACCAGCGGCAGGGTGCGGCAGCCGTGCTGGGCATCGCCGCGCATATCCTCGATGTCTTTGATAATCTCGCGCACTACCGTGAGCAGAAAAGCCGCCAGCGCGTAGAGCCACACCGCTTCGCGGCCGGTCAGCAGCTGCAATTCGGGCAGCAGCACCAGCGCCGCCGTGAGCGTGCCGATGCTGACGTTGCCCACCAGCGCCACCCGCTTGAAGCGCGCCGAGTAGCCCCAGAGCAGGGCGGCCGCCCCCATCGTGACGAAGCCCAGGCGGCACGAGAGGGCCATAGCCAGCAGCACCCCCAGCCCGCTCAGCAGCACGTGGGCCAGCATGGCGTGGCGCCGCCGCAGCAGCCGCCCCACCACCAGCCGGTCGGGCCGGTTGATGGCGTCAATCTTAACGTCGTAGTAGTCGTTGATGATATAGCCGGCCGCTGCCACCAGCAGCGCACCCAGCACCAGCAGCCCAAACTGCGGCGCCAGCACCACCCCCAGCGGCTGGCCGGGCAGCAGCATGGCCCGCACCAGCACCATGCTTAGCAGCATAATGGCGAGGTTGGGCCAGCGCACCAGGCCGGGCACGGCGCTGGCCAGGCGGCCACCCTGGCCGGGCAGCAGCTCGTCGGCCCCACCCGGCGGGGGTGGCTCCGGAGCGGGCACGGGCAGCGGGGCAGTGGGCATGGCAGCGACAGTAAGTAGCACCGCAAGGTACGGCCGGGGCTGCCCGCCCCCACGCAAAGCGCCCCCGCCGGCCAAGCCAGCGGGGGCGCTTTCAGGTCACCAAATTCTTCTAGTTAGTGAGGCCCTGGGCCTCACACGCGGCGCACGTTCACGGCATTCACGCCCTTGCGGCCTTCCTGGGTTTCAAACTCCACGCGGTCGTTTTGCTGAATCTGGCCGCCGTTGAGGCCGGTAATATGCACGAAGAAGTCTTCCTTCGTGGCATCGTCGGTGATAAAGCCAAAGCCTTTGGCTTCGTTAAAAAATTTTACGGTCCCGGTTTTCATGTAATCGGCAAAAAGGAGAAATGGGCCGGGCCGCTGCTCCTGAGTGGGGCTAGCCGGGCCGGCGTTGTCATACGCAGGGCCGGCGGCGGGGTTTAAGCGGGGCTATTGGTGGTCGCGCCACTCGTATACCCACTTGGCCTGAATCTGCTCGAGGTGGCCTTCGTTGGCCTGCTCACGGGTACCTGCAAAGTTGGGCAGGCTCAGCACCCACTCCAGCAGCTCGGTAAAGCGAATGCGGTAGATTTTAGCTTCCGTAAAGTCATCACCAAACTTCTCGTAGAGGGCGATGGCCACGTCTTCGTGGTCGGCCCATTGGATGGGCGGCTCGTAGTGGTTCACTTGCGTTGAATTATGAATTAAAAAACTAGTGGCCCAGGAAGTGCTGGGGCGGAATGGTAACCACGACTTCGAGGCGCTCGTTGGGCAGCACGCACTGGCAGGCCAGGCGCGAAGTGAGACGGGGGTTGATGGCGCGGTCGATAAAGTCTTCCTCCTTATCCGAAATCTCGGGTAGCTGGTCGCCGCCCTGGTCGATGTACACGTGGCAGGTGCTGCACCCGCACACGCCGCCGCAGTTGTGCTGGAGCTGAATGCCGTTGTTGAGGGCCACGTCGAGTACCGACTCGCCGCTGGCGGCCACGTGGGTTTGGGCGGGCTGGCCGTCCTGAAACTGAAAAATTATCGTCGAGGGAGTCAAAATACGGTTGCCGCTGGGGCCTGATGCAAAGCACAAAGTTAAGGCACCCCCTTGGGGAATGCGTAACAGGCATCGGAGAATGCGCAATGAGTAACAACGCAGGCCTTTCTTTGATTGGCAGTGCCTATTCGCCGCTCGCCGCCTGAATGCTGGCCGTGAGCTGGGTGTAGAGCGCCTGCCAGGCCGGATGGGCCGCCAAAGCGGCCTCGTGGGCGGCCAGGGTGGGCGCATCGCGGCGCACGGCGGGGCCGGTTTGCACCGCGTAGGGCGAGGGCTGGGCGGCCAGGGCCTTGTCTATGGTTTCGCGCACCAGCGGGTGCAGCAGCTCGAAAGGCAGGTCGGCTTCGGCCAGCAGCGCGTGGGCCACACCCAAGAGGTGATTGGTGAAGTTGCTGGCCCACACGGCGCCCAGGTGCAGGCGCAGCCGCTGGGCCGAATCGAGCAGCGCCACCCGCTGGCTAAGGCTGCGGGCCAGGGCTAGCAGCGTAGCCTCGGCGGCGGCGGCGGTGGCTTCTACAAACAGCGGCACCGTGGGCCAGTCGATGCGGCGGCCGGGGCTGAAGGTCTGGAGTGGATAAAGCACGCCGCCGCCCACCAGTGGCCGGGCGGCAAACACGGCTAGCGGCAGGGCACCGGCCACGTGCACCAGCAGGGCACCGGCTGGCCAGTGGCCAGCCGCCAGCAGCGCGGGCACGGCCGCATCGGGCACGGCCAGCAGGTATACATCGGCCGGGGGCGGGCTAGCCAGGGCCGCTTCCTGAGCCAGGGCCGGGCAGCCGGGCAGGCTAGCGGCCAGTACCTGCGCCGGGCCCGGGGTGCGGCTGGCTACGAAGGCCACGCGGTGGCCGGCCGCCACCAGTGCCGGCGCCAGGGCCGAGGCCACGCGCCCCGCGCCAAACAGCCCCACGCGCAACGTACTAGTAGTAAAAGGTGACATGCAGCGCCAAAGGTCGGGCCGAAAGGCGCATGCCTACCCACCCGCTGCAACCGGATTAGGGGCCTTACGTGTAAAAAATTTGGCTTAGCCCGCCGCAAATTCAGCAAAAAAGTGGCATCTTGTACACCTAAGCCCGACTGCCCATGCTTTGCTCAAAAAAATGATACGCTACTGGCCAGGGCTTTAAAAGTATTTTCTTCTCTTATTTTATTTTCCTTTTCTCACATGGCAAACCCTTACAAGCGGGTAATTTCCTGGGGTAAACAACTGCGGCGCATTGGCTTGGCAACACTACTCGTGGGCGGAGCGTCAGCTGCGCAAGCCCAGACCCTGAACTACACCACTACTTCGGCCACCAATGTTGCGGGCACTTACACCGACCTGAGCACCTCGGGCACGGTCATCGCCACGGCCAATACGGATGATGCCAATTCGACGGCCCAGGATATTGGCTTCACCTTCTCTTTCAACGGCAGCAGCTTTACGCAGTTCGTACTAAACACCAACGGGTTTATCAAGCTGGGTAGCGCGGCGCCTTCAGCCGCCGCCATGTTTATTGATGAAACGGCCAACTCTACTATTGTTGACCCATTTGAGAGCGCTGGCGACCCCAATATTATCGCTCCGCTCAACGTCGACCTAACGGCCGGAGCTACGGGCGGCACCGAGTATCGGGTGGCTACTACCGGCGCCACTGGCAAGCGCGTATGCACTATTCAGTGGAAAAACGTGCAGGACAAAGCCAACGTCCGGCCAACGCAGTACACCAACATCAGCTTTCAGGTACGGCTATACGAAACCACCAACGTTATCGAACTGGTATACGGCACGGCCGTTGCCGGCACTACGAACTCCTACCGGTTTACGCAGGCCGGTCTTAAAGGCACTTCCTTTACCAGCGGCCAGCTGGTACAGGTAGTGAAGCAGCCTGCTACATCGTGGGCTGCTGCCACCTTCGCCGATTTTTCTGCCGTTGCGTCGTCCAACAACCTTAATACGTTCATTATTAGCCGGGCAGCGCTGCCCGATGCGGGGCGCACCTACCGCTTTGTACCAGCGCTCCCTACCGACGTAGCACTCCGCGCCATTTATACACTGGGCGAGATTGCAACCCCCACCGCCCTGCCCCACTCGGTGCAGGCGGTAGTGACAAATACTGGCTACCAGGCCCTCACCAACGTGGCCGTGGCCCTGCGCGTAACGGGTGCTAACACTTTCAGTGATAATCAGACCGTGGCGTCGCTGGCACCGGGGGCCTCAACCACCATAACGTTTGCCGCCTACCCCGCCACGCTAAACCTTGGCGCCAATACCGTTACGGCCACGGCCACCGTGGCGGGCGATGGCAACGCAGCCAATAATACCGCCTCCTACGGCCAGCAGGTAACGACCAATCAGCTATCGTACATTGACCCTACGAATAATCAGTTTTATTACTCGAATGTCGATAGCTCGGCGGCGGGCGGCGTGCAGGCCGTTAAATTCACGCTTCCCAAACCTACTACCCTTACCAACGCCGTGGTGCTGCTAGCTGGCCTAGCCAGCAACGTGACGCAACCCGTTACCTATAAAATACTTGTGTATGATGCCAGTGGCACGAACGGTGCGCCTGGCAACGTCCTCTATACCTCGCCCAACCAAACGCGGCCGGCTACGCAGGGCGCCGTTTCGGTGAGCCTGGGTGGCTTGCAGGTGCCCGCCGGCTCATTCTACATCGGCATGCAGGAAACCAGCACGGGGGGTGCGGGCCTGCTGCTGCAAAAGGAAGAGCCGCCGCGCACCGGCACCTACTATATTTCTTTTGCGGGCAGCGCCCCTGGTACGATTTAAGCAATTATGACCTGCCGTTTCGCTACGCCATCGAGGTGCAGCTAGGTGCAGCACCCGCCTGTGACCCGCCCACGGCCGTGACAGCCACCAGCACGGGCACAACTACGGCCACCGTCGGCTTTACGGCAGTGGCTGGCAATACTGGCTACCAAGTGGTGTATGGGCCGGCTGGCTTTAATCCTAGTTCGGGTGGCACTACCATCACCACTACTACCTCGCCCGTGATGCTGACCGGGCTCAGCCCGGCTACCACCTACAATGTATACGTGCGCAGCAACTGCACCAGCGGGGGCAACAGCTTATTTACGGCTGTGGCCACCTTCGTGACGAACTGCGATGCCACGGCACCCATCACGGCCTTCCCTTATAATCAGAACTTTGATACCATTTTGCCGGGCCAGGCCTTACCCTGCGGCATTACGGTACTCGATGCCAATAATGACGGCGTCACCTGGGCCATTACCAAGACTACCCCCAGCTCCAGCCCCAACGTACTGCGCTACACCAGTGCCATCAGGAATAGCGTAGCGGCCAATGACTGGTTTTTTAGCCCGGCCCTGACTACGGCGGCCAATACGCGCTACCAAGTGGCTTTTCGCTACCGCGGCGAGGGTATTACGGGCAGCCCCTCCAACTATACCGAGAAGCTTGAGGTAAAGGTGGGTGCCAGCGCTACCCCGGCCGGCCAAATCACCACGCTTTATACCAATACAGCCATCACCAACACCAGCTACGCGCTGGCCAATGCCACCTCTACACCGGCCGTAGCCGTGTTTACGCCCGGTGCGGGCACGCAGTACGTAGGGTTTCACGTGTTTAGCGATGCCAACCAGGGTAACCTCTACATCGACGACCTCAGCATCACGGCCAGCGTGGTAACGGCTACGTCTTCGGCGGCGCTGCTGCGCGCCGTCACGGTATTTCCGAATCCTTCGGCTACTGGCTTATTTGACCTCGAAATTCACGGCGCGCAGGCTAAAAGCAGCCTTGGCGTGCTGGTGACTAATACCCTTGGCCAGCAGGTGTACGTGGGCACCGCCCGCGACAACTACACCAACCGCCTCGACCTGAGCGGCCTGGCTCCCGGCCTCTACCACCTGCAGGTGCGCAACGGCGACGAAACCATGACTCGGCAGCTAGCCATCGTGAAGTAATACCGGCGCCCCCTGGCCAGGCAGGCCTGCTCCTGGCCCGGCCTCAAACCGGCTGCCCTCCCTGGGGCGGCCGGTTTTTTTTTGGCGCGGGTGCCACGCTTTGCGCCAGAAAATGCCTCCTGCTTTGTAGAAAGGTTTTTGCATGAGCCTTATCTTCAGGGCTTCGTATTAAAATCTCATTGCTTTTTCCTGTTTTTTGCATGATAAAAATATATTCTATAAATCTATTGGCACGCTATCCGTGTTTTTGCCTGCTAGCCACTTTGCTCGTGGGAATAACGACAACGGTTGATGCGCAGGCTATTAATTATTTTGCGGTAAACGCGCAAACTACCGCCGGCACTTACACCGACCTGGGCAGCGCAGGCACGGCCATTACCACCCCCGACTTCGACGATTCCAATTCGGACCCGCAGCCGCTGGGGTTTACTTTTTTATTTGGCGGGAGCAGCTTTACGCAGTTTGTACTTAATACCAATGGCTACCTCAAGCTGGGCAGCACGGCTCCGGTAGCGCCTTATTTCAGCAACGGCTCGCAGGACGTGGGCGGCGGGCCACTTAATTCGGCCGATACTAACCTGCTGCTGCCCTTTAACACGGACCTGGAGGCTGGCCTCGGCGGCACCGAGTACCGGGTGGCAACTACCGGCGCGGTGGGCAGCCGCATCGCTACCATTCAGTGGAAAAACGTGAGCGACAAGGCCCGGCTCGCTACGCCGGGCAGCGGGACTATGACGCCCAAGCAGTACGCCAGCTTAAACTTCCAGGTACGGCTCTACGAAGGCACCAATACCATTGAGTTTGTGTATGGTTCCGCCACGGCTTCGACTAGCATCTCGGCCCTCAACGCCATTAGCGTGGGGCTGAAAGGCAATGGGACGGCCAGCAACCAGCTCACGACCATCTATAAATACGTGGGCATGGCCTGGAATACGGCTGCTTTTCAAGATGGCAACTACTCCTCAAAAAACGACAGCGGCTATGGATTCGGGATTCGCAGCACAATACTGCCCGATGCCGGCCGCACCTATCACTTCAACGCCGCTATTGCCAATGACCTGACACTGGCGGCGCTCTACAATATCGAGCAGCTGCCAGCGGGCCAGGGATATAGCTACCGGTCGCTGGTCATCAACAAGGGCTCGACTACCGAAACTAATCTGGTGGCGACCCTGACTATCAGCGGGGCCAACTCGGCTACACTTACGCAGACCATTGCCAGCCTGGTGCCCAGCGCTACCAGCTTGCTGACGTGGCCCCTGCTGGCCCTGCCCAATGCGGGGATTAATACCATCGTCGCCACTATTCCGCCAGATGCCACGCCCACCGACAACAGCCAGACGGCGGCCACCCTCACTACCGTGGGCAGCGTAGCGGCGCCGGCCATCTTCTCGTACCTGAAGTCGGGCGCGGCTATCGACGGGTCCTATGGCTTCGGCACCAGCACGGCGGCATACGTTAGCGCTTGCTGCGCGGCCTATACCACGGCCAGCCCACTCACGTTCAGCGTAGTGCGGGCGCAGCTTGGCACCAATGCGGCCAACGTAGGCCAAAAGGTTTACGGCCTGCTGGCCGACCTGAATGGCAATGTGCTGGCCCAATCGGCCGAGTATACTATTCAGGCCAGCGACCTGGGCACGCTGCACACATTTGTGCTAACCACGCCCGTGCTGGTGCCGGCGGGCACGGTGCTGGCCGGCATGGCGCAGGAAGTAAATACGGTACTGTTTTTTGCCAATGCGCTCCAGACTGAAACGCCGGGCCGGCTCGGCACCTTCTACACCCTCAACTCTATTTCGGCGGCGGGCGTGGGCACCCTCCGTGATATTAATGCCGGCACTACCAATAGTATTCGCTTCCTGGTAGAAACCGGCAGCTACGACACTACCCTCGCAACGGCTTCTCCGCTGCTGGCGCAGGCGCTGGCAGTGTACCCCAACCCATCGGCTACGGGCCGCTTCAGCCTCGCCGTGCGCGGCGCCAATGCTCCGGCTGGCCTTGCCGTTTTGGTACTCAACCAGCTCGGGCAGGTAGTATATACCGGCACCGCCCGCGACAATGCCATTACTTCCCTCGACCTAGGCTACCTCCGCACCGGCCTCTACTACTTGCAGCTGCGCAATGGCGGCGCCTTTACGAGCCGGGCGCTCAGCATTGGCCACTAGTGCATAAGTGCTTGTATAAAGTAAAAAGGCTACCCTAGCGGGTAGCCTTTTTGGTGTCTGGCCTTTCCTGCTTGGCCGGGCACAGTTGGGTGGGCTATGCCACGGCCTGGGGGCGGGCGGCCCCGGCGCGGCCGATGGCCTCGGCGGGGCTAGCCACGGCGGCAGCCCGGCTAGCCTTGCGCTGGCGCATGCTCAGCACCAGGCCCAGGCCCATGAGCAGCGTGCCGCCCCAGAGCAGGTTGATGAACGGCTTTTCGGTGGCTTTCAGGATAATGTAGTCCTTGCCGGTGGTGGCGATGGCGAAGGTGAACTTGCCTTTTACCGGGTCAATCTGGTCGAGGCTGATTTTGAGGCCCAGGTCTTCGATGATTTCGGGCACGCGGCCCACCTGGCGGTCGCGCAGCAGAAATACGGGGTGGGCGTGGTACTGGCGTCCCTTCTCACCGGTAATAATCATGTCGGCCTGCAAGGCGATGTCGCCCTTTTCGAGCTTGATGCCCGGCACGTCGTGGGCCTGCTCGATGGCCCGGAACACGGCGAAGTAGTCGTTCAAAAACAGCGTATCGCCCACGCTCAACTCGTGCGGCACGGCGGCGCTCCACGGAATCTCCTTGCGCGGGTCGGGCACCGAGGAGATGTGCGAGTAGATGTCGTGGTCCCAGAAGCGCTGCAAGGCCGGCGAGGCGAGCAGGCCGCCCATCTCCTCGTTGACTTGGGCGCGGGGGAAGAGCGTGAATTTCTGCCCGGTCTTCTTGTCGTTGTACTCGACGCGGTAGTAGGTGTTTTCGGGGCGGATAGTGAGCGAGTCGCCGGTGTGGAAGTACGTCTTGTCGCCCTGCTTGATTTCCCCCCTAGCCACGGCTTTGTACTCGTCGTCGGTACGGTAGAGCAGCTGGGTATTCACGTAGTCGGGCAGGCCGGGCACGTCGAGGTACTGGCCGGTGTAGGTCACGTCGTAGCCGTTCATGGCGCCGGTTTCATTGCGCCACAGCAGCACGTTGTTCTCGTTGTCGGCGGCCGACATCTCGCGCGAAATCAGTTTGCCGCTGTTATTGCGCGAAATGGTGTTGGAGTAGCCTGCCGAGGCCAGAATGCCCAGCAGCATGAGCGCGATACCCAGGTGCGACACTGCCCCGCCCGAGAGCTGCACCCGGCGGCGCCACAGCCCGAAAATGGCGCTGGCATTGGTCATGATGCCAAACAAGCCGGCGAGCAGCAGCGTCACGTAGGGCGCCGACATGGTGTGCCCGAAGTAGCGCGTGAGCAGCACCACGAGCGCCGTGGTGAGCAAGGCCAGCATGGTCGGGGTGGCTAGCGAGTTGAGCACCGACTCCTTGGCCGGGCGCCACCACAGAATTTGGGCGATGCCCGAGCACAGCCCGATGAGCACGCCCGCCCACAGCTGAATGCGGGTGTAGTGCTGAATCTGGTCGGCCGGCAGGGCCAGGTTCGACTTGATGCCGATGAAGCCCAGGAAGGAATTATAGACCGGAATGCTGGTGGTGGCGACCACCTGGAAGGCGGCCAAGCACAGCACCGTGGCCCCCACGAATATCCACAGTTCGGGGCTGTAGGCCGTCAGCTCTTTCTCCGAAACCGGGATGCTTTTCCAGCGGCTAGCCAGCAGCGCGATGGCCCCGACGGTGAAGAACGCCAGGTAGATAATGAGCTGCCCCGACAAGCCCAGGTCGGTAAACGAGTGCACTGAGGCATTGCCCAGCACGCCGCTGCGCGTGAGGAACGTGGCGTAGAGAATGAGCACGAACGTGGCCACCACCAGCGCATAGGCGGTGCGCAGGCCGGTGCGGCGGCGCTGCCACAGCACCATGCCGTGCAGGGCCGCGATGAGCACCAGCCACGGAATGTACACGGCATTCTCGACGGGGTCCCAGTTCCAGAAGCCGCCGAAGTTCAGGGTTTCGTAAGCCCAGTAGGCGCCCATCATAATGCCGACCCCAAGCACGGCACCGCCGAGAGCGGTCCAGGGCAGGGCGGGCTTGACCCAGGTTGTGATTTCTTTTTTCCAGAGGCCGGCGATGGCGAAGGCAAACGGCACCAGCGTGAGCGCGAAGCCCAGAAACAGCGTGGGCGGGTGAATCACCATCCAATAGTTTTGGAGCAGGGCGTTGAGGCCCGAGCCATCTTTGGGCACGAAGTTGGGGTTGAGTTTCCACACCGGCAGGTCGACCATGAAGTCGCGCAGCAGGATAAACGGCGACGAGCCGATTTTGACACCGGCTACCACCACGCCCAGAATCATACTCACCAGGAACGCCTGCACCGTGGCAAACACGGCCAGCACCGGCGCTTCCCACTGCCGGTTAAATTTCATGATACCTAGCCCCAGCACCACGTGCCAGAATATCCAGAGCAGGAACGAGCCCTCCTGGCCTTCCCAGAAGCAGGAAATCATGTACTGCACCGGCAGGTGGTTTGAGGAGTGCGACCAGGCGTAGTAATACTCGTAGCGGTGCGCGTGAATAATGTTGAACAGGCAGCACACTACTGCCAGTACCGCCGCGCCGTGCACAAAGAAGGCGCCCCGCGCCAGCCGCAGCCAGCTCGCGTCGGCCTGGCCCAGCGCCCGGCCGCGCGCCGCCTGAAAGTAGCCGTAGGCGGCCACCGCCGCCGCCACGAAGGCCAGAATGACGCTGGCCTGACCGAGGTTTCCGATAAGTAAATTCACGAGCTAGCTAGTTTTTTGGCAAAGGTACCGCCTGGCGGGCGGGGGTGCACCGGACTGGGTAACCGTAACAGCCAAGCACCAGGCCGGTTTGTTGGCTACCTTGAGCGCTGGTTTAGTGCTACACCTTATGTCGGCTCCTGGTTCCTCTTCTACTGCTAGCCCCGTGGCGGCGGCCCCACCCAAACAAACCCTGGCGCAGGCCCGCGCCGAAGCGGCCAGGGCTAGCCAGCACCTGGCGGCCCTGGCCAGCGGGCTGCGCGAGGGCATTTTATTACTCGATGCCGACCAGCGGGTGCTGCTGGCCAACGAGCAGTTTTGCACTTTGCTAGGGCTGCCCATGCAGGCTAGCCAGTGCCTGGGGCTGCACACCAGCCAGCTCACGGCCATGCTGCAGCCTTACCTGGCCGACCCCGCTGCCTACGCCGCCGAGCTGGCCGGCCGACCCAACGACCACATTCCCAGCACGCTGCTAGCGCTGCGCGACGGCCGCACGCTGGAGCGCGATGCCCGGCCCGTGGCCCTGGGCGACACCATCGGCTGGCTGCTGAGCTACCGCGACGTGACGCAGCAGCACCAGGCCGATACGCAGCGCGATGCCCAGCGCAAGTTTTATGAAACCATCCTCGACGAGGTGCCCGTCGAGATTGCCGTGCTCGACGAGCAGCGCCGCTACGTGTACGTGAACCCCCAGGCCGTGCCCGACCCCGAGCACCGCGCCTGGCTGCCGGGCCGCACCCTGGCCGAGTACTGCGCCCGCTACGGCTTTCCGCTGGAGCTGGCCGACTACCGCGACCGCATGTTTGAGCTGGCCGAGGCCAGCGCCGAGCCCGTGAGCTGGGACGACCGCACCCCGGTGTCGGGCGGCGAGGTGCACCACCAGCGGCAGTTCAAGCTGCTGTCGGGCGCGGGCAAAGGCCTCCCCTACATGCTGGGCAGCGGCCTCGACGTGACGGCCCGCGTGCAAGCCGAGGAGCGCAGCCAGCGCAGCGAGCTGGAGCGCCGCGAGCAGCAGGAATTTATGCAGCAGGTGCTCGACACTATTCCGAGCCCGGTGTACGTGCGCGACGTGGCCGGCGAAGTGGTGTTTGGCAACCGAGCATTGTTCAAACTTGATGAGCAGGCGGCGCTTTTCGCCCCCACCGAGCAGGTGCTACGGGCCAAGGAGCGCGAAGCTGCCGAGTACGCCGCCATCGACGCCCAGGTGCTGGCTACCGGCCGCGAGGTAGTAGCCGAGGAGCGCTCGACCTCGCCCACCGGGGAGGAGCGCTGGTTTTATAGCATTAAGCGGCCCCTGGTGCGGCCCGATGGCGCGGTGCAGGTGCTGGGGGTGAGCACCGACATTACGGCCCTGAAAGCGGCCCAGCTCGCGGCCGAAGACGCCGCCAAGGCCCGCGAAAACTTCCTGGCCAATATGAGCCACGAAATCCGGACGCCCATGAACGGCGTGCTGGGCATGGCCGCCCTGCTGGCCAAAACCCGCCTCAGCCCGCAGCAGCAGGAGTTTGTGCGCACTATCCGCAGCTCGGGCACGCACCTGCTAGGGGTGCTGAACGACGTGCTCGACGTGTCGAAAATCCACTCGGGCAAGCTGGAGATGGAGGCCGTGGCTTTTCACCTGCACGACTCGATGCAGCAGGCCGTGGCCACGCTCACACTGCAGGCCCAGGAAAAGGGACTGGTGTTCGGCTTCAAGCCTTTTGCCACTGATGAGGCGCCCTGGGTGCGCAGCGACCCGTTTCGGCTCAACCAGATTCTACTCAATCTGCTTTCCAACGCCATCAAGTTCACCACCAACGGCAGCGTGTGGCTGCGCAGCTTTCTGGTTGATGAAACCGACGAGGAGCTGCTCGTGCGCTTCACGGTGCAGGATACCGGCATCGGCATTGGCGACGAAGCGCTGGAGCGCATTTTCGAGAGTTTCACCCAGGCCTACGCCGATACCACGCGGCGCTATGGTGGCACCGGGCTAGGCCTCACCATCAGCCGGGCGCTGGTAACGCAGCTGGGCGGCGAGCTCAGTGTGGCTAGCAAGCTAGGCCAGGGCAGCACGTTTTCGTTCACCATTCCGCTGCGCAAAACCGAGCAGCCCACGCCGACCGTGGTCGATGCTTTCGACACCGGGCAGCTGCGCGGCATTCGGGTGCTGCTGGCCGAAGACAACCCCATCAACCGCACCGTGGCGCGCCTGCACCTGCTGCAATGGGGCGTGGAGGTCGATGAGGCCGAGGACGGCCGCGTGGCGCTGCAAAAGCTGCTCGACAACGTCTACGATGTGGTGCTAATGGACATTCAGATGCCGCACCTGAGCGGCATCGAGGTGACGCAGCAGCTGCGCCAGCTACCCGATGCCGCCCGGGCCGCCGTGCCGGTGCTGGCGCTCACGGCCAACGTTTTCAGGAGCGATAACGAGAAGTACCTGGCCGCCGGCATGGACGACTACCTCGCCAAGCCTTTTGCCGAGGAGCACCTGTACGCCAAGCTCCTGAATCTGCTGCGCCCGCCCGCCGGCACCACCGCTAGCCTGGCTCCGGCGCCCGCCTACGACCTAACCCGCCTGCACCACGAGGCGCGCGGCAATCCCGCCTTCGTGGCGGGCATGGTCAACTCGTTTTTGACGCATATGCCCCCTAGCCTGCAAAAAATTCGGGCCGCCGCCGAGGCCCGCGACTGGCTGCTGGTGGCCGAGCTGGTGCATCACATCAAGCCTAATCTACTCACCCTCAGTATTGAGGGCGCCATTGCGGCCATGCACATCCTGGAGCCACCGCCTACCTTACTGCCCACACCTGACGAGCCGGCCCGCCTGCTAGCTACCTCGCAGCTACTGGCTGCCGTCGAGGCCGTATTGCTGGAGCTGCCCGGTGAGTTGACTTGAGAACGGGGGACTGAGAAGTACCTACTTCTCAGTCCCCCGTTCTCAAGTCAACCTAAATGCCTCGCAGGCGCTTAAAAAAGCCATCCTGGTAGGCTTTGGCTACGGGCACTTCGTGGCCGCCAGGTAGTTGCAGCTGGTTGTCTTCGACAGCCTCGATGAGCTGGGTATTTACCATGTAGGAGCGGTGCACGCGCACGAAGTGCGCGAAAGGCAGCCGCTCTTCGAAGGTTTTGAGCGTGGCGTACACAATGTGCTTGTGCTTGAGCGTGACGAGCACCGAGTACATCGACATGGCTTCGATGTAGAGCACCTCGTCGAAGTTGACGCGCATCAGGCGGTTGTTGATTTTCAAGAACAACGAGTTGCCATCGGCTCCAAACATGGCTTCGGCGGCCTCATCGGGGCTAGCGGGCGGGGCCAGGGACGCCCGCTGGCTCCGAATGCGGTCGACGGTGCGGCTGAAGCGGGCGTAGTCGAGGGGCTTCACCAGGTAGTCGGTCACGCGCAACTCGAAGGCATCGACGGCGTAGTCGCGGTGCGAGGTCACGAGCACCACGTCGGGCAACGGCTCGGGCAGGATGCGCACCAGGTCGAGGCCCGTGAGCTCGGGCATGTTAATGTCGAGCAGCAGAATATCGGCCCGGCCGCCCTTGCGGAAATAATTCAGGCAGGCCACGCCGTCGGCAAACGTGCCCGCCAGAGCAAGCCCTTCCGTAATGCTCACGTAGTGTTCCAGCGTGAGTCGGTTCATCTCATTGTCATCTACCACCACGCAGGCCAGCTGAGACAGAGGCACTACGGTATTAGCGGAAGAGCTCATAATAGAGGAAGGCATAACAGAAACAGGCTGAAAGATAGGGCTAAAAGCGCTACTACCAAGCTTACTATCCTTTGGCAGCTTCACGGGTTGCCGGGTTGGCTCAGCAAGCCAACTTCCTACTAACTCCAGCCCCGCAAGCTACTTAGGCACTAGTCAAGCAGGCTTAACTGGCTTACTAACGAGACCATTGGCGCTACCACCAACAGCCTTAAATCAGAGGCTAGGGCTCGGCGGCGAGCGGCAGTAGCAATTGCTCGGTATAAGCTGGCTTGCCGGGCGGGTAGCACGTAACATCCACGGTTACCCGCCGGATGCCGGCATCGAACCAGGACTGCGCATAAATGCGCCCCTGGCCCGGCCCGGCTGCCTGCGGGGCTAGCGGCAGGCGGCGCAGCACGTGGCCGTTTTCGGGGTTGCTGACAATAATCGCCAGCTGGGCGCCCCGCGGGTAGCGGGCCAGCGGCAGCGTCAGAAAAACAACCCCAGACGCTACCGCACCCGGCATAATGGGGCGCAGCTGGCTATAGGCGGCCCAGCGCAGCAGCAGCAGCGTGGGCGGGCCGTCGGCGGGCTCACCCTCAGCCACCACCTGGTAGAGGTATTGCCCCGGCGCGGCCAGGGTATCCGTAAGGGTATAGACTAGCTGACGCTGCCCATAGGTGTTGATTGCCAGGGGCTGACGCCAGATTTCGCGGGCTCGAAACTCGTGCAGCTCGCGGCGCAGCACCCGGCAGTAACGGGCAGTAGTGAGCGAGTCGGGCACTTGCCAGGCTAGAGTCACCACGCGACTCATGGCGGGCGGGCCCTGGGGCACGGCGGGGGCAGGCACCACCGGCAGGCCCCGCGCCCGCCCGCTCACCTGCAGCGTAAAGCTGCAATAATCTTTCAGATAGCCATCGATATCGAGCAAGTAGGGCTGGCCGGCTTGCAGATTGGGTAGCGGCACAAACAGGTCGTCCTGGGTGCCTAGCGAGGTACACGACAGGATGCGATACGTAGCCAGCTGGCAGGGCGTGCCCGTGAGCACCACCAGCTGCACGCCGCGCACGTCGCGGCAGCGCTGCCCGCCAATATTGACGTAGTACGTGCCCGTGGCCGGCGGCCGAAACTCAAACCACTGGTCGTTGTGGTACTCGATGCACTTGCCGGTCAGGCGCTCATCGACGCAGGCGCGCTGCACCGTGCAGCCCACGGTGCTGGAAGTAACGGTTTCTTCAGCGCGCAGCTGGCGGCGATTTTCAATGTCGTCGTTGGGCACTTGGGCATGAGCTGCTGCGAAAGCCAGTACCAAACAGAGCGTCATGCCGAGCTTGCCGAAGCATTTCGCTCGCCTCGGCAGGATTAGTACCCTAGCGGCGCGAGCGAGATGCTTCGGCAAGCTCAGCATGACGTTCTGTTTATTTTTTATAAGGCAGTAGCCTATCGGGTAGTAGTCATGGCCGTGGCGGGCGGGCCAGTTTTGCCCAGGTCTTTCTCCACGTACTTGCTGGGGCACTTGGTCAGAATCTGGTCGGCTTCGAATACGCCGTCTTTCATGGCGCCCACGATGACCACCTGCTCCGATTTGTCGAGGTCCTGGGGCTTGGGGTTGCGGTACACCACGCGCTGGGCCACGTGCAGAGTATCGACCATCGTGAACGCGAAGTAGTTGGGGTTCACCATTGGGTCATACTCCAGGCCCACGGGGCGCTTGTCGGCATCGCGGGGCAGAGTACCTACCACGTGCACCTTGGCCAGGTTGCCGGCCGCGGCCTGCTGGCGGGCAATGGTGAAGGTCGAATACGTGCTGGCATCCGACATGGTGCTGATAATGATGCCTACCGCCGCGGCGATGACCACCAAAACGAAAATGTGCGACTTCTTCATAGGAAAATAGCTAACAAAACTGCCCGAAAAGACGTGCCGACTTAGCGGCCTTCTATCTCGCGCTCGAGGCGGCTCACCTTGCGGTCGAGGCGCACCAAATATAACAGCAAGCCACTGAGGATGATAACGATAACGAGCACCACCACGTAGATTTTGCCGCTGGCCCGCAGGGCGTCGGCCATTTCGGGCTGGTCGGTGGCTACGGCCGGAGCCTGGGCCAGAACCGCGCCGGCTAGCAGCAGCAGCGGCAAAAGCAGGGCGAAGGCGCGACTAAGCAAGTTGTTTGTCTTGTTTTTCATATACTTTCTCTTGAACAAAAGCAAAGCGGCAGGCCACTTCCGTAATCCAGACGCCGAGCAGCGTCCAGCCAATTACGGCCGGGTAAAACACCATCCGCATGGCGCTGTCGAGGTCATATTTCGAGAAGCCCGGGTTGCCGCCCATGCCGGGGTGCAGCGAGGCCGAGGCTAGCCGGGGCATAATGAACAACAGCGGAATGGCCGCCGCAAACGCAAAAATATTGTAGATGGCCGAGAGGCGCGCGCGCTGCTGCTCATCTTGCACGGCGCCGCGCAGCACCAGGTAGGCCAGGTAGATGAGCATGGTTACGGCCGCGCCGTTGAGCTTCACGTCGGTCGTCCACCAGGTGCCCCAGGTATAGCGCGCCCACAAGCTGCCGGTCATTAACCCCAAGACCCCGAGCAAGATGCCCGTTTTGGCCGACTCGTGGGCCAGGATGTCGAGGCGGGGGCTAGGGGTACGCAGGTAGCGAATGGAGTTGACTACCGAGGCTAGCAGGATGATGGTCATCCCGAACCACATGGGCACGTGGAAGTAGAGGTTGCGCTCCGTTTCGTTGAGAATGGCCAGGCGCGGCACGTGGCCCAGCAGGCCCATCACGGCGGTGTAGAGCAGCAGCCCGATGGTCAGGTATTTCCACCACTTCATAGTTAAATTATGAATTAGGAGTTAGAAATTGGCAGGCGCGCGCGCCACTACGCCGTAGAGCGGGTCGCCGTACTTGGGGCGGTGGGCGTACACTTCGGCGGGGCCGAAGCCGGCGGCGGCAAAATAATGCTTGACCAGGCCGGCGTGGCCGGCGTCGTCGAGGGCCTGCCAGGCATACACGGCTTTGTCGGGAAAGCAGCGGTTGGAGAACGTGACCACCAGCGGCGCGCCCGGCCGCAGCACCCTAGCCAGCTCCTTAAAAACCTCCACCGGCTGCGTGAGGTACTGCACCGACACGCAGATGGCGGCGCCATCAAACTCCGCATCGTGGTAGGGCAGGCGCGGGTTCTCGTTGAGATTCTGCACGGTGCCCGGCTCGGTGAGGCGGGGGTTGTGGGCCAGCTCGCGGGCATTCATGCCGAGCGCGGCCACGCGGCTATACTGCACCTCGGCGGGCAGGTGGCTGACCCAGCTGCTCATCAAATCGAGGATGACACCACCGGCCGGAAAATACTGCCGGTAGAGCTGCGTAACGGCCGCCACCGCCGCCGGGTCGATATGCGTCACGAGGCGCTCGACGCGGTAAAACTCCCCGTCGGGCGCTTCGTCGCGGCGGGCGAACGCCTGCGGCGGCAACTGCAACGGGCTAGCGGAATCGAGCATAGTGTATCGGTAAAAACGGGCAGGCCTTAGCTGCGCCACAGAAATGGAAACAACAGATAAGACACCGCGCCCACGATAAAGTTCAGGGCCACCAGGGTAATAATGGAGCTTTGGCTAGCCTCCCAGGGCAGGCCGTCGAGGGCGTTTTTGCTTACCTTCACCAGCAGCAGCAGCACGGGCACCAACACCGGCAAACCCAGCACCGCCAGCAGCGTGCCACCCCCACCCTGCCCGGCCCGCGCCGCAATGCCCGCCACCAGCGTCAGCGACGAGGCCAGACTGACCGCCCCCAGCCCGATGCTAAGCGCGTAGGTGGGCCAGTCCTGCACCGGGTTGCCGAGCAGCAGCGTGTAGAGCAGCAGCCCCGGCGCGGCTAATGCCAACAGCAACAATGCATTATAGATAATCTTGGCTAGCACCACGGCCTCAGGCCGCGCCACGGTGTAGTAGTACAGCCGCAGGCCGGCCGACTCCTGGGCCAGCCCGCGCCCGGCCGCGCCCAGCGCCGCAAAGAGCAGAATAACCCAGAACAGCGCGTTCCAGGCCGGGGCCGGCGGCGCGCCCCCGCGAAAGCTGAAGCTGAGGTAGCTCACGTACACCGTGCCACCCACGTAAAGCAGCAAGCCCCCTAGCGCGCTGCGCTGCCGCCACTCCAGGCGCAGGTCTTTCAGCAGCAACAACCAAATTTCAGCGGGCAGCGACACGGGCGCAAAGGTAGGTAGGAGTTAAAAGTTATGCGTGATGAGTTGGTGATTCTTGACCGCTAGCTCATCACGCATAACTTTTAACTCCTCCCTTTTTCTAAAAATCGTGGCCGAGCGTGAAGTAAGGTTTAGGCTTGGTAGTCACGTAGTTTTCGCGGGCCCAGGCCAGGTCAAACTTGGTGTAAAAGCCCAGCACCGTGGAGCGGATGCCCACGCCGTAGCCCATCAGCAGGGGGCTGGTGTAGCTGGTAACAGTGCCCGAGAAGGGATTGCCGTTGCCGCCAAATTTCACCGTGGAGTTGGAGTTGTCTTCGCCAAACGGGTTGGTGCCCCGGTAGGCCGTACCGGCATCGAAAAAGCCCGCGAGCTGCAAGTTGCGAAAGAAGCCCGAATAGATGGGCTTATTCGAGAAATACTGCACAATCGGGAATCGCAACTCACTATTCAGCAGCACGTAGCGCGTACCCGTTTGCCGGCTCAAGTCGTAGCCGCGCAGGTTGGTCACGAATTGCTGATAAAAGATGCTGGTGGGGTCGGGCACAGTCTGGCCAGCTGGTGTGAGCAGGCGCTGGTCGTAGTACTGCTGGTTGGCCCAGTTGTCCATACCGCCCAGGCGGAACACCTGCTGCGGGCTGTCGCCAGCCTCGGCGGCCCCGAAAAACTGTCCGTAGCTGACGCGGTTGGCCCAGACCAGCGAGCGGTGAATTTTCTGGTAGTGGCGCAGGTCGATGTAAAACTTCCCGAAGTTGTTGCCCTTGGTAGCTACGTCGTTCATTTGCAGCACACCGGCTTTCAGGCGCGTGCCCAGCAGCATGTTGACGCCGGTAGCCCGCGAGTTGTCAAACACCAGCTCAGCATTGAAGCCCACGTAGTTGCGGGTTAGGTCGTAGTCGGTCGAGGCCACGCCCGTGAGTGAGCGGGCAATGTTGTCGTAGCGCGGGCCACCGCGCAAGCTCAGGCTGTGGGTGAGCGGGTAGGCGATGGTGGGCGCCAGCGAGTGGCGGCCGTAGCGAAACTGCTGGCCCAGCCCACCGGCATCGAAGAAGTAGGCCTGCTTCTGATACGCCACCGACCAGTCGAAGCGCCGCGTCACGTTGGTATATGACACGTTGATATTGCTCGTGCGCAGGTCGAGCTGGGCAAATACGCTAGCCTGAAATCGCTGATTCTCAAATGCATCCGACAAATTGGCCTGGAGCGAGAAGCCGAAGCCCAGCAGCGGGTCGATGGCCACGCCCGTCACCAGGTTGTCGGCCATGAAGCGCGTGTCGTAGCGGTAGGGGCCGGCCACGGTGGGCGTTACGGCGCGCGTGGCCGCCGAGGTGGCCGGCGTGGCGCGGGCGCTGCGGCGGGGTCGCACCGGCGTCACATCCTCATCTTCCTCAAACTGATAGTTGTTCGGGTTAAGCGGGGCCGTGCTGCTGCGGCGCGGGCCGTGGGGCTAGCCGGCGTAGGAACGGCCGGCGTGGCTGCTGCGGGCGAAGCACCTGCGGCGGCCGGCGCACCCTCGGCAGCCGAAGTAGTGGCGGTGGCCGTAGCCGGCGCGGCAGGAGCCGTGGCAGCGGGCCGCACCGGGGTAGGCGCGGGCTGCGAGCGGTTTTCCAGGATGCGCTGGCGCGAGGTTTTGCCCACGGTCAGGTCGGTCGGCAGCGGGAACTGCGGGTACAGGTACAGCAGGTCGCGGGCCTGCACCTGCGGAATGAAGGCCAGCGCGCCCGAAGGCTGGCTCAGGTCAAAATCCTGAATATTGTTGGCGAAGTTGCTCACCGGCTGGTGCTGGCCGGTTTTGCGCGAGTAGCGGAACAGGCCCCGTATACCATTTTCCTCGCCCAGGTACACCAGCTCGTCGTCGGAAAGCGGCCGGGGCCGGGTTTCGTTCGAGATGGTACTTACAAGCGACTCGATGGGAATGGGCCGCCCGTCGAGGTGGCAGAGGAAGATGTCGTAATTATTCACCACGTTGGGGAACGTGGCGGGCCGGGCGCGGCCCGTCGAGTCGAGGTAGCGGTTCGAGCTGAAGGCGATTTCCTGGCCGTTGGGCAAAAACACCGCCTGCTGGTCGTCGAACAGGTCGTTGGTGAGGCGCTCGGGCTGGCGGCTGCCGGCCCGCAGCAGGTAAATATCGTTCTGCCCCTTCTGCACCGCCGTGAATACTAAGGCCTTGCCATCGGCCGAGTAGTTCATATCCAGCACCTGGTCGTAGGGCGCGAAAATGGTGGTAGGCGGGTGCAGGCGCAACGTGCGGCTGAGGCGGCCGGCCAGGTCGAGGCTCAGGGCCTCGTGCAGGCGCAGCACCATGCGGCCGTGCAGCATTTCGGCCACGGCGAGCTGCGAGCTGCCGCGCCAGGCCAGCACCGGCAGGCGGTTTTCGATTTGCTGGTCGGGGGTGCGGTAGCCGCCGTGCAGAATGGTACGGCGGTGCGAGCCGTCGCGATTGGCCACCACCACGCGGTAGCGGCCCTGGTCGTTCACGGCGTAGGCCAGGTGCTGGCCGTCGGGGCTGAACACAGGCTGCGAAAACACGTCGAGGCCGCGCTTATTGCGGGTGCTGATGCGGTTGGCCTCGGTGGGTACCACCAGGCTAGCCAGCGAGCCGCCGGTATTGATGTCGCGGTAGTAGCTTACCCAATTGCGCAAAAAGACCTTGAACGGCACATTCAGCGACGACGAGATGCCCACCTCCACATCGCGGGTAATACGCGTGAGATTCAGCACGTTCTGCACCGTACCGTAGCCGTAGCGCTCGGCAATGTAGTTCCAGATGCTGTGGCCGGCCAGGCGCGGGTTGCGCAGGAAGAACGGCGCCGTGCGGTTGCCGGTGGGGTACTCGCGCACCATGTCGCGCATATAGGCGTCCATGTCTACGCTCCAGCCCTCAGCGGCGTAGGCCGAGGCGCCGTCCACAAACCAGCTGGGCAGCTGCAGCAAGTAGTTGCTTTGCAGCACTTCGCGCAGCGAGCCGCCGTACATCATGTCATTGAGCAGCACCTGGGTTATCTGGTAGCTCAGGTCGCGCTTAAAGTCGGTTTGGCGGCCGGTGAAGGCTACTTCGACCTTGGTTTGGCGGGCTAGCTGGGCCTCGCCGCCGCTCACGGCATTGGCCACGGGCAAGTTGATGTTGCTCTGCCGCAGGTCGCCCACCGAGTTGTAGAGCATGAGCGTGGTCTTGCTGTAGGGGAAGTATCCCACCAGCGCCGTAATGCGCTGCAATTCCTGCTCGGCGTACTGGGCCGTGCGGCGCGCGCTGGCCTCACCCCCGGCGTAGAAGTAGACGTTGAAATTCTGGGTTGAAAACTGCTCCCACTGGAATTTTTTGTACTGAATGCGCACCCGGCCAAACGGCTCCTGCGCGGTTTGGGCGCGGGCCGGCGCGGCCGCCAACACCCCGAGTAGCCCCACTGCCAGCGCTAAATTTTTATCCCGAAGAGAGCCAGCCGGTCGCCGGCCAAAGAGTTGGAAGAAATTCACAGCAAATAGCGTCAGATTATGGCAGAAAGGGCGGGAGCAAAACCGAGTAAACCCCGCAAAAAGGGTTATTCGGCGGGTTTCTATTCTTAACGCAGCCAGGGGCCGGTCTGGTGTCCGGGCTGGCCTAGCGCGCCGCAAAAAGCGGGTAGTAGCGGGCTAAGGTAACATCGGGCCACAGCTCGCCGCTACCGTCCAGGTAGTCGGCCAGCAGGCTAGCCAGGCGCGGGGCCAGGCTCACGCCCTTCGAGCCAAAGCCCCCGAAGAGGCTGAGCCAGGGCAGCGCCGGGTGGCGGCCCAGCAGCGGGCGGCGGTCGCGCACGGCGGGCCGCACACCGCGCCGCTCGCCCAGCACCTCGAAAGGCAAAGGCGTAAGGCTAGCCAGCCGCCCGGCCAGCTCGCGCCGGTCGTCGTCGGTAGGCGCTTCGGCAAAGGGCGGCCAGCGGTAGGTGGCGCCTACCCTGAATTGCCCTTCGGCCACGGCCGGCACCACGTAGGCTCCCCGATTGAGAACCTGCGCCGCGCTGAGGCCGGGCACCGCTACGTCGAGCACCGCGCCCTGGTTGGGGGTGAGCGGCAACCAGCCGAAGTACGGGCTAGCCAGCGCCGCCGCGCCCGCGCAGCACACCACCTGGCGCGCTCGCAACCGGCCCGGCGCGTAGGTGGCGCCCGTGCCGTCGGCAACGAGCAGCTGCCAGTTAAAAGTTTCTTCGCGCAGCCAGCCTTCGGCGCGGGCGCGGCTAGCCAGGGCCGCCAGCAGCGCTTCTACCCGCAGGTGGCCGCCGCCGCGCAGCCACGCGCCGCCGTGCGGGGCCAGCAGGCCGGGCCGCGCGATGGGCGCGGTTTCAATTTTCTCTACGAAGCCCTGCCAGGGGTCGCCCTCGGCGGCGCGGGCTAGCAGCTGGGCCTGCTCCTGCGCCGAGCCGAAGACCTTGAGAATGGGGCTAGCCAGAAAAAATTCTTCGCCCAATTCTTCGTTAAGCTGTTGGTAATAAGCCACGGCCGTGGGCAGGGTTTCGTGGGCGCGCCAGGTGAGGGCAAAGCGTTTGCCGGCCACGGGGTTCATCAGGCCAGCGGCCACGCGCGAGGCTGCGTCGGGCCGCGGCTCGTCGTAGACGAGCACGCGCTGGCCCCGGCCGCGCAGCTCGCGGGCCAGCACCGCCCCGGCAATGCCGTGGCCAATGAGCAGGTAATCGTAGTCGGTAAAATCAGTCATTCGCAGCAGCAAAGTACGCCGCTAGCCCTGGCCGGCGGGTGAGGCCCGGCCCCGATGGGCCGGGGCTAATACCTTTGCCGCCATGCTCCGGATTGTTCCTTTTACTTTCAACGCGTTCAGCGAAAACACCTATCTGCTCATTGACGAGGCTACCCGCGCCACGGCCATCGTGGACCCGGGCGCCTACTCGCCGGCCGAGCAGCACACGCTGCGCGCCTACATCGAGCAGGAAAAGCTGGACGTGCAGTTTTTGCTCAACACCCACGCCCACATCGACCACGTGCTCGGCAATGCCTTCGTGCTGAAGCAGTACCCCGGCATTCCCTTTTTGCTGCACACCGCCGACCTGCCCACGCTGCGCGCCGTGGCTACCTATGCCGGACCCTACGGCTTTTCGGCCTACGAGCCGGCCGAGCCCACCGGCGAGCTGGCCGCCGGCCAGGTAGTCGAGCTGGGCGAGAGCGAGTTGCAGGTGCGCTTCGCGCCCGGCCACGCGCCGGGCCACGTGGTGCTCTACGATGCGGCGGGCGGCCAGCTAGTGGGCGGCGATGTGCTCTTCAAAGGCAGCATCGGCCGCACTGACCTGCCGGGGGGCGACTACAACACGCTCATTCAAAGCATTACCAGCGAGCTGCTAACCTTGCCCGATGAAACGGTGGTGTACCCCGGCCACGGCCCGAGCACGACTATTGGGGCCGAGCGGCGCGGCAACCCGTTTTTGACATAAGCTCCAGCTCTACCTCCGGTCATGCTGACGAAGGAAGCATCTTATCACGGCTTCGCTCGTCGGCAATCAGTAATCCTAGTCTTGCGAATGTGATAAGATGCTTCGCAAGCTCATCTTGACATGACTCGCTCTTGAAAAGACATATCCCCAACGCCGTTACCTGCCTCAACCTGCTGTGCGGGTGCCTTGCGCTCACGTTCATCTTCCGGGGCGAGCTGGTGATGGGCGCCTACCTGGTGGGCGTGGCCGCCGTGGCCGACTTTTTCGACGGGCTGCTGGCGCGGGCGTTGCGCGTGTCTTCACCCATCGGCAAAGACCTTGACTCGCTGGCTGATATGGTGTCGTTTGGGGTGGTGCCAGGAGCGATAATGTTTAAATTACTTAGCCAAGCCGTCGCACCTAGGCCTGAAGAATCGGATTTTGTACTGCCTAGCCTGTGGGTTCTCGCGCCTTGTTTGGGCTTCATCATCACTATCTTCTCCGCACTACGCTTAGCCAAGTTTAATAACGATACCCGGCAGACTACTTCCTTTATTGGCCTGCCTACACCGGCCTGCACGCTGGTCGTAGCATCATTGCCGCTTATTTTGGCTAACGACCAATTTGGATTAGAAAATATAATGCTGAGGCCCTGGTTATTGCTAGGTCTCACAATCCTTCTTTCCAGCTTATTAGTGGCCGAATTGCCCCTTTTCGCCCTCAAATTCAAGAACCTGAAGTGGCTAGGCAACCGGCGGCGGTTCATTTTTGTGGCCCTAGCGCTGGTGCTGGTACTCACGCTGCGGGCGGCGGGAATTCCGCTGGCGGTGCTGCTGTATGTGCTGCTGTCGGTGCCGGGCCGGGTGCGCAGCCGTGAGGGCCTGGAGCCCAGCCCCCCGGCGCCGCAATAAGCGGGGCCGCCGCGCACGCTACCGGTGCAATAATGCGCGGGCGGCAGCGTATTTTTGAGTAGTGCCCACGGGCCTAAGCTGGTTGTATTTATGCGAAACCTTTTCTCGATGCTGCTGCTGGGGGTGCTGGCTAGCTTCGTGCTGCCCGCCCGCGCCCAGGGCAGCAGCGCGCAAACGGTGCCCGTAACCCTCAGTTGGACTACCTACGCCAGCCTGCGCAACCCCGCCGCCGACCCCGATGCGGAGCCGCGCCGGGTGCCCAGCTTCCAAGGCGCCTACCACGGCCCCAACCAGGTAATCGGCACCTACACCCTGCGCCTGCCCGGCACCGTAGCCAGCGGCGAGCTGCGCGATGCCGTGTACGAAGCCTTCCCGGCGGCCGACGTTAAGCTTCTGGGGAATATTGTCTTGCCGGCCGCGCCGGCCGTGCAGGTGCGCACCGGCCTCGAAGCGCGGCGGCCCTATTCCTACGTACTCGTGCAGCCGGTGCGCCGCAACCCGCAGACCGGCCAGGCCGAGCGCCTGCTATCGTTCACCTACGCCTACCAAACGGCGGCCAGTCCGGCCGCCACCGCCCGCACCGCCGCCCGCGGCCACCTCGATACGTCGGTGCTGAGCAGCGGCGACTGGTATAAAATCGGCGTGCCGCGCAGCGGCGTGTATAAGCTCGACCAGACGGCCCTCAAAAATCTAGGCTTACCGGTGGCTAGCCTCGACCCACGCCGCATTCAGCTCTACGGCAACGCGATGGGGCTGCTGCCCCAGGCCAACTCGGCCCCGCGCCCCGACGACCTGGCGGAGAATACTATCCTTTTCGTGGGCAATAACGACGGAGTTTTCGACGCCAACGAGTACTTCTTGTTTTATGCCAAAGGGCCGCACACCTGGCGGGCCAGCCAGCCGGCGCGGGCGGCGGCCCTGGCGCAGCCGGGCCTGTATGGGCTGCTGGGCGAAGGCGGGCGCTTTAAGCACCTCAACAATTTTTTTTCTGATACAGCCTATTATTTCGTGCGGGTAGGCCCTGCCAACGGGCGGCGCATTGCCACGGCGGCGGCCCCTAGCCGGGCGGCCACGGGCGCGGCCATTACCACGTTTCTGGACCGTCGCTTCTACGAGCACGACCTCGTGAACGTGCTGCGCTCGGGCCGGCGCTGGCTGGGCGAGTCGTTTACAAACAGTACTAACCCCTCGCGCGACTTCACTTTCAGTGCCGATGGCTACCCGGCGCTAACCGACCTGGTAGCCGGCGACACCCTGCGCCTGACCGTGGCCGTGGCCAGCACGGCCCTGCAAAACAGTACTTTTACGGCATCGCTGAGCGGCGTGCAGCTGGGTACGCAGTCGCTGCCAGGCCTGCCCACGGGCTCGTTTAATTCGGTGGCGGTCAATGATTTTCGCACTTTTACTACCCTTACCCCGACTGGCCTCACCGACCCGAAGGTGACGCTAGCCTTCTCTTCTTTCGACCCCACCGGCACTGGCTATCTCGACTACCTGGAGCTGGTGGTGAAGCGCCAGCTGCGACTCAGCGGCTCGTACCTCGAATTTAATTCTCTAAACTACCAGCGCGGGGCGGGCACGGTGGGCACCTTCACCCTAGCCAACGCCAGTGGCGCGCAAGTATGGGACGTGACTAACCCACGCCGCCCGCTAGGCCAAGCCCTCGATGCCAGCGGCAACTTCTTGGCTTACACCGACTCGCTACGCGAGTTTGTGGCCGTGCAGCCTACCGGCACCTTCGACGCACCCCGGCTTTTTGGCAAAATCGCCAACCAGAACCTGCACGCTTTTAACAAAGACGGCAAGCTCGATTTGGTGATTGTGACCTACCCGCCCTTCCGGGCCCAGGCCGAGCGGCTGGCCCAGCACCGCCGCGACTACAACGGCCTGCAAGTGGCCGTGGCCACGACCCAGGAGGTGTACAACGAATTCAGCTCGGGCGGGCAGGATGGCACGGCCATCCGCGACCTGATGAAGCAGGTGTACGACCGCAACCCCGACCCCACCAGCCGCCGCAACTACCTGCTGCTCTTCGGCGATGCCTCGTATGACTACAAGGCGTCGCCCTACAACGATGCCGCCCAGGAACCCGCGTGGTGGGCTAGCCGCCGACCCTTCACGACCAGCAACAATCCCGACGCGGCCAACCAGAACTTCGTGCCTACTTACGAGTCGCGCGAGTCGTTTTTGCCGGTGCAGCAGTATACCGGGCGCAACAATATCGAAGGCGAAAGCAGCTATTCCTCAGAGGATTACTATGGCCTGCTCGACGACAGCGAGGGCGAATGGCTCGAAACTTACAACGCCACGTTTGAGGCTACCGACATCGGCATTGGGCGCCTGCCGGTGCGCACCATCGTGGGGCAGCGCACCGACGACAGCCAGGCCCGGCAGGTGGTTGATAAACTGATTGCCTACGACGCGCCGGCTAGCTTCGGCAAGTGGCGCAACTACGTCACGCTCACCGCCGACGACACCGACGTGGAGAAAACCAACGAGTTTGCCGTAGAATCGGAAACGATTTTCGCCCCCACTATCAAGCAGGCCGAGCCGGCCTACAACCTGCGTAAAGACTACCTCGACTTGTTTCCGCAGGTGAGCCTGGCGGCCGGGCAGCGCTCGCCGGCCGCCACGGCTGCCATCGACGAGTCCATCGAGCAGGGCTCGCTCATGGTGGGCTACACCGGCCACGGCAGTCCAAATTATCTGGCTGATGAGCAGCTTATTACCCGGGCCTCGCTGCTGGCGCTCCACAACCAGAACCGGCTCACATTCTTCGTGACCGGCACCTGCGACCTGAGCACGTATGATAACCCCGACCTAACCTCGGCCGGCGAGCTGGTGCTGACCGACAATGCCACTGGTGGCGCGGTGGGCCTGTTTACGACCACGCGCGTAGTGTACTCTACCTTCAACACTCAGGTAGTAAACAACTTCTACACCCAAGTGCTGGCCCGCAACGCGGCCGGCGCGCTGCCCTACCTAGGCTTTGCGGCCAGCACCGCCAAGAACCAATCGCCGGGCGGCGACATCAATAACCGCAACTATACTCTGCTGGCCGACCCTACCACGCGGCTCGCCTACCCTAGCCAGCGCGTGGTGCTCGACTCTATTAACGGCCGCCGGGTGCAGGCGGGCGTGGCCAGCACCGATACCTTGCAGGCGCTCCAGGCGCTGGGCCAGGTGCGGCTGAGCGGCCACATCGAAAACGCTGGCGTGCTGAATACCACCTTCGGCGGCACGGCCGACATCACGATTTTCGACAAGCCCGTGACCGTAACGACCCTCGGCGACATGGGCTCGGCGAGAGTGCCGGTCCAGACGCAGGAAAACGTTATTTACGGCGGGCAGGCTACGGTGCGCGCGGGTCGCTTCTCGGTCAAGTTTGTGGTGCCCAAGGACATTGCCTATAATGTGGGGGCGGGCAAAATCAGCCTCTACGCCCAGGATATGGTCAACAAGGTCGATGCCCAGGGCTACCAGCCGGCCCTGGTGGGCGGGGCCTCGCGCCGGGCCCCTAGCGACACTACCCCGCCGGTGGTGCAGCTCTTTATGACCGACGAAACGTTCGTGTCGGGCGGCATCACGGGGCTGAGCCCGCTGCTCATTGCCCACCTCACCGACAAGTCGGGCATTAATACGTCGAGCGCCGGCATCGGGCACGACATCACGGCCACGCTCGACAACGACCCGACCAAGGTCGTAACCGTAAATGAATCATACACGGCTGACGTTGACAATTTTATGTCGGGCCGCGTGCGCTACCTCTACAAAGACCTGGCGCCCGGCCCGCACACAATTCGCTTAAAAGCGTGGGACACCTACAATAATTCGGCGGAAGGAACGATTGACTTTATTGCGGAGCAATCGGCTCAGCTAGCCCTCGACCACGTACTGAACTATCCTAATCCGTTCAGTAACATCACCACGTTTCATTTTGACCAGTCGCGGCCGGGCGTGGAGCTCGACGTGCAGGTGCAGATTTTTACGGTGGCGGGCCGCCTAGTAAAAACGTTGCGCGCCACAATCCCGGTGAGCACCAGCCACGTACCTAGCACGCTGCAAGACCCTTCGCTGACCTGGAATGGCCGCGACGACTACAACGACCAGCTGGCGCGGGGCGTGTACGTGTACCGCGTGAGTGTGCGCACTCCCGACGGCCAGGCCGCCACCAAGTTTGAGAAGCTAGTTTTGTTGAATTAAGCGGCAAGCGGCCGTTCTCTTATTCGCTTTGTTTTGATGCCCATCGGCGCATTCTTTTTTCTTCATTTTGCAACCCTTCGCCGGGTGCCAATTCTCTTATAAATAGTTCTTTACCAAACCATATGACCTTTCTTCGTACGCTAGGCGCAGCGTCGGCCCTGCTAGCACTAGCTGCCCCGGCTGCCCTAGCCCAGGTAGCCAACTCCCAAACGCATACCATTACCACGGCGGTACCCATTCTCACGCTCAGCCCCGATGCCCGGGGCGCGGCGCTCGGTGATGCCGGGGTGGCTACCTCGCCCGATGCCAACGGAGCTTTCTACAACCCTGGTAAGCTGGGCTTTGTAGATTATAAATACGCTGTTTCGCCCTCTTACTCGCCCTGGCTGCGTCAGATAACCGACGACATGAGCCTGAGCTACCTCTCGGGCTACGGCAAGGTGGGCGAGCGCGGGGCCATCGGGGCTTCACTGATGTATTTCAGCCTGGGCCAGATTGACTACCGCGACGGCAGCAACCTGCCCAATGGCTCGTTCAACCCCAAGGAGTATGCCTTTACGGTGTCGTATGGCCAGAAGCTGGGCGAGGCGTTTGGCGTGGGCATCTCGGCCCGCTACGTGCGCTCAAACCTGGTGGGCAACTACTCCGGCAACGACGCGCAGGCTGGTAATTCTTTCGCCGCCGACCTGGGTTTATACTACACCAAGGACGCCACCATCGGCACGGGCGTGTACAACCTGGCCTTCGGCGCCGCCATCACCAATATCGGCAACAAGATGGTGTATGGCGACCCTACCAACGCCAGCTTCCTGCCCACCCAGCTACGCCTGGGCACGGCCCTGACCCGCGAAATCGACACCTACAATAAGATTACGCTGGTTTTCGACGCGACCAAGCTGCTCGTGCCTTCGCCCTACTACGAGGACCCTTATAATGCTCAAGACATTACGCAGGTAAATCGAGTGACTCAAACCAATAAGGAGCGCCAGCAGCAGGGCATTGTGTCGGGTATTTTCAACTCGTTCAGCGATGCACCGAGCGGCTTTAAAGGTGAGTTGCAGGAAATTAACCTCCACGGTGGCCTCGAATACTGGTACAATAATACCATCGCGGCGCGCGTGGGCTACTTCTACGAGAACCCGCATACCGGCGACCGTCAGTACCTGAGCTTTGGACTGGGCGCCAAGCTCTCGGTGTTTGGCGTAGATGGCACCTACCTGGTGCCCAACTCGCAGGCTAATCCGCTGGCCCAGACCATCCGGGTATCGTTGCACTTCAACCTGAACAAGCTAGCCGATGCCTTCGACGAGAAGGGCGCCGGCGGCACCCAGGGCACGCTACCGAATTAATAGCGCTGCCAGCAGCGTTTAGCAAGAACGTCGTGCTGAACTGGCCGTAGCAGCTTGCTCGCATCGTTGGGGGGTGACCCTAGCGGCACGAGAAAGCTGCTGCAGCCAGCTCAGCATGACGTTCTTTATGTTTTAATAGCCGCTATTTTCTCCTTAGCCCGTGCTCAACCGCCTTCAGCCCCCGCCCACTTTTCCGCTTACCCAGCTTGTGCTGCCCACGCCCACGGTCAGCCACCTGCCCAACGGCGCCCGCCTGCACCTACTGGCCCACCATGCCCAGCCCGTGCTGCGCCTGCAAGTGGTGCTGCCCGCCGGCAAGCGCCAGGAGCCGCAGCCGGGCCTGGCGCAGCTAGCCGCCCGCATGCTTACCGAGGGTACCGCCACGCACTCGGCCCGCGAAATTGCCGATACGGTGGCCTTTTACGGCGCCTCGCTCGACTGCGAGGCCGGCCCCGACCGCGCCACTTTCACGCTCTACTGCCTGGCCCGCCACCTGCCCGCGCTGCTGCCGCTGGTGCAGGAAGTGCTGGCTAGCCCCAGCTTTCCCGAAACCGAGCTGCGCCAGATGCAGCAGCGCATCGGCCAGAATATGCGCGTGGAGCGCCAGAAAACCAGCTTCCGGGCCAGCGAAGAAATGAACCGCCAGCTTTTTGGCGAAAACTCGGCCTACGGCCGGCCCTTCGATGACGCCTCGTTCAACCAACTCACGGCCGCCGAGCTGCGCGCCTTTCACGCCACGGCTTACGCGCCGGCCGGCGCCGAGATTTTTCTGAGCGGCGACGTGGCTGCCAGCGCCGCCGAGGTAGCCGCCGCGCTGGGCGCGTGGCAACCGGCCGCCGCTAGCCTAGCGGTGGCGGGGGCTCCGGCCGCTAGCCCGGCCGCCGCGCCGGCTAGCCTGGTTACGGTGCCGGTCGAGGGCAGCATTCAGGCTTCGCTACGGGTGGGGCGGCGCTGGCCGGCCCTCACCGAGGCCCAAACGCCCGAACTGCTGCTGCTGGTGAAGGTGCTGGGCGGCTACTTCGGCTCGCGCCTGATGCGCAACATCCGGGAAGACAAGGGCTTTACTTACGGCATTCATGCCAGCGTGGTGGCTCGCGAGCAGGCGGCTTCGCTGGTTATTGGCACCGATGTGAACGGCGAGCAGGCCGACGCCACCCGCCAGGAAATCGCCTACGAGCTGACCCGCCTCCAAACTGAGCCGCTGGGCAGCGATGAGCTCGAAACCGTGAAAAATTTTACCATCGGCAAGCTGCTGGGCGAAACTGCCACCGTGTTTGAGCAGGCCGACCGCTACCGCTACGTGGTGCTGCACGGCCTGCGCCCCGACTACTACGCCGAGTTGGTGCGCCGCACCCAGGCCGCCACCGCCGCAGAGCTGCAAGCGCTGGCCCGCACTTACCTAAGCCCCGCCGATATGCTGACCGTGGTGGCGGGCGGCGCGGTGCCGCAGCCTGCCTAGCCGCTGACCTTGAGCTTATTATAGCTTTGTCATGGCGCTCGCCACGACAAACATTGAATCACTATGCCCTACCGCGACAGGTTGGGGATGCGGAACTGCACCCCCAGCGACGGGATAAACGTGACGCCCGAGAGCGAGGCAGTGCTGCCGTCGAGCAGCATGTAGTCGCCATAATTCTGATAGTAGATACTCACGGCGGGCACTACGTACACGTATTTGTAGCCCAGCTTGAGGTTGAGAAACAGGCCGTAGGACGAGAAATTGCGGCTCTGGTTTTCGAGCGTGGGCAGCCGGCCGGTACCAGCGCGGTTATAAAGATTACTGGGCTGAAAACCATAGCTCACCCACGAGTGCGCGTATACGGCGCCGTAGCTGATGGCCCCGATGCTTTCCTCCGGCCCAAGCGACTGGCTGATAGTGAGCGGAATCAGAATGTCGTGGCGCGAGGCCGAGAGGCCCAGCAGGTTGTTGGCATCCGACAAAAACGGCAGGTTGGGTATCGACGCCCGCTGGATGGCGTATTGCAGCCCGATGCTGGCATAGGTAGTGCCACCAGCCGCCCCGCGCTCGGGGTTTTCGACCGAGCCGGTGGGGCCGAGCAGCTGGTACTGCGTATCGAACACGTGCGAGCCGAATGCAAACTTGTAGCCCACGTCGAGGCGCGGCACCACGCCGTAGCGGATGCTGAAGTCGGCGGTGGTTTGCAAGGGGTCAAGCAAATACGCCAGCGCCGCCGTTTGCAAGCTGCTTACCGAGCCCGAGTAGCGCACGGTGTCGCCGCTGGCAGCCCGGCCGCCGAGCTGGCTAGCCGCGCTTTTCACGGCCGAGCCAGCCTTGCTTAAAGGAGCCGAGCCCACGTTGAAGCCCTGGTTGTAGGCTAGCCGAAACTCGCCCTGCGGCGTTACCTTGCCCGAGGTAGTGATGCCGCGCGGCGCGGTGCAGGCCGTGGCCGCCAAAGCCAGCAGGGCTGCCGCCCGGCCCAACCAAAAAGTAGGTGCAGAAGTATGCATATAAGCAACAAGAAAAACGGGAGCGAGGCCGAAGCTACCGCCGCGCTGTACGAAAACCGGGCCAACCCCGCCGCCGCGCCCTGGCCGGCCACCGCCAGGCCGGCCGGGCTTTAAACTGCCGAGCTACTGGCTAGCGTATACCAGGAGGCATTTTTTTCGCTGCCAGCAATGGCGCCAGGACTATTACGCGGGGCGTGGCTAGCCTGGGCCGGCCGCTGCCTGCGCTTCGGCAGTAGCTTGCCGCTCTTCCCGCCTCATTCTTAACTTCTACTCTTCCTTAAATGACCATTCTCTACGGCGTGCCGGGCGAGGGCCTCGGCCACGCCACGCGCAGCAAAGTTCTCATTGCCTGGCTCTTGGCGCAGGGCCACGAGGTGCGCGTGGTGAGCAGCTCGCGGGCCTTTACCTTGCTCGATAAGACGTTTCCGGGTCGGGTGCTCGAAATCAAAGGCTTTCACCTGGCCTATAAAAAGCTCACGGTGTCGAAGTCGCGCACGCTGGGCCTCACGCTGCGCACGGCGCCCGAGGCGCTGCAAACCAACTTCTGGCAATACCGGCAGCTGCTGCACGGTTTCCGGCCCGAGGTGGTGATTTCCGATTTTGAGTCATTCAGCTACTTTTTTGCCAAGTTCTTACGGGTGCCGGTTATCAGCATTGATAACATGCAGATTATCAGCCGCGCCCGCCTCGATGTAACTATACCGAGTGCCGAGCGCGAGCACTACGACCTGGCCCGCTACCTGGTGCGAGCCAAGCTGCCGCGCGCCCGGCACTACCTCATTACCACATTTTTTGAGCTGCCGCTGCGCCCGCGCTACGCCGAGCGCACCACGCTGGTGCCCAGTATTATCCGGCCCGAAATTCAGGCTAGCCAGCCTACCAGGGGCGACTACGTGCTGGTGTACCAGTCGGCCACTACGCAAGCCGATTTGACTGACATCTTGCAGCAAATGCCGGAACAGGAATTCCGGGTCTACGGCTTCAATAAAGATGAGGCGCACGGCAACGTGCTGCTGCGGTCCTTCTCCGAGGCGGGCTTTATCGCCGAGCTGGCAGGCTGCCGGGCGGTGCTCACCAACGGCGGCTTTTCGCTGATTTCGGAGGCAGTGTACCTGCACAAGCCAGTGTGCGCGGTGCCTATTCCGGCCCAGTTTGAGCAGTGGCTGAACGCGGCCGAGATTGAAAAGCGCGGCTACGGCCGGCATTTTGAGGCCATTACGCCGGAAAATGTGCAGGCTTTTCTGGCCGGGCTGCCGCAATTTGAGGCGGCGCTGGCTAGCTACCAGCAAGCTGGCAACGAGGTGCTGTTTGCGAGGCTAGCCGAGCTGCTGGCCGAGGTGTAGCTCGGGTTTTGTAGTCCGGGCGCGGGCGCAGCGAATCTTTTGCGTTAGGGTCATCCAGTCCGACACGCTCGCTGCGCTCGGGCCCGGACTGCAAAGTCCAAGCTACTTGCGGCTACATTTGCACCTCTCATCTTCCTTTACCCCAACATGAGCTACATCGCAGCCATTCATGCCCGCCAGATTCTTGATTCGCGCGGCAATCCGACCGTTGAAGTTGACGTAACTACCGATTCGGGCACCGTGGGCCGCGCGGCGGTGCCGAGCGGCGCCAGCACCGGCGTGCACGAAGCCGTAGAGCTGCGCGACGGCGACAAGGCCGTTTACCAGGGCAAGGGCGTGCTGAAAGCCGTCGAAAACGTGAACACCAAGATTGCCGAAGAGCTGGTGGGCTTCTCGGTGTATGAGCAGTCGCTGATTGACAAAATCATGCGTGAGCTGGATGGCACCGCCAACAAGGGCAACCTGGGCGCCAACGCTATTCTGGGCGTGAGCCTGGCCGCCGCCCGCGCGGCGGCGCAGGAGCTGGGCCAGCCGCTGTACCGCTACGTAGGCGGCGTGGGCGCTAATACGCTGCCCGTACCCATGATGAACATCCTGAACGGCGGCTCGCACGCCGACAACAAGATTGACTTCCAAGAATTTATGGTGATGCCGGTGGGCGCTAGCTCGTTCTCGGAGGCGCTGCGCTGGGGCACCGACATCTTCCACACCCTCAAGGGCGTGCTGAAGAAAAAAGGCCTGAGCACCAACGTGGGTGACGAAGGCGGCTTTGCCCCTGATATTCAGAGCAATGAAGAGGCTATCCAACTGGTGCTGCAAGCCATCGAGCAGGCCGGCTACAAGCCCGGCGAGCAGGTAATGATTGCCCTCGACCCCGCCGCTTCCGAGTTTTTTGAGGACGGTCACTATCACTTCAAGAAAAGCACCGGCGACAAGCTAACCAGCGAGCAAATGGTGAGCTACTGGGTAGACTGGACCAAGAAATACCCCATCATCAGCATCGAGGACGGCCTGGCCGAGGATGACTGGGCCGGCTGGAAGAGCATTACCGACCAGGTAGGCAAAAAAATTCAGCTCGTGGGCGACGACCTGTTCGTGACCAACGTGGAACGCCTGCAACGCGGTATTGATGAGCACATTGCCAACGCCATTCTCATCAAGGTAAACCAGATTGGCACGCTCACCGAAACCATCGACGCCGTGAACCTGGGCCGCCGCAACAGCTACAAGTCCATCATGAGCCACCGCTCGGGCGAAACGGAAGACTCGACCATCGCCGACCTGGCCGTGGCCCTGAACACCGGCCAGATTAAAACCGGCTCGGCTTCGCGCTCCGACCGCATGGCCAAGTACAACCAGCTGCTCCGCATCGAGGAAGAGCTGGGCGAAACGGCTTACTTTCCCGGCAAGAAAATGTAGCTTGCGGTGAGTTGAAAAAGAACGTCCTGCTGAACCTGGCGAAGCATCTCTGGAGCGCCGTTAGAATTGCTAACCGGCCGAGCTGCTTCACTTTGCAGACGGTAGTAAGCAGGACGTTCTTTTGTATTTAATAACCCTAGTTGAAAGATGCAGCTCCCCGCCCTACTTAGCCCCGTGCTGCGCGTGCTGCGCAATTTCTACTTCCTCACGGCCGTCGGCTTTGTGGTGTGGATGACCGTGTTCGACTCCAACGACCTGGGCAAGCAGTACGATATGTACCACAAGTGGCGCGAGCTGCGGGCCGAAAAAGAGTATTACGAAGCCAATATTGAGAGCGTGAAAAAGGACCGCGCCGAACTCCTGAGCTCGCCGGCGCTGCTCGAAAAGTTTGCCCGCGAAAAGTACCTCATGAAGCGCCCCGGCGAGGACGTATTCGTGCTGGTACCTAAGGAAACCGAGAACTAGCCCCGCGCGGGCTTGCCCCTGCCCTACCCAACAACGCCCGCTATTTTGCAATAGCGGGCGTTTTGCATGGCGCACTACCCATACCCTAGCCAGCAAGCAGCAGGCCTTGCTGCGCTACTTTTGGCCATGCCCAGGCTATTATTTCGTATTGTGCCGCCAGGCCAGTGGCCCGGCTGGGGAATGGTGCTGGGGCTATTGCTGGGTGCGCAGCCGGCGGCGCCCACCCAGCCGCAGGTAGCCCGGCGCTTTTTGCTGGAAATACTACGGGCCGACTACCCGGCCGCTTACCGCCGGCTAGCCCCCGAGGTGCGGGCGGCCGTGCCACTACCGACCTTTGAGGCGGCGGCCCGGCCGCTGTGGCAGCAGGGCCAGGCGCGGGGGCCGGCCATCGAGCTCTACCAAATCGGGACGCGGCTAGGTGGCGCCCGGCGGCCCAACCAGTGGTTTTGCCGCTTTGCCTTTGCCGGCGACTCGGCACGGCGCCCGCCACCGGTGCTGCTCGAAGTGCTGTTTCGCGACACTACGGCGCGGGCCGTGCTGGGCTTTGGACTGCGGCGGCGCTAGTTGGCGTGGGCTTTCGTAAAGTCCAGGTTATAAGCCACATTGAGCCGGAAGCCGTTGTTGTTTTCGAATACGGGCCGGCCGGTGGCCTCGTCCAGGGTATCGTGCTGGGTCCACTGATTCAAGTAGTTTAGCTCCAATTGAAAATTTTTGGTGAACTGGTGCCCTAGCCCACCCGAAAGCCGGTTTTGGTTGAACACATTCTGGCCCACATTCGGCCCGAAGCTGATGAACAGCTCGTCGAAGAACGTTACGTACCACTCGTGGTCGTCGAGGGTGGCGCCTTGCAGTGGCACCTGGCCGGCCAGCTGGTAGCGGGCGCGGTTCTGGTACTGCCAGCTGGCTACCTCGGTGGGCCGGGCGGGGTCGAGCAGGCCTAGCCAGCGCTGCTCTAGGCGCAGGCGATGCGTCAGGTGCAGCCGGGCGTAATCGGCCCCGAAGGTTACGTCTTCATATACCCGGTGTTCGGGCGTGGGCTGGCCCAGCTCGGCAGTAGGATAGCGGCCATAGGGGTAGGTGACGAAATACGTGTAGCCACCGCCCAGCTGCACGTCTTTAGCCAGGCCATACACGCCGCCCAGGCGCAACAGCAATTGCTGCGGGTGGCCGCCAGCCTGCACGCGGCGCCACTGCGCCTCGGTGTGCACGGCCCACTTGGCTGCCACCTGGTGGTCAGCGCTATAAGTAAACCACGCCAGCGTATTATGGTCAATCAGACGGGTGGTTTGGGCGGCAGCGGGCGCGGCGAGGGCTAGCCAGGCCAGCGACGCAGGCAACACAAAACGCAGGGAAGTATTCATTTTCTCTTCACCTACGTTTTTTTCGGGTGCTTAGCCGGGCAGCGAGATTTTGCCCAGGCCGAGAGTCGAGTTTCCGGCCAGCGTTTCGTTGGCCAGCACGGCAAACAGCACGGCCTCCTTCGCATCGGGTGGCACGCCCGCCGCCGCAGTGCTGAGCAGGCGGCTGGCGGGCAGGTAGCGGGCCAGCGCGGCCAGCAGGGTCGCATTGTGAGCGCCGCCGCCGCTTACCAATAGTTCGGCCGCGTAGGGTGGCCCCAGGTAGTGGCGCACCGCCTGGGCCACCGCACTGGCCGTCAGTTCGACAAGCGTGGCCAGCAGGTCGGGGGCCGCGAGGCTTTCGGTGTTGGTTTGGCGCTGATTTTCGGCCAGGTAGGCAGGCGAGAAAAGCTCCGGCCCGGTGGTTTTAGGAAAAGGCTCCCTGAAAAACGGGTGGCTGCGCAGCGCGGCCAGCAGCCCGGCGTGGGGCTGGCCCTGCGCCGCCCGCCGCCCGCCCGCATCGTAGGGCTGGCCGGGGTAGTGCTGGCGCACCACGTAGTCGAGCAGCGTGTTGGCCGGGCCGGTGTCGGTGGCCTGGGCGGGGCCGCCATCGGCGGGCAGCAGCGTAAAGTTGGCAATGCCCCCTAGGTTGAGCAGCAGGCGATTAACCCCGGCTTTTCGAAACAGCAGCTCGTCGGCAAATGGGGCTAGCGGCGCGCCTTCGTAGCCCGCGGCCACGTGCTTTTGCCGAAAATCGGAGAGCGTGAGAATGCCCGTGAGCCGGGCCAAGTGGTCGCCGTCGCCGATTTGCAGGGTGGCGTGGTGGGCAAAATCGGCGCGGCCGTGCTGGTGGCGCGGCGCGTGCCAGATGGTTTGGCCGTGGCTGGCCAGCACATCTACGTCGGCGGGGGCTAGCCCCCATCGTGCCAAACAGGCAAGCACCAGTTCGGCATGGCGGCGGGCCACTTCGGCATTCAGCACAACCACGTCTTCGAGCTGCACCGTGGGCTGGCTAATGGCCCGCAGCCGCTGCTGAAAATCAGCTTCGTAAGGCACCATAGCAAACTGCTCCAGCACTACTTGCAGGCTAGCCCCGTGGCCGGTGCAGTGGCACAGCGCCACATCGAGGCCATCGAGCGAGGTGCCCGACATGAGGCCGATGATGCGGCGGCTGGGCTGCGCGGCCACGGCCGCCAGGCGGGCTAGCTGGGGGTTCATACAGTGGTGGGGGCCGGTGTTTCGCCGCTGGCTAGCTTGGGATTGTCGCGGTGGCGGGTGGCATCGCGCTGAGTTTTTTTAGCCAGGTTGCGGGCCAGCGCCTCGGTGAGGTCGGTGCCCGTTTGGTTGGCTAGGCAGATGAGCACGAATAACACGTCGGCCAACTCGTCACCGAGCTCGCGGCCCTCGTCCGACTTCTTAAATGACTGCTCGCCGTATTGCCGGGCAATGAGGCGGGCCACTTCGCCTACTTCCTCGGTGAGGATGGCCATGTTGGTCAGCTCGCTGAAATAGCGCACGCCGGTGGTTTTTATCCACTCATCGACGGTGGCCTGGGCCTGGGCTAGGGTCATATTTGAAGCAAATCAGGGGGTGGGCGAATCCAGAATAATCGTTACCGGGCCATCATTGAGCAGGCGCACCTGCATATCGGCCCCGAAGATGCCGGTGGGCACCGGCTGGCCCAGCTCCTGGGTCACCAGGGCCACAAAGCGCTCGTAAAGGGGTTCGGCCACGGCCGGCGCCGCCGCCCCAATGTAGCTGGGGCGGTTGCCCTTGCGCGCATCGGCCAGCAAGGTGAACTGGCTCACTACCAGTACCTGGCCGCCTACATCGCGCACGCTGCGGTTCATCTGGCCGTTGTCGTCGTTGAAGATGCGCAGGCCCACCAGCTTGCGCGCCAGCCAGGCCAGGGCGGCTTCGTCGTCGGTGGGCGCGCAGCCGGCCAGCACCAGCAAGCCGGGACCAATCTGACCGGTGATGGCGCTATCGACCGTGACGGAGGCTTCGCGGACGCGCTGAATAACGAGGCGCATATGATGATTTTTATTTATTGATTGCCAATTGTTTGTCCTTGCGCAACATTCTGCGCATAAAGCAGAGATGGAGCGCGGCAAGGACAGCAAAGGCCTAGCGTTTGATTTTTAAGCTATCCAAATGATGCTGAAAGCGGCGGGCAAAGGCCTTGTGCTGGGCAAAGGTTACGCTGAAATCGGAGAAGCCGCTGCCATCGGGGCGGGCGCAGAAGAACACGAAGTTGTGGTGCGCCGGGCGCAGCACGGCATCGAGCGCCTGCGGGAAGGGCGTGGTGATGGGGCCGGGCGGCAGGCCCTTGTGGCGATAGGTATTGTAGGGCGAATCGACTTTCTTGTCCACGTTGAGCACGCGCTTGCGGGTGCCCAGGCCGTGCAGGGGCCACAGCAGCGTGGGGTCGGCCTGCAGGGGCTGGCCCCGGCGCAGGCGGTTGAGGTACACACCCGCGATGAGCGGCCGGTCGGTGGGCTGGGCCGTTTCGCGCTGCACGATGCTGGCCAGCACGGCCACCTGCACGGGGCTCATCCGCAAGGAATCGGCCTGGGCCAGCCGCTGCGCATTCCAGAAGCGCCGGTGCCGCGCCGCCACCGAATCGAGAAATAGTGGTGCCGACGTAGGCCAGAATAGCCGCAGCGTGCCCGGAATAAACAACGTGCGCACGGTGGCCGTGTCAAGGCCGTAGCGGCTCAGCAGGTAAGTATTATCCGTCAGTAGCTTATGCAGCTGTACTGTGTCAATAGTCAGCTGGCAGCCGGCCTGGCGCGGCAGCTGCGGCAGGTAATGAAACGGCTTCAGGGTGAAGGCCAGCGTATCCTGCCGGCCGCTTTCGAGCAGGTGCAGCAGGTCGAGGTTGCCCAGGCCAGCGGGCAGCGTGTAGCGGCCGGGCTGCACCGGGTGGGCCGCCGTGCCGAAGCCGCGCCAGCGCGCCACGCGGGCAAAATCCTGGGGCCTAGCCAGCAGGCCCGGCTGGCGCAGCGAGTCGAGCACGGCCGTCAGCCCCACGCCGCGCCGGACGTAGAGGTAGGCCGGGCCATCGACGGCAGCGGGCACGTTGGCCCGATACAGAAAATGCCAGGCCAGCGCGGCCCCGCTAGCCAGCAGCCCCAGCAGCACGGCGGCCACCGCCAGCCCCGCCCGGCGCGGGCGCGGCGCAGCGGGCAGCGAAGGAGGCATGGGCTGAGGTTCGGTCATGCAGTCGGCAAAAAGCGGGTCGGCGGCCCGCGCATCTGCCAAAATTAACGCTGCCACCCAGCATTATTGCCCCAGCCGATATAGCACCCCCACGCTCAGCAGCAGGCGTTCAAGCTGCCAGGGGCCACCAGCGGCGGGCTGATTCGCCACGAATACTGAGGCCTCGGTGGCCGGCAGGTTGAGGTCGGCGGCGTGCTCGTTGAAGCTGAAAAAGCCTTTTTTCTCTTCAATGAGCAGCTGGCGGCGGGTGCGCAACGGCAGCAGGTAGCCGAGGTCGGCCACGGCTTCCCAGTGGTGGCTTAGCTCCAGGCCGAGCCCCAGCCGGGGCTGGATAGCGTCGGTGATGGTTTGCAGGGAAAGCGTGAGCTGGTCGGCGGCGAGCGGCGTGCCGGCCAGGCGCAGATTGGCATCGGGGTTGGCGAAGGTGCCCAGCTCGCGGCCCACGCTTTGGCGCAGGTAGGCTAGCCCGGCGCGGGCGCGCAGCGGCCGGCCGCGCGGGTTAAGGTTGCGGGCATAGCCCAGGCCAGCTTCCCAGCCCTCGCCGCGCAGCTGACCCAGCAGATGGCGCGTGGTAGCGTAGGCGGACAGCTGGGGCGTAAGGTCGAGCTGCGCGCCAAAGGCATAGTGGGCGGCCAGGCTTTGCGCAGTGGTACTAGCCTGCCCATCGGCCCGAAAGACCGAGCCGCCGGGGGCTAGCACTACGCGCGCCTCGGTGGTTGGCACAGCAACGGACAGCAGCCCGCCGGTGTAAGAATAGCGCAGGTGCTTTAGTAAATTCCACTTTTTGGCCACCGGGGCGGTGGGTGCGGCGGTCGGGGCCGGACGCCGCAAAAGCGTATCGGCCTGGTGCTGGCGGGTCTGGTCGAGCAGCGCCTGCGGGGGCAGCACGGTGGTGTAGTGCTGCCAGAAAGTAGAGTCGTAAGGCGCAGGATTATTCAAAAAAACATCGGTGTACTGGCTGCGCGCCTGGTAGCCAGGCAGCGGCGCCTGCGCCGTGTCGATGGCCGTGGTCACGAACTCGGCCAGGTGGTGGCGCACCTGCCCGGCCAGCGGCTTACCCAGGGTGTTGTACCAAATGCTTTTCAGATAATAACGTCCGGCATACAGCTGATAATCGGCACGATAGGCCCGCTCGCTGGCCTCAAATACCAACATTCTTTCGCGCCGGATGCCGGCCGGCGTGCGGTGCCACCGGGCGCCCAAAAATGCGTAGCTGCGCTCGTCGATGTAGACCTCGCCCGCAAAATTGGCGCGGTCGGCCCCCGGCCGGGGCCCGAAGGTGACGACGTACACCGCCCGCCCCTGAAACGTAGTTTGCGGGCTGAGGCGGTACTGATAATCCTTGAAATGTGCCGCATCAATAAACTCGGCCCTGGTGTGCACAAAATCAAACCGGTGCGGCACGAAGGCACCGGCTATCCAGTTGATGGGGGCTAGCGGGGCGCCGGGCCGGGCCGGGCGCAGGTCGCCCCGGCGCGACTCCAGCACCTGCACTTGCCCTTGGTCGTGCGGGTACTGATAGCCAGGCTTATACACCCGTAGCAGGCCCTCGACCAGGTAGTCGTAGCGCTGGCGAGTGGCCTCATCGTCCGACTCGCGGTAGAAGCCCGTGAGCTGGCTGGGCCGCACCGGAAAATTGAGCGGAATCCGCGCCACCGCCTCCCGGATAATCCCTTCGGCCGAGGCCGTAACGGTGACTGTGCTAAGGCTAGCCGGACTGATTTTCAGCTCAATGAGCAGCTCCGGCCCTGGCAGCGGCGGCAGCGGGTGGCGGTAGGGCCGGTAGCCCAGCAGCGCCACTTCCAGCTCGCTGCTTCGGTAAGCAGCGGGCACTCGCAGGGCAAAGCGGCCCTCAGCATTAGTGCTGGTACCTAGCCGGTTGCCGCCGATGCCCACTTGCGCATTCGGAATAGACTGGTGCGTATCGGCATCGAGCACGCGGCCGCGCAGTAGCGGGCTTTCCTGGGCGAGCGAAGGCGAAGCCAGTAACAGTAGGCCTGCGACAATAAAAAAAAGAACGTCATGCTGAGCTTGTCGAAGCATCTCTACTACTTTTATCGGGTTAGTACCCTCAACGGCGCGGTAGAGATGCTTCGACAAGCTCAGCATGACGTTCTAAATAGAAGGTGCAGTCGGCTGGCTAGCCTTGCAGCGGTGCTTCCAGTTCGGCGATGGTTAGGCCGTGCTGGCCGGCGGTTTCGCCCAGCAGCTGGCGCTGCCAGGGGCGCAGGGCGGCCAGGCTGCCCTGCTCCACCACGTCGCCGATGAGGCGGTTGCTAAGCACGGTATTGGCCAGCACGGGGCTGTAGTCGGCGGCCAGATGGTTTTTGAGGGTCGTGAGCAGCGTTTCGCGGGCTTCGGCCAGGGCCGCCACGGGGCCGCCAAAGCGGCGGCGGAAGGGCTGCGGCCGGCGCTGGTCGGCGGGCGGCGGGCCATCGGGGGCCAGCTCGGCGGTGGCTAGCTCCACCAGCTCGTCGGCGTAAGGCGCGCGCTTCAGCTCGGGATGCAGGCCGCCGGCATTGCGCAGCGCGCCGTGCGAGGCGATGGGCTGGCGCGTGATTTCGGCCAGCCTATCGTTGCTGAGCACCATGTAGCTAGGCCGGTCAAGCTGCCGCGCCAGGCGGTCGCGCAGCGCGTATAGCTCCCGAAACAAAGGCAATTCCTGGGGCTGATGCGGTACTTGCCGGCTAGCCGCAGGTGCGGGCGCAGCTCACCACGGCCATAGCGCACGGCTTCGAGGGCGTGGTTTTCTTCAGCCGCCCACTGGGCGCGGCCCTGCTCCTGCAAGCGGGCCGTGAGGCGGTCGGTGAGCTCAAAGAGATACAGCACGTCGTTGGCGGCGTACTCTTTCTGGGCTTCGGTGAGCGGACGCTTCAGCCAGTTCGATTTCTGCTCGCCTTTGTCTACCTCAAACCCCAGCTCGCTCTGAATGAGGCGGCCTAGCGAGATATTATTGTCTTCGAGGGCTAGCAGCGTGAACTGCACGCTGGTGTCAACAATGGTGCGGCAGGTGACGCCAAATAGCTCGTCGAGCAGCAGGATATCAGATTTGCAGGAGTGGAACACCTTCGCCACGGCCGGGTTGCGCAGCACGGCAAATAAGGGCTCGAGCCCGGCGGCCATTTCGGGCTCCAGGGGCAGCGGGTCGATAAGGTAAACTTCTTGGCCGTCAAAGACTTGAATCAGGGCCAGGTGGCGGCCGTAGCGGTAGCGGTTGTCGTCAAACTCCAGGTCGATGCCAATACGCGGCAGCGTAGTGAAGTGGGCTGCCGCGTCGGCCACCTGGGCCGCCGTGGTAAGGTAATGGATAGTTGGCTTCATGCGTGGCGGCAAAGGTAGGGGTAGCTGTGGGTAACCTTATTTTAAAAATCATTTGACGGCCTGCCTAACCAGTGAAATCAGAATAATCTGCTTTCAGAGTAACTCGTACAAATTTCAGATGCTTTCTCTAGAAAATAATTCAATAAAAATCAGAACCCCCTTTATCTATTTAGGGCATTTTTGATTTTTCATTATAAATTTTTGATGAATTACCCTTTATTTTGCAGTTATCAATTTTGTCCTGCCCGCTCTTTTTCCTCTACGCCTTCTTTTTATTAACTCTTTACTCATTACTTCATGAGGAACATTCTTACTCCTTTATTCGTGGTAGCGTCCCTGCCTGCGCTCGCGCAAACGCAGGCTGTGAACGGCCGAGTGTTAAGCTCAGACGGGGCCCCGGTGCCCGGCGCCACGATAGTAGAGCGTGGCACCACCAACGGCGTGAGCAGCGGCGCCGACGGCAACTTTACGCTGAACGTGCAGCCTAACTCCACACTCATTATCAGCTCAGTAGGCTATACCAGCCAAACAGTGGCGGTGGGTGGCCGCCGCACCCTCGATGTGACGCTGGCCGCTAGTGCTACCGACTTGGGCGAGGCCGTGGTAGTAGGTTATGGTACCCAGACCAAGGCTGACCTTACCGGCTCGATAGTGCAGCTTTCTAGTAAGGAAGTGGGTAACCAGCCAGTGCAGTCGTTTGAGCAGTCCATCCAGGGCAAGGCTGCTGGGGTTTTCATTCAAAGCAGCAGCGGCAAGCTGGGCCAGGGCATTCAGGTGCGTGTGCGAGGCGTGTCGAGCATCAGCGGCGATGCCCAGCCGCTGTATGTGGTAGACGGCATTCCAGTGCTGGCCGACAACCTCTCCTCAACTTCGGCCTCGACCAACCCGATTGCCGACATTAACCCGAATGATATTGAGAGTATTAGCGTGCTCAAAGATGCGTCGGCATCAGCCATCTACGGCTCGCGCGCTACCAATGGCGTGGTTATCGTGACCACCAAGCGTGGCAAGGCTGGTGCTACGCGCTTCACGATTGGGTACCAGACGGGCCTGAGCCAGCCCACGCACAAGCGCGAGTTTTTGAACAGCCAAGAGTACGTGACGCTGCTGACGGAAGCGCTCGTGAACTCGGGCCGCTCGACAGCTTCTAACACGACGCGCCTCACGACCTACGCGGCCGGCCAAGCCGACCCGCTCACTTATAATACCGACTGGCAGAGCCAGGCCTTTCAGCGGGCGCCGTTTTCGCAGTACGACCTGAACGCTAGCGGCGGCAATGACAAAACCAAGTTCTTCGTCTCGGGCCAGTACAGCGACCAGAACGGCATTTTGGTGGGCAACCGCTACCAGCGCATCAATACGCGCTTCAACATCGACCAGCAGGCCACCGACCGGCTCTCGTTTGGGGTAAACGTGGCCGCTTCGCGCAGCCTCAACAACCGCCTGCCCAACGACAACGCCTTTAGCTCGCCGATGCAAATCGTGGCCCTGGCCCCGATTACCCCGCTCACCGACCCGCGCACGGGTCTGCTCAGCGGCGCCCTCGACCCGGCGACCGGCGTGCCCAACACCACGTTCCCGTTCTACTACAACCCGCTGCTCAGCATTCAGGGCGCCTCGTACGCTACCACTACTTACAGGGTGCTGGGCAATGTCTACGCGCAGTTTAAGCTGACGCAGGATTTGATATTCCGCTCTGAGCTAGGAGCTGATTTTATCAACCAGACCGAAAATCAGATACTAGGCCGTCTCACCTCCCGCAACAGCGGCCCTACCAACGGCTACACGTTTAACGCGGCTACTACAAACACTAAAATAGTAGTTAACAACTACTTATCGTATAAAAAGACGCTGTCGGACGTGCATGCACTCGACCTGACGCTCGGCACGAGCTACGAGGAAGGCCGCCTGACAGGGAACAGCGTGACGGGTACGCAATTTGCCTCCGACGCGTATAAAACGATTGATAATGCTTCGCAAATCACGGCGGGCACGTCTTACAGCACCGGGAATACGCTGGTTTCGTATTTCGCCCGGGGCTCTTACGCCTTCGCCGGCAAGTACCTGGTGGGCGCCAGCGCCCGCGTCGATGGCTCGTCGCGTTTTGGCCCCAACAAGCGCTACGGCGTGTTCCCGGCCGCTTCGGTGGGCTGGCTGATGTCGGAGGAGAGTTTCCTGAAGGGCAATGCGGTGCTGAGCAACCTAAAGCTGCGGGCCAGCATTGGCAAGGCCGGCAACCAGAACATCGGCAACTCGGTGTATCAGGCGCTGTTTACGTCGGTAGGCGCGGGCTACGTGGGCACCTCGGGCCAGCGGCCTTCGCAGCTGGCTAACCCCGACCTGTCGTGGGAATCGACCACGCAGTACGATGGCGGCATTGAGTACGGCTTCCTCGACAACCGCATCAGCGGCGAGGTGGACATTTACCTGAAGCGTACTACGGGCCTAGCCTTGTCGCAGTCAGTACCCGCTACTACGGGCTTCACCAGCCGCTTTGCCAACGTAGGCAGCATGGAGAATAAGGGTCTGGAGTTTGTGCTGACTACGCGCAATCTCATCGGGGCTTTCACCTGGACAACCAGCTTCAACGCGGCCCTCAACAAGAATAAAGTTCTTGACCTAGCCGGCCCCAATATCCTAGGCAACTTCCTCAACCGGGCGCAAGCAGGCCAGCCGCTGGGCGAGTTTATCGGTCCGGAATACGCCGGCGTAGACCCTGCCAATGGCAACGCCCTCTACTACCTGAACACCACCAATGCCGACGGCACCCTGAACCGGGGCACCACTGCCGACATCAACGCGGCAGCTTACGTACCGGTGGGCAACCCCAACCCTACCTGGACGGGCGGTATTACCAACAGCTTCTCCTTTAAAGGCTTCGACTTGTCGGCGACCATCGTGGGTGTATTTGGCAACCAGATTTTTGATGGCGGCGCGCAATTCTACTCCGTGGGCTTCAACAACGGCCCCGACAACCAAACCCGCGACCAGCTCAACCGTTGGCAGAAGCCCGGCGATATCACCAACGTGCCCAAGGCCAGCTACCTCAGCGGCAACGGTACCGGCCTGTCGTCGCGCTTCGTGCGCAACGGTGACTACGGCCGCCTGCGCACCGTGCTACTGGGCTACAACCTGCCCAGCGCCATCGCCCAGCGGGGCTTCTTGCAGTCGGCCCGCATCTTCGTGCAGGCTCTCAACCTGCTAACTTTCACGAAGTATTCGGGCTGGGACCCCGAAGTAAGCGCCGACTACCTCACCGGCGGCGGCAACCTGGTGACCGGCAACGGTAACCGTACCCAGAGCAACATCAACCAAGGCATCGACTTCTACACCGCCCCGCAGCCCCGCACCTATACGGTGGGCGTCAACCTGGGCTTCTAGGCCCACCGGCCGTTGCTTTCTTCTCTAACGATATTCTATCATGAAAAAAATAGTACTTGGGCTTTTGGCCGCTAGCCTGCTCACGGGCAGCCTAGCCGGCTGCAACAGCAAGCTAAACGTGCCGCCCACCAGCTCCATCGACGCCGCCTCGGCGCTCAATACTTCTACCGATGTGCAGGCGGCCCTCATTGGCTGCTACACGGGCCTGCAAAGCGGCTCCAGCTACGGCGGCTACATCCAATTGATGTCGGACCTGCTGGGCGACAACGGCGATGAGGCCTTCGTGGGCACCTTCAACGACCCGCAGCAGGCGCAGCGCAAGTCGCTGCTCATCACCAATGTCTTCGTATCTAGCATCTGGATAAACGATTACGACGTGATTAACCGCACCAATAACGTGCTGGCTAACCTGGATAAGCTTGACACCTCGGCTAAAAAAGCCAGCGTGGAGGGCGAGGCCCGATTCATTCGCGCGCTGGTGTACTTCGACCTGGTGCGCCTCTACGCCAAGGCCTGGAACGATGGGACGCCCAGCAGCAACCCCGGCGTACCGCTGGTGCTCACCCCGACTACCACCGTGACGGAGGCTAGCAAGGTGAGCCGCAATACGGTGGCTGAAGTATACGCGCAGATTTTCACCGACCTTACGAAGGCTGAAGCCTCGCTGCCCCTTACCAATGGCTTTTTTGCCAACCGGGCCGCCGCCGCCGGCTTGCTGTCGCGGGTGTATTTACAGCAAGGCGACTTTGCCAACGCCGCTAACGCCGCCAACCGCGCCATCAACACGGCGGTAACCTCGAACAAGGCGGCGCTGAATGCCAACTACGCCGACAACTTTGTTTCAGCGAGCTCAACGCTGGGTAATTCATCAGAAGATATTTTTGCCATCCAGTTCTCGTCGCAGAGCGGCACCAACCAGCTCAACGTGTTCTATTCCGTGACGCGCCGGGCCGATGTAAACATCCTGCCGCAGTTCGCAGCCCGATTTGAACCTGGTGACACCCGCCAGGGCCTGCTCTTAACCAATAGCACCGCTACCTACACCCGCAAATACGATGTTCTGTACGGCAACATCAAGTTAATGCGCCTGGCCGAGCTGTACCTGACGCGCGCCGAGGCTAACTTCCGGGCGGGCACCACCGTGGGCGCCACCCCGCTCGCCGACATCAACACCATCCGCACCCGGGCTGGCCTACCCCTGCTCACTACGCTCACCCTGGATGCTATCCTAAAGGAGCGGCGGCTGGAACTGGCTTTCGAAGGCTTCCGCCTCGGCGACCTCAAGCGGAACCAGGAGTCGGCCTTTGACCCGCTGACCAACACAACCTATGCTTGGAATTCGCCCAAGCTCATTTTCCCGATTCCGCTGCGCGAAATCAACGCCAACCCCAATCTCGTTCAGAACGCCGGTTACTAGCTAGCCTAATTATCTGCTACCCGGAAGGCCCGCAACACTTGTTGCGGGCCTTTTCGTTTTACAACGTCCGCACTTTTTTTCAAAATTGAGGTAAAATTCGTAAAATTCTATCTTCCAAAGCGTTTGAGTGCGTTAAGGTTGTCTTTTACTTGAGCAATCCGCACAATTTGATAACATTGGCCGAACAAATTCATATTGCCTTCTTCTAACGTGCGCTTTATTTACGATTAGCCACCCTTCCCTTTTTATGCAGCGTGGTCGCACTCATTTAGCAGTATAATTTACAATTACAACTCCCTGTATGAGAAACCTTTTCACTCCTTTGCTAGTAATGGCTGCGCTGCCGGCAATCGCGCAAACCCAGGCCGTATCCGGCCGGGTAGTGGGCGCCGATGGTAGCCCAGTGCCCGGTGCTACCATCGTAGAGCGCGGCACTACCAACGGCGTGAGCAGCGGCGCCGACGGCAATTTTACTTTGTCGGTCCGGCCGGGTGCCACCCTGGTGATTAGCTCGGTGGGCTATGCTAGCCAGACGGTTGCCGTGGCAGGCCGCAGCACCATCAACGTGACCCTAGCCGCCAGTGCCACCGACCTGGCCGAGGCCGTGGTGGTGGGCTACGGCTCGCAGGCCAAGGCCGACGTGACGGGCTCAGTGACGCAGCTCTCGGGCAGTGTGGTGCAGAACCAGCCGGTGCAGTCGTTCGAGCAGTCGATTCAGGGCCGCACGCCGGGCGTGGTTATCAACCAGGGCAGCGGCAAGCTGGGCCAAGGCCTGAATATTCAGGTGCGGGGCACCTCATCGGTATCGGCCTCCAACCAGCCCCTGTACGTGATTGACGGCATCCCGGTAACCTCGCAGGACCAGTCGTCGGCTAGCACCGAGCCGCTGAACCCCCTAGCCGACCTCAACCCCAACGACATCGAGAGCATCAGCATTCTGAAGGATGCCTCGGCCTCGGCCATCTACGGCTCGCGGGCTTCTAACGGCGTGATTATCATTACGACGCGCAAGGGCAAGCAGGGTCAGACCAAGGTGACGGCCGGCTACTACTACGGCATCAGCGCACCCACCCGCCAGCGGCAGTTTCTGGATGCGTCGCAGTATAACCAGCTGCTGGGCGAGTCGCTCATCAATGCCGGCTACTCGACGCAGGCTAGCCTACCAAAAGACTTCGCCAACTATTTTGGGCTGGATTACAATTCGCCCTACAACACTAATTGGAGCGACCAAGCCTTCCGCAACCAGGGCAAGTACAAGCTTTTTGGTGGCGGGGCCAACGTGTCGCAGTATGACTTTAGCGCGAGCGGGGGAGACGCCAAAACGCGCTTTTATCTGAGCGGCACCTTCAACGACCAAAAGGGCATCATTGTGGGTAACCGTTTCCGGCGCGGGAGCCTGCGCCTGAACCTTGACCACAGCATCTTCGACAACCTGCGGGTGGGCCTCAACACCTCGCTGGCCCGCACCGTGAACGACCGCGTGGCTGGCGACAACGACTTCTCCAACCCCTTGCAGCTCAACGCACTGGCGCCAACCCAGCCAGTATATGACCCCACCACGGGCCAGCTCAATGCCCAAACTATTTATTACAACGCCCTGATTGACCAGGCGCTGGGCATGAACCGCGCGGGCACGTACCGTTCGTTTAGCTCGGCCTACCTCAATTTTGTGCCCATGAAGGGCCTGACCATCCGCACCGAGGCAGGGGGTGACTTCCTGAACCTGAACGAGGATTTGGTGCGCAGCGCGGGCACCCAAACCGGGGCCGCCACGGGCTATGCCTTCAATGCCCAGACCCAGGTAATTAACTACACCAACAACAATACCATCACCTATGCGCGCGATTTCGCCGAAAACCACCACTTCGATGTGTTGGTCGGCGAGTCATATCAGCGCTCCGACACCAAGGTGACTTCGGCCGAGGGCCGGGGTTTTCCCACCAGCGACTTTACGCGCATCAACAGCGCGGCCGTGAAAACGGGCGGCTCGGGCTCGTCGGGCACCGGCTACTCGATTCTATCCTACTTTGCCCGCGTCAACTACGCCTTCCAGGGCAAGTACCTTATTGGGGGCAGCGCCCGCATCGACGGCTCGTCGCGCTTTGGCAGCGAGCGCCGCTACGGCACCTTCGGCGCGGCCTCGCTCGGCTACCTGTTGTCGGAGGAAAGCTTCTTGAAGGGCAATACCGTTATCAATTACCTTAAGGTGCGCGCCAGCTACGGCCTCACCGGCAACGCCGAGATTGGCAACTTCTCGTCGCGCAGCCTTGTGTCGGCCCTGCCCTACGCCGACCAGTCGGGCACGTTTGTGGGCGGCGCCCTCGGCGACCCGACCCTGACCTGGGAAAATACCAAGCAGACGGATATCGGCGTAGAGTTTGGCTTCCTGCAAAACCGTATCACCGGTGAGGTAGACGTGTACCAGAAGCAAACCGACAAGCTATTGCTCAACCGCCAGCTGCAGCTAGCCACCGGCTTCAGCAACGCCACCCAGAACGTGGGCTCGCTGCGCAACCGCGGCCTGGAAATTGCCCTGAACGGGCGCATTCTGGATGGCGACTTTAAGTGGAGCGTGGGCGGCAACATGTCGTTCAACCGCAACCTGATTACCTCGCTGGCCACGCCCATTATTCCGGGCGGCGCCATCGTCAGCCGCGTAATGCAGGGCGAGCCGCTGGGCGTGTTCTACACCAAGCGCTACGCCGGCGTAGACCCCACCAACGGCGACGCGCTCTATACCCAGGCCGATGGCACGGCCACCAACGACTACGGCGCGGCCCCCGATATGAAAGTGGGCAACCCGAACCCCAAGTTTACAGGCGGCGTGAATACCACGGCTAGCTTCAAAGGCTTCGATTTAAGCGCGCTGGGACAGTTCAGCTACGGCAACGACATCTACAATGCGGCCGGCGTGTACCAGTCCACGGGCTTCAACAACTACCTCGACAACCAGACCATCGACCAGCTCAACCGCTGGCAGAAGCCCGGCGACATCACCAACGTGCCCAAGTCGAGCTTCGGCTCGGGTAATGGTATCGGCAACTCGTCGCGCTTCGTGCAGGACGGCTCGTTCTTCCGCGTGAAAAACGTGACGCTAGGCTACACCCTGCCCGCCGACCTTGTGAAGCGCGGCTACCTGCAAACGGTACGCATCTACCTCACGGCCCAAAACCTAGCCACCTTCACTAAATACACCGGTTACGACCCCGAGGTGAACACTTTTGGTTTAGGTACTGGCTTGGGTGTCGGCAACTCGGGCAACATCGCGCTCGGCCACGATTTCTACACGCCGCCGCTGCCCAGAACCTTTCTCATTGGGGCTAACCTAGGCTTTTAATCAGTTGTCCTGTTCATTCATATGAAAAATATCTTCGTTAAGTCGGCCCTAGCACTCACCCTGGGCCTGGCGGGCTGCAAAGACGCTCTCGATATTCAGCCCCAGCAAAGCATCGACCTTTCCACGGCCTTCAACACGTCGCAGAAAGTAGGCGCGGCCGTGGTGGGCTGTTACGCCCAACTCGACAATTCCAGCCTTTACGGCACCGACCTCATTCTGGTGCCCGAGCTGATGGCCAGCGACAACTACATCACCTGGCGCGGGTCGTTTCAGAACTACGCGCAGCTGGCCAATCACATTCAAAATGCACAGATTTCCAACGCCTTAGAGATATGGCGGCAGGCCTATGCCAACATCAACCAGACCAACCTGGTGCTGGCTAACCTGAGCGTGGTAACTGACAGCGCCCAGCGCAAGCAGTTTCGGGGCGAGATGCACTTTATCCGGGCGGCCATGTACTTCGAACTGGTGCGCCTCTATGCCCAGCAGTACAAAGCCGGCGGCGCTAATACGCAGCCCGGGGTGCCCATCAACCTGACCGCTAACAACACCATCGCGCAGGCCGACGTCAAGCTGTCGCGCGCCACCGTGCAGCAGGTATACACGCAGGTCATCAGTGATTTGCAGGCCGCTATGAAAGGGCTGCCCGCGCTTAATGTGACCCGCGCCTCGTCGTACTCGGCCGAAGCGCTACTGGCGCGCGTGTACTTGCAGCAGGGCAACTATACCGCTGCCCGCGCCGCCGCCGACGACGTCATTACGAACAGCGGCGCAGCCTTGGCCGGCACACTGGCCGCCGTGTTTGCCAACCGCAACAGCGCCGAAAGCCTGTTTGAAGTGCAGCAAAACGACCAGAACAACGCCGGCACCGCCAACAGCGGCCTGGCCACGTTCTTCGCAGGCTACAGCCCCACCGGCGACCAGGGTATTCTGTATGGGCGTAGCGATGTGCAAGTAAATGGGTCCTTCGCGGCGCTCTACGGCCCGCCCACCGGCCCCGACGTGCGCGGCACCGACTCACTCACGATTCTGCAAACCAAGAAGCTCATTTACCTGAGCGACGGTAACAACCGTCCCAACCAGCTACGTACAGCCAAGTGGCGTACCTACGGCCAGAATATTCCGCTCATTCGCCTGGCCGAGATGTACCTCATCCGGTCTGAGTGCGATATCCGAGCCGGTAATTCGGGGCTAACCGACCTTAACCGCGTGCGGCAGCGCTCGGGCGCCACGCCCCTGACCAGCGCCACCCTTAGCGACGTGCTGCTGGAGCGGCAGCTGGAACTCGCTTTCGAGGGTTTCCGCCTCTACGACCTCAAGCGCAATAACTTGAATGTGCGCGAGTTTCAACCCGCCGTACCGGCTACCCCTACCGACCCCGGCTCGCCTGCCATTCCGGCCATCAACGCCAACGACCCCAAGGAGATTCTGCCCATCCCGTACCAAGAAATCAACAATAACCCGAACCTAACGCAAAACCCGAGCTACTAGACCGCCGGGCTTGCGCCAACAAAAAAGACCCGCGCCGGTGGCGCGGGTCTTTTCATTTTTACCTGTCTTTCGGCGCGGCTACTCGCCGTTGTCATCGGCCGCACGCTCAAAATCCAGCCCGCGCGCCAGCTCCACGGCTTCGTCTTCGACCTGGGCCAGCAGGTCGGGGCGTCGGCATCGAGGGTGCGGGCGAAAAAGTCTAGCAGCGCCTCGCCTTCGTCATTGACGTAGAGGTTGGTATAAATCTGCTCGAAAAGCTTGTTTTCCTTACCGATTTGCTTGTCGATGTCCTGCGGCGACTTGGCCGTGTTGAGGGCGCGGTGCAGCACGTCGGCCGCGCGGCGCGCTTCGTCGTGGTCGCCGAGGTCGGCCAACAGGCGCAGCAGGCTAGCCGCCACGCCCAGGCGCCACTGCTCAAAGCGGAACGGCTGCTCGGTCTGGCTAGCCCGCTCGAAGCCGGCGGCGGCCCCGAGCGTGGCTGGTGTGAGGTAATGCGCCACATCGGCGGGCGCACGGAAGGCTAGGCGCAGCAGCGTTTCGTAGGTCGTCATTTTTGTTAATTTAGAATTTGGAATAGGTAATGAGGAATTGATTCTGCTGAAATTATAAATTCCAACTTCCTCATTCTTTATTCCTAGCTACCCCCACACCTGCCAGATAAACAGCGAAGCCAGGTAGGCTAGCCCGGTCATGTACACGAGCTGACCCAGCGGCCAGCGCCAGCTTTTGGTTTCGCGGTAGGTAACGGCCAGCGTGCTCATGCACTGCATGGCAAAGACGTAGAACACGAGCAGCGACAGCGCCCGCACCGGCGTAAAAAACGGCCGGCCCTGCGCGTCTTTTTCGCTGGCTAGCTTCTGCTGCACGGTGCCGAGGTCAGCATCCTGGCCCACGCTGTAAATGGTGCTCATGGTGCCCACAAACACCTCGCGGGCGGCGAAGGACGTGAGCAGCGCGATGCCGATTTTCCAGTCGAAGCCCAGTGGGCGGATAACTGGCTCAATGACGTGGCCGAAAGTGCCGGCGTAGGAAGTTTCGAGCCGGGCCGAAGCTACGCGGCGCTCGGTTTCGGCGGCGGGCCAGCGCTGGGCGGCAGCTTGCTGCTGCACCTGCGCGGCGGCTTGCGCTTGGCGCTGGCCGGGGCCGTAGCTGGCCAGCACCCACAGCAGCACCGAAATGGCCACAATTACTTTGCCGGCCTGCAGCACAAAAGCCTTGACTTTCTCCACGATAGTCAGGCCCACGTTTTTCCAGCGCGGCCAGCGGTACACCGGGAATTCCATGATGAAGTAGCTGCGCTCGCGGGCCTTGAGCACAGTTTTGAGCAGCAGCGCCGAGAGCAGGGCCGACACTAGGCCCAGCAGGTAGAGGCCCATGAGCACCAGCCCGCGCAGGTTGAAGAGGCCTAGCCAGCTTTCGTCGGGCACCACCAGAGCTACTAGCACGGTATATACCGGGATGCGCGCCGAGCAAGACATCAGCGGCGTGACAAAAATGGTGAGCATGCGGTCCTTCCAGCTCTCGATGGTGCGCGCGCCCATAATGGCCGGCACCGCGCATGCCAGCCCCGAGATGAGCGGCACCACGCTCTTGCCGCTCAGCCCGAAGGGCCGCATCAGCTTGTCCATGAGGAAGGTAACCCGGGCCATGTAGCCGGTTTCTTCCAGCACCGCCAAAAAGGCAAAGAGCAGGGCAATCTGCGGAATAAATATGAGCACCCCCCCTAGCCCGGCAATGACGCCCTCGGTGAGCAGCCGCACCAGCGGCCCGTGAAACCGCGCCTGAATGGCCGCACTCAGCGTCGCAATACCTTGGTCGATAAGGTCCATTGGGTATTGCGCCCAGGCAAAAATGGCTTGAAACAGCAGAAAGAGGGTAGCCAGGAAAATAAGATAGCCCAATACCCGGTGCGTCAACACCTTATCAATGCGGTTAGATGCCGGCTCGCGGCGCTCGGTGCGCGTCACGGTCACTACTTCCAGCAGCAGCTCGTTGATACTGGCGTAGCGACCCACCGTTTCGGCCGCTTGCTGGGCCGTTGAGTCAAACGCGTACTGCTCAGTAAGTTGCGCTAAGTAAGTGCGATCTTCCTCACTCAAAAAATGCAGCTGCCGAAACTGGTGCGCGTAGTGCAGCGCTAGGTAGTCGTTGGGCAGGTCGAAATGCTGGCGAATGGCCGCCAGCAGCGGCCGCAGTTCCGCACTAGGCTGCCAGAAGCGGCCGGCGGGCGGGCGGGCGGCTAGCCGGTCGGCCATGACGATGCGCAACGCCGCCAGCCCTACGCCCTTGCGGGCATTCATGGGCACCACCGGCACCCCCAGCTCGCGCTCCAGCCCCACTACATCGAGCTGAATGCCGCGCTCGGCGGCCACGTCGGTCATGTTCAGGGCCAGGATGGCGGGCAAGCCCAGGTCGGCCAACTGCGAAAACAGCAGTAGGCTGCGGCGCAGGTTACTGGCATCCACGGTTACTACCACAAAATCGGGGTAGTCGGGCGAGAGCGGATTATAAAGCAGGTCGGCGATGACGCGCTCGTCGAGGCTTTTGGGGTAGAGCGAGTAGGTGCCGGGCAGGTCTACCACTTCGGCCCGGCGCTGGCCCCCTAGCTGGGCGATGCCGGTTTTGCGGTCTACCGTCACGCCCGGAAAGTTGCCGACTTTCTGATTCAGGCCCGTAAGCTGGTTGAAGAGCGAGGTCTTACCCGAGTTGGGGTTGCCGATGAGGGCCAGGCGGGGCAGGCGCTCGGCCAGGGGCGCCGCGCCCCGGTGCCGGGTTGCGGCCCTACGGGCCGCGCGTCCTGAATAACACCCGCCATAGAGCTGTGGGTTAGTCTTTTAGCTGAATAGTAATGGCTTCGCTCACGCGCAGTGACAGCGTATACTCCTCGTCGCCGAGCACCAGCATCAGTGGGTCGCCGAGGGGGGCACGGCCGGCTAGCCGTACCTGCGTGCCCGGAATGCAGCCCATCTCAAGGAGTTTGAGCGCCATTTGGGGGTCTTTGAGGCAGCACACGGTGGCCGACTCGCCAGGGCGCAGGTCGTTGGCGGTGCGGCGGGTAGTGGCCGACTGCGAGGCAGCCACGGGAGCGGAGCGACGGAAAAGAGCCACGAGTAAGGAGCTGGAGTTATTTAGATTCAATTCAAACAAAGATACGGCCGTTTGGTTGGCGCGGCCAAGTAAGCCTAATTTTTTTGCGCTCAAAAGGCGGCGAAAATCACTATTCCGGCCATTTGGAAAGGTCTGATTAGTAAGCCGAAATTTTGTTCATCTGTAAATGTGGTAACCATAAGCTCTTTCGCTTATTTTTGCACTAGCCAGTCCTTTAACCCATCTCAAATGTTCCAACGTTTATTTTATTTTGCATTATTCTTATGCGTAGCTAGTGGGGCCGCGCACGCGCAGACCACTCCCCCAGCCGCGTCGATGCTAGCCGGCAAAATCATTGACAAGGCAACGAAAGAACCATTGCCTTTCACGTCCCTCAGCCTGAAAGAAGAGCAAACGGGCGCCCTCAGCAATGAGTTTGGGGTATTTCAACTGCCGGGGCCGTTGAAAAACGAAACCGACTCGCTTATCGTGATGGCGCTGGGCTACGAGCACCTTGCCATTGCGGTGCAGCGCGGCAAGCCGCTGGCCAACTTGGTACTGGAAGTGAACCGGCGTGCTATCGCGCTGAGCAACGTGACCGTGAAGGGCGGCAAGGTGAAAAACCTGGAACTGGGCGCCAACTCCAACCACCCCGGCGATGGCCTGCTGCAAGGCCAGCCGGGCGGGCAGTACGCTTTCTTTGTGAAGAACGACAAGAACAAGCGGCTGGGTAATATCCGCTCAGTGTCGTTTTATATTGGGGAGAACGGCTTCCCGCGCGAGCCGTTCCGGGTGCGCCTTTACAAGCCCGATGGCAACTACAATGCGCCCAATACGGACATCCTCACCGACAACGTGGTAGTATCGGCCCCCAAAGGCGGCCAGTGGTACACCGTGGACCTGACGCCCTACAACGTGGTGGCGCCCGAGGAAGGCTTCTTCGTGGCAATGGAGTGGATTGTGAGCGGCGACAAGTTTTTCAACACCAATTTCATGGACGATAACTACACGCCCTATGGCCAGATTATGCGCCCCACGTTCGAGTTTAAGGAGAGCCGCACCTGGACCTACAGCATCGCCAAGGGCTGGACGCTGCTCACGATGGCTACCGCCGCCGGCCAGCACTACAACGCCATGATTAAGGCCGAAGTAGACATGATTAAGTAAGCGCTGCCAGTAGATTAGCTTTTTTCTTACGCAGAGCCCGGCTAGCTGGGCTCTGCTTGTTTTAGGACGCGGCGAGCGAGACTTTGCGGATTACTGGGCACAGCACAGAGCTTTATCAAAAAAATACCATTATCATACACTCTCCGCTTCGCCTTAAAATGCCTCTTATGCGCTGAAAAGGCGTATTTTTCAGAAATTTTTATTATACCCCACTGACAACCGAACGGGCTTAATTAAATTTGTACGCCGCGTTCTTATTCATTTTACTTTTTCTGTATGATTAAGCGTTTACTATTCTCTTTACTGGTCGCTAGCCTGCTGCCCGCGCTAGGGTGGGCCCAGCAGGAAGGCCGCATTACGGGCCGCGTGGTGGATGAAAAAACCCAGGACCCAATTCCGTTTGCCTCTATCAACCTGCGCGAAGAGCAGACCGGTGCCCTCACCAACGAGTACGGCTACTTTCAGCTAGCCATGCCCACCAAGGTAACCGAAGACTCGGTCATTGTGATGGCGCTAGGCTACAAGCGCACGGCGCTCTTCGTGAAGCGCGGCGCCAATATGGAGGAAATCATTATTCAGCTACCCAAGCAGGCCATCGCGCTGGCCAACGTGCAGGTCGAGACAAAGGGTGTGAAGCCGACGCTGCTCGGGGCGCACTCCAACTCGCCGGCGGCGGGCATGATTCAGGGCATGCCGGGCAGCCAGTACGCCTTCATGTGCAAGAACGACAAGGCTAAAAAGCTTGGGCTCATTCGCACGGTGTCGTTTTTCATTGGTGAGAATGGCTTCCCGCGCGAGCCGTTCCGGGTGCGCATTTACAAGGCCAACGGCAACTATAATGCGCCCAACGAAGACATGCTCACCGAGAGCGTGATTGTGTCGGCGGCGCGCGGCGGCGAGTGGTTCACGGTCGATTTATCGCCCTACAACCTGGTGGCGCCCGAGGAAGGCTTTTACGTGGCGATGGAGTGGATTGTGAGCGGCGATAAATTCTATACTACTAATTTTATGGATAACTACACGCCCTACGGCCAGATTCTGCGGCCCACGTTTGAGTTTAAGGACAGCCGCACCTGGAGCTACGCCATCGGCCGGGGCTGGAACCTGGTGACCCTAGCCAACGGCGGCTCGCACTTCAACGCCATGATGCGCGCCGAAGTAGACGCCTATAAATAAGACCTATCGTTTCGGCAAAAAGCTAAAAAGGCCGGCTTCCCCAACGGGAGGCCGGCCTTTTACATTGACTGTAGCCTAGTGGGCTAGCGCACGCGCACGGCGATTTCGACGCGGCGGTTTTCCTGGCGGCCGGCGGCCGTGGCATTAGTGGCGGCCGGCTGGCTTTCGCCGAAAGCCTCGGTGCTGAGGTGGTCGGCGGGCAGCTTATTAGTGGTGATGAGGTAGTTTTTCACCGCCTCGGCGCGCTGCTGGCTCAGGGCGCGGTTGTAGCTTTTGTCGCCACGCGCGTCGGCAAAGCCCAGCACGCGCACATCCTTGCCGGGATAGCGCTTGCTGATGGAGGCACTGATTTGCTTGAGTGCCTCGGCCGCACTCGGCTTGATAGTGGCCTTATTGGTGTCGAAAAGCACCTTTTCTTCCAGGCCATATACCTCGTAATCCTCGTTGCCACGCACGGTTACGCCACTCAAGTTCACTTCGGGCAGCTTCACGTCGGCCAGCTTGGCCTTGGTAAGGTCGAAGGTATTGCTCACGGCACTACCTACTTTGCTAGCAGCACTATCGACCGAGTTGGCGGCATTAGTGGCAACGTCGCTCACCGTTTTGCCGGTGCGGGCAACTACGGCCGTATCGGCAGTAGCATCGCCGAGGGTGGTTTTTTCATCCGACTTTTTCAAGTCGTTGCAGCTAGCCAGCAGCACCGAGGCTGCCAGCAGGGAATAGGCGAATTTTGCCATGAAATAGGGGGTAAGGTGCCGCTTTCGGGGGAGAAAGCGCCCTTCCTGTACGCAGACCGGTAGCCGAATGTTAGCGGGCCGACGTAGGCGGGCTGCCGGCCGGGGCCGGGGCCGGCGGCGCCTGGGTGGCTAGCCAGGCGCGCACCGCTTCGGCAGCGGCCGGCGAAAAGTTGGGCTGCGGCTGCCCGCCTACGATGGGCCACTGGTCGGGCGCCGGCTGAAACAAGTGGTTGACGCCCGGCAGCTTGCGCGCCGTTACCGACTTATTGGCCTTCAGGCCTTTTACCAGCGCGCTCAGGTTGTTGTCGGGGTTGATGACCGTGTCGGCGCTGCCGTAGAGCAGCAGCACGGGGCAGGTTACGCTGGCCAGGTTTTCGGCCGGGTCAAAGCCCAGGAAATAGCGGTAGGGCGGCGAAGTCATTTCGGCGGCGCGGGCCTGCACGGCAGCATTATCAAGCACTGGGTTATTCTGCTTCAAGATATTAGCCACAATGGCCTGGGCCTGACTACGGTTGATAGTTTGCCGGATGGCGTCGATTATCGCCTTCTGGCGCTTTATTACGATGTCGAGCTGGGCCGGGGCTAGCTGCAAGCTGCGCAAAGTAGCTTCCTGCTGCTGCATGGCAATGTCGCCGCCCGGCAGCCCGTAGGGGGCTAGCCCCACTACAAACGCCGGAGGGGTGGGCTGGGCCGCCGCCAGCAGGGCCACGTTGCCGCCTTCACCGTGCCCCACCAGGCCCACTTGCTTAGCCACGATTTCGGGGCGGGCGCGCAGGAAGGCCAGCGCGGCCTGGGCATCGCCGAGCTGGTCGGCTAGGGTAGCCTGGGCATCGCCGCCCGATTGCCCGGTGCCGCGGTCGTCGAAGCGCAGCACCGCGATGCCGCGCCGCGTCAGAAAATCGGCCAGCCGGCCAATGGGCGCGAAGTCATTCACGGTGCCGTTGCGGTCCTGGGCACCCACATCGCTGAGCAAAGCCACGGCCGGAAACGGCCCCGGCCCGGCGGGCACGGTGAGCGTGCCCGCCAGCTGCACGCCCGCCTTGGCATTGCTAAACGTCACATTTTCTTCGCGGTAGGGCGGCGTAAGGCGGGGCCGGGCGGCCTGCTGCGGCACGGTGCGCGTGAGCGTAAGCGGCACCTCAAAGCCCGGCTGCTGCCAGGCACCTTGCAGCTGCTTGCCGTCGGGCAGCAGGCGCCCGGTGAAGCGGCAGTTGGCTTCGGCCGACACGAACACTACCGTATCGGCGTGAGTCGTTACCGTAACGGCCAGATTATTAACCCGCTGCAACGGCACGTCGAGCGTCGCGAAATAGTCGCCGCTGCTGAGCTTGACGAGGCGAAATGTCACATCGAGCTGGCCGCCGGGCAGCTTCAAAGGGCCTTTCCAGAGACCGTCGAGCGGGTCGGGGGCCGGCGGGACTGTGGCGCGGCCGGGCAGCGCCAGCGTGAGCAGCAGGGCTAGCAGCGAGTAGAACCTAAGTCGAATAGCAGTCATTTACACGTGAATAAATTAGCGGGCCGGGTGCTGGCACAATTCCGAACGCTAATTTATTACCGGCTACGCATTTGCCCAGCGCGCAGCCCAACTAATCCGCAGCTAACTATCTATTCAGCAATTCGTAAGCACGCTCACTATTCGCTCACGAACACCCGCTTCACGCGCTCGCTCACGTTGGTGAGTAGCTCATACGGGATGGTGCCGATGCGCTGGGCCAATTCGCTCGTACTCAATCCTTCACCAAATACTACGGCCACGTCGCCGGGCCGGGCCTCGGGCACGTTGGTCACGTCCACCATCACCATATCCATGCACACCGAGCCTACCACCGGCGCGCGGCGGCCGTGCAGCAGCACCAGCCCCTGGCCGTTGGAGAAGCGCCGGTCGTAGCCATCGGCGTAGCCAATGGCCAGCGTAGCCACGCGGCGCTCGTGAGCCGTGGCGGCGCCCCGGCGGCCGTAGCCCACGGTGCTGCCGGCGGGCAGGGTTTTTATTTGGGAGATAGTGGTTTTCAACGTGCTCACCGGCAGCAGATTATGCGCCTCCTCGGCGCCGGCCTCCACGCCGTAGAGCCCCACACCGAGCCGCACCATGTCGAGCTGCGCCTCCGGGAAACGCCGGATGCCGGCCGAGTTGAGCGCGTGCTTGAGCGCCGGGTAGCCCAGCACCTGCTCGATGGCGGCGGCCATGCGCCGGAAGGTGGCGAGCTGCTGCTGCGTAAAATCGTCGTGGCTAGGGTCGTCGGCGGCGGCGAGGTGCGTCATGATGCCCGCTACCGGCAGGGCGGCGCGGTGGGCGGCCAGCAGCGCCAGCAAGTCGGGCAATTCCTCTTCGGCGAAGCCTAGCCGGCGCATGCCGGTGTCGAGCTTGAGGTGCAGCGACGGCAGCGGGCCGGCGCCGTCGGCGCTGGCTTCGCGGGCCGCTTGCAGGTAGTCGCGCAGGCGCTCGATAGAGTAGATTTCCGGCTCCAGCCGATAGCGCCGCAGCTGGTCAAACGAGTCAGGACCAGGATTCAGCACCATGATGGGCAGGCTGATACCGTTGTCGCGCAGCTGCTGGCCTTCATCGGCGTAGGCCACGGCCAGATAGTCGGCCCGCTGAAATTCGAGCAGGCTAGCCACTTCATACGAGCCGCTGCCGTAGGCAAAGGCCTTCACCATCACCATGAGCTTAGTGCCCGGCTTGAGGCGCTGGCGGTAGTACTGGAGGTTGTGCGTCAGTGCGTCGAGGTTTACTTCCAGCACCGTGCCGTGCTGGGGCTGCTGCAAGGCCGCCACCACCCGCTCGAAGCCAAAGCGCCGGGCACCCTTGATTAGTATCGTTTCGTTCTGAAAATCAGCCGGTCGCAAGTCGGCTAGCAGCGCCTCGGTGGTGGGGTAAAACTGAGTTTTGAATTTTGAATGCTGAATTTTGAGTTGGCTATCCTTCACTTCTTCAAACTCATGACTCAGCGCATCCCCCACCCCGATGAGCCGCGTCACGCCGTGGGCCTGCACCAGCGCCGCCACGCGGCCGTAGAGCTCGGCAGTACCCAAGCCCGATTCGAGCACGTCGCTGAGAATGAGCGTACGGCCACCGGGCCGGGCCTGCCGGCTCAGCGCATCGAGGGCTAGCGAGAGGCCAGCCAGGTCGTTGTTGTAGGTATCGTCGAGCAGGTAGCAGCCGTGGCGGCCGGCCTTCATTTCGAGGCGCATGGCCACGGGGTGCAGGCGCAGCAGCCGGCGCTGCATCTCGGCCGGGGCCAGGGCGTGGGCGGGGTCGAGCTGGCGCCAGAGCAGCACGGCCAGGCAGTGCAGGGCATTTTCGACCGAGGGCTCGTCGGCGAAGGGCAGCGTGAAGCGCGCGGCGGCGCGCAAGGCCAGGTGCTCGGCCGGAAAGTGCGCGGTGGCCGCCGTTTCGCTCAGCCGCACCCGCACGGTGGTGGTGCCCGCCGTGGTGGGCTTAAGGCGAAAGCGCAGGGCCGCACCGGGGGCATTGTGGCGCGTCCAGGCCAGGGCAGGTAGGCCACGCGTCCGCACGGCCGCGTGCACCAGGGGCTGGTCGGCGCAGTACACGAGTAGTTCGAAGCCGGGCTGCTCGAATAGCCGCAGCTTTTCAGTCAGCTTTTCTTCTGCTGAGGCAAAGCCCGCGTCGTGGGCCGTGCCCAGCGTAGTAAAAATGCCGTGCGTGGGCCGGATAATGCTGGCTAGCCTTTGCATCTCGCCGCGCTCCGAAATACCGGCCTCGAAGATGCCCAGCGTGTGCCGGCCGGGCGCCAGCTCCCACACGCTCAGCGGCACGCCCACCTGCGAGTTGTAGCTCTTAGGCGAGCGGCAAATATCTTCGTCGGGGGCCAGCAGCTGGGCTAGCCACTCCTTCACAATAGTCTTGCCATTGGAGCCCGTGATGGCCCACACCGGCCCGGCAAAAGCCGCCCGGTGGCGCGCGGCCAGCGCTTGCAGCGCGGCCAGCGTATCGGCCACCCGCACGAAACCCGCGCCGGCAAACGGCACCAGGCTAGCCGGCGGATGGCTCACCACGAATAACCGCACTCCCTTGGCGTACAGCGCGGCCAGGTGCTGGTGGCCGTCGTGGTTAGGCCCGCGCAGGGCAAAGAATACGGCGCCTTCTACCAGGCCCACGCGGCGGCTGTCGAGCAGCAGCGTGGTCAAGGCATCGTTGGTGGCGGGGGCTTGCAGCAGGGTGCCACCGAGCAGGGCGGGCAGGTCGGAAAAGCGGATGGGCATGGCCCGGCAAAGGTCGGGCAGTAGCACGACGCTTCGCGCCACTGCCTAAAAATCGGTTGGCTCGCCGAGGTAGGCGAAGTCGTCGATTTCTTTTAGTAGGCGCTGCAATTTGTCGCGCACCATCTGGTAAGCGAAGCCGCCGAGCAGCAAATGCACCGGCGGGTTGGGCAGGCGCACGAGCTGGTACATGGCTTCGGCAGCCTTCACCGGGTCGCCGGCCTGGTTGCCGTCGCGGCCCAGCGAAGCCTGGAGGCCCACGCCCACAGTGTCGGCGTAGTCGGCGATTTTATTCTCGGTATAGGTGGCCGACTCGCCGGCCCACTTGGTGCGAAACGGCCCCGGCTCCACGTTGGTCACGTGGATGCCCAGTGGCCTCAGCTGCGCGGCCAGGCTCTCGCCGATACCTTCGAGCGCAAACTTTGAGGCGTTGTAAATGCCCGCGTGCGCCATGCCGATAAAGCCGCCCACCGAGGTTACGTTGAGAATGTGGCCGGCCCGGCGCTCGCGCAGGTGCGGCAGCACCGCCCGAATGATGCGCAGAGGCCCCGTTATGTTCACGTTGAACTGCCGAATAGTTTCGGCTTCGGTAATCTCCTCGATGCTGCCCAGCGAGCCGTAGCCGGCGTTGTTCACCACCACATCGAGGTGGCCGAAGGCGGCAATAGCGTGCGCCACGGCGCCAGTTATCTGGGCAGCGTCGGTCACATCGACCAGCACGCCCAAGCTCTGGCCGGGCTTGCGCCGGGTAAATTCTTCAACCTGCGGCGACTGCCGGAAGGTGGCCACCACGCGCTCGCCCTTGTCGAGCAGCACGCTAGCCAGCGCCTCGCCAAGGCCGGTCGAGGCCCCGGTAATAAACCAGGTTTTTTGGGTATCAGACATGAGATTAGTCTTGTGGAATGAGGCAGCAAGACACGCAGCGCGGGTCGATTGTTTTTACCAGCGGGGTTGAAAATGAAGCGGAAAATATTGTCTGTGGCTGGCACGAACTATTCTGTGCTAGCCAGGCACAGGCACTTCATTCTATGCATCCCCCGCCCCGGCGCTACCTTCGGGCTTTAGTTGCCTACTCGTAGTTAAGCGCCCGATGGCCGTTTCCGCTTCTTCTTCTCCTGCACCCGCGCCGCTGTGGCAGCGGGCCTGGCCGCACGTGCTGGCCATGTTGTTTTTCGTGGTGCTGGCCGTGGCCTACTTCGCACCCATCGTGTTTGAGCACCAGACGCTGGCGCAGCACGACATCACCCAGTTTCAGGGCGGCGCGCACGAGACGCAGCAGTGGGCCGCCGAGCACGGCCACGAGCCGCTGTGGACCAACTCCATGTTTTCGGGCATGCCGACGTACCTCATCTCGGTGCACTTTCCCGGCGACTTGTTTGTGTACGTGCAAAAGTTTATCGCGCTCGGCCTGCCCGGCGTGGTCAGCAATCTGTTTGTGGCCCTGCTCTGCGGCTACGTGCTGCTGGTGGCGCTGGGCGTGCGGCCCCTGGTGGCGGTGGCCGGCGCGGTGGCGCTGGGCTTTTCGAGCTACAACCTCGCCATTCTGGCGGCCGGGCACAATACCAAGTCGTGGGCGCTGGCCTACGCGCCGCTGGTGCTGGGCGGCCTTCTGCTGGCCATGCGCCAGAATAAGTGGCTGGGGGCCGCGCTCTTCACGCTGGGCCTCACCATGAACGTGCGTGCCAACCACCCGCAGATTACCTACTATCTGGGCTTGCTGGTGGTGATTTACGGGATTATCGAGCTGGTGGCGGCCATCCGGGCCGGGCGGCTACCCGACTTTTTCAGCCGGGTAATTCTGCTAGGGGTGGGCGCGCTACTGGCCGTGGGCGTGAGCTTCGGCCGCCTTTATACCACCTACGAGTACAGCAAATACAGCAATCGCTCGCCCTCCGAGCTGAAAGCCCTGCCGGCCCAGCCCGGCCAGGCGGCCCCCAGCGCCCGGCAGCAAGACCGCGACTACGCCTTCGCCTACAGCTACGGCATCGGCGAAACCATGACCCTGCTGGTGCCCAATTTCTACGGCGGCAGCAGTGCCATGCCGCTGGGCAAGGATTCGCACATCGCCGCCGCCGGCTTACCCGAAGAATACTTGGCTAGCATGCCCACCTACTGGGGCGACCAAAGCTACGTGGCCGGCCCGGTGTACGTGGGCGTCACGGTCTGCTTCCTGTTTGTGCTAGGCCTGTTTGTGGTGGATACCCGCACGCGCTACTGGCTGCTAGCCGGCACGCTGGTGTCGTTTATCCTGGCCTGGGGCAAAAATTTCGAGACGATTAACAACCTGATTTTCGACTATTTGCCGGGCTACCGCAGCTTCCGCGCCGTGAGCATGGGGCTAGTGATGGCCCAGCTAGCCATGCCGCTGCTGGCGGCGCTAGCCCTGTCGCGCATCCTGCGGCCCCGTGCGGTAGTAATGCCGACCGGCCCCGCACCGGTGGCCACCGAGCCGCTGCACCCGGCCCTCGCCAAGGCGGCCCGCGCGGCAGCGGGCGCACCAGCTGTGGCCGTCGATTCGGCTGATAACCTGGCGCGTACCAAGCAATTGCTCTATGCGGGCGCCATTACGGCGGGCTTTCTACTGCTAACCTGGGTGGCTAGCCTCAGCTTTGACTACGCCTCGCCGCAGGATGCCAATTTGACCCAAAGCGGCTTCACGCCGCAGCTGCTGAGCGCCCTGCGCGCCGACCGCGCCGACCTGCTGCACAACGACATCTGGCGCGGACTGCTCTTTGTGGGCCTCACCCTGGCGGCGCTGTATTTTTATTTGAAGGGCAAAATCGACGCCCGCATTGCGGCCGTGGCGGTGGCCGCGCTGGTGCTGCTCGACCTCTGGACGGTGGACAAGCGCTACCTGGGCGAAAAGAATTTCCAGACCGAAACCATTGCCGAGAGCTTTCAGCCCACACCCGCCGACACGCAGATTTTGCAAGATAAAGACCTGAGCTACCGCGTGCTCAACCTGGGCAACCCCTTTAACGAAGCCCGTACTTCGTACTTCCACAAGAGCATCGGCGGCTACCACGGCGCCAAGCTGCGCCGCTACCAAGACCTCATCGAGCGCCAGATTTCGCAGAATAATACCGGCGTGCTCAACATGCTGAACACGCGCTACGTGCTAGTGCCGCCCCAGAAGCAGGGCGAAACCGAGCAGGTACAGCGCAACCCCGGCGCGCTGGGCAACGCCTGGTTTGTGCACGAACTGAAAGCCGTGGCTAGCCCCGACGCCGAAATGGCGGCGCTGAATACGCTCAACGCCAAGCAGGTAGCCGTGGTGGACACCAAGAAATTTCCCGATGTGAAGCCGGCCGTGTACGCCGACTCGTCGGCCACCATCGCCCTCACCAGCTATGCGCCCGACGCCCTCACCTACCGCTATTCGGCAGCCCAGCCGGGCACAGTCGTGTTCTCCGAAGTGTACTATGCCGATGGCTGGCAGGCTTTTCTGGACGGTAAGCCGGTGCCGCACTTCCGCGCCGACTGGGTGCTACGGGCCATGCAGGTGCCGGCCGGCAGCCACGAAATCAAGTTCGTGTTTGAGCCCAAAGAATATAAGATTGGCAACACGGTATCGCTGCTTTCGAGCATCGGCGTGCTGCTGGCCGTGGGTGCGGCGGGCGTGTTTGGCCGGCGTCGTCGCCGGGCCGGCGAGGTGGCCTAGCCGCGATTACCAATCTTGTAACTGTTATTGCGGGCGCAACCCGTCATCCTATCTTTTCTTTGCAGAAGTATATTGGCGGAGGCCTGGCAGAACAGCCGTGCTTCACGGCGTTGTGCCCGCAATGACAGACGACTTCTACTTGCTGCAACCCATTCCTCACCCGAGCGCCGAGCGGCGGGGCGTGCGCCTGCTGCTCTGGCGCGACGACCTGGTGAACCCCGCCCTGCCCGGCAATAAGGCGCGCAAGCTCAAGTATAATCTGCGTCAGGCCTGGGCCGATGGCCACACCCGCCTGCTCACCTTCGGCGGGGCCTATTCCAACCACCTGGCCGCCGTGGCCGCCGCCGGCCGGCACTACCACTTCGAAACCATTGGCCTGGTGCGCGGCGAGGAGCACCTGCCCCTCAACCCCACCCTGGCCCGCTGCGTGGCCGATGGCATGGCGCTGCACTACCTCGACCGCGCCACCTACCGCCAGCGCGCCGAGCCCGCCTTTCTGGCCGCGCTGCGCCGGCAGTTTGGCCCCGTGTACCTGCTGCCCGAAGGCGGCACCAACGCGCTGGCCCTGCCCGGCGTGGCCGAGCTCATCGGCGAGCTGCGCCTGCACACCGACTTCGACGCCATAGCCGTAGCGGCCGGCACCGGCGGCACCCTGGCCGGCCTGGTGCTGGGCCTGACTGAGGCCGACTACCCGGCCCGCGCAATCGGCGTAGCAGCGCTTAAAGGAGCTGATTTTCTGCGCACTGAGGTAGAGGCGCTGTTAGCCACCGCCGGCGCGGCCGGGGCTAGCTATGAGTTGCACACCGACTATCACTTTGGCGGCTATGCCAAGCTGCCCGCCGAGTTGCGGACGTTCATTCAGCAGTTTGAGGCTGATTATGGCGTGCTGCTCGACCCGATTTATACCGGCAAGCTGCTATTTGGCGTGCTCGACCTCATCGAGCAAGGGCATTTCGCGCCGGGCAGCACCGTAGTGGCCGTGCACACCGGCGGCCTGCAAGCCTGGGCGGGGTTTTCGCAGTGAGCAGTTAGCGATTAACAATTTTAGCAATGGCCTCCTGTTCTGCTGATAACTGTAAGGCTGCCAGCGCAAACACGAACGGCAGCACCGGCGCCAGGAAGCGCACGTCGTAGTCATCGACGGTGAGCATAACCACGGTGGCTTGCAGCAGCGGCACGCCGGCCAGAAACGCCCGGCCCGGCAGCCACACCGAGGCTAGCCGGGTGCCGCGCACCGCCAGGTAGTAGAGCGGCCACAGCACCAGCACACTCAGCAGCTTGTGGCCCAGCGAGTAATAGGGCTTAATGCTGCTGAAAAAGACGAGCAGCTTGCCCAGCATCAGCTTGGCCAGAAAGCCAGGGTTGTGAGCGGCGAAGTAAAGTACCCGCGACATTTGGCCGATGCCGGCGGGCGGCAGCACCAGCGGCGCGCTCGGGTGCACGGCCCACACCGGCGTGGCAAACATCAGCTCGCCGCGCAGGTAGGTTTCAACGATAAAGAAGCTGACCAGCTGATGATTGAGCCACCACACGGCCAGCGGCGAAGCCAGCACCGCGCCACCCACGGCCAGCCAAAATACGCGGCGCCTTCGGGCATAGAGCGTGGCTAGCCCCGCCAGCCCTACTGCGCCCGCCACCACGAAGCCGTTGGGCCGCACCAGCGCCGTGAGTAGTAGCAGACTTATCAGCGTTACCCAGGCTAGCCAGCCGCCATCACGCGTTTTGACCAAAGCCCAAAACGAGAGCACTGACAGACTGATAAACAGCGACTCAGTAAGCAAATAGCAATTGAACTGCTGCACATCGGGCCAGCCCACAAACAGCCCCACCGCCAGCGCCGCCGCGCCGCGCCGCCCGCCTGCCAGCCGCCGCACAGCGCTGTAGAGCGCCAGCGCCGCTAGCCCCGAAATAGCTAGCTGCCCCAGCACAATGCCCCACCAGCCGGCGTGCAGCCGCAGCCACACGCTCTGAAACCACGGGTAGAGGATATAGCGCTGGTTGTGCTCGTACTGAAAATTATCCAGGCCGTTGTTGGCAAAGGTGGCGGGCGCCGTGCCCGGCTCGATTTTGTAGTAGCCGTGCTCGGCCAGGTTGGCGGCGTAGCCCAGGTAGCGGGCGCTGTCGTTGGCGTAGTGCGGGCCGTGGTATTTTAGCAGATAAGCAGCCTGCACCAGCAGCCACAGCCCTGGCAGCAGCCAGCCGTGGTAGCGCCAAAGGCGGCGGACCGGTAACGAAACGAAAGCAGGAAGCGCGGGCATCGGTTGCCAAAGCTACGTATTGCCAACCTCAGGGCCGGGTTTGGGGTATTATTGGGTGAACCTCACAATTTGGCTGGCGCTGGCTAGCCCCTTGCTGCCCGCTATGCTGCCTCGCCTTATTCGCCGCCTCGTTCCGTTGCTTATTCTCGTGGCGCTGGGCGTGTTTTTGTGGCGCAAAATCGGCGCTACGCTGGCTAGCCTCAACCCGCTGGCCGCCCGCGAGCCGCTGGTGACGGTGACGCACAACACGGTGCTCACGCAAGTCGAAGCCCTGGGCAAGCTGGAGCTGGTGCGCTACCGCTTCAAAGACGTAGTGGAGTACAAGCGCTCGGCCAAATACCCGTTTTTACCCGATGCCAAGGCGGCCCTTATCGTGGGCGGCGAGGCCGTGGGCTGCCTCGATTTGCGCAAAATCCGCCCCCAGGACGTAGTGCTTGAGGGCGACTCAGTAGTGCGCATCACCTTACCCGACCCCGAGCTGTGTACTTTCCAGGTCAATCACAACGAAAGCCGCGTATTCAGCACCCAGAACGGCTTTTTTGACGACGCCGGCCTCGTCGATGAGGCCTATCGCTACGCCGAGGCCCAGGTGCGCCGCTCGGCGCTGCAAAGCGGCATCCTGGCCGAAACCCAGCGCAATGCGCAGCAGATTCTGGCACCCATGCTGCACACGCTCACTGGGCGGCGCGTTATTATTGGCCAGCGCCTGGTGGCGCCGGGGCCGGGGCGCAAGCTGTAGCCACCGCCGATTAGCCAATAAAAAAGCACCTCGTGCTGCAACTAGTGCAGCACGAGGTGCTTTTTTCTTTCTAAGCTGCTGAACAGCTTGATTAAGCCGCCCGGAAACCCGTGGCCTGCCGGATGCTGCGCTCGTTGCCGCTGGCCGGGTCGGTATAGCTGTGGTCGCTCACTTCCACTGATAGGTGCTTGCCAATCAGCTGCTTGGTGTCGAGGTCTTTGCCCTCCTGGGGTTTGATGCCCACGGCCGAATACAGCGAGAGAATAATGGGGTGGCCGGCCGGCGAGTTATAAAAACGCTGGGTCACGTAGCCGTCCTCGCTTTCCATGTGCGCGGCAAAAAACGGCACGTTCTGGTGCTCGCTGGTACCCTCCTCAATGCTGGTGATGGTAACGGTGTGGCGGCCATCGGGCAGGAAACCTTTGGCCTCGCCTTTCTCAACTGCAATTTTCATGATGTCAAAAGCTAGATGCTATTTTTGGTAGTACTAACGTAGTTGACAAACAGAAGTTGCCGCCTGGCTAGCTTTCCTCATCGGCCAGCTCGCCCAGCGCCTCCTGTATCAGGTCCGACTCGTAACCTTTTTGGGTGAGGTAGGCCATGAGCTTCATCTTGCGCTTCATGGGGTGGGTTTCCTTTTCGCGGGCGGCGCGCTGGCCTAGTAGCTGCTTCAGCTTATCGTAGTATTCGTCGCCGTCGAGCTCCTTGAGGCCACTCTTGATGCAATACTCGCTCAGGCCTTTGGCCTTCATTTCGAGCTTGATGCGGCGGCGGCCCCAGCCGTTGGTGCGGTGCTTGCCGCGAGCGTAGGCCTGGGCGTAGCGCTCCTCATCGAGCAGCTTTTCGCGGCTCAGGCGGATGATGATTTCGCCGGCTTCGTCTTCGTCGAGGCCGTAGCTTTTGAGCTTTTCCTCCACCTCGCGCTGGGTGCGCTCCTGGTAGGCGCAGTAGGCGGCTATTTTGGGCAGCGCCTCGCCGGGCGTGTAGGTTTTGGGAGCTTTGTCGGGGTTCTTAAACATAGCGCAAAGGTGGGGCCACCGCAAAATACGGGAACGAAGCGGCCGCTGGCTCGTTGTAGAGCCGGGCCGCCCGACTTCCCAACCACCGGCCGTGGCCAAATGTGCCGCCACCAGGGGCGCGCCGCTGCTTTTGCCCCTATGCGCGTTTCGCCCGGAATTCTCTTCATGCTGGCCTCCACGGCGCTGCTGGCCGTCGTCAACGTGGCCGTGAAGAAGCTCGACGGCATGCCCACCGCCGAAATCATTTTCGCCCGCTGCTTTATCTCGCTCACCCTCACCATCATTCAGCTGCGGCGCACCCACACGCCGGTGTGGGGGCCACCCGAGGCGCGCGGTAATTTGTGGGCCAGGGGCATCTTCGGCGCTGGCTCCATCATCGGCGGCTTTCTGGCCCTGAAGGCGCTACCCATTGGCGGGGCCGTCACGCTCAGCTACCTGGCGCCGGTGGTGACGGCGGTGGCCGCCATCGGGCTGGTAGGCGAGCCGCTAAAGCCCTGGCAATGGCTTTTTTATGGGCTAGCGGTGGCGGGCGTACTGCTGGCCAAGGGCACGGCCGGCCTACTCTCGGCCGGAGTACTGATTGGCGTGGGCGCGGCGGTAGCGTCGGGCCTGAGCAGCGTGTTTCTGCGGCGGGTAGGTGATAAAGTCGCGCCGCTGGTGCCGGTGTTCTACTTCAATCTGGTGCCGCTGGCCATCGCGGCGGGCTGGATGCTATTTGACCTGCAACTGCCCCACGGCACCGACTGGGCCTGGCTGGCCCTGGCCGGCGTGTTTACGCACGTGGCCCTGTGGTGCGTCACGCAGGCTTTCCGAAAAAAGCAGGCCAACTTCGTAGCGGCCCTCGATTACCTGGGCCTTCTCTACGCTACCGCACTGGGCTACTTCATTTTTGGCGATAATATCAAGCCTGCGGTGTATCCCGGCATTGGCCTTATTCTGCTAGGGGTACTGCTCAATGCCTGGTATACGAGCCGGCAGGCAAAACGGGCCTAGCGGGGTGTGCCAGGCCCGTTTTTCAAGTATTTCGTTACGTAGCGCGTCATGCTAAGCTCCTCCTGGCATGACCATACTTTTTTTACCGGCCGCGACGGCGCAGCTGTTTTCGTGCCCGGCAGCCAACCTTCTCGCCCGCCCGAGCTTCTAGCTAGCGGCCGGCCTATCTTGCTGCCTATCATTGGAAGTACGCTTACTTATGCCGGTTATTACTCGCAAGTCGTTTCAATACGCAGTCATTTACTGGCTCTTAACGGTCTGCACAGCCCACGCCGGCCTCATCAAGGGGAAAGTCAGCGGCCCCGACGGCGCGGGCCTGCCCTTCGCCAACGTGGCCGTGCGCGGGGCGGCCATCAGCACCGGCACCAACGAGCAGGGCCAGTACCAGCTGCGCCTTGCGGCCGGTGCGTACCAGCTGGTTTTTCAATACGTGGGCTACAGCGCCCGCACCGCAGCCGTGCGCGTGCCGGCCGGCGACTCTACACTCGTGCTCAACGTGGCGCTGGCCCCCGAGGCCTACAGCCTGAACGAAGTGACCGTGCGCGGCTCGGACCGCGACCCGGCCTACGCCATCGTGCAGCACGCGCAGCAGTGGCGGCCCTACTACCGGCGCGAAGTGGCCTCGTTTCGGGCGCGGCTCTACGTCAAGATTCTGGCCCGGCTCAGCGATACGCCGGGCAAGGTGCTGGGCCTCTTTAAGGTGGGGCCCGACATCAAGCCGGGTATCTTTTACCTGGCGGAAAGCCTGTCGGATATTTCCTTTCAGCAGCCCAACGTGATAAAGCAGCGCATGCTGTCGGGGCGGGTGAGCGGCAACACGCGCGGCATCCCCTTTGACCAGGCCAGCGCCGGGGCTAGCCTCAATTTTTACGACAACCTCATCAAGGCACCCTTTGGCGGGCGGGGCTTCGTATCGCCGATTGCGGCCAATGCGGGCTTGTTTTACACCTACGAATTGGTGGGCTCCAGCACGCGCGGCGGCGAAACGGTGCACAAAATCCGCGTCACGCCCCGCCGCCGCAACGACCCGGCGTTTTCGGGCTTTATCTACGTCGTGGATGGGTCGTGGCGCCTGCACTCGGTAGACCTGCGCCTGACCAAAGACGCTCAGCTCGACTACGTCGACGAGCTGCATATCGAGCAGCTTTATGCGCCCGCGCCCGGCGTGCCCTACGCCTGGGTGGTGCAGTCGCAGCAGGCCACGTTCAGCTTTTCGGCGTTCGGCTTCAAGGGTTCGGGCTACGCCACGGGTATTTTGTCGGATTACAGCCGCGTGGTGCCCACCTACCCCGGCCCGCCGGCCGAGCTGGCGCCCAAACCCGAAGCCGCTGGCCCCCAGGCCGTGGCCCCGGTCACGACCAAGGAGCTGACCCAGCAAATCAAGCGCGAAAAGCCCAACCTCAGCGGCCTGGGCCGGCAGGTGCGCCGCCAGGTGCAGCAGGCCCGGCGCGACTCGCTGCGCCAAGACCCGCTAGCCTCGCTGAAGCGCGGCGAGGTAGAGCGCGTGGAAAATGGCGTGAACGACCGCGACAGCACCTATTGGAACCAGGTGCGCCCGGTGCCCCTCACCGAGGAAGAGAAAATCGACTACCACAAAAAAGATAGCAGCGAGGTGGTGCGCAAGTCGCGCCCCTACCAGGACTCGCTCGACCGCAAGCGCAATCAATTGAGCGCGGGCAAGCTGCTGCTTACCGGCTATACCCGCAGCAACACCTTTGCCAAGCGCAGCTTCACGGTGGCGCCCATTTTCAACGAGCTGCAATACAACACGGTAGAGGGCTACGTGCTGAACGCCCAAGCCACCTACACCCAGCGCACCGACAACCGCCGCTTCCTGACCCTAACGCCCACCCTGCGCTACGGCTTCTCGAACCGGCAGCTGCAACCCAGCCTGACTATGAACTGGCAGCTCGACCCGCAGAAGCTGCGCCAAATCGGCCTCATTGCGGGCCGCACCATCGAGAACTTCGACCGCAACTCGCAGCTCACGCCGTTCATCAACTCGGCCTATTCGCTGCTGGCTAATGAGAATTATGCCAAGCTTTACCGCCGCGATGGCGCCGAGCTGAGCTACCTCTGGGAGCCGCTTAATGGCCTCACGGTGCGCGGCGCGGCGAGCTATTTTCAGCGCGTAGAACTCTATAACACCGCCGATTACCTTTGGCACGACGTGCCGGGCCGCGCCTTCACGCCCAACGAGCCGGTGGCCGAGGAGGCCCCCGGCAGCGCCACCGCTTTCGGCCGCAGCAACGCCGCCGTGCTGGGCCTCAGCCTGAGCTACAAGCCGGGCCAGCGCTACATCAGCCGGCCCGATGGCAAGTTCAACCTGGGCTCAAAGTGGCCGACGCTGGGCGCGCAGGCCCGGCTGGCCGTGCCGCACCTGCTGGGCGCCGATGTGCGCTACCTGCTGCTGCAAGCCTCGGTGCGCCACACGCTCAATCTGGGGCTAGCGGGTACTTCCATGGTGCAGGCTATCGTGGGCGGCTTCGCGGGCAAGCAGGAAGGGCTGACGTTCGCCGACTACCGCCACTTTTCGGGCAACCGCACGCTGCTGGCGGCCAATTTCAACGAGTTTCAATTGCTCGATTACTACCAGTACAGCACCCGCGCCAGCTATTTCGAAGGGCATTTCAACCACCACTTCAACGGGTTTATTTTCAACAAAATCCCGCTGCTGCGCGCCCTCAAGTGGCAGGAAGTACTCTCGCTCAATTACCTGCACACCGCCCAGATTGGCCACTACCTGGAGCTAGGGGCGGGCATTGAGCACATTTTCAAGGTGATGCGCGTCGATTTTTACACCGGCCTGCAGAGTGGCCAACACGCGGGCACCGGGCTGCGGGTGGGGCTAGGCTTTTAAAGCTACTGCGTAGCCCGCCTCTAGTGGATTTCGTAAATGGCATTGCTTTTGGGAAAGTGGGTTTATACAAACCTCTTTCACCATGAAAAATCTATTCTGCACGCTGCTACTTACCCTTTGCATAGTCGGGGCCTATGCCCAAAAGATAGCCGTTAAGAAGAACCTGATGACGGTGGACGGCCAACCCTACGCCCGCATCGAAGGTGATGGCGGCGCGCTTACCAGCACCCAATACTACATCAATTCGCCGCAGAATGAGCGGCTCTTTGTGGTAAAGCTTTTGAGTTTCAATGACCCTGGTAATGCTAGTCCCAACAACCCAACGGGCAGCACAGCTTATTTGCAGTTTGTTTTTACTGCTTCCCGCATAATTGTCGAAACCCCTATGCCGGGCCTGTTCCGCTCGCTCAGCGTAGCTCGCCAGATATATGGCGCCCAGTTGCTCAAAAATGGCGCGCTTGACAAGCAGGCCGTCGCTGACTTTTCCGTCAATAATGGCACCGTTTACTCGGAGCGTCGCCGGGCGCTGGACCAAGCCGCCTATATGCCGCCGCTAGGCTACTGAGCAGCTACTTCACTTCTTCATAATCTACATACTCGCCGCCCCGAAATTCGGGCTTGCGCTCGCCCGCGGAGGTTGTGGGCGGCACGTAATCGACGCGCACCTGGCCGGGCTTAGCGGTCGGCTCGGGTTGAGGAGGCGCCTGATACCCACCGCCCGGAGAGCCGCTGGGCGGGTAAAAACCACCCTGCTGCGCCTTGTGTACCTGCTGCCGCACAAAGCCCCCCAGCACCGCCCGCAGCACCCGGGGCAGCACAAACCGTACAAGCACGAAAAACAGCAGCAGCGAAAGCGTGAAGCCCATGAGTTATCCGAAAAGAAAGGCAATTTACGACGGGCGGGGAGCTTGGTTTTGGCTGGCGCTTGGGCTGGTGGGCCTGGCTAGCCCGGCCGCCGCGCCGCACCTGCTGGCTACGCCCGATTTTGCCGGCCTCTACCGCCCGGTGCCCGACCGGCTGCTGCCCGCCACGCGCCGCGAGGGCGACAGCCTCCGCATCTTTATAAACCAACCGGTAGCCGCGCCTGGTTCCGCGCCGATGCGGCTGCGCCTCACCGGCTGGGCCACTTACGAGGCCAAGCAGCCGCTGTGGCAGGTTCTGCGGCTGGCCCGCCCCTACCCCGGCTCTACCCCCACCGCGCCGGTGCAGGTGCTTACGGCCGCCGTGGCGGCTAGCCAGCTCGCGCCCGGCGCGGTGCTGCAGGTCAGCCTCGATAAGCCTGCGCTCACCAATCAGCCGCCTAGTTCCGACCAAGACCCTAGCACCACCGCCTGGCTGCGCCTCACGCCCGAGGTGCTGGCTAGGCCCTTCGTGCTGCTCGACTCGGCGGGACTGGTGCTGGCCCGGCCTTATGTAAATGCGGGCGAGAGCGTAGCAGTGGCCACGTTTGGGCTCACCCAACCAGTGCGTTGGCGGCGCTACCCTACCGGTACGCCGGCCCTGCCGCCCTTCACCGACCCGCGCAGCCAAGTGGCGGCGCCGCGCACGCTCGGAGTGCTCGATTCGTCGGCCGCGCCCGTGGCGGCGGGCAATTTGCTGCGGCTCCCTGAGCAGGGCTTGTACGCGCTGAAAGTAGGCGGCGCGGGTGGCGAGCCGGTGCGCACGCTGCCGCTGCTGGTGGTGCCAGCCAGCTTTCCGGGCCAAAGCACGGCGCCCGAAGTTATCGCGCCGCTACTCTATCTCACTACCACTGCCGAGCGCCAGGCCCTGCTAAAAGCCCCCGACCCCAAGCGGGCCATCGACCGGTTTTGGCTCGATGCGGCGGGCGGCGACCAGATGCGCGGACGCGACATGATACGGCGCTACTACCAGCGCGTGACTACTGCCAATGAGGTATTTACCGGCCACAAGGCCGGTTGGCTCACCGACCGCGGCCTGCTCTACGTAGTGCTCGGCCCACCCCAGAGCGTGCGCCGCCTGCCCACCGGCGAAGAGCGCTGGCACTACGACCAAGCCGGCCGCCAGGGCGAGGCCGTGGCCTTCACCTTCCGGCCGCGCCCTAGTACCTTAGCACCTAATAACTACGAACTGGTGCGCCGGCCCGAGTATGAGCTACTCTGGTATGCCGCCGTAGAACAATGGAGAAGAACGACGACCGCCCGGTAAACGACGGGTTTAGTGACGACTACGTACCGCGCCGCTTCCGCGAGGGGCTAGCGATAACCGCCGCACCGGCGCCAGCCAGTCGCGCGAGCGCCTGGGCGAGCCCGGCCGCGACGACCGCCGCCCCGCGGGCGGCAACGAGGGGGCTAGCCGCGCCCGCCCGCAGCGCCCGTTTTACGACGAGCAGGGCCGCCAGGTGCCGCGCAAGCCGGGCGGTGAGCGCGGCGCACCCGCCTTCAAGCAGCACAACACCCGCCCGGCGGCCGACCGCAGCATCGACATGCTCTTCGGCCTGCGCCCCATCTTGGAGGCGCTGAACGCGGGCCGGACGTTGGACAAGATTTTCCTGCTGCGCGGCACCAAAAACTCCATGACGCAGGACATCTCGGACCTGGCCCGCCAGGCCAACGTGCCGGTGTCGTACGTGCCCATCGAGAAGCTCGAAAACCTGACCCGCAAAAACCACCAGGGCGCCGTAGCCTTCGTGTCGCCCATCGACTTTGCGCCCCTCGATACGCTGCTGGCTGGCTTGTTTGAGGAAGGCAAGGTGCCCTTCGTGCTTGTGCTCGACCGCGTGACGGACGTGCGCAACTTCGGCGCCATTGCCCGCACGGCCGAGTGCCTGGGTGTGCAGGCGCTGGTAGTGCCCAGCAGCGGCGCCGCCCAAATCAACGGCGACGCCGTTAAAACCTCGGCCGGCGCGCTCAACATCCTGCCCGTGTGCCGCGAGCCCGACCTGCGCCAGACGATTACTTTTCTAAAAAACAGCGGCCTCACCGTCATTGCCTGTACCGAAAAGGCCGACGCCGACCTCGGCCACTCCGCGCCGGCTAGCCTCAGCGGCCCCATCGCGGTGGTTATGGGCTCGGAGGAAGACGGCATCGCGCCCGAGCTGCTGCGCCTCTGCGACCAGCGCCTGCGCATCCCGATGAGCGGCCAGATTCAGAGCCTCAACGTGGGCGTGGCCGCCGGCATCATGCTGTTTGAAGTGGCCAAGGGACGCAGTTAGCCCGCGCCGGCCGCCAACCTTTTCTTGGTAAAACCCCTTTGAATCTTCATCTGGAATTTCAAGAGTCTTACCCATTCTTTTGCTATGACTGCCGACCAGCGCCTCGACCAATTAGAGCCCCTTCTTTCCGAAGCAATGACTATTCTGGACCGCCACACGGCCCAGCTAAAGCAACTGACCAACGCCGTCGGCCAGCTTACCACCATTGCCATTCAGCAAAGCGATAATATTTCCTTCTTACTACGTGAACATGTTATCATAAAAACTGATGTGGCCGAACTGAAAGACGACGTCGCAATCTTGAAAGGCGGCGTGGCCGAGCTGAAAGGCGACGTAGCCGAGCTAAAATCTGGTATGGTTGGACTGGAGCAGGGCCAGGCTGGCATGAACGACAAGCTCGACTTGATTCTGAGCAAATTGAAATAAGATGGTTATCAAACAGACACAAAAAAGCCTGGTCGTAGCGGCCAGGCTTTTTTGTGTCTGTTCATCAGCGGCCTAGTTATACCCCGAACCCTTGCGAGCTTTCACGTCGGCCACAAACTCCTTCACGCGCTGCTCTTCCGAGCGCTGGCAGATGAGCAGCACGTTGTCGTGCTCGGCCACGATGTAGCCGTCGAGGCCCTGTACCACCACGAGGCGCTCGTGGGGCGTTTTGATGAGGCACTCGCGGGTATCGTAGAGCAGTACTTCACCGTCGATAACGTTGCCCTGGGCGTCGTGCGGGCTCACCTGGTGCAGCGAGTCCCAGGTGCCGAGGTCACTCCAGCCGATATCGGCGGGCAATACGTACACGTTATCAGCCTTCTCCATTACCCCAAAGTCGATGCTGATGTTGCGGCAGCGCGAGTATGCTTCGTTGATAAAAGCCTCTTCCTGCGGCGTGCCTAGCAGGTGCTGCCCCTCGTCGAAGACTTCGGCTATGTCGCTCAGGCACTGGTGAAAAGCCTCGATAATAGCGCTGGCGCGCCACACAAACAGGCCGGCATTCCAGAGAAAATCGCCGCTTTCGACAAACATGCGGGCCAGGTCGCTATTGGGCTTTTCGGTGAAGGTTTTCACCTTGTAGAGTGCCGAGTCGGGCAGACGGTGCGCCGGCTCATCCATGTACTGAATGTAGCCGTAGCCGGTGTCGGGGCGCGAGGGCTGAATACCGAGCGTAATGAGCACGTCGTGCTGCCGGGCCGACGCCACGGCCTCGCGGATGAGCCGCCGAAACTCCTCTTCGCGCAGCACCGCGTGGTCGGCCGGCGTCACGATGAGGGTAGCTTCGGGGTCGCGCTGCGCGATGCAATAGCTGGCGTAGGCGATGCAGGGCGCCGTGTTGCGCCCGATGGGCTCGCCCAGAATCTGGCTCATCGGCAGCTCGGGCAGGTGCTCGTGCACGAGCTCGATGTAGTCGCGGTTCGTCACGACGAACACATTTTCGGGCGGGCAGATACCCCGGAAGCGGTCGACGGTGAGCTGCAGCATAGACCGGCCCACGCCCAGCACATCGTGAAACTGCTTGGGGTGCTGCGTGCGGCTAAAGGGCCAGAAGCGGCTGCCGATGCCGCCCGCCATCACGACGAGATAGGTATGTTCCATAGGAAAGCGAGGGCGAAGTGAGTCGGGACGAAGATAGGCGCTGCCTGCTTAGCCCCGGCTAGCCCCAAAGCCGGCTCAAACCGACCAAATTCAGCGCCCCGACAGTTTGGGTGCGCTTAGTGGCTACACCAGCCCCTCGCGCAGCAGGTCGTGCAGGTGAATGAAACCGGCAAACTCGCCGCCCTCCAGCACCACCAGCTGCGTAATGTTGCGCGCCTGCATGCGGGCCAGCGCCTCGGCCGCAAACTCGCCAATGTCGATAGTAGCGGGCTGCGGCGTGAGAATATCGCGGGCCGTGAGCGCGTCGAGCTCGCTGAGGTGGCCGCGCGCCAACATGCGGCGCAGGTCGCCGTCGGTAATAATACCGGCTAGCTTCCCCATTTCGTCGAGTACGGCGGTGGCGCCCAGGCGCTTGCCCGATATTTCGAGCAGCACCTCGCGCAGCGGCGCAGCTAGCCCCACCTGTGGGCGCTGGTTTTGGCGGCTGAGGTCGCCCACGGTGAGATAAAGCTTTTTGCCGAGTGTACCGCCGGGGTGCAGGCGGGCAAAGTCCTGGGCCGAAAACTGGCGGCTTTCGAGCAGGCACACGGCCAGGGCATCGCCGAGGGCTAGCGCGGCGGTGGTGCTGGTGGTAGGGGCCAGGTCGTGGGGGCAGGCCTCGCGGCGCACCGGGGCGTGCAGCACGTAATCGGCCTGCCGGGCCAGGTACGAGTCGGCGTTGCTGACGAGAGCGGCCAGCGGCACGCCCTTGCGGCGCAGCAGCGGCACCAGCACCTTTATCTCGGGCGTGTCGCCACTTTTGCTGATGGCAATTACAAAATCTTCGGCCTGAATCATACCCAGGTCGCCGTGAATGGCGTCGGCGGCGTGCATAAAGAGGGCCGGCGTGCCGGTACCATTGAGTGTAGCCACCAGCTTGCCGGCAATGTGAGCGCTTTTGCCCACGCCCGTTACCACCACGCGGCCGCGCAGGGCCAGCAAGGCGGCCACGCACCGGGCAAAATCGGGGGTGGCGCCCACGGCCTGGGCTACGTCGCGCAGGGCTTCAGCCTCTGTAAGTAGCACTTGGCGGGCCACGGCCAGCACATCAACGGGCCCGGCGGCAGGGGAGGCAGAAATTGGTTGCACGGCCAAAAATACGCCCGTCCGCTCGCTCGAAGCAGGCTAGCGAAATAAACACGACAGCACAAATAACTTGTGGCCCGGAACTTTATGCGAATGTTACTTGTCGAAGGAAGTTTTTCGCAAAAAATAGCACTCGCTGCTTATCTTCGCTAATATCCTTACGCTCTACGCTTCGCCTTACTTGCTAGTCCATGTCACTAACCGCCGTTGAAGAACCAGTTGTTGCCCATGCAGAGCTAAAAACCAAGCTCAAGGAAGTTTTTGGCTTTGGCCAGTTCAGGGGCACGCAAGAGGCTGTTATTCAAAACATACTGGCGGGCAACAACACGTTCGTGATTATGCCCACGGGCGCGGGCAAAAGCCTGTGCTACCAGTTGCCGGCTCTGGTGCTGCCGGGTACGGCCATCGTGATTTCGCCACTCATCGCGCTCATGAAAAACCAGGTCGACCAGCTCTCGGCCTTCGGCGTTAATGCGCAGGTGTACAACTCGACGCTGACCAAGACGGAGATGAATCGCGTCAAGAAAGACGTGATGGCCGGCGAGGTGCGGCTGCTGTACGTGGCCCCTGAAAGCCTGACCAAGGAGGATACCATCGCCTTTTTGCAGAAAACGGCTATCTCGTTTGTGGCCATCGACGAGGCGCACTGCATTTCGGAGTGGGGCCACGACTTCCGGCCCGAATACCGCAAGATTCGCGGCATTATCGACAACCTGGGGGGGCGCATTCCGCTCATCGCCCTCACGGCCACGGCCACGCCCAAGGTGCAGCTCGACATCCAGAAAAACCTGCACATGGATGATGCGAATGTGTTCAAAACCAGCTTTAATCGCACCAATCTCTACTACGAGGTGCGCGCCAAGCGCAACACCAAGAAGCAGCTCATTCAGTACGTGCAGTCGCACAAGGGCAAGGCGGGCATTATTTACTGCCTGAGCCGCAAGAAGGTAGAGGAAGTGGCCGAGCTACTGCGCGTGAACGACGTGCGCGCCCTGCCCTACCACGCCGGTCTCGACCCGCACACCCGCATGAGCAACCAGGACGCGTTTCTGAACGAGGACTGCGACGTGATTGTGGCCACCATCGCCTTCGGCATGGGCATCGACAAGCCCGACGTGCGCTTCGTGATTCACTACGACGCGCCCAAGAGTATCGAAGGCTACTACCAGGAAACCGGCCGCGGCGGCCGCGATGGTCTGGAAGGCAACTGCCTGATGTTCTACAGCTACGATGATATTCTGAAGCTCGAGAAGTTCAGCAAGGACAAGCCCGTGACCGAGCGCGACAACGCCCGGCAGCTGCTGCTGGAAATGACCAACTATTCGGAAAGCGCCGTGTGCCGCCGCCGCCAGCTGCTGCACTACTTCGGCGAGCACCTGGATACCGACTGCGGCTTTTGCGACAACTGCCGCCACCCGAAGGAAAAGTTTGAGGGCCGCGCGCACGTGGGGCTAGCCCTGCGCGCGGTGGTGCAGACCGAGGCGCGCTTCGGCCTCGACCACGTGGCCCAGGTGCTGCTCGGCCTCAGCAACCCGCACATTGAGAGCTACGGCCACACCGGCCTGCCGGTATATGGCCAGGGCAAGGAGCTGAGCGGCGACATGCAGCTGTGGCTGTCGGTGCTGCGCCAGTGCCTGCTCAATGGGTTGTTGGAGAAAGATATCGATTCGATTGGCCTGGTACACATCACGCCGAAGGGTATCGATTTTATCGAAAACCCGCATTCGTTTACGCTCACCAAGGACCACGATTTCGAGGCCGAGAAGCAGGAGGAGGAAGACGGCGAGAAGGTGCAGCAGGCCGCCGGCCACGACGAGGCGCTATTTGTGCAACTGAAAGAAATGCGCAAGCAAGTGGCCAAGCAGAAAAACCTGCCACCCTACGTGCTCTTTCAGGACCCTAGCCTGAAGGAAATGGCCACCACTTATCCACAGAGCCTGCACGAGCTCACACACATTTCGGGCGTGGGCCAGGGCAAGGCCCAGAAGTTTGGCGCGCCCTTCGTGGCCGCCATCAAGAAGTACGTGGCAGACAACGACATCGAAACGGCCGCCGACGTGGTTATCAAGTCAACAGTGAACCGCTCCAAGCTCAAGATTTACATCATTCAGCAGATTGACAAGAAGATGGACCTGGCGGGCATTGCCCGCAGCCAGGGCATCTCGATGGCCGAGCTAGTGGAGGAAATCGAGCACATCTGCTACTCCGGCACCCGCCTCAATCTGGACTATTACATTCAGGATGTGGTGGATGAGGACAAGCAGGACGAGATTTACGACTACTTCATGACGGCCCAGACCGACAACATTGCGGTGGCGATGAATGAGCTGGGGCCGGATGACTATAGCGAAGAGGAAGTACGGCTCATGCGCATCAAATTCCTGAGCGAAGTAGCCAACTAATTACCCATCAGCATACTGACTTCAAGCTTATTAAATGGGCTGCTCGCTGGAGCAGCCCATTTTTGTTTCGGCATAGGCTAGCTTTGCGGCTGATGCCGCTGCTTACTGCCGACGACTTTGTGGAAACCCTGGCCAAACTGCGGCAGCGCGGGGCGGGCTTTCTGCTTTCGAAGCTGAACCCTAGCGGCTTAGCGCGCACCCAGGGCACCTTCGACGACCCTAGCCTGCAAACCGCCAACTGGTGGATAGTGCCGGCCGTGCGCGCCCGCTGGAACGCTAAAGTCACCGGCGACCCGGCCCTGCCCTACGAGCCCTACGTGGTGGCCAAGTACCTGCGTGGCCGCACCGGCCTGCACTTGTGCTCGCTGGGCAGCGGCAGTTGCAGCCACGAGCTGGCCTTTGCGCGCCACCCCGAGTTTGGGCTGGTCGAGTGCGTCGATATCACGCCCGCGCTGCTAGGGGCCGCCGCCGCGCGCGCCGCGGCCGAGGGGCTGCACAACCTACGCTTTGACGTGCGCGACGTGAACCGGCAGCAGTGGCCCACGGAAGCTTATGATGCGGTGCTGTTTCATTCGGCGCTACATCATTTTCGGCGGGTGCCCGCGTTGGTGGCGCACGTGCGGCGGGCGCTGCGGCCGAGCGGCCTGCTCATCCTCAACGACTACGTGGGCCCCAACCGCCTGCAATGGACCGCCGCGCAGCTCGCCGCCGCCAACCAAGCGCTGGCCCAGTTGCCGGCTAGCCACCGCCGCCGCTACAAGTCGGGCCAGCTCAAAACGCGCATCACCGGGCCGGGCCGCCTGCGTATGCAGCTCGCCGACCCATCGGAGGCGGTGGAGAGCGAGCGCATTTTGCCGGCCGTGCGCGGGCAGTTTGCGGTACTGGAAGAAAAAGCGGTGGGCGGCAACCTACTCGCGCTGGTGCTCAAGGACATTGCCCACCACTTCTTGGCCGACGACCCAACTACGCAGGAGCTATTACAGATGCTCTTCGCCGCCGAAGACGCTTTTCTGGCGCAGCACCCTAGCGACCTGTTATTTGGGGTGTATCAGAAGCCGTGCCAGCGCGGCTGATTTTGGGTGAAACCAAGCCGGCCCGGCTACCAGGTAGCCGGGCCGGTCGATACACCGCGTATTGCACTGGCTAGCCAGCACTCGGGCATTAGCAGTACTCCTCGAAGGCGCCTTGCAAGTTATTCACAATGCGCATCAAATCAGAGCCTTCGATGTGGTAGCGCTCAATCATGTGCACCAGCTCGCCATCTTTGAAGAGGCCGATGCAGGGCGACGAGGGCGGGTAGGGCAGCAGGTGCTCACGCATCTTGGCCACGGCGTCGGTTTCCATGCCGGCAAACACGGTCACGAGCTTGGCGGGCTTCTTGTCGGCACTGGCCAGGGCCAGCTTGAGGGCCGGGCGGGCCTTAGCAGCGGCGCAGCCACATACCGAGTTCACGGCTACCAGCACGGTGCCTTCGGTATCGGCCAGGGCCGCGTCTACTTCCTGCGGCGACATCAGTTGCTCGAAGCCAGCCTCCACCAGGTCCTGGCGGATGGGGGCTACCATATATTCGGGGTAAACAGCCATGAGTAAAATAAATAAAAAGTGCGCGGCACCCGTGCCGGCCCGTACAAAATTACGGCCTGGCGGGCGCCGCCTGCTATAATCCGGCTGGCCGGCAAAAAGTTTAACGGCTGGCTAGCCCGGCAACGGTCGGCCGAAGCGGCTACTTGGCCGACTCAGCCCTTGCACTGAGCTATCGGAGGCCACGCCGGGCCAACTAGCCGGCCCCGGGGCGAATTAATTTCCATCCTTCGCTCGTTGGCGTTAGCACCTCTCCTACGGCTCCTTTTTACGGTTTTTCATGAAATTACCCCTTCTTACTAGGTTGGGGCGGCTAGCAGCAGTGGGGCTGGTCGCCACCGGCCTGCACCCCGCCGCCTGGGCGCAGGCCGGTGGCCCCCCTCCACCTACGGCCCGCCAGCTTGCCGGCCGCCCCACCGCTGCTATGCCGCCGGCCGTGGCCGCCCAGCCCACCGACCGCCACTCGCGCCTGGGCGGTGATTTGCAGCGCCTCTACCGCCAGCAGGCCGGCGCGGCCAGTCGTACCGCGGCCGACGCCCATTTGGCTTTGCGCGCCAGCTTTCCAAGGTTGAAATTCAACACCGAAACCTCCTCGGTACTGGTGCGCATCACGGCGCAGGATGTGAATGCGCTGCTGCCGGGCCTGGCTAGCCGGGGCTTTCAGGTAATGGCCGCTTATCCCGACCTGCACTTTGTGGAGGGCATGCTGCCGCTGAGCCAGCTGGCGCCGGGCAGCCCCGGCATTGAGGGCCTGGTGAGCCGGGGCCTGCTCGGGGTGCTGCCCATGCGCAAGCCCCAGGTGCGCGGCGGCCTCGTAACGAGCCAGGCCGACTACGCGCTGGAGGCGGCCCGCGCCCGCGCTACCCGCCCCGGCCTGCTCTCGGGCAAAGGCGTGCGCATTGGGGTAATGAGCGACTCGTTTAACTCGCTGGACGGGGCGGCGGCCGACGTAGCCTCGGGCGACCTGCCGGCCGGCGTGCAGGTGCTGCAAGACCTCAACGACGAGCAGGGCGGCACCGACGAGGGCCGCGCCATGAGCCAGCTCATCTACGACCTGGCGCCGGGGGCGGGGCTAGCCTTCAGCAGCGTGTATTTGGGCGAGGGTAACTTTGCCCAGCAGGTACTGGCCCTGGCCGACCCGGCCAAGGGCAACTGCCAGATACTGGTCGATGACATTGCGTATTTTGGCGAGCCGTTTTACCAGGATGGGGTTATCGCACAGGCTATCAACCAGGTAGTAGCGCAGCGGAACGTGACGTACTTTTCGGCGGCGGGCAACGAGGCCGACCAGAGCTACGAGAACAACGCGCCGCAGTTTGTGCAGGCCACCATCGGCACCAGGGTCGCGGCGCGGCTCAACTTCGACGTATCGGGCGCTACTACTGACGTGACGCAGCGCATTGTACTGGCCAACGGCAAGGAGTTTTTTCCGACCCTCGAATGGTCGGACCCCTACTACACGGCCAGCGGCGTAAAAACCGACCTCGACCTGTACCTGATTGCGGTGAAAAACGGCGTGGCGGCCGACACCGTGGCCCGCTCCGACGATAACAACCTGGCGAACCAGACGCCGCTCGAAATTCTGGACTACACCAACAACACGACCACCAGCGGTACTACGACTTTTGATTTCGTGGTTGTGCGCCGGGCCAATACGGCCAATCCGGCCCGCGTGAAATACGTGGACAACGGCAGCTACGGCGCCACCGAGTGGAAAACCAGCAGCCCCACCATCGTGGGCCACGCGGCGGCGGCCAGCGCCCAGGCCGTGGCCGCCGTGCCCTACACCAACCAGCGCACGGCCGAGTATTTTACCTCCAAAGGGGGCGCGCTGCCCTTTCTTTTCAGTCCCACCGGCACGCCCCTGACGGCCGTGGAATACCGCCAAAAGCCCGACATCGCCTCGATTGACGGCGATGACACCACCTTTTTCGGGGCCGAAAACAGCGGCTCCGACACCGACGGCAATGGCTACCCCAACTTCTACGGCACCTCGGCGGCGGCGCCGCAGGCGGCGGCCGTGGCCGCGCTGCTGCGCGAGTCGGCGCCTAGCCTCACGCCAGCTCAGGTGTATAGCCGGCTGGTAGGCTCGGCGCGGCTCATTGGCGCATCGGCCACCGACCCGTATACCGGGCCGGGGCTGCTCGATGCCTTCACGGCCATTTATGGGCCGGTGGTGGCCCAGGCGCCGCCCGCCGTGCAGGACCTCGAAACAGGCGCTCTGCCCACCAGTTGGCTCGTAAATAGCAGCGGCGCGGGCCGCGTGCAGGTGACTACGGCGCTCGGGCCGGCGTCGGGCCGCTACCACCTGGAACTCGATGCGCCCTACACCGGCTCGGCGGCCAGCGTCAGTTTGAATGAGGTGACGTGGAACCTCACGGGTACGGTCGGGGCTAGCCTTCAGCTCACCTTCCGCGAGCGCAAGCTGAGCGGCGAAACCGACGAGGCCATGCCCGCGCAATTTACCACCCGCAGCAACACCGACGGCGTGGCCCTGAGCATAGATGGCGGCACCACCTGGTACCGCCTCGTGGACCTGACGGGCACCCACGCCACCATTACCTACCAAACCAAATCGGTAAACCTGAGCCAGTTTGCCGCCACTAATGGCCTCGCGCTGGGCAACGACGTGCGGCTGCGCTTTCAGCAGTACAGCGGCAGCCAGCTAACCTCGGCTGCGGTGGCTAGCCAGCGCGGCCGCCTCTTCGACGACATTGCCGTGACGAGTACCGTGGCGGTGCCCATCCCGCTATACACGGCCGTGCCCCCGGTGGGCTGCCCCGGCCTCACGGTAGCCTTCAGCGACACCTCGGCCTTGCGGCCCACGGCCTGGAGCTGGACCTTTCCGGGGGGTACGCCGGCCACCTCGACCCTGCGTAACCCCACGGTGGTGTACAACGCCCCCGGCCACTACGGCGTGACACTGAGCGTGCGCAATGCCAACGGCACCGCCGCCCGCACCGATACGGGGGTAGTATTTATCTACGGCCGCGCGCCCGTTGCCACGCCCACGGCCAGCCGCGCCAGCGTGTGCCCCGGCGGGGTGGTGGCTTTTAGCAGCACGGCCAGCTATTGCCCGACCAGCTACGCCTGGAGCTTTCCGGGTGGCGCGCCGGCCAGCGCCACGGCGGCTAGCCCCGGCAACGTGACGTATGCCACGGCCGGCACCTACTCGGCCACGCTGGTGGTCAGCAACGCCTACGGCAGCACTACTTACTCGCTGCCCGTGGAAGTAACGACGGGCCGTACCATCCCCTTTGCCGAGAATTTTGACGCCTCGCTAGCCCTCCCGGCCGGCTGGACACTAGTTAACCCCGACGGCAAATACGCCTGGGCCGTGCGCGACACCACCATCAACCGCCAGGGCGTGCGCAGCCACGTATTGCGGGCGCCGTTTGCCTTCGACGCTCACATCGGCGAGCGCGATGCCGTGTACACCCCGGCCCTCAACCTGGCGAGTACTGCGCTGCCCACGCTGCTTTTCGACGTGGCCTACGCCACTTTCACCGATAGCAGCACCGGCACCATGTCTGCCGACTCGCTCATCGTGCAGGTGGCCGATGCCTGCACCGGCACCGTGCTGGGCCGCCCCTATGCCAAGGGCAAAGCCACGCTGCCCACTGCGGCCACCCGCGGCTACCTGTTCATCCCCAAGTCGGCGGCCGACTGGCGGCAGGAGCGCCTCGACCTTTCGCCCTACGCCGGCCGTAGCGTGGTCGTGCGCTTTGTGGGGTATAATAATTTTGGCAATGCGCTCTATATCGACAACGTGCAGGTGGGCGCTAACCTATTGGCCCTCAGGGCTGCCACTACCACCGTGGGCCTCGACGCCTGGCCCAATCCTACCCCGGCCGGCGCCGGCCTGCACGTGCAGCTACCGGCCTTCACCGGTGCAGTGAGCTTGCGGCTGGTCGACAACCTGGGCCGCGTGGTATGGCAGGAGCAGGTGCAGCAGGCCGGCATTTCGGTAGGGCGCACCTTGCAGCTGGGCCTGGCTCCGGGCCTCTACAACCTGCTCTACGCGCCGGCCGGCGGCACCCCGGCGGCCCGCCGCATCGTGTTTGAATAGGGTACCTTGGCAAAGGGCCGGGCGACGTGCGCCCGGCCCTTTGCCAAGGTACCCAAGTGGCGCGCTACTTATTCACAGGCAATAAAATCTGCTTTAGCGAGGAGTTGGCCACAGTCGTCCGGATTAGCGCCGAGTTAGCTGCGGCCCACCGCTAACTTGCAGGCAAGGTCAGTATTGGCCCACGTGCCACTTCTTTTTTCTGCGTGTTTTCTTATCTATTTTCCGGGCCGCGCCGCTGGGGCTGGCTGCTACTGCTTGGGTTGCTTTTGCTCACCAGGCTGAGCCACGCCGCGCCACGACCGCAGGCGTACGTGCGGCAGTTTGGGCCGGCCGAGGGGCTAGCCCAGCCATTTATCTACTGCTTGCTGCAAGACCGCCAGGGCTACCTCTGGCTCGGCACCGCCGAGGGCCTGGTGCGCTACGACGGCACCCGCTTCGTGACCCTCACCACCCACGACGGGCTAGCCGATAACTTCGTTACCGGCCTCTGGCAAGACCCCGCCAGCGGGGCCCTCTGGGCTAGCCACGCGCAGGGTGGCCGCTCGGTGCGGCTAACACCTAATCAGCCTTTTCGGCCCGCGCCGGCTAGCCAGCAAAACGGCCCGCCGCCCGGGGGCCGGGGCGCCCCGGCCCCCGATACTGCCCGGCTCGGCGCCTACCTGCGCCGCTACCACCTGGCGCTGCCCGCCGATGTGGTGCCCACCTGCCTGCTCGAAGACCGCGAAGGCCACGCCTGGCTCGGCACCGCCGGCCAGGGCCTGTGGCTGCACGCCGACCGCTACCTGAGCTTATGGCCCAAGCCCGGCGGCCCGCTGGGCAATGAGCTGGCTAGGATAGTACGCCCCGCCAGCCAGGGCGGCGGCTGTTGGATGGCCACTGCCGCCGGAGTCTACGAAGTGCCTGGGCCAAGCCAGCCCGCCCAGCTGGTACCTGGCCTGCCCCGCAGCCTGGGCTCGGCCGTGACGGCGCTGGCCTACGCGCCCGGCTCGGGCCTGTGGGTGGGCACGGCCGCCGATGGCGTGTACCTACTGCCCGATAAGACTGCCGCTAGCCCGGCACCGGCCACGCAGCATTTTACTACTGCTACTGGTTTGCTGCACAATAGTATCGCGGCCCTGCTGGCCGACCACACCGGCCGCGTGTGGGTCGGCGCTCACAATACCGGGCTAGCCACCTGGGAGCCCACGCAGCACCGATTCAGCTACCTCAAGCTCAATACCGTGGGCCTTGACGCCACCACCCTGGCCGAAGATGCCGCCGGCACCATCTGGGTTGGTACCGAAGGCCAGGGGCTGTATTTCCGGCCGGCCAGTGGCCGCTGGCAGCACTTGGGCAAAGCCACCGGCACCCTGCCCGACGACTTTCTCACGGCCGTGCTGCCCCTGCCGGCCCCGCTGGCCGGCGCGCTGCTGCTGGTGCACCCCCAGGGCCTGAGCCTGCTCGACGCGCACCGCGTAGCCACGCCCCTCACCTCACCCGATGACCAACTGGCGCGCGGCACCCTGCCCGTAGTGGCCCTGGCGCCGGGCGTGGCCTGGGTGGCAACCCGTAGCGGCCAGCTGCGCCTCGACCTAGCGGCGCTAGCCCGGCTGCGGCCCGGCCAGCTGCCCGCACCCAGCCTCGTTAGCACGGGCGCTGAAGTAGATGGCGAAAGCCGGCCCGGCGCGCTGGGCACGCTGCCGGCCGGCCGGCACCGGGTCAGCTTCGCGTTCCAAGGCGTGAGCCTGGGGCCGGGCGGCGCGGCGGGCTTGCAGTACCGCTACCGCCTGCGCGGGCTGGCCGACGACTGGAGCCATCCCAGCCCGGTGGGCGAGGCCCAGTTCGCCGGCCTCGGCGCGGGCCGCTACCTGCTCGAAGCCCAGGTGCGCCGCGCCGCGCCGGGTGCCCCGTGGAGCGCGGTAGCCACGCGCGCCTTTGCCATTGCCACGCCGTGGTGGCGCACGCCCCTAGCCTTGGTGCTCGAACTACTAGCCCTGGCGGCGGCGCTGGTGGCCGTGGTGCGCACCCGCGAGGGCGTGCTGCGCCGCCAGAAGCTACAGCTGGAAAACACCGTGCGCGAGCGCACCAGCGAATTGCGCCAAAAAAACCACGACATCGAGCACATCAACGCCGAGCTGCTCGTGGCCCGCGACGCGGCCGAAGCCTCGCGCCGCGCCAAGGCGCAGTTTCTGGCCAATATGAGCCATGAAATCCGCACCCCGATGAATGCGGTTATCGGCCTCACGAATCTGCTTCAGCAAACGCCCACTACCACCGAGCAGAGCGAGTACCTGACGGCCATTGGCTCGTCGTCGCAAAACCTGCTGGTGATTCTCAACGACATCCTCGACTCGTCGAAGATGGAGGCTGGCAAGCTGACCCTGGAGCAAGTAGCCTTTCGCCTGCCCGAGGCCGTGCGTGGCCTGAGTACGCTGTTCCGCTACGCCGCCGACAGCAAGGGCCTGAGCCTGCGCGTGACCGTGGCCGACGCCGTGCCCGAGGCCGTGGTGGGCGACCCCGTGCGCTTGCAGCAAGTGCTGGTCAACCTGGTCAGCAACGCGCTCAAATTTACCCGCCAGGGCGGCGTGGCGGTGCGCGTGGGGCTAGCCCCCGGCCCGGCCGCCGAGCCCGGCCACGTAGCCCTGCGCTTTGAGGTGCAGGATACCGGCATCGGCATTCCGAGCGATAAGCTGGCCGCCATTTTTGAGGATTTTTCACAGGCCAATACCAGCACCACCCGCGAGTTTGGCGGCACCGGCCTGGGCCTGAGCATTGCCCGCAACCTCGTGCAGCTACACGGCGGCCAGCTCGGGGTCAGCAGCGAAGAAGGCGCAGGCTCGCAGTTTTATTTCGAGCTGACTTACCCCGTAGCCGAGGCTAGCCAGGCGCGCCTCACGGCCGTGGCCGGCCCGCTGCCCCCTTTCGAGCCGGCCCTGCGCGTGCTCGTGGCCGAAGACAATCAGCTCAACCAGCTAGTGGCACGCAAAACATTGGAAAACTGGAATGTGCACGTCGTTATTGCCGAGAATGGCCGCCTGGCTGTGGAGCGCGTGCTCACGGCCGCCGAGCCCTTCGACGCCGTGTTCATGGATATTCAGATGCCCGAGCTTGATGGCTACGCCGCCGCCCGCACCCTGCGCCAGCACTGCCCCGACGCGGCCCGGCTGCCCATTATTGGCCTCACGGCCTCGGTGCTGCCCGAAGACCGCAGCCTGGCCCTGGCCGCCGGCATGAACGATATCCTGGCCAAGCCCTTCGAGCCTGCCGCACTCTACGCCCGGCTAGCCCACTTCACTGGCCGGCTGGCGGCCGCGGCGAGTTCGGGTGAGGCCAACCTACCTTCGGCGCCCCCGCCCAGCGCGCCGCCCGCGCTGCATCCCAGCTGGCAGCAGCTAGAAGAGCTTTCGGGCGGCAACGCGAGCTTTATTAGCCAGATTGTCAATACCTTTCTTACCGAAGCCCCGGCACTGGAGCAGGTGCTGGCCGCCGCCTACCCGCACGACCTGCCGGCCGTGGCAGCCACCGCGCACAAGCTTAAGGGACAAGTAGCTTACTTTGGCGTGCCGGGCCTGCACGCCCAGCTCGACGAGCTGGAGCGCAGTGCCCGCCTGCCTGGCTGCCCCTACTGCGAGCCCCTGCTCCAGACGGTGCAGCAGCAGCTTGGGCAGCTTTACCCTCACCTAGAGGCCCGGGCGTAAGCATACATGTTAAACGCCCAATCCGAGCCGCTATTGGCTAGCGTAATTTTCAGCAAACGCCGATTTTTTTGGTCCGCAATCGTTACATTTGTTTAGTCTAACAAGTTGAATTTTAACGTTACGTTATGTCCATTTCCACTACTACTGAACCAAGTGTTACTATCACTACTCCCCTCCGCTGCCTCGTGGTCGATGACGACCCGATGTCGGTACAGATAGTCCGGACCTGCATCGGCAACACCCCTTTTCTGGAGGCATCAGCCGCGTGCAGCAGCGCCATTGAGGCGGCCGAATTATTGCGCACGCAAGCTTTTGATGTGCTGTTTCTCGACGTCGAAATGCCGCTAATGTCGGGCCTCGACCTGCTGCGCACCCTGCCCGACCCGCCGCAGGTGGTCCTGATTACCAGCAGCCAGTCGTATGCGGTGCAGGCTTTTGAGTTTGCCGTGGCCGACTATCTGCTTAAACCCCTCTCGTACCCGCGCTTTTTGCAAGCCGCTCAGAAGGTACTGGAAACCATCAACGCCCAGCGTGCGGCGCCGGCCGAGGCCGACCTGCTACCCACCGGCGGCGCTGAGTTTACGTTCGTAAAAGTTGATAACCGGCTTGTGCGGGTCGATTTTGCCGACGTGTTTTTTGTCGAGGCCCTCGGCGATTACGTGCACCTTGTCACGAGCCGCAGCAAGCTTATCGTGTACAGCACGATGCGCGCCATTGAGGAAAAATTTCCGCCGCAGCGCTTCGTGCGGGTGCACCGCTCGTTTATTATAAACATCGGCTACGTGCAGGCGTTGGAAGATAATTCCTTGTTGCTAAAAGACAAGTACATTCCTATCGGCCAGACGTACATGCGCGGCCTGCTTCAGCGCCTCAATAAGCTGTAGGCTCCCCGGCAGTACCCGCCCCTTCTTTCACGCTAATCTGTTTTTCCTGGTGCGCTTTTTTTCTGTTTTCCCGCCAGCGGCCCGGTTGCGGGGCACCCTGGCCGTGGCCGCGGCGCTCGCCCTGCCGGCGGCAGCCCACGCCCAAACTGCGCCCGATGACCCTAGCGGCGTTATCGAATGCGGCCCCGTGCAGCCCGGCGAGCTATGCGTCGATTTTGACGCCAGCCGCTCGGTAGACCCCAGTGCCGGCGTTCTCGAATACCGCTGGGATATGGGCGATGGGACCACCCTTACCGGCCTCACCGTTACGCACTGCTACAAAGTGCGCGGCCACTATAAAGTAGTGCTCGATGTGGCCGTGCCGGCCACCGGCGAGGTGCGCCGCGCCGAGCGCACCTTCGACGTAGACCTGACCCGCAAGCCGGTGCTCAACTTCAGCGCGAGCCCTAGCCTCAAGGCGCGCGTGAGCCAGCCCGTCGCCTTCGACGCGCTCGACTCGGTACTGCCCGAGTGCCAGTCGGTGGTGGTAGTCTGGGATTTTCGCGATGGCTACACCCAGCAGGGCCGCCACGTCGAGCACAGCTTCCGTAAAGCCGGCCGCTTTGCCGTGCGCATGAGTCTACGCGGCTATGGCCCCGGTGCCTGCGCCGCCAGCAACTGCGTGAGCCAGGAAGTGGTAGTTGAGCCCTAGCCCTACTCGGGCGTACCGCGCCGCAGAATATTCATTATCAACTCCCACAAGTCCTCGTAGGGAATAATTTCCACCTCCGAGTCGGCGTCACGTGTCAGTGAGGCCTGGCGCAGCGTGTTGAGCAGGCTTTTGCCGCGCTGCGCTAGCTGCGCGGGGTCAAAGTCGGCCTCGGGCAGCAGCAGCAGCAGCCGCAAAAACGTGCGGCTGCGCAGCGTGGCTGGGTCGCGTAAGTGGCGCTGCTGGTACTTGCGCAGGCGCTCTAGTCGCACCAGCACTGGCTCTAGTAAGCGCTGCTGCAAGTAGTGCACTAGCTGAAACACCAGAATAGCCACGTTATAGCCCCGTTTGTCGCGGCTGTACTCGGGCACCGTGAGGGCCGCGAACACGGCCAGTTGGTTGCGGCGCTTTGGCGATACCTGCTCAATGGGCAGCACTAGTTCGATATAGGCTTCCAGTAGCTCCCAGCGCTCAAGGGCGGCGGGCCGCAGCTTGCTGTACGACGGGTTTTTGTGAGCCACTTGCAGCAGCCGCTGCGCCAACTCGTATTCGCCGGCGTGCAGAGCTAGCAGTAGGTAATGCTCGTAGAAATAAAACCAGTTGCTGGAAGTAGGGTGCATGGTTTCGGCAAAAGCCTCGGCCAGCTTCAGGCCCTCCTGGGGCCGCCGCCCGCGCAGGTGGGCATACACGTTCATGAAGTGATTAAAACGCTGGTCGAAGCGCCGGGCATTGAGCGTGCCCGCCGCCACCATCGCCGTTGCCCGCTCCGTTTCACGGATAATATCTTGGTAATGACCGGCTAGCCCCGCGTAGGCTAGCCGCACCCGATATAAGGCATTAAACGTCCCAAACGTCGGCGCCAGCCGATATAACTCCTCCAGTCGCTCTAGGTAAGCCGGTAGCTTGGTGGCAATCTTATGCCGATTAGCCACTGCTTTTTCAACGCCTAGTTGCACATCAAAAAATAGTTGCTCGGCTGCTTGTTCATAATCGACCGTTTCGCGCAACTTAGTAAGCTCTTGGCTTAACTTCTCGTATTTACTCTGCTGGTGCTGCTCGGCATAAATAGATAATAGCTTTTGAGCTGCTTGTTCTTCGTAAGCCGTAAAATCACTCTGTGCAGCTACACGCATACAGCGGCGTAACAAGCGTTCACTCAGTGAATATTCGCCTTCTAAATGAAGAATAGTGGCTTTGTGCACTAAATCGAGGCATTCTACTTCATAGCGCCGCGATACTATCATTCGCGGGTCCGAATGGTCGAGAAAGAATAAGTGATTCAGCAACTTATCTTGCAACCGGGCGCGCAACTGACGCATAGCTGCCTGGTTGCCCACCGAGTTTGTGCCATAAAGCGATTTAGTAAGTTGCAGGGCCGTAATTTCCGGATTACTAATTATCTCCTGCATCAGGCGTTCCTCCTTACCGGGGCGGGTAGCATCCAAGTCAAGCAAGGAACGCTGGCGCGTCCGACGCAATGTCACAATTCGCGCCAAATTTGCAATTTCCTTCATTAAAAAAATGCTTTACAAACGTTTAAAGGCACTTTTACCCTACCTAAGCACGCAAAAAACCTCCGTTCAAAAACAAGCACGTTATCCTTGCCAACGCTGAGAATTTATTCAAGCTTTGCATCTTGGAGTAGTATGCGCAATTTACTACGATAAGATGTCACATTTCGGTTTTTTTCAGGCAACCCTAAGCTTTCGGCTAAGCCACACAGGCACTTATAGTAATTAATTTTTCACTTTTATCTTAAATTAATCCTTTTTTATATAAAATTAATCCTTGTCACAGACGGACTGCCTCTTTCCTTTTGAGGGTTGAACACACGGAGGAGATTTGTATCAACAATTCACTCTAACAATTCACGCTCATCATGTTTCAGCTCCTCACCATCGCATTATTTCAGGTTTTCACTTTCACGAATCAGCCTGCTAAAGTCGCCATAGGCGGTACGGGCTGGGGCAACGGCGATATTGTAGCCATAGGCGGTACGGGCTGGGGCAACGGCGATATTGTAGCCATAGGCGGTACGGGCTGGGGCAACGGCGATATTGCGGCCATAGGCGGTACGGGCTGGGGCAACGGCGATATTGCGGCCATAGGCGGTACGGGCTGGGGAAATAGTGATGTTGTGGCCTAAGGCCGACCAATCGCTGCACCATAAATCAAGCCTGCCTAACTTGCCGACGACATTCTGTACTGTCGTCACTAAATGAGATATTTTTGGCTAGGTAGCTTGTTCGTGCTGTTGGCAAGTGCCTGCTCGACACCTTCTGCAAAACTAGCTTCTACTCCTATTACTGCCCGCTGGGCCCGCGACCCCGAAACCCTCGACCCGCTGGCCTTGCCCAATCAAAATGCCTACGATGCCAGCAATCTGCTGCATCTTGCCCTTTTGCAAATTGATTACCAGCGCAATACCTTCTCGCCGGCGCTAGCCCAAGCGTTTCCAGGGGTGCGCTACCAAGGCGATTCACTCACGCTATTAGAATATCAGCTGCGGGAAGCTGCTACCTGGGACGATGGCCGCCCAGTGCTGGCGACCGACGTAGACTTCACGCTGAAGCTGATGCAGTGCCCCGGGCTACCCAATGAAAACAGCCGGGTACAGTATGGCTTTATTCGTCAGGTACGTATCGACCCGGCCAATCCGCGCCGCTTTACACTGGTATGTCGCGGCCGGAGCACCGAAATTACCACTAGCTCAGGTGATTTTTCGATATTACCTGAGGCACCCCTTGACCCGGCGCATACTTTGCGCAGCCTGCCGCTAGCTACCTTGCAGGAATGGCCGGCCAGCCGCCCGCCCGCCCCCGCCGTAGCGGCTGTGGTGCGGCGCTATCAGCAAGCCAACCTAGCGCGCCAGCCCAATAACCTGCCCGGCTGTGGCCCTTATCGCTTGGCTGCCTGGCACACAAACCATGAGCTGCGCTTTCGGCGCAAGGCCCATTGGTGGGCCGATAAGCTACCGGCGGCCCCGTTTGTGCTGCTGGCCCGTCCGCAGGAACTAGTTTTTTCGATTTTGCCCGATGATGCGGCGGCAGCGCTAGCCCTGCGGCGCCACGATATTGATATTTACCCACAGGTACCAGCGCGAATTTTTCAGCAGCTGCAAGCGTCGCCCGCCGCCCGGCGAGAATTCGTGTTTTATACCAAACCGTCGTATGACATCCTGATGGTGGGCTTTAATACGCGGCGGCCTATTTTGGGCGACCGGCGTACCCGCCGCGCCCTCAGCCGGTTGTTCGACCCGGTGCAGCTCCTCCTGGCTACGCAGCTCGGCCAGGGCTCCCGCACCGTGGGCTTGCTGCCTCCTACCAATCCATTTTATAACGATAGCTTGTCGTTGCCAACGTATGCTCCGGCCCAGGCCAGCGCTTTATTGCGCCAAGCCGGCTGGCAGCGCGGGGCCGATGGCCACTGGCGTCAGCCGGGCTCGGCCGCACCGCTAGCAGTAGCCGTGCGCTACCGTGCCGAAGAGGCCACGTTTGCTACCGTTGGGTTGCAGTTTCAAGCGGCCGCGGCGCAGCTAGGCATTCCGGTCACGCTGCTACCGGCCGAAAGCTCGGTCACTACCAGTAGCTTGCAGGCGGGCGACTTCGACCTGTACATCCGCCTGATAAAAGGCAGTCCGCTGGGCCTCAACTTTGCGCCTATGCTGCACTCCCAGGCCATTGGCGCGGGCAATCTTACCGGCTTTGGGCGCCCCGACACCGACCGCCTGCTCCTTGCCATTACTACCGAAGGCAACCTGCTCCGCAAGCGGCGGATGCTACGACGCTTTCAGATAATACTTCAAGAGGAAATGCCCATGCTGCCCCTCTTTTTTCTACCTTATCGCCTGGCGGCCAGCCGCCAGCTCCAGCACGTAGTGGCCTCTGGCCTGAAGCCGGGCTACGCCGTAGCGGCCCTTTCCTGGCCCGCAGCCGAGGTGCCGTCGGCTAGCCTCCGCTAGCTATGCTACGCTGGCTGGTAGCGCGGTTGGGACGCGCAGCGGCGGCGGCCTGGTTTATTGCCTCGCTGGTTTTTATTGTCGGTCGGCTGCTACCGGGTAGCCCCGAGCAGCAAATGCTGGCCGAACCCGGCGACCTGAATCATCCGGCAATTGGTATCCATTCGGCCATAAGCCAGGACGAGGGCCGCCGGGCCCTACGCCACCGGCTAGGGCTGGCGCTACCCATTTTCTACGTTACGCGCACGCCTGGGCCGCCCGTGCGCTGGCAATGGCACGGCACCGCCAACCAATACCATGCCTGGGTGGCGGCATTGCTACACGGCAACTGGGGCTACTCTTACCGCGATGGGCAGCCGGTGTTAGTATCTGTTCGCCAAGCCCTGGCTTATAGCCTGCCTCTGGCGGGTGGCGCAGCGGTGCTGGCCGTGGGGCTGGCGCTGGCGCTGGCCTTATACCTGGCGCGGGCACCGGGCGGCGTGCTGCGGCAGGCAACCTTTGCGCTGCTGGGTGCTTTGCAGGTAACTCCCTTGTTCCTGCTGTCGCTGGGGTTGTTGCTTCTACTAGCCAACCCTGACTTTATCCATGCCTTACCGGCTTCTGGCCAAGCGCCGGCCGATAGCACGAGTTGGCAATTGGTCGGCTACTGGCTGGCGCGCGCGGTGCTGCCCGTGCTCAGCTTGGTGCTGGCGGTACTGCCCGAGCTGACGTTGCCGCTAGTGGCACTGCTGCGCCACGAAGCCCGGGCCGGCTACGCTACCACCGCCCGCGCCAAGGGCTTGGCAGTAAACCAGCTGCTGTGGCACCATGCGTTGCCCAATGCCCTGCTGCCCTTGCTTACTACGCTTACCGACCTACTGCCCGCGCTCGCCGCCGGTGTAGTGGTGGTAGAAGTGCTGTTTGCGCTGCCGGGCACCGGCCGCCTGCTGGCCGAAGCCGCCGCCGCGCACGACTACCCTGTGGTGGTGGCCGGCGTGCTGCTAACCGCGGCGGCCCGGCTGCTAGGCCTGGTGCTGGCCGATATTCTCTATTTTTTGCTCGACCCTCGCCTTCGTCCTGCTGCATGAAAATCGCGCTGCTTCCTTCGCGTTCGCAGCCGGTTTACTACTGGCTCGCCTTGGCCTGGCTGGGGTTGCTGGTCGCGGCGGGGCTACTGGCCCCTTGGCTACCACTACCTTACATTGCTGCCACTCCCGATTTGCAGCACATAGCCACTCCCCCGAGTGGGGGGCTAGCCCGGCGCACTACCTGGGCACCGACGCACTAGGGCGCGATGTACTAGCTGGCTTAGTGGCGGGGGCGAGGCGACTACTATTGCTGAGCTTACCAGCGGTAGTGCTGGCTACCGCGGCCGGCGCTCTTGCCGGGGCTGCGGCAGGCTTTTGGGGTGACCACCAACTACGCCTGCCAACAGCGGCGGCGGCCTGGGGGCTAGCGGCCGGGTGGTGGTGGCTTGCCTTGCCTGGCAGCGGAGCACTTTGCTGCTTGGTTATCATTGCCCTGATGCTCTCGCTGATGGTTTGGCTGCCACCACACCACCCAGCCCGGTGGCAGCCGTGGCGCACGTTTGCCTTGCCGCTAGACAGTTTAGTGCTGGGGTTGGTTACACTGCTTGGTGCTGTTCCACGTCTCATTCTGCTGGTAGCTCTGGTAGCTGGGCCGCCGCTCACGCAAATTCAGCTACTCGGGGTGCTGGCCCTCATGGCTTGGCCCGATACCGCCCGCCTCGTGCGGGGACAAATGCTGCGCGTGCGTATCCAACCCTTTATTGATGCTGCCCGCGCCAGCGGGCTGCCTGCGGGGCGCATCTGGTGGCACCACGCCCTGCCTCACGCCTGCCGCCCCCTGCTCGCCTACGCTCCGCTTAGCCTGGCCGGGCTCATTGGCCTCGAAAGTACCCTGGCGTTTCTCGGTATCGGCCAGGGGCCCGACGTGGTGAGCTGGGGCAGCTTGCTAGCTACTGTGCGCCAAGACCCTGCCACTTGGTGGGCAGCTGCCGCACCAAGCGTAGCGCTACTGGCTACGCTGCTGGCGCTGCAAAAAGTAGCGAATGCCAGCCCGGCAGAACCCAATAACTAGCCTTATGCTACCCAAAAGCAGGTCAATTTTGTCACAAATTTGAAATAATGACTGAATATTGTGTCATGTTCTAATTTCATAAAATACTTAAAATCAGCAAACTAATTTTATTATCTGTAATATTATTTTTTAAAATTTCATTTTACCAAGTGAATTTTAAGTTTTTTGATTGAATAAATTACCAAACTTCAATGTCACAAAAACACTGAAAGTGTCCTTTTTTCAGTTCAAATGAGGCAGTAATCTTGTGCAAGAATTACGTTAAAAGAGGTACGCGCCGTCCACTATTCTACCCCTGCTATTCTGCTAGCCACCATGAAAAGTACCATTTCAACTAGGCAGCGATTTGCCTGTCTTACCTCTCTGCCGCCCGATTATTTGGTCGCTCCAGCCGAACGCGACTTTACTACGCTGGATGGCCGCATAGTGCCCCGGGCCCTGGGCGAAATGGCTTTGCGCCAGCATACAGCACTATTAGTTGGTGGCCTACTCATTGGCGAGTGGCCCGAGCAGCTTTAACCCCGGTTCACAAAAAATAACAAATAGCAGCACAAACAATCATTTTTAACGCAGCGCGATTTGGTTTGACCCCTACTTCATTTCTTATCTACTAGTCCGTTTATCAACGTCCACTTATTGTCCCCCAAGTATTTTAGAAGCGGAAGGCTTATAGCAAAAAAAGCCCGCTGGCAATGCCAGCGGGCCTTTTTGTTTAGCAGGCTTGCTAGAGGGCCAGCTGCCGCTGCACCAGGGCTAGCCCATCGGCAAAAGAATGCGGCTGGTAGCCTAGCTCTCGCTCGGCCTTAGCAATGCAAAAGCCGGTGCGCAGCGGCCGACGCGCCGGCTGGGTAAAAATCTGACCATCAACCCTTTCTAGTAATGTCGCATCGAGCCCAAAGGTAGTGGCTACCTGCTGGGCCATCTGGAAGGGCGTGAGCAGTTCGGGCCCGCTGAGGTGAAAAATACCTTGAGCCGATTGCCGGGCCAGCAGCCAGCAGCCCTGAGCTAAGTCCTCGGCTAGGGTGGGCGTGCGCCACTGGTCATCTACCACCTTGATTTTTTGACCTTTGCGCAGCGACTCATATACCCAAAGCACCAGATTGCTGCGGCCGGCGACTAGCGAAGTGCCATACACGAGTACGGTGCGGGCAATGGCCCAGCGCAGCCCGGCCGTGCGCTGCACCGCCTGCTCGGCAGCCAGCTTGCTAGCTCCGTAGTGGCTGATGGGGTCAGGCAGCGCCTCCTCGCTCAGCAGCGCCTCGGTGCCGTTGAAAATGAAATCGGTGCTGAGGTGCGTGAGGTGCACATCGAGCTGGGCGCATGCGGCAGCCAGGTGCGCTACTGCCGTTACGTTCTGGCTCCAGCAGGCCGCCTGGTTTAGCTCGCACTCGTCGACCTGCGTCATGGCTGCCGTGTGGATAACGTGGGTGGGCCGCTGCTGCCCCAGCACTTGCTGCACCTTGCTAGCATCGGTCACGTCGAGCGGCACAAAGTGCAGGGTTGGATAGCTGGTAGCCAGCCGGTTGGCCCCGCGCGCCGTGGCCACTAGCTCTATGCCGGAAGTTTGGTGCAGCAGCGCCACAAGCTTCTGGCCGAGCAAGCCGTTGGAACCGGTAAGGAGAATTTTCACGCGCCGCTAGTATTTATATCCGTACAACTCACTGATTTTCTTTTTCTTGAGCTTCTCCACGCGCATGTTCATTTTGAGGTCGGCGAGAGGCCGGTCGCGGCTATCGCGGGGTAACGCGGCTATTTTATCAATAACTTCTTGCCCTTGAATGACCTGCCCGAACACGGTATATTGCCCGTCCAAAAAATGGGTACCCTGGTGGCTGCCGACAATATAAAACTGACTGCTGTTGCTAGCCCGCTGCGGATTGACAAAATCGGCCTGACGGGCGGCGGCCACGGCTCCGTAGTCGTGCCGATGGCCGGCGGCCAGCTCGGCCGGGATAGTAGGGTCGCCCGCCGGCCCCTGGCCGTCGTTGGTGGGGTCAGCATCCTTGGAGTTGGGGTCGCCACCCTGCACCATAAAATTAGGAATAACCCGGTGAAAAGTCGTGCCGCTGTAATAGCCGCTAGCCGCCTTTTTCAAAAAATTGGTCCGGTGCAACGGCGTGTCTTCAAACAAGATAAGCCGAATATCGCCCAGGCTGGTAGTGATAGTCACTACCTCATCTTTTTTGCTACTTTTCGGTGGTTTAGCAGCCAGCAACGGGAGGCTTAGCGCTACTCCAAGTACCAGTGCCACGGCGCAGCGTAGGCGACTAGGCCAATTCATAGGCAAAAGATGAAATAGTTGTGAGTAGCAAAAATAACGTCGCCGCCCCAAAGCATTACTGCTCGCCCCGGTGCTCGCGAATGCTGGCCAGGATAGCCGCGCCTCCGTGCCCCAGCACGTGTTCGGCCACGGCCATACCCAGGCCCTCGGCCTGGGCGGCGGGGGCAGTCTGAGTGAAATCGACGTATTCCTCGCCGCTGAGGCTGATGAGGCCGCCGTGCAGGTGCATATCGCCGGCCTCGGTGAGGCTAGCCAGGGCAAACGAGGGGATGCTGCACCCGCCTTCCATCGTCCGCAAAAAGGCGCGCTCGGCCAGCAGGCAACGGTGGGTAGCCGGGTGGTCGAGGGCTTGCTTTACCTTCTCTTTCAAGGCTTTGTCCAGAAAACGTGAGCATTCGACGGCGATGCTGCCCTGGCCCACGGGCGGCACGAAGCGCTCGGCGGGTAGCACGTGCCGGATAAGGTGGTCGTAGCCCATGCGGTGCACGCCGGCGTAGGCCAGCACCAGGGCGTCGTACTGACCTTCTTCGAGCTTGCGCACGCGGGTTTGAAGGTTGCCGCGCGCCTCGGCGGTGCTGGCCAGGGGGTAAAAACGGCGCAGCAACGCCTTGCGCCGGGTGCTGCTGGTACCCAGCAGAATACCGGCCCGGCCGATGTCAAAATTTTCCTGAAAGCTGATAACCACGTCGTTGACCTGCTCGCGCTCCAGAAAAGCCAGCAGCTCCAGGTCGGGCGGAATAGTGCTTTGCACATCCTTGGCCGAGTGCACGGCCAGGTGGGTATCACCCCGGCGCAGGCTTTCTTCCAGTTCTTCGGTGAAGACGCCCTTGGCCCCGATTTTGGCCAGCGAACGGTCGAGCACTTGGTCGCCCACGGTTTGCATGGGCACAATTTCAGTGGCCAGGCCGGCTTGGTTGAGCAGGCTAGCCACGTGCTCGGTTTGCCACAGGGCGAGGCGCGAGGCGCGGGTGGCCAGGCGAATAACAGATTCAGACATAACTAATTAGTAGCTGAGCGCTTAGTCTTTAGGCAATAGCAGTGGGTGGAAGCGCAGCCCATTCAACCGATTAAATTCGAGCGAGGGGGCCGGAATCTTAAAAAACTGCCCGGCACTGACCAGCGGCTGGGCGCTTGAGCCGTTGAGGCCCGGCAGGCGGGCGAGCGTGACATCGGGCGACAAATAAAACTGGCGATAGCGGGTGAATTTCACCTCCTGACCATTGGCGTCGAAATAAGGCGGGTTGGCGTGGCCGCCGGTCATGCCGCTGCCGCTGTAGCCCAGGTCGAGGGCTAGCCAGCGCGGAAACGACGGCCCCACGGGCAGCACCGAGGCCAGGTTCAGCGAAAGCCAGTACTGCTGGCCGTTGTAGTCCTTTAGCATCTGATTGCCAACGGTATGACCTAGCAAATTGGGCCGATAAGGCGGGTAGATGCTCTGGCGCCAGCCGTAGCGCAAATTCACTTTTTGCTCGCCCCAGCCGTATTGCTGGCCCATAAACAGCCCGATGCCGGTGAGGTTGGCGGCCATGTCGCCCTTCGAAAAGCCCCAGCCCTCGGAGCGACCGTCAAACAGCTCAATGGTAGTTTGATACAGCAGCGCGATGAGGCCGCCGGTGAGCACCGAAGCCCGCTCATTGACCCCGCTCCAGCGAAACAGCTCGTACTCGCCCCGGCTGATGGCGTAGGCGGTGGTGGCGTGGCCCACCTTGTCCATTTGCAGCCACTCGCCGTTGTCGTTGAAGGCGTGGAACGGCACGCGCTTGGTATACCAGGTTTTGCCTAAGAAGTAGGAAGTCAGCGCGTAAACTGCCGCCGTGCCCACCACCACGCCGATAAAGCGGCCCTGATTGATGCCGGTGTTCGTGCCAGGGTCGGGGGCGGGCACTCCTACCTGCGCCCGCGCCGGCTGGCCTAGCCCCAGGCCGGCAGCAAGCAGAAACGAATACAGGCGGTGGCGCATCGGGCAAAGGTCGTCAGGAAAAGCAGTAGCGCGCAGCGCCGGCGCTGCGCGCTACTAGGCGCGGCGCAGCTGCTGGCCCAGGCGCAGGGAAGCATCGACGAAGACCATGCGTGGGTTGGCGTTGCGCTCGATGTGGTAGTGCGCCGTATTCAGCTCCTCGCTGAGCTGGTCGGCGTTGCGGGCAGTCACAAACTTGCTGAAACCTTGCACGAATTGCTGCTCACCGCTGGGCAGGTGCGGCACCATGTGCGGGTCGATGCCGAAGAGCAACACCTTGCGCAACAACCCTAGCGAAAAGCTGAGCTGCTCCTTCTGGTTTTCGCGGCCCATCTTCTGGAACTCGTCGGCGAGGGCCAGCACTTCGGTCATTTTCAAGGTAAAGCACTTGCGCATCCACTTGATAAAGAACTCGGCGTAGTCGTGGTCGGCGCTTTGCTCGCGGCTGGCGATGGCCGCGCCCAGGTTGCCCTCGGCCAGCTGCGCCACCTGGCGGGCCTTCGCCTCAGGCACGTGGTAGTGCGCAGTCAAATAAGTAGTTATATCATCTTCCGAGAACGGGCGCACTGCCACCGGCTGCACCCGGCTGATGATGGTAGGCAGCAGCCGCTCGGGCTCGTTGCTAACCAGCAGAAACACCGTGGCGGGCGGCGGCTCTTCCAGCAGCTTGAGCACGGCATTGGCGGCAGCCGGGTGCATCAGCTCGGGCAGCCAGATAATCACGAGCTTAAACCGCGCCTCAAACGCCTTGAGTGACACGAGCTTGAGCAGCTGCCCGGCCTCTTCCTTTGAGATACTGCCCTGCTTGTTTTCGGCCCCAATGTGCTGCATCCAGTCGTTGAAGCCCTGGTAAGGGCTTTCGGCCAGAAAGGTGCGCCACTCGGCCATAAACTTGCCGCTGGTGGCATCCTTGGGCACCGCCTTGGTGGTAGTAGTGGGCAGAATAAAGTTGAGGTCAGGGTGAGCCAGCTTGATGATTTTCAAGCAGGCCGGGCAGTGACCGCAACTATCGGCGGCATCGTCGGTGCGGCTTTCACAGTTGAGGTATTGGGCGTAGGCGAGGGCTAGCGGCAGCGCCGCCGAACCCTCGGCCCCGCGAAACAGCTGGGCGTGCGCCACGTGCCCGCGCTGCACCGACTGGCGCAGCACCTGCTTGAGGGTAGTTTGGTTGGGGATGTCGGCGAACAGCACTACTTAAAACTTAAAAATCATTGCTTCTAACACCATAAGTAATTGGAGCAACACATACCAGCCAATAACTACTCCTACTACAGCTACCAACCTTTCGCCTACTGCTGTGAAGTGGTGAACGGCCCACCATAATCCAACTCCTCCGAGTAGCCAGTAAACGCCGATTATCAACTTTGCCACTGGCTGCACCTCGCTCATAGTCAAAGATATAATTGGCAAAAAAGATATTACCAGTAACCCTACTCCGCTTAGTAGGTAGCCCATGGTATTCAATTTTGGTTTCGTCGGATTCATACCAGTCAGATTTATCCAATTATAGCAGGCAATGTAATCAAGAAACCTTATCCCAAACTCTATCCTCTTCCGTCTGCTTAAAAACCTCCGCGATAATGCCTTGTTCCACGGCATCATAGGCTAGCCCGCGGCGGCCCATCACACGCTCGGCCACCTCGGCAAACTTGTTGAGTTTGAAGGTCTCAAAACCGGCCGCCCCGCCCCAGCTGAAGCTAGGGATGAAGGTGCGCGGGAAGCCGGCACCGAAGACATTAGCCCCCACGCCGACCACCGTGCCGGTGTTGAACATGGTGTTGATGCCGGCCTTGGCGTGGTCGCCCATGAGCAGGCCGCAGAAGGTTTGGCCGGTATCGACAAAGCGCTTGGCGGCGTGGCTCCACACTTTCACCGGGGCGTAGTTGTTCTTGAGGTTCGAGGTATTGGTATCGGCCCCGAGGTTGCACCACTCGCCAATAATCGAGTTGCCGAGGTAGCCATCGTGGCCTTTGTTGCTGTAGCCCAGTAGGATACTGTTGCCGATTTCCCCGCCCACCTTGCAGTAGGGCCCGATGGTGTTGTCGCCGCGCAGCCGCACACCCGCGTTGGCCACCGCGCCTTCGCACAGGGCTAGCGGACCTTTCAGAATGGCGCCTTCCTGCACTTCCGCATTTTTGCCCAGGTAAATGGGGCCGGCCTCGGCGTTCAGAATCGCGGCGCGAATTTTTACGCCTTCTTCGATAAAGATATTTTCGGGCGCATACACCAGGGTGTGGGCGTCGCCCACCGGCTGCGAGGTGCGCCCAGCCGTGAGCAGCTTAAAATCCTGCCGAATCTCGGCGCCATTGCGCAGAAACAGGTGCCAGGGCCGCTCGATTACGGAGACATCTTCCAGCGCCTGGCGCACTTCCAGGCCGTCCTGGATGAGCTCGGCCACCTTAGAGGCGTCGGCCAGGTGGGCAGCCACCAGCGTTTCGCCGCAATAAAGGCCCTGGCCGGGGCGCAGCGCCAGCACCTGGCGGGCCAGCAGGTCGTCAGGACAAGCCGCGCCGTTTACCACCAGTGCTGGGCCGGCCACGTGGCCGGCCGGAAACTTGGCCTGCAAATACGGCTGCGTGAGGTAGCCTACCGAGCTGGGGGCTAGCCGGCGCTCCCACTTTTCGGCGATGGTGAGGATGCCGCAGCGCAGCGCCGCCACCGGCCGCGTGAACGTGAGCGGCAGCAGGTGCGGCCGGATAGCCGGGTCGTCGAACAGCAGAAGATGCATGGTGGGAAAAGGTTGGCGGTGGCTTTTTAATAAAGAGCCAGCAGTGGCGGAAAAACAAATTTACGGTGGCCAGCCGGGTAGGCCGGCAAAAAAAAGCTCCTCCCGAGGTAATCGGAAGGAGCTTTGAAAAGCTGGCGGCGGCCAGCCGAAAGCCAGGAGCGGCAGCCAGAAACTATTCTTTGCCTGCGCTGCTCTGCGCCTTGTTGGCGTAGCGGCTGCGGAATTTCTCCACGCGGCCGGCCGTGTCGATGAACATATTTTTGCCCGTGTAGAAGGGGTGCGAAGCGCTGCTTACTTCGATTTTAATCACCGGGTAGGTGTTGCCGTCTTCCCACTGAATGGTCTCAGCCGAGGTCATCGTGGAGCGGGTAATAAATTTAAAGTCCGACGAGGTGTCCTGAAAAACTACCTGACGGTACTCGGGGTGCGTGTCCTTTTTCATATACGGGAGGGCCTATTTACCTGTTAAACCCTGCCGGTTTTGCGGAAGGGACTGCAAAAGTACGCATTAGCTAGGATAAAATCAACCTACGGCGACAAGATACCGCCTAGCCACCCGGCCTATTGAGCCTGGCGGGCAAGGGCGTGGGGCACCTGCCCAAGGTGAAGCGCCCGCCCGCCGTTATTTCGCCAAAAATTTTGGGCTAGCGTCTTCTTATTCTTTCTCCTACCGCCATGCGCCTGTGCTTCGCCTCTAATAATGCCCACAAGCTCGATGAAATCAGGCCGCTGCTACCGGCTGCTGTGCAGCTGCTAAGCCTAGCCGACATTGGCTGCCGCGAGGAGCTGCCCGAAACCCAGCCCACGCTGGAGGGCAACGCCCGCCAGAAGGCGCAGTACGTGTGGGACCACTATGGCGTGGCCTGCTTTGCCGACGACACCGGGCTGGAGGTAGACGCCCTGGGCGGCGCGCCCGGCGTGTACTCGGCCCGCTACGCGGGACCCCAGCGCGAGGCCGCCGACAACGTGGCCAAGCTGCTGCGCGAGCTAGCCACCCAGCCCCACCGCCAGGCGCGCTTTCGCACCGTTATCTCGCTGGTACGCAGCTCCAGTGATGCGCACGAGTTTAGCGGCGAGGTGGCGGGCGTTATCGCGGCGGCGCCCATTGGGCGGGGCGGCTTTGGCTACGACCCAGTGTTCGTGCCCAGCGAGGGTGACGGCCGCACATTTGCCGAAATGACCCTGGCCGAGAAAAATATGCTCAGCCACCGGGCGCGGGCAGTGGCGGAGCTACTGGGCTTTTTGAATGTAGAATTGGGAATTAGGCAGGAAGAATCGCCGTCCGAATAATTCCTCCTGCCTGATTCTCCATTCCAAATTCAGAAAACCTACCTTTGCCCTCCGTTATGCAGCATCCCTACCTCGTTGGTATCACGGGCGGCAGCGCATCGGGCAAAACCACGTTTTTGCGCCGCCTGCTGGCCGCTTTTCCCGAACGCGACATCTGTCTGATTTCGCAGGATAATTATTACCACCCCCGCGACCAGCAGCACCGCGATGAGCAGGGCGTCGAAAACTTCGACCTGCCCTCCAGCATCGATTCGCTGGCCTACGCCGCCGATGTGCGCCAGCTGCGCGCCGGGCACGAGGTGCGCCGCAAGGAGTACATCTTTAATAACTCCAACGCGGTGCCCGCCGAGCTGGTATTTCGGCCCGCGCCCATTGTGGTAGTGGAGGGCATTTTCGTGTTCTACTTCGAGGAAATTGCCAGGCTGCTCGACCTCAAAGTGTACATCGATGCCCAGGAACACGTGAAGCTGCACCGCCGCATAGTGCGCGACCGCGATGAGCGCGGCTACGACGTCCAAGATGTACTATATCGCTACGCCAACCACGTAGCGCCTACCTACGAGAAGTACATCCAACCCTTTAAAGCTGACGCGGATATTATTATTCCGAACAACCGCCACTTCGAGAATGGGCTAGCCGTGCTGATAGGCTACCTGCGCGGCAAGGTGGCGGAGGGACTGTAGGACGGACGAGGGCTAGCCTCCCGTAGCGGCCTCTGCATCTTGAGCCGTATCTCATTCTGCAACGTAATTAATATCGCTACGCCGGGCCTAAAACCCCTTGACTGACAACTGTGTATAGCAAAGCTGAAGCTTCCCAGCTGCGCCAGGCGTTCTGGACTGCTTTTGGGCAGTATATGGCCCCGGTGCTCTCGGCCGAGGGCCTGGCCACCAATTGGATAAACTATAAGACGGGCGTGAAAGGCATCGCCTTCAAGCTGCACGCCGACAACCGCCGCGCCCGCATCAGTATCGAGCTCACGCCACCCGATGCGGGCGTGCGCGAGCTGTTCTTCGAGCAGTTTCTAGCCCTCAAAACCCTGCTGCACGAAACGCTGGGCGAGGAATGGAGCTGGGAAGCCGATGCCGTGAACGAGCACCACCAGCCTTTAAGCCGCATTTATAAGGAGCTAGCCCCCGCCAACCTGTTCAACCGCGATGACTGGCCGGCGCTGATTTCGTTTTTTAAGCCCCGGCTCATTGCCCTCGATGCGTTTTGGAGCGGCGCGCAGTACGCCTTCGAAGAGCTGCGCGAGTGGTAGCGGCTAGCCCGCACTTGGGTCTAACTCGCTATCGGGGTTATATTTGTGGCCCTGCCCGAAGTATGCGCTATTCACTTTCCCAATTTAAGCACCTAGTACGCGTGGCCCTGGTGGCCCTGCCCGTGCTGCTGTTGCTGGGCCTGAACGGGCGGGTAGTGAGCTTGTTGCGCCCGGCTAGCCCGGCTACCACGCAGCTGAGCACGGCGCCCCGCGCCACGGTAGTGAAGCATAAAGTGCTGTTGGAAGCAGCTTCGCCGCTGGGTAGCTACGTGGCCCCCGCGTTTGCGCTGGGCTGGCTGCCGGCTACGCTGCCCGCTGCCTGGCTGCCGCGCCTGGTGCGCCGGGCGGTGGCCCGGGCCCCGGTGGGGGCGCCAGCCGGGTTTGTGGCCCAAGTGTGCCGCCAGCGGCTGCTAGAAGCGGCTTTGTCGCCGCAGGCGCCTTAATGAGGGTCAGGAGCTAGGAGTCAAAAGCCACGGGTTGCACTTAATGCCTTCCCACGGCCTGATTCATAGCTCATTCTGACAGCTCATAACTTTAAACTCATAATTTATAACTCAACGCAATGCGTTACAAAGGATTAATTATCGCGCTCACCCTCATTGTGTCGGTGTTGTGCGCGTACTTCTTGTTTTTCACCTACGTCTCGCGTGGGGTGCAGGACAAGGCCGTGGCCTACGCCACGCACAACGGCCAGCTAAACGAAGCTAAGCGCCAGCACTACCTCGATTCGGTGTGGCGCGCCCCCGTATTCGGCTCCTACACCTACCGCGATGTGAAGCAGAGCGAGCTCGGCCTGGGCCTCGACCTGAAAGGCGGCATGCACGTGACGCTGGAAGTATCACCGGTGGAAATCGTGCGGGCGATGGCCGGCAACTCGAAAGACCCCGCCTTTAATAAAGCTATTGAGCTAGCCCAGCAGCGCCAGAAAACCAACTCGGGCACGCCTTTCACCACGCTGTTTTACCAAGCCTACCAGGAAACTGCGCCCGGCGTGCCGCTGAACCGCATTTTTGCCAACTCGGTCAATAAAGACCGGAAGATTGACCTTACCAGCACCGACAGCCGCGTGCTGGCGGCTATTAACAAGGAGGAGGAAGACGCCATCGGCCGCTCGTTCGACATTCTGCGCAAGCGCGTGGATAAGTTTGGCGTCAACCAGCCCAACATTCAGCGCGTGAAGGGCACCGGCCGCATTCAGGTGGAGCTGCCCGGCGTGGATAACCCCGACCGCGTGCGCAAGCTGCTGCAAGGCCAGGCCAAGCTCGAATTTTACGAAGTATGGGCGCAGAACGAGGTAGTGCCCTACCTCGGCCAGCTCGACCAGGTACTCACGGCTAAGGAGAAGGCCTCGGCCAGCGCCCCAGCGAAGGAGGCAAACAAGGCCGACTCGACCAGCGCCGCCGCTGGCGCAAAAACAGCCAGCGCGAAGAAAGACACGACGTCGCTAGCCGCTCAGCTCGCCAAAAAGGCGCCGGCCGCCAAGGCCAAAACCGACTCGGCCGCTACCCAAAAGGGTGGCGTGCTGGCCCGCCTGCTCACCATGCCCGGCGCACTGGGCGTGAACCTGCGCGATACCGCCCAGATGAACCGCGTGCTGCGCTCGGACGAAGCCCGCAGCGTGCTGCCCCCCAACCTGGCACTGCTCTACCTCAACAAGCCGATTGAGGCCAACGGCCAGCAGTTTTTGCGCCTCGTGGCCGTGAAGAAAGACCGCACCGGTGCCATTGCTGCCCCCATCGGTGGCGAAGTGGTGAGCGATGCCCGCCAGGACTACGACCAGACCGGCCGCCCCGAGGTGAGCATGAGCATGAACCCGAGTGGGGCCCGCAAGTGGCAGAAAATGACCGGCGCCAATATCGGCAAGCAGGTGGCCGTGGTGCTCGACGACGTGGTGTATTCGGACCCCGTAGTGCAGAGCGAAATCTCGGGTGGCAACACCAGCATCTCGGGCAACTTCACCATCGACGAAGCCCAGGACCTGGCGCAGGTGCTGAAGGCCGGTAAGCTGCCCGCCCCTACCCGCATTGTCGAAGAAGCCGTAGTGGGCCCCTCGCTGGGCAAGGAAGCCATCAATCAGGGCTTGTACTCATCGCTGGCGGGCCTGCTGATTATCATGGCCTTCATGGCGGTGTACTACGGCCGCGCCGGCCTCGTGGCCGACGCCGCCCTCCTTTTCAATATGTTCCTGATTCTGGGCGTACTAGCCCAGTTTGGCACGGCCCTCACCCTGCCCGGCATCGCGGGCCTGATTCTGGTAATCGCTTCTTCGGTTGATGCCAACGTCTTGATTTTCGAGCGTATCCGCGAAGAGCTCGACCACGGGCTAGCCCTGCACGACGCCGTGAACAAGGGCTACTCGCGCGCCTTCTCGGCCATCTTCGACTCGAACGTGACGACCATGCTCATCGCCATTATCCTGGGCTTCTTCGGCACGGGCCCGGTGCAGAGCTTCGCCGTGACGCTCGGCATTGGGGTACTTACCTCGTTCCTGTCGGCGGTGTACGTGTCGCGCCTCATCATCGAGTGGCTGATTAAGGGCAAAGACACGAGCAGCATCACGTTCTCGACCTTTCTCTCGCGCAACCTGTTCAAGAACGTAAACTTCGACATCGTGGGCAAGCGCAAAATTGCCTACGCGTTCTCGACTATCATCATCGTCACGGGCTTCGTGCTGATGTACCTGCAGAGCGGCCCCAACCTGGGTGTCGATTTTGAAGGTGGCCGCGCCTACGTAGTCGATTTCAATAAAGCCATGGTGGCGAGCGACGTGCGCACTGCTCTCGAGCCGGCCTTCCACAATACCGGCCTCGAAGTGAAGCAGTTTGGCAACCCCAACCGCCTGCGCATCACCACCGGCTACCTGGCCCAGGACGAAAGCGAAACTGCCGACAAACAAGTGCAAACCGCCCTCAACCAGGGCCTGACCAAGTACGCGGCCGACGCGCCGATGATTAAATCGACCTCGAAAGTGGGCGCCACCATTGCCGACGACATCAAGCGCACCTCGTTCCTGTCGCTAGCCCTCACGCTGCTCGGCATCTTCGTCTACGTGCTTTTCCGCTTCGAAAAGTGGCAGTACTCGCTGGCCGCCGTTATCGCGCTCTTCCACGATGCGCTGCTGGTAATTGCCTCCTACCCCATTGCCCGCGCCTTCGGGGCCAACTACGAGATGGACCAGATTTTCGTGGCGGCCGTGCTTTCCATCATCGGCTTCTCCATGAATGACACGGTGGTAATTTTTGACCGCATCCGCGAGTACCTGCGCGAAAACCCCAAGCTGACCTTCGCTCAGGTAGTGAACCCGGCGCTGAACTCGACGTTCTCGCGCACTATGATTACCTTCACCACGGTATTCATGGTAGTGCTCGTGCTCTATATTTTTGGCGGCGAAACGCTCCGCTCGTTCTCGTTTGCCATGATTATCGGCATCATCTTCGGCACTTACTCGTCGCTGTTCATCGCCACGCCCATTATCCTCGACACCTACGGGAAGAAGGAAGAGCGCGAGCGCAAAGCTGCCGGCGAAGACGTAACCGGCTTGCCCGGCGATGCGCCCAAGCTGAGCACCGCCTCGGTATAGCAGCGCCTCACCTGCTGATTTCATAAAAAAGCCCGGCCTGGCGGCCGAGCTTTTTTATTGCTCGCTGCTGAAGGGCAGCTTGGCTGCTCAATGGCCAGCCCGTATAGGTTAGCGGCTCATTCGGATGGAGAAAAGCGGCAATCAACGAAAATCACTAATTTTTTGGTCAGCTCAATCCTAGTTTTGACCGTGAACGTAGGTTGGGCCTGCACCGAAAAAGGCTGACTGCCTTCTAGCTAAGCCTTTCCCCGTAAACTACTAAACTACAACTGCCGCTTAGCCGGGTTAAACATCGCTGCTAACTCAGCTGTTATGGGCAACCAGCTACTTAATTAGCTGAATTCGGTTACTTTATACGCTCTAAAAACGCTTCTGTTTGCTACTAATTTTTTACATTCTGTGAAAGTATCTACGCTACTACCAAGCCGTTGGGGGCTAGGGGTTATGTTGTCTGGTTTCGTGCTGCTAGGCGCCTGCTCTTACACCCACGAAGGCATCCCGGCACCGGCATGCCCCTCGCTACCAGCCGCGATTTCGTACAAAACGAATGTGCTGCCTATTCTGCAAGATGAATGCTATCGCTGCCACGATACGCAGCACTACCAGACGCTAGCCCTGGGCACGTTCAACATGGAAAACTTCAACGAGGTGAAGTATTGGTCTACACCGGCCAACGGCCACAACGGCCAGAGCTGGATGATAGGTAATATGCTGGGGGACACCAACAACGGCTTTAAGCCCATGCCCTACGACGGGGTGCATGGCCCCGACGCCTGCCAAATCGCCCTTATCAAAGCCTGGGTTGATGCGGGCGCGCCCAACAACTAATGCGGGCGCACCCGTGCGGCATTTCCACTTCTCCCCTGCCGGTTTGGCCTATGCATAAATTACTACTACGAGCAGGACGGGTGAGTGCGCTGCTAGCCTTCTTGCTGGGGCTGGCCGCCCCCGGCCGGTCCTGGGCGCAGGGCAAGTACATGACCCGGGGTGGGCATATCTCGTTTTTCTCGGCCTCCATCATGGAGGATATTGAGGCCCGCAACGATAAGGTGGCGGCCGTGTTTGATATGGCTACGGGCCAGATTGCCTTTTCGGTGCCCATCCACGAGTTTCAGTTCAAGCGCACCCTCATGCAGGAGCACTTCAACGAGAACTATATGGAGTCGGATAAATTTCCGAAGGCCACCTTCACGGGGCAGCTCCTCAACGCGGCCCAGGTGCTCAAGCAGTTGCCCACTGCCACCCAAACCGTAGAGGCCGAAGGCAACCTCACCATCCATGGCGTTACGCATAAAGCCCTCGTGACGGGCACCCTGCAGCTGCGCGATGGCCAGCTGGTGGTATTCGCCTACTTCAACATTGCGCCGGCCGACTTTTCCATCGACATCCCGCTGCTCGTGCGCGAGCACATTGCCAAGTCGGTGAGCGTGCGCATCAACCTCACCTGCGATGCCGTATCGCCGGCCCTCGTTTCTCAGCCTTAACAATTTGTCGCTAACTAATTTATGAAAAAACTTCTTACCCTTTTCTGTCGCACGGCGCTGCTCGCCTTGCTAGTGGCCGCCTGGGCGGCGCCGGCCGCCCACGCCCAGGGCGACCTGCTGGGCCAGCTGGAGCAGGAAACCAAAAAGGATGCCCCTACCCAAATAGTAGATGCGACCTTTAAGGCAACCCGCCTCATCAATGGCCACACCGTGCAAACGCCGGGCGAAGGCACCATGGTATTTTTGATTTCGCACCGCTTCGGGGCGCTCAACAGCGGTGCTTACAACTTTTTTGGCCTCGACGCCGCCACGCTACGGCTAGGCTTTGAGTATGCCCTCACCGACCGCTTTGAGGCTGGCGTGGGCCGTTCGTCGCTGGGCAAAACGTTTGATGGCTTTCTGAAATACAAAGCCATTCAGCAAACCACCGGCGCGCACGCCATCCCGCTGTCGGTCACGCTGTTTTCGTCGGCGGCCATCATGACCGAGCGCATGAACAACGGCATCGACTATACGCTGGGCAAGCGCACGGCTTATACGTATCAGGCCCTGATTGCCCGTAAGTTCAGCACCGACCTCTCGCTCCAGCTCATGCCCACGCTCATTCACCGCAATCTGGTGATAAATGAGGGCGAGAAAAACGACGTGTACGCCATCGGGGCCGGTGGGCGCTACAAGCTCACCAAGCGCTTCTCGCTCAATGCCGAATACTACTACCTGCTGCCCTCCTACACCGCCGACCACTACCGCAACTCGGTGGCGCTCGGGGTCGACATCGAAACCGGCGGCCACATTTTCCAGTTGCACGTTACCAATTCGACGGGTATGATTGAGCAGCAGTTCATCACCCAAACCACCGGCAATTTCTTCGACGGCTACCTCTGCTTCGGCTTCAACGTGAGCCGCAACTTTACGGTGAAGCAGCGCGCCCGCAAAATCTAGCGGCTAGCCTGGCCAAACACTAAAGCGGCCGGCTATCCCTAGGGAGGGTAGCCGGCCGCTTTAGTGTTTGGCCAGGCTAGCTTTATTCAGCCAGCCAATTCGGCGGGCGCGGGTGAGGTAATGCGATTTATCCACCAAAGCAGGCCGCCCATCAGCAGCCCAGCCACCAAAAGCGTGAGCAGGAAGCTGTTGCTGCTTAAAATGCGATGCTGGGCTGCTTCATTTAGGGCAGTACCATTGTACATCATGCTGGAGAATGACAGCAGGTTGTTGAGCGCGTGCAGCGCGATGCACAGCGCCAGCGACTGCGTACGGTAATAAAGCCAGCCCAGCATCAGTCCCATTAGAAGCGCAAACAAGCTCTGGGCCGGGTTGAGGTGAAAGACGCCGAATAGCAAAGCCGACTGCCCGATGGCTACAACTGGCGAGTAATTGCGCAGCAGCCCCCGCAGCAAGAGGCCCCGAAAAAGAATTTCCTCCAGCACCGGCGCGAGCAAGCAGCCAAAAAACAGGCTCAGCACCGGATAGTGGGCCATATCCTGAAAAGTTTTGGCAGTCCAGTTGGGTAGGGGCAGCCAGTGCAGGGCCGATAGCAAGACTGCCTGGCTAGGCACCAGCACTACCAGCAGCGCGTATAGCTGCCAGCTAGCCCCCCGCCTGTTCCAGCGCAGACCGGGCCAGCGCGCCGGACTCACCCGCCACCGCAGCCACCCGAGCAGCGCTAGCTGCACCGCCACGCTCAGCGCCGCCCCGGTGCCGAGTTTATACACTGGCACCCGCAACGGCAATAGCCAGTGCGCGAGCCCATACAACGGCACGCCTATTACCAGAGAAATAAGCAGAAACCACCCAAGTACGCCCCAGCTTTCGCCCAGCGTGGGGTAGGCAGGCGGCAGAACTTCAATAGCATCAGGTAGTAATAGTTCAGGCTCCATATACAGTCGGAAACCACAAACATAAAGGGAGCGTCCCGAAAAGCTAGCCCAGACGGGCGGGCTTTTCAGGACGCTCCCAAACGAGCTGACGAGTGATTATACCGTTACGCCTTCGGCCACTACCTCTTTCACCTCGGGAACCATGCGCTTAAGCAGGTTTTCGATGCCCGACTTGAGCGTGACGGTGGCCGATGGGCAGCCCGAGCACGAGCCTTGCAGGTTCACGGTCACGATGCCGTCGTGATAGCTCTTGAAAGTGATGTTGCCACCATCCTGCTCCACGGCGGGGCGCACGTAGTTATCGAGCAGGTCGATGATTTTCTGGCTCGTGAAGCCATCTTGCTGGGTCGGGTCGCCGGCGCTGGCGGCCTGGGCAGCTTTCTGCTCGGCGGCGGGGTCCACGGTAAAGAGTGTGCCGCCGGCCTCGACGTAGCTCTTAATGAACTGGCGCAGCTCGGGGATGAGGCTGGTCCAGCCCAGCTCGGGCTGGGTTTTGGTGATGGTCACGAAGTTTTGGGCGATGAACACGCGGCCCACGTAGTCGAAGCCAAACAGTTCCTGCGCGATGGGCGAGTTCACGGCCGCCTCCACGTTCGGGTAATCCACGCTCACGCCATCGGGCAGCAAGGTAGAGTTGAGCACAAATTTCATGCTCTCAGGATTGGGTGACGCCTCGGCGTAAATGGAAACGGCAGACATATCGTTGATTTTTAAAATTTTCTAGCTAGTCCTCTTGAGAAAGGCAAATCCCATTTTCTGGATTCATTCTAAACTAGAACCCATAACAAGAAAATCGGCGCAAGGTTCTACAGCTGGCTAGCCCGGGCGCGCAGCAGCAGGTCGGCCAGCACGAGCTGGGTCATGGCTTCCACGATGGGCGCGGCACGGGGCAGCACGCAGGCATCGTGGCGGCCGCGGCCAGCCAGGGTCACGGCCTCACCGGCCTGGTTAATAGTTTGCTGGGGCTGCAGCAGCGTAGCCACCGGCTTAAATGCCACCCGGAAGTATACATCCTGGCCATTGCTGATGCCACCCTGGCTGCCGCCGCTGTGGTTGGTGCGGGTGCGCACGCGGCCAGCCTCGTCGGTATAAAATTCATCGTTGTGCTGCGAGCCGGGTAGCTTGGTGCCCGCGAAGCCCGAGCCAAACTCAAAGCCCTTCACGGCATTAATGCTCAGCAGCGCGTGGCCCAGCACGGCGGGCAGCTTGTCGAATACCGGCTCGCCCAAGCCGGGCGGCAGGCCGGTAGCCACGCCCGTAACTACACCACCCACCGTGTCGTGCGCGGCCTGCGCCTCGCGAATGCGAGCTTCCATGCGCGCGGCGGCCTCGGGGTCGGGGCAGCGCACGGGGTTGCTGTCGATAAGGTCCAGGTCAAGCTGCTCGTAGCTTTTACCGACTTCTACCTCACCTACGGCCGATACGTAGGCCTTTACCTCGACCCCAAAGTGGGCCAGCAGTGCGGCGGCCACGGCGCCGGCGGCCACACGGGCGGCCGTTTCGCGGGCCGAGCTGCGGCCACCACCGCGGTGGTCGCGGCGGCCGTACTTAGCGTCGTAGGTATAGTCGGCGTGGCTAGGGCGGTAGGCACCGGCAATGTGCGAGTAATCGTCGGAGCGCTGGTCAGCATTCGGAATGAAGAGGCTGATGGGCGTGCCCGTAGTCAGGCCCTCAAATACGCCCGACTGCACCTGCACGCGGTCGGCCTCCTTACGCGGCGTGGTGAGGGCCGACTGGCCCGGCCGGCGCCTATCCAGCGCGTGCTGAATGGCAGCCGGGTTGAGGGCCAGCCCCGCCGGGCAGCCATCAATAACCACCCCAATGCCCACCCCGTGCGACTCGCCGAAGGTAGTGATGCGAAAAAGCGTTCCGAAACTATTTGACATACTGAGTTAACTAAGCCCCAAAAGTAGTACCCCTAGCGAGCCCGCCACCAGCCCACCACGGCCACGCCCAGCAGCGCAGCCAGCAGCCAGCCGGCGTAGCGGCCTACCTGCTGGTACACATCCAGGGGCTGGAGCTGAGCATCGGCGCGGGCCAGGGCCTGGTCGTAGAAGGGGTCGTCGGTGGGGCTGGCGGTAGCCAGGGAGCCGGCCCCGCCGCTTACCGCTACGCGCAGCTCGGGCCGCAGCGTGTCGTAGCGGGCCACCACGGGGTTAAAAAACGGCAGTGCCAGCAGGCTGTCGAAGGCCAGCAGGCCCGGCCGCTGGGCCACCAGCCGGTAGCGAAAACTTTTGCGAAAGCGCCCGTCGGGCAGCTGCTCTTCGCGCACATCGGGGCCATACACGGCTAGCCCGGCGTGGGGCCGCAGCGGCGGGGGCGCCAGGGCCGCTGCATTGCCAGTCCCCTCTACCCCAAAAGTGTACGTAAACGCCTCACCCGTGCGAAAGCGCGTGCCGCTGATGCCTTCGTGCAGGGTATACTCGCCCACCAGGGCCGCGCCGGGTGGCGGCAGGGGCCGCACGGCCACGCGCAGGGCCGGCGCGGTGTAGGTTTTATAGATAGCCAGGCGCTCGTTGTCGCCGGGCTCGGGCTTTTTTAGCAGCTTGAATTTGGTAAGTATCAATTGTAGCGCCGGAAACTGCAGCGCTTCCTTAGTCAGCGGGTAATACGTGCGTCCCGCCAGCCGAAAGCGCAGCCACACCTGCCCGCCGGCCCGGCGCACGGTATCGGGCAAAGGCGAAGGGTCGGGCGCGGCTACTTCCCAGGTAGTGGGCTGGCGCAGCTGGCGCAGCAGCTCGGTCAGCTGATTAGTGAAATCGTAAAAATTGAGCAGCGCCTGGTCGGCCGGCTTGAGGTAGAAATACAGATTTACGCGCACGCCTTGGCCCACGTATACCTGGCTATGGTCGGCTTCGAGGGCTAGCTGGCCCGCATCGGGCGGCTCGTAGAAGTACTTGGGCTTAGGCTTGCCCAGCAACTGGTCGAGCGAACCCACACCCGTACCGGGCGGGGCAGCGCTGGCATCGAGCGGCGGGTTGGCAGCCCCCACATGCACCCGACTACCCGCGCTGCGCAGCACCTGCCCGTTTACGGTGAGGGAGAAGGCCGGCACCACGTAATCGCCTTCCGTATATGGGAAGTAGCGCTGCGTCACCGTCAGTTCGGTGCTGCGCCGACCGCTGGGCAGCAGGCGCGTGGTCGTAGTGGTAGTGAGCCCCGCCGCCTTGCGAAAACCCTCGATTTCGGGGAAGTCTGAGTGGCTGGCCAGCACTGCGCCGCGCAGCCGAAACGCCAGCGTGAAAGGCCCCGCCAGCGGCACGCTCGGCGCGGGCGCCACCAAGCTTACCCCACTGCTGGCGGGCGGCGGGCTAGCCGGCTGGGCGCGCAGGCTCCCGGCCATTAGCAGCCAGGCGGCCAGCCACCACACACGCACGTTAAGACACCAAGCCACTATTTTTTATCTACTGCCGAAATCCGGCTTATAAACAAAGTTCGTAACTGAAGGGTGTTTTTTCTGCTGCGAAAGCCAGGGCGCTCCACAGCGGCCAACACTACCCTATAATTATCCATTTAATGCTAGCCAGTTGCTATTTATTACTTTTTCGAGATATAGCGCCAGCGTCTGTTAATCTATTTAGCTAGTTATCCATGTTGACAAAAAGCCGGCTCTATGGGCCGGCTTTTTTTATGTCCACCCCAGAGAGCCGGTAAGTTGCCTGGCCCGCCTGCTTGCGCTTGCACCGCCGCCGCCTGTTGCAACCACTCAATGGGCTCTGGCCAGACTACTTATGAGGAAGGAATTACCTGGAACAACTATCAGAAAATCAAGAAGTAGCTGCTATTTTTTTATATTATTGCACTTAAGCCCAAATCCAAAAAAGCGTTGTCAGCCGTACATGGGGCGTGGCGCTGATGCAGTGAGGCTAGCCACACAGGTCTCATTTAAAGCTGGGGTGCTTACCGTGTTGGCTAGCCTGTTCTTACAGATTTGGGTAAAATAACGCTAGTTAAGCAACCTGAATGCAAGCCTTCGCCGTATAGCTCCCCAACCCCAGCAATTACATTTTTTCCTTCTCCCTTTTATGTCAACCAACCACAATTCTGATTTGCTCCAGCAAGAGTCGCGAGTAGACCAGCCGCTTTATACGCCCATCAAACGTCGCTCGTTTTTCATGTATGCTGGCGCTACTGCCGGTGCTACTGCCTTGGTACTAGCTGGTTGCAGCAAGAGCGACTCGGCACCTGGGATGGTGAACGTGGGTAGCGGCGACGTGGGGGTACTCAACTATGCGTATGCGCTGGAGCAGCTTGAGGCTGCATTTTACACGCAGCTACGCACCGGTGGCTATTACACTGGCAGCACTATTACCGCTGCCGAAAAAGCGATTCTGGACGACCTGTACTACCACGAGGTTATTCACCGCGACTTCTTTAAAGCGGCCATTACGGCTGCCGGCGCTACGCCAATTATGGCCCTGACGCCTAACTTCAGCAGCATCGACTTTTCGTCGCGCACCTCGGTGCTCGGCACTGCTAAAGCGTTCGAAGACCTGGGGGTTGCTGCCTACAACGGGGCTGGCCAGTACATTACTTCGGCTACCTACCTCTACATCGCCGGTAAAATTGTGTCGGTAGAGGCGCGTCACGCTGCTATTATCCGCGACTTGGTTTCGGAAAACACATTCGTTGGTAACGACATCCTTACTATCTCAAGTGCCAGCAACAGCAGCGTAGCAACTAATAATTCGCCGTCGGGCTCGAGCCTAGAACGCTCTATGTCGCCGAGCGAAGTGGTAGCTACTGCTAACACCTTCCTGGCCGACGGCTCGAAACTGGACGTTTCCGGCATCAAATAAGCCACCCCGTACTGGCTAATCTCCCAATTTAATCTTCGACACCTGTCATGAATTTTTTTCAAATTATTTCCGAAATTGAGAAAGTTGACCCCGAGGTATATGACCGCCTCGATTCGCGTCGCTCAGTGTTCAAGCATATGAGCGGACTGGGCCAGAAGCTGACGGCTGCCGCACTGCCGCTAGCAGTAGGTGCTATCTTCAATAAAGCATATGCGCAAACTCCGGTCGGCGCTAGCGTGAACGATGTGCTCAACTTTGCCCTGAAGCTAGAGTATCTCGAATCTTATTTCTACCAAGCTCGCATGGCCGTAGTAGGTGGCTTTAATACCAACGTAACTGCTTCGCTGGCCCTTATTGCTACCGACGAAGCTAACCACGTTACTTTTCTACGAAGCGTACTTGGCTCCAACGCTATTGCTGCCCCCACAGCTGCTACTTTTGACTATACCGCCAAAGGCGCCTTTAATCCTACGGTAGCAGCTCAGTACCTGGCATTGGCTCAGTCGTTTGAGGATACCGGCGTGCGTGCCTACAAAGGTGCTGCACCGCTTGTAATGTCTAATAAAACGGTGCTGACGGCGGCGCTCAACATTCACTCGGTAGAGGCTCGCCACTCTTCGCAGTTGCGCGCCATTCGCCGCTCGCTCGCTACTTCTGGCACGCCGGCTCCCTCACAGGGTATTGCTGTAGCACCTTATTCGGCTGCTCCTAAGAGCTGGATTTCGGGTACCGATGGTGGTGGTGCCGTTCCCGGTGCTACTGATGCTATCTACGGTGCCGGCAACAACACGAATGCCCCGACTGGTATCACGTTCGACTCGGAGGCTAACATCACCCAAGGTAACGTAGCCCTGTCGGGCTCGACTATCACGGCCGCTGCTTCCTTCCCAACTTCGGCTTTCTCCGAGGCTTTCGACGAAGGCTTAGATGTAGGCACGGTAGCTAAAATTGCCAACATGTTCTCGGTAAGCGGCAACTACTTCGGCTAGGTATACCAAGCCGTGTACTGCTGTTGCACGACCCGCAAAGAGGGCGGCTCCGCACGGAGCCGCCCTCTTTATTTTGGGGAAAATATGAAAAAGTAATTTTTAATGATTGGCAACCTGCCACTTAATGTTTGCTTGCTTGCGCAGAGCAGCCGCACTTCCTGGCTTTGCGTATAAGGCTTCCAATCTGCTGGTTTACTATTCTATTCCTCCCACCCGCTATGTTAGAGTACATCAAAATGATTTTGCTGAAGGTAAGCTTCAGTAAAAAACTCTTTGAGAAGGAGTTGCGCAAGGCGCTGCACCATATTCAGCCTGCCGACTTGCTGGGCTTCAAAACGTGGTGCTACCAGCAATTTGCGCGCCTCTACCGCCGGGTATTGAAGCGTGTGTTTATTCAGCACAGCCCCCTGCCGCGCCTGGCTGCTTAACTGCCTAGCTGGTTTTGCCCGGTTACAAACCTAATATTACGCTTCAACCCTTCGTAGCCCGAGCGCTTGAGGGATGACTGTTTAAACAAGGCCTGAAAAACCTCGTGGGTAATTTCCTGCCAGTCGCTGACCGACAGATTTTTCAATTCCGGATGAGGCTGAAACTGCACTTCCTGCGTCGACTTGGAAAAGCGATTCCAGGGGCACACATCCTGGCAGATGTCGCAGCCAAATACCCAGTTACCGAACTGCCCAGCTACGCTCTGCGGAATTAGCTGGTCTTTCAGCTCGATGGTAAAGTAGCTGATGCACTTGCTGCCATCGACCACGTAGGGCTCGGTGATGGCCTGCGTGGGGCAGGCGTCGAGGCACTTGGTACAAGTGCCGCAATAGTCGCGGATGGCGCCGTCGTAATCCAGCTCCACGTCCACAATCAGCTCGGCGATGAAGTAGAATGAGCCCGCACTGGGGGTAATGAGGTTGCTGTTTTTGCCAACCCACCCTAGCCCACCCTTCTTGGCCCAAGCCTTATCGAGCACCGGCGCCGAATCGACAAAGCAGCGCCCGCCCACCTCACCGATGTTGGCCTGCATATCGGCCAGCAGGGTTTTGAGCTTGTCCTTAATGACGAAGTGGTAGTCGCGCCCGTAGGCGTACTTGCTGATTTGAAGCGTATCATCGGGCTGCTGCGCTTCGGCCGGCGGGTAGTAGTTGAGCAGCAGCGAAATAACCGACTTGGCCCCATCCACGAGCAGGCGCGGGTCGAGGCGCTTGTCGAAGTGGTTTTCCATCCAGGCCATCTGGCCGTGCATCCCTTTCTTAAGCCAGTTCTCGAGGCGCGGGGCTTCCTCTTCCAGAAACTCGGCTTTCGAAATTCCGCAGGCCATAAACCCCAATTCAGCGGCGCGGCGCTTAACGTAAGGGGTCCATTCGGCGTGCAGTAACATGGGCTAGCGGGCAATTGAATCCCAAAGAAACAAAGAAAGCGCCGCTGGGGGCGGCGCGTTCCGTGTGAGTGTAACGCGGACTTTTAGTCCGCGTGTAGATTAAGCAGTGTGCAGGCTAAAAGTCCGTGCTGCACCTCACGCCGTAATCTCGGCAAATAAGTCTCCCGAGTTGCCGCGCAGATGCTGGGGCAGCATACGCCCCAAGTGCTGATAGGCAGCCTCCGTAGCTTCGCGGCCCCTAGCGGTGCGCTTAATGTAGCCTTCCTGAATGAGGAAAGGCTCATACACTTCCTCAATGGTTTCGCCCTCCTCGCCGCAGGCCGTGGCAATGGTACTGATACCCACCGGGCCGCCCTTAAACTTGTCGATGATGGTGGTGAGGATGCGCTTGTCCATATCATCGAGGCCGCGGGCATCTACGTCGAGGGCATTCAGGGCAAACTGCGCAATCTCCACTGTGATGGTGCCGTCGCCCTTGATTTGGGCAAAGTCGCGGGTGCGGCGCAGCAGGTTGTTGGCGATGCGGGGTGTGCCGCGCGAGCGGCGGGCAATCTCGTAGGCCGCATCCTCGTGAATGGGCGTGTGCAGGATATCGGCCGAGCGCTGCACAATAGTAGTCAGCAGCTTAGAGTCGTAATACTCCAGCCTGGCCGAGATGCCAAAGCGCGCCCGCAGCGGCGCTGTGAGCATGCCCGAACGCGTGGTGGCACCAATGAGCGTGAAGGGCGAGAGCGAAATCTGCACCGAGCGGGCGTTGGGGCCCGAATCGAGCATAATGTCGATGCGGTAGTCCTCCATCGCCGAGTAAAGGTATTCTTCCACCACGGGATTGAGGCGGTGAATCTCGTCGATGAAAAGTACGTCGTGCGGCTCAAGGTTAGTGAGCAGGCCGGCGAGGTCGCTGGGCTTATCGAGCACCGGTCCACTAGTCATCTTGATGCCCGCGCCCAGCTCATTAGCAATAATGTGCGAGAGCGTGGTTTTGCCCAGGCCGGGAGGGCCGTGCAACAGCACGTGGTCGAGGGCATCGCCGCGCTGCTTGGCGGCAGCTACGAACACCTTGAGGTTTTCGAGAATTTTATCCTGGCCCGTGAAGTCGCTGAAGCTCAGCGGGCGCAGGGCTTTGTCGATGTCTTTTTCGGTGGCATCGAAATGTTCATTGCCGCCGGTTAGATAGGCTTCACGCATGGTTGCTAATTGTTAATTGCTCGTGGTCAACTGGCCGTCGGAAACGGGTAATCAGCTAACCAAATTAGTTAGCAAAAAACTCCCTTGGCCGACCGCAAACCTAACTTTATTCGCGCGGCAGCAGCACTTCAATTTCAAGGTGCAGCCAGTCGTCTTCCCAGGCTTTGTGGGCTAGCCGGGCGGTGAGCGGGTAGCCAGCATCGAGCAGGCGGGCCACGGTTTCATTGCGGGTTTCAGGCAAGTAGCCCAGCCAGATGCTGGCTGTGTCATCGGCGGGGCCCGAGTGGACTTTCACGGCCCAGTCGTCGTACTTGCTGTCGGCTTCGCGCTCCAGGCGCAGCGCCTGGCCGACTTTGAGCGACTTTTCCTGCTTGGGTAGTTCGGGGCGGTGGGAAGTGCCGGCAACCAGGCATTCCAGCAAAACGAGGGGCGTAGCGGGCTTCATGCAGGCAAATTACGCCCTATCCCGCCAAACCACCGAGAACAGTACCGTAAAAGAGCCTGCTCCGCTGAGCCCGACGAGCTTGGTCTTTACTAGCTAGGTGTTCAAATTACCGCCTTCCGCGTTGCATTGGTTGAGGTGGTCGGCAAACCAAAGCGACTGCTTAACTTGCCTAAGCTTATCCTTCCTCATTCATACATGAAAAAACTCCTTCTCCTCAGCCTGCTGACGGCTCTTACGGCTGGCGGCGCACGGGCTTTCTACCCCAAAGCACCGCACGCCAGTGGCTACATGATGGTTATCGGTCGCTTCAGCGGCGCTGGCTTCAGCTCTAAAGGGACAGTTATCACCATTTCGCCCGACGGACAGGCGCAAACCCAGGAACTGGACACCAAGACAGGGACTGTTAACAAAATATCCGGTTCGCTCGACCAGCTAAGTACCGCTGAGCTTAAGACGCTTAATGACCTGCGCGCTTCCGGCTGGCGCCTCAAGACCAGCACGCCGGTTGTATTGGGCAATGGCGCCATCACCGAAACTGTTTATCTGCTGGAAAAAGAATAAATTGCGGCCTAGCCAGGCCGCAATTTATTCTTTACTTAAACGCTTGAATACCCGTAATATCGGCTCCGGTAATGAGCAGGTGAATGTCGTGCGTGCCCTCGTAGGTGACCACCGATTCGAGGTTCATCATGTGGCGCATGATGGGGTACTCACCCGTGATGCCCATGCCGCCGTGAATCTGGCGGGCCTCGCGGGCTACGTGCAGGGCCATCTCGACTGAGTTGCGCTTAGCCATCGATATTTGGGCGCTGGTGGCGCGGCCTTCGTTTTTGAGCACGCCCAGGCGCCAGGCTAGTAGTTGGGCCTTAGTGATTTCGGTAATCATCTCGGCCAGTTTCTTCTGCTGGAGCTGGAAGCTGGCGATGGGCTTGCCAAACTGCTCGCGCTGGAGCGAGTATTTCAGGGCCGACTCGTAGCAGTCGATGGCCGCGCCGATGGCCCCCCAGGCAATGCCGAAGCGGGCCGAGTCGAGACAGCTCAGTGGGCCCTTCAGGCCTTCCACATTGGGCAGGATGTTCTCCTTGGGAATCCTGACGTTATCAAACACCAGCTCGCCGGTGATGCTGGCGCGCAGACTCCATTTGTTGTGGATTTCGGGCGTGGTGAAGCCTTCCATGCCGCGCTCCACGATGACGCCCTTGATACGGCCCTGCTCGTTTTTGGCCCATACTACGGCCACTTGACACTCCGGCGAGTTGCTTATCCAGAGCTTGGCGCCGTTCAAAATGTAGTGGTCGCCGGCGTCCTTGATATTAGTGGTCATGCCGCCGGGGTTCGAGCCATGGTCGGGCTCGGTGAGGCCGAAGCACCCTAGCCACTCGCCGCTGGCCAGCTTGGGCAAGAACTTGCGGCGCTGCGCCTCCGAGCCGTACTGGTAGATGGGGAACATCACCAGCGAGCCCTGCACCGAGGCCGTCGAGCGCATGCCCGAATCGCCGCGCTCAATCTCCTGCATGATGAGGCCGTAGCTGATGTAGTCGAGCCCGCCGCCGCCGTACTCCTGCGGAATGGTGGGGCCAAACGCACCTACGTCGCCAAACTTGCGCACGATTTCCGATGGGAAATGCGCCTGCTGCGCCCACTGCTCAATATTGGGCGAAATCTCCTTCTTGACGAAATCGCGGATACTCTGGCGCACGAGGATATTTTCTTCGGTGAGCAGGCCGTCGAGGTCAAAATAATCGGTAAAGCCGTTGGCATTGGTGCTGCCTTTTTGAGCAGTGTGGGCTTTGGATTCGGGCGAGAGCACGTCGGCAATGGAAGACATGGCGGGGCGGGATGAGGTTTGGGCAAATGTAGCGCGGACTTGCAGTCCGCGTTTGGCTCATAAACCCCAGCTGGCGGCGAGTAGTGCAAGGCGCGGCCTACAAAGTCGGCGCAACATCGACCGTAAGCACGATTTCCTCTCCTACCCCAGCCGTACCGTTCACTTCTACTTCCGTGCCACCCGGCAACTGCACGCGCAGCCGCCCGCCAGGTAGCATCGCCAGCACGCGGCCCACCACCCTAGCCGGCGCGGCCGGGGCCACGGGCGGCCCCAGGCGGCGCACCTGGCCTAGTTCCAGCTCCACCACGCGGCTGGCTAGCCGGGTTATCTCGGCCGGGTCGTGGCTGATTAGGATGGTTGTCAGCTCAAACCGCCGGTGCACCTCAGCCAATACTTGCTGCAAGCGCAGGCGCGTGGGCAGGTCGAGGGCAGCCAGCGGCTCGTCGAGCAAAAGCAGGCGCGGGCGGCGGGCCAGCGCGCGGGCCAGGGCCACGCGCTGCTGCTGCCCGCCCGAGAGCACGGCCGGGCGGCGCTCGGCCAACTCGGCCAGCTCCAGCGCTACCAGAAGCTCGTTGACTAGCTGCTTCTTATCAGCCTGGCCCTCGGCGGCGAAGGCTAGGTTTTCGCGCACCGTCATATTGGGAAACAGCGCGTAGTCCTGAAACACAAAGCCCAGCGGGCGACACTGCGGCGGTAGCCACTGGCGGCGCTCCTGGCTATACCAGGTGTGGCCGGCAGCCTGAATAAAGCCACCGTCGGGCCGGTCGAGGCCGGCCAGCAGGCGCAGCAGCGTGGTTTTGCCCGCGCCGCTAGGGCCGCTGATGGCCAGCAGCTCGCCGGGCGCCAGAGTCAGGCGCACATCGAGGATGCGCGGGCCGGCGGCGGTGAGCAGGGCTTTGCGAAGGTGAAAATCTAGCACGTTCTTCTTACGATAGGCGGGCCGCGTTGCGCCTGGTAAACCAATACAGCGCCACCAGAATGACGAATGCCACGCCCAGCAGCGTGAAGGCGTAGGCATTGGCCTGGGCGTAGTGCAGGCTCTGCACCTCGTCGTAGATGGCGATGGAGGCCACGCGGGTGCGGCCCGGCAGGCTGCCGCCTATCATCAGCACCACTCCGAATTCGCCCAGCGTGTGGGCAAAGGTGAGCACCATTCCATTCAATAGAGCCGGCCGTATATTGGGCAGCAGCACCCGCCACAGGGTGGTGAGGCGCGACTTGCCCAGCGTGTAGGCGGCCTCGCGCAGCGAGCGCGGCACCTGCCCAAATCCCGCCTGCAAGGGCTGCACCATAAACGGCAGGCTATACACCAGCGACCCTAGCAAAATACCGGGAAAGGTGAAATTTAAACTCACGCCCAGCTTCTCAATCAAAAACCGGCCGAGCGCGCTGCTGTCGCTGAAGGCCACCAGCAGGTAAAACCCGATAACGGTGGGCGGCAGCACCAGCGGCAGACTCACCACCGCCTCGGCCAGCGGCTTGAGGCGGCCGCGCCAGCTAGCCAGGGCGTAGGCCAGCGGTAGGCCCAGCAGCAGCAGCAGCGCCGTAGTGCAGGCAGCCAGGGCTAGCGTGAGGCGCAGGGTTTGCCAGTAGTCGGGGGCATTCGTATAAGTAAGGTTTACCTGTCATGCTTCGTAAGCAAAGCTCAGCATGACAGGCGTTTTTTGATGGCCGGTTTTACAGCCCAAACCCGTATTTTTTCAGCGCCTGCCGAGCCACCGGGCTAGCCATAAACGTGGCAAAAGTGCTAGCCGTAGCGTTGCCGCTGGCGCGTTTCAGCACCACGTAGCTTTGCTGCAAGGGCGTGTGCGCGGTGGTCGGAATAAGATAAAATTGCCCGGCCCGGCGCAGCTCGGGGCTCAGGGCCAGCGAGTAGGCAAGCAGGCCCACGTCGGCGGCGCCGGTGACAGCGTACTGGGCCGTTTGGCCGATGTTTTCGCCTAGCACCAGCTTGGGTTTTACTTGGTCGTAGAGCTTGTAGTGGCGCAATACTTCTTCGGCTTTGCGGCCGTAGGGGGCGTGGGCGGGGTTGGCAATGGCCACGCGCTTCACCTGCGGGTCGAGCAGCGTATTCAACCCTTTCGCGCTGGGGTTCAGCTTCTTGCTCCACAGTACGAGGCGGCCCAGGGCGTAGGGCACGGGCGCGCCGGCCGTGCGGCCCATCTGCTGCAAGCGCTGCGGATAGTCGCTGTCGGCCGAGAAAAATATATCGAACGGCGCATCGTGGCTAAGCTGCTCGTAGAACTTGCCCGATGAGCCATACACCACCGTCACTTTGCCTTGCGGGTGCTGGCGGTTGAAAATCGTGACCAGCGAATCGAGCACGTACTTGAGGTCGGCCGCCGCGGCGATGGTGATGGGGGCGGGCCCGGCCGGGGCTAGCCCGCCCGCCCGCGCAGGCAGGCAGCTGCTCAGCAGCAAAAGCGCAAAAAGGAAACGGAGCATGTAACAGGGCTAGCGGCAGGCAAACGCCACCGTTATATACCCAAAGATACAGCCCTGCCTAGCGCAAGGTTTTGCCCACGGAAAAGCCCGGCCGAATTACGACCGGGCTTTTACAGAGTTGGCAAGGCCGCCTCTACCAGCGCAAATTCACTGAAGCCAGGAAATGCTGGCGGGCCTGCGGGTAGTAGTAGCTGAAATACTGCGCCCGCCCGCCGCTGAGGTAGCCGTAGGTGTAGCCGTTGTTCACGTAGGTGGCGCCCAGCACGTTGTTGAGCACGGCGGCCAGCTCGATTTCGCGGAAGCCCAGCTTTGCGGGGTGCCAGAGGTAGCGGGCGCGCACATCCTGCACGTAATAGGCCGGGATGCTGCGGCTGGCGGTGGCCGTGTTGTCGAGGTACTGGCGACTGGCGTAGCGGGCCAGCGTGGCTAGCCGCAGACCGGGCAGCAGCTCGTATTCTACAGTATAGGCGAAGGTGAGGGCGGGGGAGAAGGAAATATCAGTTTGCTTGAACTCGGTGCCGCGCTCGCCGCCGTTGTCGTAGTCGGCGAGATAGTCGGTGTAGTTGTTGATTTTATTGCGGCTGATGGTGGCCGTAGGGCTGATAGTCAGCTTATTCCAGAGCACCGTGGTGGCCTGCAGCTCGATGCCGGTGCGGTAGGAATCGCGCACATTGGTGTGGATGGGGTTGCCCACGTCGTCGAGGTGGCCCGAAAGCACCAGCTGGTCGCGGTACAGCATCAGGTAGTAGTTGGCCGACCACTGAAACGGGCCCGTGGTGCGGCGCAGGCCCACTTCCACATTGTGCAGCTTTTCGGCCGTGGGGCGGCGGGCGGCGGGTGTATCAGTGTAGTCGGTGCGGGTGGGCTCGCGCTGGGCCAGCGCGTAGGAGGCGTAGGCCGCTAGCCCATCTTTCACCTGGTAGGTGAGGCCACCCTTGGGGTTTAGGAAATTGAAGTTGATAGTCTGCTGACTTTTGCCGCCGCCAGGGCTGCCGTCGGGCGCAAACAGCTCGTAGGCCACGTGCCGAAACTGCACGTCGCCGAAGGCGGCCAGCTTTTCGCTCAGCGCCACGGTGGCGCGCAGGTAGGTATTCACGTCGAGCTTATGGGCATTGGGCTCGGAGTAGTAGGGCGTGCCGGTTTCCGGAATATTGGTGCCGCGCTGCGCCCAGGTCAGCTCATCGTAGTGCTGGCCGCGGTAGCCCACCACGGCCCCGCCCAGGGTAGCTTCGGTGAGGAAGCCCCCGGCCGTGGGTCGCAATTGCAAAGCGTAGGTGGCGCCGTAGAGGTCGGTTTTGAGCCAGCGGCGCCGGATAACGTCGGTGGTCGTGAGCGTGTCGAAGCCGCCGCCCGCGCGCGGCTGGTACACCGGCCCACTGATGCCATACATTGCAAAATTCTGGTTGGCCTTGTACTCCTCGTAGTAGCCGCCGCCACGCGTCCAGAAGGGCGTCACGCTCAAGTTTAAGCTGGGGGCTAGCTGGCGCGAAATCAGGAATTGGTAATAATCCTGCTGGTAGTTGTCAGTCTGATTTTTATAGGCCGGCAGGTGCTGGCCGTAGTCGGTACCGGCCTCGTTGTAGCGGCGGTTTTTGGTTAATAAAGAATCCGCTAGCCCATACCACGCCTGGTAAGTGGTTTCGTAGCCCGTGATGACGAGCGCACGCAGCAGCGTCTTTTCATCCGAATAAGTGCCCGCCAAATACAGCGACTTGAGCCGCGACCAGCCCCGGTCGATGTAGCCCTCGCTCTGCACCCGCGAGGCGCGGGCATCGAGCGTGAAGTAGTTGTTGAGTAGGCCCGTACCGGCGGCCACGGTCGTTTTCCAGGTGCCAAACGAGCCGGCCGAGTTGTTAATTTCGGCATACGGCTTGGGCCGCAGGCCAAGCGTTTCCACGTTCAAGCTAGCCCCGAAGGCACCCGCGCCGTTGGTGCTGGGCCCGGCGCCGCGCTGCACCTGAATGCTTTGAATGGAGCTGGCTAGGTCGGGCAAATCGACGAAGAACACGCCGTGGCTTTCGGCCTCGTTCACCGGCACGCCGTTGAGCGTCACGTTGATGCGGGTGCCATCGGTGCCCCGGATGCGCAGGGCCGTGTAGCCTACCCCCGTACCCGCGTCCGAAGTCGTGACTACGCTCGGGGTCTGGTCGAGCAGGTAAGGCAAGTCCTGGCCGAAGTTGCGGGCTTGCAGTTGCTCGCGGCTCACGTTTTGGTAAGTGGTGGCGGTGCGCTCATTGGCGCGGGTAGCCGTGACTACGGCCTCGGGCGTGAGGTTGCGGGCCGTGCGTAAGGCTAGCGGAGCCAGTTGCTGGGCCTCGGGCTGGCCTTGCAAAAGCTGGCTAATAGATTCGAAGCCCACAAAGCGCACTTGCAGCGTGTGCGCGCCGGCCGGCACGGCGGGCAGCACAAAGCGCCCATTGGCATCAGTGACGGTGCCGATGGTGGGCCGGTCGGTGAGCACCACAGTGGCACCGGGCAGCGCGGCACCGGTAGCGGCATCGGTGAGCTGGCCAGCCACGGAGCCTTGCGCCCGCGCCGGGGCAGCCACCAGCGCCAGCAGCGCCGTGCCCGCGAGGAGTACAGTTTTCAACATAATAACGACAAAAAAGCAGCACGCGCCCGCCCGCCAGGGGTCGGCGGGCGGGCAAAATCGTTCGCGGATTGTTTGTTCCCTGCGCCGGCATTACCCGGTTCAGGTTCGATGGGTGTCATCTCAGCCAGCCCGGGTTTTCCCGGCCAGCACCCCTAAACAGGCCGCAAAGATACGCCCTGGCCCGGCGCGGCCGGGGGCACTTGTGTGGTTGGCTGGCTATCAGCTATCTTAGCAGAACACAGCAGCCCGCAACGCCAGCCCGGCGCTTTGCGTTGGGGGTAGGCAGCCTTCGGACCTTTTTTCGTGTAGTCGCTATCGGCCTTTCGTTATGCACCAGCTTCTTTGCGCCCTGTTTTTGCTGGCCGTATTCACCTTCTTTCTGGTGATGCCGAAGCGCCGGCACGTGCCGCCCCCTCCCCCGCCTTCCTCGGGCGGCGACGATGGCGGCGGCGAGCCCCACGACCCCGGCCTGCCCGACATCGACCTGCCGCCCGGTATCTCGCGCCCCATCAATGACTGGGAACCCGACTACAACCGCCGGCGGCCGGTGGAAGTGTGAGTACGCTTAGGGGCAGCTAGCCCCGCTGCTGACCGGCCTGGCCGAGTAGCTTTGCCGCGCTGGCGCTTAGTGGCCGGCCAAGGCCTATGCTCCTCCGTTACCCTCTTTTAGTAGTTCTACTACTGCCGATTGCTTCGGTCTTTGCACAACCCACGCCGCGCGTGGCCGTGAAGCCGCCCCTTACGCACGTCATCGTTTACCTCAACGGCACGGCGCTAGAGCACCGGGGCACCGTAACGCTGGCCGCTGGCCTCAACCGGTTGCTGGTGAGTGGCTTATCGCCTCGCGTCGATGCCGATGGCATGGAAGTACAGCTGGGCGAAGGCGCCGAGTTGCTCTCGATAGAAGACAACGACGAACAGCTAGCCCCCGCCGCGCCCCTCAACCCTACCGCCGTTGATAGCCTGGCCAAGGCCGAAACGGAGCGGCGCGCTACCGAAGGCGAGCTGGAAGGGCTGAAGCAGGAAAAAGCCTTTTTGCTGGCCAACCAAACGCTGCCCTCGGGCACGCAGGCCAACTGGAGCGCCGAGGTGCAGAAGGGCGCCACCCTGATGCGCACCCGCCTGCCCGCCATTCAGCAGGAAACCAACCGCCTGGAAAGCCGCCTGACCACGCTCAGAAGCCAGATTGGACTGTTGCAGCCGCGGGCTTCCGAAACCGGCGCCGGCGACCGGCAGGTGCTGGTGGTGCGGGCCGCCCGTGCCGGCACCATGCCGCTGACGCTACGCTATTTTCTGAACAACCGTAGTGCGTGGCGGCCTTCGCTCGATATCCGGGCCAATGCCAGCGGCCGCGAGGTGCGGTTTGTGACGCACGGGCAGCTTACCAACCGCACGGGCCTGGCCTGGCAGCAGGTAGCCGTGGTGCTGATGCGCTACGAAGTAGGCGATGTATCGCGCCCGCAGCTGGTGCCTTGGGAGCTAAACTATGGCAGCGGCCGTCAGAACGGCGAGGGCCGGGTCGACGAATTTGTGGTGAAAGGCACCGCCAAGGGCCGCCCCGCCGCCGTCACGCAGGGCTCGCGCTACGAGGTGCCCGAGCCCGTGACGCTAGCCCCCGGCCGCCGCCGCGAATTGACGTTGCCCGCCGTGCCGCTGCCTGCCCACCCCGAGTACCTGGCCGTACCCCGCGTGTCGGAGCAGGTGGTGCTGCAAACCAAAGTGAGCGGCTGGGAGGGCCTGCAACTGCCCGATGAGGCCCACGTGTACCACGACGGCGTGTACGTGGGCACCACCGACCTCGAAGACCGCGCCTTCAACGACTCGCTCGAAGTAGCGCTGGGCCACGACCCGCAGCTGGTGGTGGGCCGGGCCAAGCTCGAAGACTTCAGCGGCAACGTGCCGCTCAGCGACAAGCGCCGCGTGCGCCTCACCTACGAGCTAAACGTGCTGAATCGCCACGCCGAAACCGTGCGCCTGCGCCTGCTCGACGAGGTGCCCATCTCCGAAGAAAAGGAAATCAGCGTGAAGGTGCTCGAAGCCAGCGGTGCCCAACAAGACGAGCGCACCGGCAAGCTCACCTGGCTGCTCACGCTGCCCGCCGGCACCAGCCAGCGGCTGCGCTTCAGCTTCCAGGTCGATTATCCCAAGGATAAAGCGGTAGAAATCATCAACCACCGCGTGCGCATTTCCAACCCGAAGTTTCGCTAGCCCCGGCTACGCGCCTATCTCGATGGTATAGCTGGCGTCAAACATTTGGCTCGGCGCCAGGGTCAGAATGCCTTCCTTATCGCGCAGCTCCTGCGGCGCGCCCACGGGGCTAGCCACGCCTTGCCAGGGCTCGATGCACACGAAGGCCGCGCCGGGGCTTTTGGTCCAGAGCCCGAGGTAGGGAAAGCCGTTGAACTGCATGCGCACGAAAGGACCGGTGCGGTCGGTTTTTTGCAGGGTAATGCGGGTAAAGTCGAAGTGCTCGAACACGAGCGCATCGTCCTTGAATAGCTCGTAGCTGAGCGGCAGCGTAGCCGCATTGGTGAGCACGGGGGCGGTTTCGCCGCTGCGCAGGCCACCGCGCAAGAGTTGGCGCGCCAGGGTTACGGGGTGGTCGAAGTGAAAAGCATAATCCGAGAACTGCTCGCCCGCCTCCGGGCGCAGGGGGCAATTGAACGCCGGGTGCGCCCCGATGCTGAACAGCAACTCGTGGCCCGCGGCGGCGGGGTTGCGCACGTGCCAGCCCACGGTGAGCACGCTGCCCCGCAGCTCGTAGCGCACCCGCAACTCAAACTCAAATGGAAAAATAGCCCGGCTGGCGGGGCTAGCCATCAGCTGGAAGGTGAGGCTGGCGGCATCCTCCGCGATGAGCTGAAACTCCTGGTCGCGGGCGAAGCCGTGCTGCGGCAGCTTGTAGGCGCGGCCATCGTGCAGGTACGTATCGTCGGGCAGCTTGCCCACTAGCGGAAACAGCAGCGGCGCGTGGCGGGCCCACTGCGCGGGGTCGGCCGGCCAGAGGTATTCGCGGCCGCTGGCTAGGTCAACGAAGCTCGTGAGCTCGGCGCCGTGGGCGGCAATTTCGACGCGGGCGGTGGCGGAGGTGAGCGTAGGCATTTTTCGGGGAGCGATGAGTAGTGAGCATTGAGCGGTTCTTAAACGGCTAGCCGCGCATCTGTGGCTGCCAGGGCCTGCGCCAGCCGCTGGGCGGGCGGGCCACCGATTTCGGCAAATGGCCAGCCGCGCTGCCGCAATTCCTGCCGGTACAAGTTGTAAAAATGCCAGCGTTGCGCCGGGTTGGGGTGCTCGCGCAGCGGGTCGGGCGTCCAGGGCAGGTCGGGGGCCAGCAGCAGGGTGAGGGCGTAGCGCGGCTTGGCCAGCTCGGCCAGCACCCAGGCCGGACAGGTGCCAAACGCATTTTCGGCCCAGATTTTAATGACCAGCAAATCGGTATCGCAAAAGAGCAGGCCGGCCGCCTGGCCAGCCGCCGCGTCTTCGGCGGCGAGCTGGCCGCGGGCAATGGCTTCGAGGTCGGCCAGGGTGTAGCTAGCGCCGTTTGCTTCGAGGTACTGCCGGGCGTATTCGGGCACGAAGGTGGTGCCGTAGTGCGCCGCCAGCTGCGCGGCCAGCGTGCTCTTGCCCGCCGATTCGGGGCCGGTGAGGGAGATGCGGCGCACAGCCATCCCTTAGGCCGTTACCGGCTGGCGCCGCATATCACGCCGCCATTCCCAGTAGCCGTAGGCCGCTAGCCCCAGGTACAAAAAATAAAGCAAGCTGGTAGGATACAACTGCTTAGCCCACAAGATGGGCACGTAGATGGCATCGACTACAATCCAGAGCCACCAGTTTTCGAGGCGCTTGCGCATGAGCAAAAACTGCGCGGCGATGCTCGTGCCGGTGGTAAAGCTGTCCCAGTGCGGAAACGAGGAATCGGTGTGGTGGGCCAGGTAGTAGCCCGAGCCCAGCGTGTAGGCCAGGATAAAAGCAACAGCCAGCCCCCACTCGGCGGGCGTGACGTGCGTGACGGGCAGCTCGGCATCGCCCCGGCCGCCGTGGCGCCACTCGTACCAGCCGTAGGCGCTCAAGGCGATAAAAATTCCCTGCAAGCCGCTGTCCGAATACAGCCCCTGCCGGTAATAAATGACCACGTAGAGCAGGCAGCTGAAGATGGCCACCGGAAAATTGAGCAGCGACTCGCGGGCCGCCAGCCACACGCAGGCAAAGCCCGTGAGCACGGCCGCCCATTCGAGGGCCGTGGTGGCGCGCACGGCGGCCCAGGTGTCGGCGGGCAGGCTAGCGAGGGAAAAAAGCAACATAGAACAAAGGCCGAAAAGCCGCGCAAGGTAGCCCGCCAGGGTACTTTTGCGTCATGCTGCCCGACCTCACCCCCGCCGCCCTGCACGCCCGCCTCGCCGCCGGCGAAGACATTCAGCTCATCGACGTGCGCGAGGAAATGGAGTTTGACTACTGCCGCATCGCGGGCAGCGTGCTCATTCCGCTGGGCGAAATTCCGCGCCGCGCCGCCGAAATCCGTACTGAGGGGCCGGTAGTGCTCATCTGCCACCACGGCGTGCGCTCGGCGCAGGCGCTGGGCTACTTGCAGCACAGGTTAGGGCGCGAAAATTTGCTTAACTTGAGAGGCGGCATTGACGCGTGGAGCCTGCAAGTGGACCCTAGCGTGCCCGTGTACTGAGTGTAATTCTGGTTGCTCTTGCGCGCTTGCCAGGGCAGCGCCTGTCAGTTTTTCTATTCCTTTTCCCATGCCATCCCCTACCCTAGCCAGCCGCCTGGCCCTGCGCGAGCGCCCCGCCGGCCGGCCCCTGATGCATCAGGAGTGGGGCGACCTGCTGTTTATGCACTGGCCGGTGCCAGCCGAGCTTATTCAGGCGCAGCTGCCGGCGCGCCTGCAAGTCGATACGCACGAAGACGTGGCCTGGCTAGGGGTAGTGCCATTTCGGATGTGGGATGTGCGCAGCCGCGTGACGCCGCCCGTGCCCGGCGCCCGCGAGTTTTTGGAGCTGAATGTGCGTACCTACGTGCACCTCGACGGCGTGCCCGGCGTGTGGTTTTTTTCGCTCGATGCCAGCAATCCGCTGGCAGTGTGGGCCGCGCGCACGTTCTTTCACCTACCTTATTTTCGGGCCCACCTCAAGCTGGAACGCCCCGCGCCCGCGCGCCTGCACTACATCGGCCACCGCGTGCACAACGGCGCGCCCGAGGGCCACTTTGCCGCCACCTGGCAGCTGGGCGAAACGCTGCCGCCCAGCGAGCCCGACTCCCTGGCGTTTTTCCTCACCGAGCGCTACTGCCTGTATGCGGCCGGGGGCATGGGGCCGGGGCGCGGCGACAAGCTGTATCGGGGCCGCATTGCGCACCATGCCTGGCCCTTGCGCGCCGCCGAGCTATTGAGTTATAACTCCGATTTGGTAGAAGGCCACGGCCTGCCCACGCCCGTGGGCGAGCCCGTGCTGCACGCCGGCGGGCCGGTAAGTGTGGACCTGTGGCGCCTAGAGCGGGTGTAATTTTGGCGGGTGTCCGCCGCCTTCCGCCTTCCGTCCCTGCCCGATTTACCCGTTGTAGCCGCCCTGCCCGAGCTGCTGGCGGCGCTTTCAGCCAATGCGCGCGCCGTGCTCGAAGCGCCGCCCGGCGCCGGCAAAACTACCGTCGTGCCGCTGGTGCTGCTAGGCGCCGCGTGGCGCCCGGCTAGCCAGAAAATTCTGGTGCTCGAACCGCGCCAGCTGGCCGCCCGCGCCGCCGCCGCTCGCTTGGCCCAGCTGCTGGGCGAGCCCGTGGGCCGCACCGTGGGCTACCGCGTGCGCCTCGACAGCAACGTATCGGCCAGCACGCGCATCGAGGTTATTACCGAAGGCATCCTGACCCGGATGCTGCAAGACGACCCGGCGCTGGAAGACGTGGCTTGCCTCATCTTCGACGAATTTCACGAGCGCAGCCTCAACGCCGACCTGGGGCTAGCCCTGGCCCTCGACGCCCAGGCCGTGCTGCGGCCCGAGCTGCGCATTGTGCTGATGTCGGCCACCCTGGAGGCCCACCGGCTGGGGCAGTGGCTGCCCGCGCCGGTGGTGAGCAGCGCCGGCTTTTTATTTCCCATCGAAACGCACTACCTCGACCCGCGCCGGGCGGCTAGCCTGCCCAACAAGCCCAGTGAGCGGCTGGCCGAGCTGGTGCCCGGCCAGGTGCGCGAAGCCCTGGCTAGGCACACAGGCGACGTGCTCGTGTTTCTGCCCGGCGTGGCCGACTTGCAGCGCGTGGCCAGAAAGCTTGGCGACAGCCTACCCACCGACACCGACCTGCACCTGCTGCACGGCGAGCTGCCGCTCGACGCCCAGGACGACGCCCTGCGCCCCGCCCCGGCCGGCCGGCGCAAGGTGATTCTGGCCACCAGCATTGCCGAAACCAGCCTCACCATCGAGGGCGTGCGGGTGGTGGTTGACGGCGGCTTTGCGCGGGTGCCGCGCTTTGTGCCGCGCACCGGCTTCACCACCCTCGAAACCGTGCCCGTGGCCCGCGCCGCCGCCGACCAGCGCCGGGGCCGCGCCGGCCGCCTCGCGCCCGGCACCTGCTACCGCCTCTGGACCGAAGCCGAGCACCACCTGCTGCCCGCCCACCGCCCGCCCGAAATTCACACCGCCGACCTCAGCGGCCTTGTGCTGGAGCTGGCTCTCTGGGGCGCTCACGACCCGGCTAGCCTGCGCTGGCTCGATGCGCCGCCCGCCGCCGCCGTGGCCCAGGCGCGCGAGCTGCTGGTGCGGCTGGGCGCGGTGGCGGGCGGCTTTAATTTGGAAGCAGAAAACAAGAATGAGGAATCGCCGCTGGAGAATTCCTCACTCCTGCTTTCTGCTTCCAAATTAATCCCCACGCCCCACGGCCGCCAACTGGCCAAGCTGGGCCTGCCGCCGCGCCTGGGCCACCTCGTGGTGCGCGGCACCGAGCTGGGCCACGGCCCAGCCGCCGCCGCCCTGGCCGCCCTACTGGCCGAGCGCGACTTGCTGCGCTGGGCCACGCCCAATGACCCGCGCCCCCTGCCCCCCGACCTGCGCCTGCGCCTCGAAGCCCTGGCTAGTGGCCGGCCGCCGCTGGCCGGGCTAGCCCTGCATCAGGCCACGCGCCAACGCGTGCGCGACGTGGCCCGCCACCTGCAAAGCCGCCTGCCCAAAGCCGCCGCGTCCACCGGCCAGGGCTACGCGCTGGCCAATGCGCCCATCGGCCTGCTTACGGCGCTGGCCTACCCCGACCGGCTAGCCCAGCGCGAAGCGCCCGACCGCCTGCGCCTCATCACGGGCCAGCGCGTGAGCCTGCGCACGGAGGATGTGGACCCACGGGCCGAGTTTTTTGCGGTGGCTTACTTGGCGGGCACGGCCACTGCGCCCCGCGCCACTCTGGCCGCCCCCCTCGACCGGGAGGAGCTGGAAGCGGCCTTCGGCGAGCAAATCACCACCGTGGAGGAAGTGCGCTTCGACCCCGCTGCCCAGCGCGTAGTGGGCCGCCGCGTACGCCGCCTGGGGGCGTTGCTGCTGGAAGAAAAAACTATCGGCCAACCCAATGCCGAGCTGGTAGCCCAAGCCCTGCTAGCTTATTTGCAGGAGGCGGGGCTGGCCAAGCTTAATTGGACGGCTGGCGCCCGCCAGCTGCAGCAGCGGCTGGAGTTTGTGCGGCAGCACGTGGACGAAGCGGGTGCCGAAACCTGGCCAGCCTTCGATGACGACACGCTGCTGGCCGACTTGCCCGGGTGGCTGGGCCCGCACCTGAACGGCCTCAAAAGCCTCGACCAGGTGCAGCGCCTCGACCTGACGGAGCCCCTGCTGGCCCGCCTGCCCGGCGGCTGGGCCCAGCGCCAGGAGCTCGACCGGCTAGCCCCCGCCGCCCTCGAAGTGCCCAGCGGCTCGCTCATCACCCTCGACTACAGCGACCCCGCCGCGCCGGTGCTGGCGGTGAAGCTGCAGGAATTATTTGGCCTCACCCAGACGCCGACCGTGGCCGACGGCCGGGTGCCGCTGCTGCTGCACCTGCTGTCGCCCGGCGGCCGGCCGGCGCAAGTCACGCGCGACCTGCGCAGCTTCTGGGAGAAAGGTTATTTTGAGGTGCGGAAGGACTTAAAAGGCCGCTATCCGAAGCACCCGTGGCCCGATGAACCAATGAAGCACATTCCGACTAAACTCACCAAGAAGCGCCTTGGTGCGTCCTAGAATCTGCTTTGTCAGTACAAGAAGTTCATGCGTAGGCACAAAAAAAGTTGTGCTAGTACAAACATAAAGAGCGTTTCGGCAGTGCTGAGCGGTATTTACACGAAAAAATAGCAGTGCGCGACTGCATCCACCGGTTTTGCGTGGATAAGGGTGCTTACTGCCAAGCAGCGCGGGCTAGCCATTCTAAACGAGAGGTGCTAGCCAGAATCGCAGCATTTTCGCTTTCGCTTTTGGCCGCAAACAATTGGGCCCGTTTGGGCGTCTTAGGCCCATTGTTTTCCTCCTAATTTCTGATTTACCCATGACCAAACACTGGTTTATTACCGGCGTCAGCACCGGCTTTGGCAAGCACCTGGCCGAGCTGGCCCTCGCCAAAGGCGACAAGGTAGCCGCCACTTTTCGCCAGCCAGACCAAGCCGACGAGTTTACCCAAAAAGCGGGCGCCAACGGCCTTGGGCTGGTAGCCGACGTGGCCGATGAGGCGGCCGTTAAGCAAGCCGTGGCCGACGCCATTGCCCGGCTCGGCCACCTCGACGTGGTGGTGAATAACGCCGGCTACGGCTCGCTAGGCCCCATCGAGGAGGTGCCCGACGAAGAGGTGCAGCGGCAGTTCGACATCAACGTGTTTGGGCCATTGCGGGTGCTGCGCGCCGTGCTGCCGCACCTGCGCGAGCGCAAGAGCGGCCACATTCTCAACATCACGAGCATTGGCGGGCTGCGGGCTTTTCCGGGGGTGGGCATCTACAACGGCTCCAAATTCGCCCTCGAAGGCATCGGCGAGAGCCTAGCCGCGCAGGTAGGGCCGCTCGGCATTCACGTTACCAATGTGGAGCCCAGCGGCTTCCGCACCGACTGGGCCGGGCGCTCGGCCACGTATACCGAGCCGGCCATTGCCGACTACCGCCCCACGGCGGGCCAGAACCTGGCCAACATTCAGAAAGCCAGCGGCAACCAGCCCGGCGACCCCGAGCGCGCCGCCCAGGCCATGTTTGACCTCGTGCGCATGGAAAACCCGCCCGTGCACCTGCCGCTGGGCAAGGCCGCCGTGAAGGGCGCGCTCGATAAGTTTACGACCATCAAGGCCGAAATCGAGCAGTACGCCCACATCGGCAACGGGGCTGATTTCCCGGAATAGCCCGGCATACATTTGTCGATAAAGCCCGTCGTGTTGCGCCCCGCGTAGTACGACGGGCTTTATTTTGTGCAGAACCCTAGCCACCCGCGCGCTTATCTTCACCCCATGCCAACCAAGCCTGCCGCCAATGATTTTGAAGCCCAGAGCTGGCAGCACTTGCAAGACCTGCTGTTTCGCGAAACCTGGGATGCCCGGCTGGGGCGCTACCGCTCACCGTTTGTGTACCGGGGCATGCGCAGCTTTGGCTATACGCTCAGTACCAGCTTACAGCGGCTAGGGGGCAATTATCACCTCTTGGAGCACCACCTGCTGCGCAACTTCCGTAAGTATGCCCGCGATACCACTACCCCGCCCAGCGCCACCGTGTGGGACTGGCTGGCCCTGGCCCAGCACCATGGCCTGCCCACGCGCCTGCTCGACTGGACGTACTCGCCCTACGTGGCCCTGCATTTTGCCACCGACGACCTGACGGCCTACCACCAGGACGGCATTATTTGGGCCCTGAACTACGTGAAGGCCGCCGAGCATTTGCCGCCCATCCTGCGCGACGCGCTGGCCGGCGAAGGCTCCAATGTGTTCACCACCGAGCTGCTAGCCCCCACCCTGCCGAGCCTGCCCACGCTGTCCGGCTTGCAGGCCGAGCCCTTTGTGCTGTTTCTGGAGCCGCCCTCGCTCGATGCGCGCATCGTGCATCAGTACGCGCTGTTTTCGCTCATGAGCACGCCCGAGGCCATGCTGCACACCTGGCTCATGCAACACCCCGAATTGTACTTTCGCATTCGCCTGCCCGCTAGCCTCAAGTGGGAAGTGCGCGATAAACTGGACCAGGCCAACATCACCGAGCGCGTTCTAATGCCCGGGCTAGGCGGCCTCAGCCGCTGGCTGCACCGCCACTACTCGGCCGCCCAAGGCCGCCCGGCCACGGGCGAAAACGCTGAATTGCTCGGCTGATTTTAGCTGTTTAATAGGCTGATACCGCTATTCAGCGAGAATTGTCACGCACTGAGCGATTTTTATAAGGGACTTGCAGGCTGTCAATGTTAATTTTGTATTGTAAATGTTGCGCAACGGCTCGCTTTTTGCTGCCTACCGTTGCACAGCAGGCCTGGCCAGCGGAACCCCGTTCCGCGCTTTAGCCGCTAGTATCGCCCCGGCCCGGCCGGCGCACCGAGTTGGTTTTCTTGTGGAAAAGGAACCTGTTGGAAAGGCTCGTCCCGCGTGGGGCGAGTCTTTTTGTTTTTACGAAAGGCTCGCCCCACGCGGGCGAGCCATTAACTGGTTATCAATCTTTTAGCAAACAGCCGGGCTAACGACCATAACCATAGCCGTAGTGCCCCCGACCGTGGTCGTGGTCGTGGCCGCGGTAGCCCCGGCCCCGGTCGTACTCATGAATTACGCAGGAGCTAAGGGCAAGCGAGCTGAGCAGCAGCACCGGCAGGGCACGGAAAAGGAATTTCTTAAACATGAGTAATAAGTCGGTAGGGTGAGCAGAAGGGCTTAGCTTCTTACTCGTATGAACGAGGTGGCGGCTGGCCTAGTTGATACCTTGGTCGATGAAATACGGGCGTTGCTGGGCAAACGCGTCGTATATTTGTCTGGCAATAAGGTTTTCTGTTAAACCCCCTGTTGCTATGGCCGACCACGCCACCCCCAAAATCGCCTTCGAGGCCCTGACCTACGACGACGTCCTGCTGCTGCCCGCTTACTCGGAGGTGCTCCCCCGCGACTGCGACCCCGGCACCCAGCTCACCCCCAGCATCCGGCTGCACCTGCCCTTGCTATCGGCCGCTATGGATACCGTGACGGAAGCCGACATGGCCATTGCGCTGGCCCAGGCCGGCGGCCTCGGCATTGTGCACAAAAACATGAGCATCCACAAGCAAGCCGAGCAGGTGCGCCGCGTGAAGCGCTCGGAGTCGGCGCTTATTCAGGACCCATTTACGCTGCCCCCCACCGCTAGCCTGGCCGATGCCCGCAACTTGATGCGCAAGCACAACATTGGTGGCATTCCGGTAGTAGAGGCCGACCACCGCCTGGTGGGCATCCTCACGAGCCGCGACCTGCGCTTTGAGAAGGACTTTACCGCGCCCGTTACCACGGTAATGGTGCCGCTCGACCGCCTCGTGACGGCCCCCGCCGGCATCGACCAGCGCGCCGCCGAAGACATGCTGCAAGACCGCAAGGTGGACAAGCTGCCCCTGGTGGATGCCGACGGCCGCCTCACCGGCCTGATGACCTACAAGGACATTCGCAAGCGCCGCCGCTCGCCCCAGGCCAGCAAAGACAGCCAGGGCCGCCTGCGCGTGGGCGCCGCCGTAGGCGTTACGGCCGACCTGCTCCAGCGCGTGGCCGCCCTTGTGGAGGCCGGCGTCGACCTCATCAGCATCGACACGGCCCACGGCCACAGCCGGGGCGTGCTCGATGCCGTGCGCCTCATCAAAAAGGAGCACCCCAGTGTGGCCGTGATGGCTGGCAACGTGGCTACCGCCGCCGGCGCCCGCGCCCTGGCCGAGGCCGGCGCCGACGTAGTGAAAGTGGGCGTGGGCCCCGGCTCCATCTGCACCACGCGCATTATTGCCGGTATTGGGGTGCCGCAGCTGTCGGCGGTGCTGGAGGCCGCGCGCGGCGTCGAGGGCACCGGCGCTACTATCGTGGCCGATGGCGGCATCAAGTTTTCGGGTGATATCGTGAAGGCCCTAGCCGGTGGGGCGGCTGCCGTCATGGTCGGCTCGCTGCTGGCCGGCACCGAAGAGGCGCCCGGCGAGCTCATTATTTACGAAGGCCGCAAGTACAAGAGCTATCGTGGCATGGGCTCGGTCGAGGCGATGGAAGACGGCTCGAAGGACCGCTATTTTCAGGATGCCGAGGACGACGTGAAGAAACTCGTGCCCGAAGGCATTGTGGGCCGCGTGCCCTTCAAGGGCGGCGTGGGCGAGGTGCTGTACCAGATGGCGGGTGGCCTGCGCGCCGGCATGGGCTACGTGGGCGCGGCCAACCTGGCCGCCTTACAAGCCGCGCAGTTTGTGCGCATCACCGGGGCCGGCCTGCGCGAAAGCCACCCCCACGACGTGCAGATTACCCGCGAGGCGCCCAACTATTCGAGCCGCTAGCCGGCCACTGCGCAGGGCGTTCGCTCCGTGCTGCGCAGTGCCAGCATTTTTGCTTGTATTTCAAGCATTTATGGCTAAAGTTTACGCACCTAACCGGACCTGCCAGGCTCCGTCGTAGTTTTGCGCTTTGTCTTTTCTGGTCGGGTAATTGGGGCGTTAGGTATCGCGAGCCGCTCCGCTTTATTTTTACCGTTTATTCTATGCCCAAATTTAGCCGTTCGGTGTGGCTGATAGCAGTAGCTGCCGGGTGCTGGCTGCTGCTGCTGCTAGGCACCCTTAGCCAGGGCCGCGCTGTGCTGGGCCTGCCGGCCGACTGGCCGCGCTGGCTGCTTTTGCTGGCGCAGGGCGGCTTTGCGGCCAGCGTTTTTCTCTACGCCCGCTTCCAACCCAATCCGTTGGTGGGGCACAGTTTTTTGCCGGTGCTACGGCGCCTGTTCTGGCGCGGGTTCGTGCTCACGGCACTGCTGGTGAGCGTCCAAACGTTTGTGCAGCTGACTGATGCGCGCACGCTGCCGCTACCGGGCAATGCCACGGCGGCGGCGGCCTATACTATCAGCCTGGCGCTGTTTATCATCCTGCTGGCCCAAACGCTTTACGTCTGGCGCTCACTGGTCAGCTTCCGCGGTAGCCCCCGGCTCCAGCGCGAGTGGACGACTTTTGAGTTGCTACTGGGGGCCGCCCTGCTATTTCAGCTGTTTGTGTGGCAGACGCCGGATTTTTTGCGCGTGGCCGTTATCACCGGTCTAGGGTTGTTTGGGGTGTATCTGAGCGGGCATCAGCGGTGGGTAGCTTACTTGAGCCAGGGGCAGAAAATACAGGCCATTTTGTTGCAGCTAGGGGTGCTGGGCTTTCTGCTGCTGTTCTTGTTTTACCTGCGCGGGGCGCAGGCCGACCCCGTCCTGCTGGCCCCACCTACGCAGCAGGCCTTTCTGGTGCTGACTTCGTTTTTCGCGGTTTTCTACGCTGTGGCGGGCCTGGCTGTCACCTTATTCAACCTACCCATTGCCGATGTGTATGAGCAGCGGCGGGCCGAAATACTGAGCTTGCAGCAGCTTAGCCAGATTATTCAGCGTGGCCAGACGGCCCCCGAAATTTACCAGGCGCTCTTCACTTCGGCCGTGCAAACTATTCACGCCGACACGGCCTGGCTTGATACCCATCACCAGTCGGCCGACCTGGCTAGCCCGCCGCCCGTGCCGCTGCTGCACGAGCTGACGCCGGCCGACCTAGCGGCGCTGCAGCCCCAAGTATCCGCCCTGCTAGCTACTTCCCAGGCCGAAATCGTTGATAACGACCTCAACCGCTCCCAGCGTCTCACTGGCTTCAGCCAGCCCTACGGTTCGGTGGCAGTGCTGCCGCTACGCAGCGCCACGCACGATTATGGCGTGCTGGTGCTACTGAAGAAAGAACAGGCTGGCTTCGACCCCGAAGACCTGAGCATCCTGCACACGTTCACCACCCAAACGGTGCTGAGCCTCGAAAACCTCCAGCTCGCCCAGGAGGCCCGCATCAGCCAGAGCGCGCAGGATGAGCTACGCATCGCGGCGCTGGTGCAGGAGAGCCTTATTCCGAAGCATCTGCCTACCGATAACTGGTTTGAAATCAGCACCTACGCCCAGGCAGCCAAGGAAGTTGGGGGCGACTTCTACGACTTTCTGCACCTGCCGGGCCAGCGGCTGGCCGTGCTCATCGGCGACGTGTCGGGCAAGGGTGTGACGGCTGCCTTCCACACGGCCCAGATGAAGGGAATTTTTCACGCCCTGATGCAGCCCAACCCCCTAGCCAAGAAAGACCGCGACCGCTACCCCGACCCGCACCGCTTTATGGTGAAGGCCAACGAGGCCCTGACGCACTGCCTCGAGCGCTCGTCGTTTATCACTGCTGCCTTCTACTTAATTGACTACGAGGCCGGGGGCTTTAGCTTTGCCCGGGCGGGCCACTGCCATACGCTGTATTACCACTCTATTAAAGAAGAGGTCAGCTATTTCCGCAGCGAGGGCCTGGGCCTGGGCATTCTGCGCGATGGCAACTACGGCAAGCACGTCAAAAATCAATTCTGGGATTATAATCCCGGCGACGTGATGGTGGTTTACACCGATGGTATTCTGGAAGCCCGCAATGCCAGCGGCGATGAATACGGCGAGGAGCGCCTGGCCCGCATGCTAGGCGAGTCGTTTTACCAGTCGGCCGAGGAAATCAACCGCCACATCCGCCACGACGTGCAGGAGTTTAGCAAGGGCCTGCCCCTGCACGACGACCAGACGCTGCTCGTCATCAAGTTCAAAGCTGCCCAACCTCAAGGCTAGCCCCACCGTATGGGGCCTATTATGAAAGTAACCGCTCAACCTGCCGATACCACCCTTACGCTCTTCCTGGATGGCGAGCTAGACGCCTCCTCGGCCGTCGTGCTCGACACCGAGCTCAACAAGCCTGAGCTGCTCAATTACAAGAAAGTTCTCATCGATTGCCAGAAGCTTAGCTACATTTCCTCGGCTGGCCTGGGCGTATTCATTTCCCATTTGCAGCGCTTGCAGGATTCTAATGTAAAATTAGTTTTCTACAATATGCAGGAAAAGGTTTTTAACGTATTTGAAATTCTCGGCCTCGACTCGCTCATGACCATCGTGCCGACTGAGCAGGAAGCCCAAGCCGCCTAATTCAGTTATGAATTATAAGCTATGAGTTACGAAGTGGCCCAGCTAGCCTCAACCTGCCTGCACCGGCCAATTCATACTTCATAAGCTATAATTTATACTTTACCATCCATGCAAGACCGCATCCGCATTAGCTGCTCGCGCCAGAACCTTCAGCAGGTGCGCGACTTCGTGCGCGGTTTTTTGCTAAGTGCCAAGCGCAATGATTTGCTGGTCAATCAGGTGGTGCTGGCAGTGGATGAAGTGGTGGCCAATTTCATCATTCACGCCAATGGCGAGGATGCTACCCAATTCTTAGACCTGCTGCTGGTGCTGGCCGACCAACACCTCGACATTGAGATTGAGGACCACGGCAATACGCTCTTTTTACCCCCCGGCAAAGTGCCTAATCCCGACCTGCGGGCCTACATTCAGCAGGGGCGCAAGGGCGGCATGGGCATGGCCCTGGTGTCGCGCATTATGGACCAGGTAGAGTTTTTTGAGCGCAATTCGCACACCGTTTGCCACTTAAGCAAAACACTCATCTAGCGCTTTATTACGCTACCAGTTGCAGCGGGCGGACGGCAGGAAAGGCCGCCCGCCCGCTGTTTTTGGAGCCGGCCGCTGGGCTAGCCCGTCCGCCCGCCCTGGCCGGGCGGCCGCAAGCCGGGGTTTTATTCGTAAAATTGCACCAGCATTGTGCCTGAAGCGTTGCGCGTTGACTTTCCTAGCTAATCAGGCCGATTCCTTTCTTCGTCTATGCATTCCCGCCTTCCGTTGGCTGGTGCCGCTGCTGCCACGCTGCTCCAGCTGGCCGCCTGCCAAACCAGCAAGCCTACTACTGCCACCACTACCCCCGCTAGCCTGGCGCTGGGCACGCCGGTAGCCGCCGGCCCCGCCATCGAAACGCTCGGTACCTACCCGGTTTCGGCCCGCGAGTTTGCCTACGTTTATAAGAAAAACAACAGCACGGCGCCCGACTACGGCACCCGCGCCAGCGTGACGGACTACCTCACGCTCTATACCAATTTTCGGCTGAAAGTACTCGATGCCGAAAAGCACGGCCTCGATACTACTCAGGCCTTTCGGCGCGAGCTCGACGGCTACAAGCAGCAGCTGGCCCTGCCCTACCTCACCGAGAAGGGCGTGACCGACCAGCTCGTGCGCGAGGCCTACGACCGCATGGGCCAGGAGGTAAACGCCTCGCACATCCTGGTGCGCGTGGCGCCCGATGCAGCCCCGGCCGACACCCTAGCCGCTTACCAGAAAGTAGTGGCCCTGCGCCAGCGCGTGACGGGCGGCGAAGATTTTGGCACCGTAGCCCGCGCCACCAGCGAAGACCCTTCAGCCCGCGAAAACGCCGGCAAACTCGGCTACTTCACGGCCATGCAGATGGTGTACCCGTTTGAGACGGCCGCCTACCGCACGCCGGTGGGGCAGGTGAGTCAGCCCATTCGCACGCGCTTCGGCTACCATATTATTAAGGTAAATGACCGCCGCGCGGCACAAGGCGAAATCAAGGTAGCTCACCTGATGGTGCGCGTGACGCCCCAGGCGCCGCGTGCCGACTCGGTGGCCGCGCACAAGAAAATCGATGAGCTCTACGCTCGCCTGCGCAAGGGCGAGAACTGGAATAAGCTCGTGGCCCAGTTTTCGGAAGATGCCGGCTCGGCGCCCAACGGCGGCGAGCTGCCACCCTTCGGCACCGGCCGCATGATTCCGTCGTTTGAGGAAGTGGCGTTTAAGCTGCAAAAGCCCGGCGACATCTCGGCCCCGGTGCAAACGCCCTATGGCTGGCACATTATTAAGCTGATTGAGAAGCAGCCGCTGCCGCCCTTCGCCACGATGGAGCCCACGCTAAAAAGCAAGGTGGGCAAAGACTCGCGCTCGGAGCTCAACCGCGCGGCTTTCCTCAAGCGCATTCGCCAGGAAGACCAGTTCGTAGAGATTCCGGCCGCCAAGCAGCTGGCTTTTGCCCAGGCCGATTCGGCGCTGGTAAAGGGCCATTATAAGTTTGGCGGGGCCGCCACGATGCGCACGACCGGCACCAAGACCGGCGGGCCTAAAACGCTGAAAGCGGGCGGTGATAAACTACCGCTATTCACTATCAGTGGCAAGCCTTACTCGGTGGCAGACTTCTTGGCTTTTGTGCAGCAAAACCAGCGCCCGCGCCCCACGGCCACGCCGCAGTTTGCCATGCAGCAGCTCTACGACCAGTACGTGGACCAGAGCCTGACCGATTTCGAGAAGGCTAGCCTGCCCACCAAGTACGAAGATTACCGCATGCTGGTGCAGGAATACCGCGATGGCATCCTGCTCTTCCAGCTCATGGATGAAAAAGTATGGAGCAAGGCTATTGAGGACACGGCCGGCCTGCGCAAGTTTTTTATGGCCAACCAGGCCAACTACCAGTTTGGGCAGCGGGCGCGGGGTACGGTTATTTCGGCCGCCTCGCCGCAGCTGCTGGCCCGCGCCCAGCGCGAGCTACGGGCTAGCCGCTACCCGGTGGCCGGTAAAGCCGGCACGGCGCTCGTGCACTTCAAGCCCGGCACCGCCTCGCCCGCCAACAGTGGTGGGTCGGCGGTGCTCGATGACGTAGCCCGTCGCCTGAGCCAGGATACGGCCCTCACCGTGACGGTGGCCGGCCATATTCGCAAGGGGGAAAGCGCGGCGCTGGCCCGCCAGCGCACTACGGCCGCTATCGACTACCTGGCCAAGACCGGTAAAATTGAGCGCCGCCGACTGAGCGCTGGCCCCGCCAGCGCGGCTGTCACCGCTACTGGCGACACCCGCATCGCATTTTTCAGCAACTCGACCAGCGCGCTGGAGGCTAGCCTGAACCAGCAAAACCCGCTGGCCGTGCAGATTCAGCAGCGCACTTTTCAGAAGGGCGACAACAAAGTGATGGACGACTACCTCACCCGCCCCGCGGGCACCTACCAGGTGCAGCGCGATGGCCGCTACTACGCTATCTTGGTGAAACAGACCCTCGCGCCCGGCGCCAAGGCCCTGCGCGATGCCCGCGGCCAGGCTACCAGCGACTACCAGAACTACCTCGAAAAACAGTGGATTGCGCAATTGCGCCAGCAGTACCCCGTTAAGGTCAACGAGGACGAGGTGAGCAAGCTTGTGACTAAATAAGTGCCTGTATCCGACGGGTGGCCGAATTTTCTGCCCGCTACTCAACGTTATCGCCGCACCGGCGGCAACCTTTTGGCCCGCCGCGAGCCTCTTTATTCTATGCAACGTATCGCCCGGCGTTTATCCGCCCTTTCCCTCGTCGTTTTTGGGGCCTTGCTGGCGCTGCCGCAGGCTAGCCACGCCCAGCTCGGCATCAGCCGGCCAGTGGGCCAGCAGCTGCTCGACGGTATCGCCGTAAAGGTTGACAACCAGATTATTCTGCGCTCCGAAATTGAAGGCATCGTGGCGCAGGAGGCCGCCCGCGCCCAGGGCAAGCCCCTGCCGCCCGACCTGCGCTGCAAAATTGTGCAGAGCTTGGTGCTCAACAAGCTGATGATAGCCCGCGCCGAAGTGGACTCGGTAACCGTAACCGACGCGCAGGTGAACAGCGAGCTTGACCGCCGCATGAATTACTTCGTGCAGCAGGTGGGCTCGGAAAAGAAGCTGGAGGAAATGTACAACAAGCCGGTGCGCGTGCTCAAAGAAGACCTGCGCCCGCAGGTACACGACCAGCTGGTGCAGCAGAAAATGCAGGAGCAGATTTCGGGCAAGGTGGCCATCACGCCGCGCGAAGTGAAGGAATACTTCGACAGAGTGCCCAAAGACAGTATTCCGTACTTCTCGACCGAGGTCGAAGTGGGCCAGATTGTGATTCCGGCCCAGGTGAATGACGCCGCCAAACAGGCGGCCATTGCGCAGCTCAACGACCTGCGCGCCCGCGTGCTGGCCGGCGAAAGCTTCGAGGCCCTGGCCAAACAATACTCGCAGGACCCCGGCTCGGGGGCGCAGGGCGGCTACCTGGGCTTCTTCAAAAAGGGCGAGCTGGTGCCCGAATACGAGGCCGCCTCGCGCAAGCTGGAGCCCGGCCAGTTGTCGCCGGTGGTTGAGTCGCAGTTTGGCTTTCACCTTATTCAATTCATTGAGCGCAAAGGCGATTCATACTCGACGCGCCATATTTTGCTGAAGCCCGTGACGGGCACGGCCGACGCCAGCGTGGCCGCTACCAAGCTCACCCGCATCCGCAGCCAGATTTTGAAGGACAGCATTTCGTTCTCGAAGGCGGCCAAGGAATTCAGCACCGATAAGATGACGGCGGCCAACGGCGGCCTGCTCGCCAACCGCCAGGACGGCGGCTCGCGGCTGCCGCTCGACAAGCTCGACCCGGCCATCTTCTTCATCATCGATACGATGAAGGTGGGGCACATTACCCCGCCCCTGCCCTACCGCACCGACGATGGCAAGGAAGCTATGCGCATTCTCTACCTCAAGAGCAATACGCCGCCCCACCAGGCCAACCTGCTCGACGACTACCAGAAAATATCGCAGGCCGCGCTGAGCCAGAAGAAAAGCAAGGCGCTCGATGATTGGTACGAGAAAAACCGCGACACTGTGTACCTGGAAGTAGCCCCGGAATATGCCCAGTGCAAGGTGCTAGCCAGCAACGGGCAGTAAAACTCCTTAAAATAGAACGTCATGCTGAGCTTGCCGAAGCAGCTCGCTCGCGCCGCTAGGGTTTCTACTCCAACGATGCGGGCAAGCTGCTTCGGCAAGCTCAGCATGACGTTCTTTAGTGTGTTATCTATTGTATAATGGCTCAATTTCAAAACGATAAAGAGGCGGCCGACTCGCTGGCCCGCGCCTTTCAGCAGCTGCGGCAGGAAATCGGCAAAGTCATCGTGGGGCAGGAAGAAGTGGTGCGGCTGGTGCTCACGGCCGTGTTTGCCCAGGGCCACTGCCTACTGGTGGGCGTGCCGGGGCTAGCCAAGACGCTGCTCATCCAGACCATTGCCGACTCGCTCGACCTCTCGTTCAACCGCATCCAGTTTACGCCCGACTTGATGCCCTCCGACATCGTGGGCTCGGAGACGCTGACGCAGCAGCGCGAGTTTCAGTTTGTGAAGGGGCCGATTTTCGCCAATATTATTCTGGCCGACGAAATCAACCGCACGCCGCCCAAAACCCAGGCTGCCCTGCTCGAAAGCATGCAGGAATACGCCGTGACGGTGGCCGGGCAGCGTTACCCGCTGGCGCGGCCGTTTTTTGTGCTGGCCACCCAAAACCCCATCGAGCAGGAAGGCACCTACCCGCTGCCCGAGGCCCAGCTCGACCGTTTTATGTTCAACATCCAGCTAGGCTACCCGAGCTACGAGGAAGAGCTGAACATCGTCAAGAACACGACTTCTGACCGCAAGCCGGTGGTGAACAAGATTTTACACTCGGACGATATTCAGGCCTACCAAGCGCTGGTGCGCCGCGTGCCGGTGGCCGACAACGTGGTGGAATACGCCGTGAGCCTCGTGCACAAGACACGCCCCAACACCGCGCGCACCGCGCCGCGCGCCCAGCAATTGCTGGAATGGGGCGCCGGCCCGCGGGCTAGCCAGTACCTGATAGTGGCTGCCAAATGCAACGCCCTGCTCAGCGGCAAGTACTCGCCCGATATAGAAGACGTGCGCGCCGTAGCTTTGCCCATCCTGCGTCACCGCATCGTGCGCAACTTCAAGGCCGAGGCCGAAGGCACCACGGTGGAGCAGATTGTGAAAGACCTTCTTTGAGTTATGCAGAATGAGTTAGAAATGATGAGTTGCTTAATATCAACTTCGTACAGTTTTAACTTATAACTCCTAACTTTTAACTTATAACTCAACCTAAGTTGGAAGCCCAAGCTTACTATCAGCAATTTGAGCGCAACGTGCGCATTATCCTCGATGCGCTGGCCGCTGGCCTCGACCTGCGTACTACGTCCCTCGAAACCAGCCTACCTATTGAGGTCTACGTGCTGTGCGAAGTGCTGAACCAGGGTGCCGGCGAGCACTTCACGCTCACTGCTACCGGCGTGGCCCGGCTAGCCGAGTTTCAGCAGCAGTTTATGAAGCATGAGGACCAGACGCTGGCCGCTATGCAACGCGTGCTGGCCGACAAAACCTCGGTGATGCGCACGCCCGAGGGCCGCGTATTCACTAAGGAAATGCTCATTCGCCGCCTCGAATTCTTCAACGAAGCCGCCCGGCAGGTAAACGTGATGCGGACCCAGCAGGCGCTGGGCAGCCCCCGGCAGTACGCCGTCTAAACCACGGATTCAGACGGTTTTTCCGCAGCTTAGTTGGTTCCCTAGCTACCCTAGCAGACCGAGGCCACCCAATGGGTGGCCTTTTTGCGCCTGCTCACCAGGGTTTGTAGTCCGTCCCGTCTGCCCCGGTTACCGGCGCACGGATTGTCGCACTCACTTGCTGCGATTTTTGCCGTGACGTCGCTGACGGGCACCCAACCTTTGCGCTCACCCGCTGTATTAGCTATCCGCTACGCATTGCGCTGCTTCGTCTGCGTGCCGGTTTAGGGCAAGATTATTGCCTGTTTGACGCTTTTTCGGCCTCTCTATTGCCTTTTCCACCGTGCTCGCAACCGTCCGCCTGCTCCTACGCCCTTATGAGCCGACCGATGCCGAGGCGTTTTTCACCTTGCTCGACCACAGCCGCGCGCGCCTGCAATACTCTTTTCCCGACCGCCTGCGGGCCGTGCCGACCCTAGCCAGTGCGCCTGCCCAGCTCGCCGCCTTTGCCGACGACTGGCGCACCGGCCGCTTCTACGTGCTCGGCATCTGGCTGCGCGAAACCGGCGCATACATCGGCGACATCTGCCTCATGCCCCAGCGCAATGGCCAGGCCGAAATCGGCTACTACCTGGCGGCCAGCGCCGAGGGCCACGGCTACGCCCGCGAGGCCCTGGCGGCCGTGTGCCGCTTCGGCTTCGGCCGGCCCGTCGAGGCGCAGCGGCTCCTCATCCGCTGCTTCGCCGATAATAAAAAAGCCCAGGCCGTGGCGCGGGCGCTGGGCTTTACGCCCCAGGGACTCGAAGAAGCCAAGCAGCCCGCCTGGCTGCGCCTCAGCTTCTGGGATAGCCGGCCGCCGCAAGCGCCCATCCTGCACTTCGTGCGCCACTGGGCGGCGGGCGACTAGCCTTTGGCTAGCTTACTGCCCCACCCGCACGCGCCGACCCAGGTTGCCGAGCAGCCACTCTTGCCGGAAATTGAGGTAGATGCCAAATGAGAAGTCGAGCAGGCTGCGGTTGAAATCATACACCGGCTCGACGCGCACCGTGAGGGCCGCCGCGTCGGAGATGCGGAAGTCGCGCAGCAGGCGCACCAGCAGCAGGCGGCGGTCGGCGTCGGTGTAGCCGGGCGTGCCGTAGCGCGAGGCAATGGACTGGTAGTAGGAGCCGCCAAACGGCGCGTAGAACTGGTGCCCCTGCCAGTAGCTGAGCATCACATCGACGTAGCGGGTTTCGAGCGTGCCATTGAGATACAAGGCATTGCCGCTGCTAAACGGCAACAGAAACAGCCCCGAGTGGTCGCTGTACGACAGGCCGTAGGCATTGAGCCGCACGGCCTGAAATACCGGCCCGCGCAGCGGCAGCCGCGCCACCACACCGCTAGCGTAGTTAAAGAGCGTCTGCACCGGAATGTGCAGCGTGTCAATCTGCCCGCCGTGGTGCCGGGCAGTAAATTGAAACGGAATGGAGAGCTGCACCGGGCTGTTGTCGCGCGTGAGGCGGAAGCTGCTGCTCAGGCCGCCTGCAATCTGCTCCTGGTAATTGACGCCCGGATATTCCTGCTTGAGCCAATCGACCCAGGCATCCAGAAATACCCGCTTGGTGTTGAGCCGGTACTGCAAGCCTTCCTCCAACGGCTTTAGCATCACGCGCTCAAAGTCCAGCATCGGCTCGATGTACTCGTGGTTGAGATTCGCCTTTATATTGCCGAAAATGAACTGGCTAGCCCCGTGCGTCCAGGTGGCGCGGAAGGTGGGCCGCACCTGCCGCAGCGTAGGGTTGCCAAAATCTTTCCAGAGGAATACGCCGCCTTCGAGGCGCAGTTCTTTAGTCGGATAATAGACCAGCTGTGGATTGAGCTGCGTACCGAAGAGAGTATAGCCTTCGACAATGTCGTTGAAATACTCGTTGTCCTTGAAGAAAGTGAAGGCATTGAGGGAGATGCGCAGGTCGCCTGCTTCAGCAGTATGAGCTATTTCATAGCTGCTTGGAATTTTGGGCAGAGCCCGAATAGAATCGAATTGCTGCTGTGACACTTCTCTAGTAGCCCCAACATGAAGCTGGCGCGACAGTCCTGGCTCCGGCGAGGTAAACGCCCGGTTGTCCAGCTGTGCCCGCGCCGGGCTAGCCATAACCAACACAGCCCCAACGCCAACTAAAATTCTTAGAAATTTCCCCATAAATTTGCGCCTCTGCCGGCACAAAACCGGGGTGCGTTGCGTTACAAATGGCCGCCGCAAAACAGAACGGTAGCCGGGCTAGCCCGCTGCTTTTCTGCCTTGGTGCGGTAAACCAAAATACCGTAGATTTACAACCCTTTAGTTTCCTCCCCCTCCCCTTCATGGCCTTAGCAACCAAAAAAGCCGAAAAATCAGAAATGGTCGATAAAGCTGACAAAACCGGTCCCTCCAGCCCCGCCGCCGAGAAAGCCAAGGCCCTCGCGCTGACGATGGAGAAGCTCGATAAAGCCTTCGGCAAAGGTACCGTGATGAAGCTCTCGGACCAGAAAGTGAACGATATTCCGGCCATTAGCACGGGCTCGCTCTCGCTGGATATTGCCCTCGGCATCGGCGGCCTGCCCCGCGGCCGCGTTATTGAGATTTACGGCCCCGAATCGAGCGGTAAGACGACCCTGACGATGCACGCCATTGCCGAGGCCCAGAAAGCCGGTGGCACTGCCGCCTTCATCGACGCCGAGCACGCCTTCGACCCGACCTACGCCAAGAAGCTGGGCATCGATGTGGATAACCTGCTGATTGCCCAGCCCGACAACGGCGAACAAGCTCTGGAGATTGCCGACCAGCTCATCAGCTCGGGCGCTATTGATATCATCGTGATTGACTCGGTAGCGGCCCTCGTACCGAAGGGCGAGCTCGAAGGCGACATGGGCGACTCGAAAGTGGGCCTGCACGCCCGCCTCATGAGCCAGGCCCTGCGCAAGCTCACCGGCACGATTAACAAGACCAACTGCCTCTGCATCTTCATCAACCAGCTGCGCGAGAAAATCGGCGTGATGTTCGGCTCGCCCGAAACTACGACCGGTGGTAACGCGCTGAAATTCTACGCTTCGGTGCGCCTCGACATCCGCCGTATCGGCCAGATTAAGGAGGACAAAGACAACGTGACTGGTAACCGCACCAAGGTGAAGGTGGTGAAAAATAAGGTGGCGCCGCCCTTCAAGGTGGTCGAGTTTGACATCATCTACGGCCAGGGCATTTCGAAAGTCGGGGAGATTGTGGACCTGGGTGTCGACATGGGCATCATAGGTAAGTCGGGCTCGTGGTTCAGCTACGACGGCAACAAAATCGGCCAGGGCCGCGAAGCCGTAAAAACCCTGCTGCTCGACAACCCCGAGCTGGCCGACCAGATTGAAGCCAAAATCCGCACCATGGCCAAGGGCGACGACGCTGTTATCCCCGTAGATATGAGCGGCCCCGAAGACGGCGACGATACGCTGTAAGCATCTGCAACTTGTAGTTTCGCTAGCCCCGCTGCCGCCCCGGCAGCGGGGCTTTTGCGTGGTAGCCGGCTAACCGAATGGCCCGCGGGCCAGTGTATTTTTGTCGGCTGGCACTTCGTTTGTAAATCCGCTTTCGACTCCGACCTCGTTTCTGCTTGTATGCGCCGCTGGCTACTCGTTCCGCTTCTCCTGCTTTGCATTGCCTGGACGCAGCCTAGCGGCACTGCCGAGCCGGTGCGGGTGTGGCCCAACCCCAGCTTCAAGGCCGGCGAAACCATCCGCTATAAGGTGCACTACGGCGTGCTCAACGCCGCCGAGGCCGTTATCGAAACCTCCGGCAACCTGGAGCGCGTGGCCGACCGGCCCTGCTACCGGGCCACCGTGAGCGGCCGCACCACCGGCTCGTTCGACTTCTTTCTGCACGTACGCGACCAGTGGCGCTCCTACATCGATACGGCCAGCGTGCTGCCGCTCCGCTCTTCGCGCGATATTGAGGAAGGCACGTATCGCAAAAAGGAAGTAGTGGATTTTGACCAGACGCACGACATCGTGAACGTGCTCCAGACCCACACCAAAGAGCCCATTCGCTATACCTTCAAGGTGCCCAATAACGTGCAGGAGCTCGTGAGCGGCTTCTATTACCTGCGCACCCTCAATTACGAGCGCATGAAGCCCGGCGATGTTATTCGCGTGGGTGGTTTCTTCGACGAATCGACGTTCAATTTGGAAGTTGCCTTCAAAGGCCGTGAGGTAGTCGAAACCAAAGCCGGCCCCATTCACGTGCTGAAGCTGGTGCCCAAAATGCCGACCAACCGCATTTTTCGGGGCGAAGACGCTATCAAGGTATACCTCTCCGACGACCGCAACAAGATTCCGGTGCTTTTCCAGGCCGAGCTGTTTGTGGGCTCGGTAAAAGTGGATATGTACAAGTACGACGGTCTGAGAAGCCGCCTCAACCTGGCCCGCTAGCCCCCTGCGGGCGCGTCACACAAACGTAACATGGCCGCCCGTTCAGCTTAGGTAATTTTGTGGTGCGAAAGTTCTTCCCCCTTTCGCTTTCACGCCGTGGCTACTCCCACCAGTCCAAAGTCAGCATCAGCCAAAGCCGGTGCTTACAAGATTTTAGTAGTTGACGACGACCCCGACATTGTCGAGCTGCTCGAATTCAACCTGAAGAAAGAAGGCTACCTCACCGCCTCGGCCGGCGATGGCCGCCAGGCCCTGGCCGTAGCGCAGGAATTCAACCCCGATATTATCCTGCTCGACGTGATGATGCCGCACCTCGATGGCATTGCCACCTGCCGCGCCCTGCGCGAGCAGCCCAAGTTCAAAGACACTTACATTCTCTTCCTCACGGCCCGCGCCGAAGAGTTTTCGGAAGTAGCCGCCTTCGAGGCCGGCGCCGATGATTTCCTCTCCAAGCCCATCAAGCCCCGGGCGCTGCTGAGCCGGCTAGCCGCCATCGTGCGGCGCGACCAGGACCCGCACGCCGGCGTGGAGGCCATCGACATCAACGGCCTGCGCATCGACCGCACGGCCTTCGCCGTGTACCAGGATGGCCGCAAAATCACCTTGCCCAAGAAAGAGTTTGAGCTGCTGGCTTTCCTGGCCGCCGCACCGCACAAGGTGTTCAGCCGCGACGAGCTGCTGCAAAATATCTGGGGCAACGACGTATTCGTGCTGGCCCGCACCGTGGACGTGCACGTGCGCAAGGTACGCGAAAAAGTGGGCGACCACCACATCCAAACCATTAAGGGTGTGGGTTATAAGTTTAACGCCGACTGACGCATCTCAATAGTTTGAACGTCATGCTGAGCTTGCCGAAGCATTTCCACCACTTCACTCAACGAGGCGGTAGAGATGCTTCGGCAAGCTCAGCATGACGTTCTATTTTACTTTTATCACCCCTAGCGTAGCGCCCTATGAACCTCTCTTCCCGCACCATTGCCGTTTTGATTGCGCTGCTGGTGGCGGGGGTGCTCACTGCCTGCACGTACTGGGTGCCTCGGCTGCCCACGCACCAGGCTTTTCTGGCGGGCGGCATCACGGTAGCCGCCTGTTTTCTGCTAGTTTATTTATCGTTTGAAGCGCTGATTTTCCGAGAAATAAACGGCATCTACTCGCGCCTGGAGCACATCAAGCGCAAGGAATTTAAACGCCTGAGTAACAAGTTTTTATTCCGCCCCGAGCCGCTGCGGCGCATCGGTGATGAGATAGTGGAGATGGCCGAGCGCCGCCAGCAGGAGCTTGATGAGCTCAAGCGCCTACAAGCGCTACGCCGCGAGTTTCTGGCCGACGTATCGCACGAGCTGAAGACGCCGCTCTTTGCCGCCCAGGGCTTCGTGCACACTATTTTGGACGAAGAAGAAGACAATGGGGAAGCCGGCATGGAGCCGGCCATGCGCCGCAAGTTTTTGCAGCGCGCCGCCGCCAGCCTCGACGCGCTCGATACCCTGGTGCAGGACCTAGTCACGATTTCGCAGCTCGAAAAAGGCGTTATCCGCATGCGCCGCCAGCGTTTCGACTTGGTAGCGCTGGTGCAGGAGTTGTTTGAGCTGCTGGAGCAGCAGGCCCAGCGGCGCGGCACCACGATGGAGTTGTTTCCGCCGCACTTGGCCGAGCGCGAAATGCCCGTCATTGCCGACCGAAATCGCATCCGCCAGGTACTTATCAACTTAATTGACAATGCGATAAAGTACGGCCGTGAGCATAATGGCCATGTGGTAGTAGCCCTCACCCCTGGCCGCAACGGGGTGCGCGTGGCTGTGCGCGACAATGGGGCCGGCATTGCGCCCGAGCACCAGGCGCGCATCTTCGAGCGCTTCTACCGCGTCGATAAAAGCCGCTCGCGCTCGGCCGGCGGCTCGGGGCTGGGGCTAGCCATCAGCAAGCACATTGTGGAGGCGCATAAATCTACTATTCACATTAAGAGCGTGCTGAATGAGGGCACGACGATGGAGTTTAAGCTGCCCCGGCCCAAGGAGGTAAAACAACTAGCCTAGCCCGGACCCACCGAGCCCAAGCTAGTGGCAGTCGTACCTTTGTGCTTCGCATGAAGCCACCTAAGTTCCAAGACCTCATTCTGTTTGAGAACGACGATTATATTGTCGTCAACAAGCCGCCGTTTCTTTCCACGCTCGACGAGCGCATTGGCGTGGCGCCCAGCCTGCTGCGGCTAGCCCGCGAGTACGCCGACGATGCCCAGGTAGGCCACCGCCTCGACCGCGATACCAGCGGCGCGCTGGTGCTGGCCAAGCACCCCGAGGCCTACCGGCACATTTCGATGCAGTTTGAAAACCGGGAGGTAAATAAGGTGTACCACGCCGTGACCTGGGGCGCGCCGCCGCTCGATAAGTTTGTGGTCGAGCGCAATATCGAAACCACTAAGAGCGGCAAGGCCCGGCTAGCCTTCAAGGGCAAGCCTGCCGAAACCCGCTTCACGCTGCTTGAAACCTACGCCCGCCACGCCCTCGTGCAGTGCGAGCCCGTAACCGGCCGCATGCACCAGATTCGTTTGCACCTAGCCTACGTCGAAACGCCCATTGTGGGCGACCACCTCTACGGCGGTGAGGACTTTTTCCTGTCCTCGCTCAAGAAAAAATTCAACCTGAAAGAGGGCGAAACCGAGCAGCCCTTCATCAAACGGTTTGCCTTGCACGCCAAGGAGCTTGGTTTTACGGGGCTGGCGGGCGAGGCCATCAAGATTGATGCGCCCTATCCGAAGGATTTTCGGGTACTGGTCGAGACGCTGCGGCAGTACCGTTGAGCTTAAGTTGATATATGGGGTTTTGGCAGCACTCGAAAGATAGAATTCGGAGTTTTCCACTGATGATGCTCATCTATGGAATTATGGCTTTGATTGGCTGGATACTATACTCAATCGGTCAGCATCTGTAATAGCACTTGGTTATCTGCTCGAAAACCCGTACCTTTGTGTCCGTTTTTCCCCAGGCCCGACCGGCTTGGGGTTTATTGTCAATTGTTTAGCCGGTAATTTTTACCAAATCCGCATGGACCACCTGAGCTTCAAGACGACCCACGTCAACAAGGCCAACGCCCAGAAAGCCTGGGTTATCATCGACGCCAGCGTGGCCCCGCTGGGCCGCGTGTGCAGCCAAATTGCTAACGTACTGCGTGGCAAGCACAAGCCTTCGTTCACTCCTAACTCTGATTGCGGTGATAACGTGATTGTTATCAACGCCGACAAGCTGCGCGTGACGGGCAAGAAGATGACTGAGAAAGTGTACATCTCGCACTCGGGCTATCCCGGCGGCCAGAAGCAGCGCACTCTGCGCGAGCAGATGAACCGCGACTCGCGCAAAGCCATTGAGCACGCCGTAAAAGGCATGCTGCAAGGCAACCGCCTGGGCGCCGAGCAGTTCCGCAACCTCTACGTATACGCTGGCACCGAGCATCCGCACGAAGCGCAGCAGCCCAAAGTATACGAGCTGAAGAACCTGTAAATCATTGTCTTTACGGCCGATTTTGGCCGCAATTTTTCCACCACTAATGGCAGCTACTAACACCTCTGGTAGAAGAAAAACCTCGGTGGCCCGCATCTACATGCAGGCCGGGCAAGGGAATATCACTATCAACAACCGGGACATGAAGTCCTACTTCGCCAACGAACTGTTGGAGAACATCGTGAACCAGCCGCTGGCCATCCTCGAGCAGGTAGGCCAGTACGACATCAAGGTGAACGTGAGCGGCGGCGGCATCGCCGGCCAGGCTGAGGCCATTCGCCTCGCCATCTCGAAAGCCCTGGTAAGCGACAACGCCGAAATCAAGTCGTCGCTTCGCAAGGAAGGCTTCATGACGCGCGACCCCCGCATGGTGGAGCGTAAGAAGTTCGGCAAGCGCAAGGCTCGTCGCTCGTTCCAGTTCTCTAAGCGCTAATCGTTTAACCGTAGTAGTATTATGGCTCAGTCCACCACCTATAAAGAGCTGCTTGACGCGGGTGCCCACTTTGGCCACCTTACGCGCAAGTGGGACCCGAAAATGGCGCCGTACATCTTCATGGAGAAGAACGGCATCCATATTATCGACCTGAACAAGACGCTGGCTTCGCTCGATTACGCTGCCAATGCTATTCGCAACATCGCGAAGAGCGGCCGCAAAATCATGTTCGTCGCCACCAAAAAGCAGGCCCAGGAGATTGTGCAGACGGAGGCGCAGCGCCTTAAGATGCCTTTCGTGACGGACCGCTGGCTGGGCGGGATGCTGACGAACTTCGCCACCATCCGCAAGTCGCTGAAGAAGATGGCTACCATCGACAAGATGGTGAAAGAAAACACCGCTTTTGCGGCCCTAGCCAAGCGCGAGAAACTCATGATGAATCGTGAGCGCGAGAAGCTGGAGCGCGTAATGGGTGGTATCTCGGACCTGAGCCGCCTGCCTGCTGCCCTGTTTGTGGTAGACGTGAAGCGCGAGCACATTGCCGTGAAAGAAGCGCAGAAATTGGGCATCCCGGTTTTCGCTATCGTGGATACCAACTCGAACCCCGAGCTGGTGCAGTTCCCCATCCCGGCCAACGACGACGCCTCGAAGTCTATCCAGCTCATTATGAACGTGATTGGCAAGGCTATCGAAGACGGACTGTCGGAGCGTAAAGTTGACAAAGAAGACGCTGACCGCAAAGAAGCCGATGAGGCAGCTATCGCGGAGAAGACGGAAGCTGATAACGAAGGCTAAGCCGCTCGCTTTTAAAGCTTGACGAAAAAGGGAACGGTCGAGGCAAGTGCTTGGCGGTTCCCTTTTTCAATTTTTGAATTGGTCGTTTGTAGAGACGCATCCTTGCGCCTCCCGTAGGAACGACTCGTTAATTGAATGTTCAACGCCGAGACGCAAGAATGCGTCTCTACAATTCCCCTCCCAATGGCCGCTATCACCGCCGCAGACGTAAACAAGCTCCGCACCATGACCGGCGCGGGCATGATGGATTGCAAAAAAGCCCTGACCGAGGCTAACGGCGACTTCGAAGCCGCCCGCGACATTCTGCGTAAGCAGGGTCAGAAAATCGCCGACAAGCGTGCTGACAACGCCACGTCGGAAGGCCTCGTGCTGGTAAACGTGAGCGCCGACGGCACCACTGGCAAGCTGGTGGCCCTGGCTTGCGAAACCGAGTCGGTAGCTAAAGTAGCTGACTTCCGCACGCTGGTGCAGCAAATCCTAGACACGGCCGTAAAAACGAACGTGGGCACTAAGGAAGACCTGCTGGCTGCCAAAGAGGCCGACGGCCGCACCGTGCAGGAGCACATCACGGAGCTGACCGGCAAAATCGGCGAGAAGCTCGACCTCACCTATACCACCCTCACCGCCGAGAAAGTGGCTTCGTATATTCACTCGGATAACAAGAAGGGCGTACTCGTGGGCCTGAAGAACGTGGGCAGCGCCGACGTAGCGGCCATTGGCCGTGACGTGGCGATGCAAATCGTGGCTATGAAGCCCGTGGCCGTTGACAAAGACGGGGTGGACTCGGCTACGGTAGAGCGCGAAATCGAAATCGGCAAAGAGCAGGCGCGCGCCGAAGGCAAGCCCGAAGCGATGCTGGAGAAAATCGCCCAAGGCAAGCTGAACAAGTTCTACAAGGAGAACACCCTCCTGAACCAGGAATTTGTAAAAGACAACTCGCTGACAATCGCCCAGCTGCTCGACAAAGAGTCGAAAGGCATGACGGTATCGGACTTCAAGCGCGTAGCCATCGGCGCGTAGCTTTTAGCTTGTATTTGCTTTAGATGAGAAAGCCCGCTGGCGCATTGCCAGCGGGCTTTCTCATCTAACTAATTTCGCTATTAATTATTGGTAGGGTGAGGCGTATTCATTTCCTCATGCATTTTACTCATCATATCCAGGTAATTTTCTAACGGCTCCATGCCAATTGCCGCCCGGCGCTTATCTACGTTCCTAGGGTCTCGTAGCGATTTTGGAACTGCTTTGCCAAGTCCTAATCCTTTGTACTCTACTTGGGTACCGTACTCCTCCGGTTGGTTTGCATTGATAGCAACTCTATCGGTCAGGTAGGCATAATTTACTGGGCTGGCGTTTTTGCGTTTTACCTCAAGCAACATCATTTGCAGCACCTGGCGTTGAAAATCAGGATGAGCATCGGCGTGTTGCACTAATAACCAGAAATTATTAGCGCTCTTTTCACCCACCTGCTTAAATCCTGGGAAGCCATATTGCTTAACAATTTTTTCTAGCAACGGCTGGTGGCGGGCAAAGTTGGATTTCTCCACATCATATAATGACCGCCCAGCACTGTCGGGGAGCTGATGGAATATTTGCTGCATAGGCCATTGGTCTACATAAGCTAAGCTATCCAGCGTTTTGCTCAGTTTAGGATACAGCACCACTTGGGCCTGACTGACCACCGGGCGCGCAATACTGGCTATTAGTAGCCACGCATATACATACTTCATGTCGGAGTAACGAGTGCGTATGCAGGTTATTTTATTTGTGAGCGTCTTTTTGCAGCCACGCCCGCACCCTAGCCTGGGCATTCTGGCGCACGTTGAGACAATCGATAATCTGGTAGTTGAGGCGCTTGATTCCTTTAGTCGGCTCGCGGCTATAGTGCCTCGGACAAGTCGTTCTCGTCAACGAAGTTGGTGAGCAGCACGTGCAGCTCGGTATCTGGCAGGCCAGGGCTGCGCGCTAAGTAGTCTTCCTGCTCAGGATTGATATACCCGGTCAAATGCCGAAAATCGGCCGGGCTCATCGCTCGGAATCCCATCGACCATTGCGTGAATAAGCGGTGAGGGGCCGCGCCATCGGCCAGCTTTATAATGTGCGTGTGGCGAGGGTCTTGCACAATACGCGAAAAAACGGCGTGCACATTGGCTTTGCTTCCTTCCAATACCTGCACAATATTCCCGTGGCTGTAAAGTAACAGTCCAGTCAAGCCATTAGAAGCGTTGAAAGCGCGGGATTGGGTAAGCAGTTTCGCCAGCTGCAAGTCGCCGAATGGCACAGTGGCATAGCTTTGGTAAACCAGATAGTGTAGGTTGTCCGGCACTATCGGTGCCCGATGGCCCGGCCCGTTGGCCTCCCAATGCAAGCGCAAAATTCTCGATAAAATTCTGGCATCGAGTGGTTTGGAGAAATAGCCAGCCACAGACTGGTAGCGAGCAGCTTTTGCCCGGTCCTCCGGATTAATCGAAGAAGTCAGCAGCAGCACGCATACGGGGTGGGTCAGGGGCAAGCTGGCAAAAGCATCTAAAAATTCCCAGCCGTCCATCAAGGGCATATTCAGGTCCAGCAAGACGAGGTCGGGCAAGGTCATCTTTGCCTCGAGCGTTTGCACCAATTGGTTTAGTGCTCGCTGGCCATTCGTATAAAGCTGCACCTCGGGCTCGTGCAAGGCTTTTTCCAATAGCACTTTAGTAGTGGCCGCAGTGATGGGATTGTCCTCAATCACGTAGACCAGTTTCAAGTCAAGTTGATGCATATGATTAATACTTAATCGCTACCTCAACCGTGAGTAGCGCTGGCTAGCCCTGACAGCCGGCTTAAAACAAAAATTGGGTGATTACTTTATTTGCTTGCTTTGCAGTCCTTGCCTGTACCGGCCAAACTCAAGTAGGAAAGTATCGGGTCATTCATTTTGCCGGCCCGGCTAGGGTCTGTTTTTTGCGGCGCGCCACTTGCCCGCGTCAAGGGCCACGCTTACCAGCAGCGCGTGCGGCAAGGTCAGGATGGCCGCCGTGACGACGGCAATCCCCAGCAGCGTATCGAGGGCGGCTAGCCTAGTAGGAAGCAGCAGGTATAATGCTAGTGGTACGGCCAGGCTTAGTAGCAGTAACGGGAAAGCACGCCGAATAAAAAAGACCACCTCCTGACCCAGGGCAGCCCAAGTTCGGCGTGGCCCCGCTGCCACGTAGCCGAACACCCGATTCAGGCGCAGAATGTGCTGCAAGCTATGCCAGAAAACAAAATACACGCCCAGGCTCAGCATAGGCGGCACAGTTATGAATAAGGTACTGAGCAACAGCACTTCGAAGGCATCGGTATAGCAACGCTGAGCTTCCTGCTGCTTTGCGTAGCAGGCCCACAATACCAAGTGCCCAATGCCTACCACGGGCCAAAGCCCATGCGCCATGCCCGCGAGCCAAGCGGGGCTGAGCGGAGCGGCCCCCGCAAATGCCAGCAGGCCATTGACGCTGTACTGCATCTCGGCGGGCCACCACCGCGCTGGCACAGCCAGCAGCAGTGCTCCGCGCAACAGGCTGTGCAGCAGCCACAGCGCCCGCTGGCCCGGCCGGGCCGGCGCATCGGCCGAGCCCCAGTGCCAAACAGTAAGGAGGAAGAATGCACTTACTGCTGCACCGGGCCAGTACCACCAGCCAAGGCCGGCCACTGCCGCCAAGCTTAGGTAGCCCAGCACAAATCTTACTAAATAAACCCGCTGGCCCCCGTTGATTTGCCTTATTGCGGGTAGCACAAGCTGGTCGCAAGCTCCGTGTGCCAGGCCCAACACTACCAGGCCCACCAGTAGTATCGGCCCCAACATAGCTGGGGCAGCACCGGGAAAAACCAGGCCCACCCCGCTAGCCCCTGCTACGGCCAGGTAAGAAAAATACTGCGGAAACGACTTGGCGACTGGCAAAGCAGGCATGACACGGGTGAAATGATAGAATACGCTAGCCGGCTACCCTTCCGTAAGAAAGCCAGCGCTAGCAGGGTTCGGCTGGCTCAACGCGGCTCGTCGCCCGCCTGACAAAGTAAGGATTGCATACGCTGCACATTTTCCTTACCCAGGGGCTTCGAAAAATAGCCGATTACTGGTTGGTACTGCCGAGCTTTTTCCATATCCTCAGGCTGAATGGAAGAAGTGAGAATAAACACGCGCACCGGCTGAACCAGGGGCAGGGTGCTGAAAGCATCCAGAAATTCCCAACCATCCATAAGCGGCATATTCAGGTCCAGCAAAATCAGGTCGGGCATGCTAGCGCCCGCCTGCAGCGCGGCCCGTAGCTGGTCAAATGCCAGCTGCCCGTTGCCAAACGTCTGAACGGCGCGGTAGTGGAGGTCCTTCTCAAGGATGAACTTCGTAATGGTGGCCGTGATGCGGTCGTCCTCGACCACGTAGGCCAGCTTAGTTGCCTTCATTGAACTGGATGGTGAAAGTGGTCCCGACATCGACCTCGCTCTCCAACTGAATAGTGCCCTGCATGGCTTCTACCTGGTTTTTGGTGATGAACAGGCCCACGCCCCGCGCATCTTCGTTGTCGTGAAACGTTTTGTACATACCGAAGAGCTTGGTGCGGTACTTAGCCAGGTCGATGCCGAGGCCATTGTCCTGCACCGTTAGCACCACACTGCCCGGCTCGGCCTGCGCCCATAGCCGCACATAGGCGGGCCGGGTAGTAGCGCGGTATTTTATCGCGTTGCTAATCAGGTTCAGCAAAATACTGTCCAGGTACGCCGGCACTACCGTCACGGTCAGCGTGGGGGGCACATCTACCTCTACCGTAATGTGATGCTGGCGAATGAGCACGCTCAGCGCTTCCAGCGTTTTGTCAATCTCTCCTTTCAGCGCGCGCGACGCCTTGGGCTTGTTGACGTTGTTATTAATCGTGACGATATCGTTGAGGTTAACGATGGTATCGGCCAGCTGCTCGGTGCTGGTAGTCAGCATTTGCATAAACATCGTTTTCTGTGCTTTGCCCTTAGCCTCGGCCAGCAGCTGCACCAGCGACGTCAGATTGGCCGAGTGAGAACGGATGTTGTGCGAAATGATGTAGGCAAAGTTTTGGAGCCGCAGATTCTGCTGGCTGGTCACGTCGAGCAGATGCTGCGCGCGGTGCAGGTTTTCCAGCAGCAAGGTCACGTCGTAGCCAACGCACAGGATTTCCTTTAGCTGCCCATCTTCCCCCAGCACCCCTTTAAACTCCCAGTGATTAGACTTGATGGAGCCATCGTGGTAGAGCTTGCGCAAAATCACCTGGTGCGGCACGTGCGGAGACCGAAAACAGTGCGTCACCACTTCCAGGCATTTCGGCCAGTCTTCCTCAATAATGCTGAGTAGCGAGGACGTGCCTATTAGGTCGTTTTCCCAGCCGAAGCGCTCGTAGAAAAAGTCGTTGACGTAGGTATAGTTGCCGCGGGGGTCGGTTTTCAGAATGTAGACCGACTGATTGCTGAGAATGGAGCTGTAGTGGGTCGCTACTTCTTCCACGTAAGCTTCTTTTTGCTTTTCCTTCGTCACGTCGAACAGGGCCACGACCAGCCAGGTGGCCCGGCCACTATCGTCGTGCAGCGCCATGCCCCGGCAGCGCAGCCACACGGGCGAGGCCTCGCGGTGCGTGCAGCGCAGCACCAAGTCGAAGCCCTGCGCGGGGTCTTGCACGTAGGCCTCGGCCTTGTGCCAGGCGGTGGTTAATTCGGCGGGGTCGATGCAGCCCCGCCAGGCGGCGGGGTCGGCCGGCACCTGGTCGGGGGCGTAGCCCAGAGTCTGCCAGAAGGTAGCATTTACCCACCCCTCCGTAGGCAGCAGCAGGTTCCAGTACCAGAGGCCATCGGTCAGCGAATTTTGCAGGAAATCATAAACTACTGGGTTGTAGTCGATTGATGCGGCCAAGTCAGGGTGTTAGGAAAGTAGCGTTGACACAAATTATTAAGTAACTAGTTAGTTTTAATCTCCAAAAAAGACTGTTTTACTGCGGCTGGGTGGTATACAGGCGCTTTGCTCTGGTACTCGCGCCCGCCAGCTGCACAAACTGCTGCATCCACCCCACGCTGTCGCCATCCAGCGGCTTGGAGAAGAAGCCTTTCACCACGTTGTAATGCTTAGCTTTTTCGCGGTCGTGGGGATGAATGGAAGAAGTTAACACAAACACGCAGACCTGCTTGGCAATGGGCAGCTGGATAAAGGCATCCAGAAATTCCCAGCCATCCATGACGGGCATGTTCAGGTCCAGCAAAATCAGGTCCGGGAGGCTTTTATTTTCTTGCACATCTGCTAGTAGCTGGTTGTATGCCACCTGGCCGTTCACAAAGTGGCGCACTTTGCCGCGCCGCAGGTTTTTCTGCAGCACCAGCTCGGTGACGATGGCCGTGATGTGGTCATTTTCGATTATGTAGGCTAGGTGTGACATCTTGCGTGCGATAATGAACTGAGGCGTGCGGCAGAGTAAGGGGCTAATAGTTAGCGAACACTAGCTTTGGCTGTCGCTCTTGGGGCCCGCTCCTACGCACTGCCGGGAGATGGCAGAACGGTGTACGACACCTAACTAACTACCCCTTATTACTTATTTTTTTTGAAAAAATACCATTAATGCATTACCTATGATGCCATACCGGCAATAAAGGTAAACATAAGTTATATTCTCAAAAAATTGTTTTACGAACAGTTACTGATACGGTTTCCCGCCCCTAGCCAAGACAGGAAATAGCTAGCCCGCTTTTACAGACTCAGATTTTCGTTACCGGGGTTGTGGCGCTCCCTTTCCCGTTTGAGCGGGCCTGACATATTTTACATGACCTAGGCTAGCGGCACTACAGAGCGGCCTGCTTGCTGCTGGCTTCCGGGACTAGCTTAATTTACAGAGCTAGCAGTCAGTCGTGCGGGCCCTGTCTGGGCAATTTCTCTGGTCCGTTTGGGCGACGGAGCGCGGCGGCGAGCGCGCCGCTTTTTTCGCTAGTATTCAGTGCGGGTTTAGCTGCCATGCCCGCACCCTAGCCCGCGCGTTTTGGCGCACGTTGAGGTAGAAGAGGTTGTAATCGACGATGTGGTAAGAGGCACTTAGGTCCTTTTTGCCGGGAACGTGCAGGTGGCGGTAGCCGGGCGGGTGCTGGCCATCGGCCCAGAGCAGGCCCCGGTGAATCTGGGCTGCGGTGAGGTGCGCGTCGATACGCTTGAAAGTGAGCGGCACGCCGCCGCGGTTGAGGCTAGCGGGCGCGGCAGCGGAGTCGAGCGTCCAGGTGAGCGGGTTGGTGACGAGCAGGCCGTGGTAGGGCGCGAAATCGGTGCCGCGCGTGGCGGTGTTCCAGCCGATGATGCCGCCGGTTTGGAGCGAGTCGCGCAAGGCGGGCAGGTACTGGTATTCGTTGGGTTTTACATTACGACCTACTAAGTAGGCGGCAATCAATTGCTTGCGTAGTTGCGGATTGTCATCGACCAGCTCGTGCAATAGGCGCTGGGCGTGGGTAGTGCCCTGGCTGTGGCTAGCCAGAATGAACGGCCGGCCGTGGTTGTAGTGCGCGAGGTAGTATTGGAACGACGCCTTTACGTCGGCGTAGGCCAGGTCGAGCGCGGGCTGGCTGCCAGGGTCTTTGGGGGCGAAGAAGCTGTAGAGCGTGGCTTGGCGGTAGCGCGGCGCGTAGAGTCGGCCCACGTCGTAGAACAGGCTGGCCTGGTTGCGCAGGCAGGTACGGGCGGTGTAGCGGCGCAGACGCTTGAGGCGCATCGGCGCATTCCAGTACCCTAGCCGCCAAAAGTAGGTGGTAGGATGCACGTAGAATACATCGGCCACCGTATCGGCGGGCGTGGGCGCGGGCCGGGGAAGGCCCGGCGGGCGTAGCTGGGCGGCGGTGTAGTGGCCGGGCAGCGCGGCCCAGGTGGTACTATCGGCGTAGTCGGGCGCCGGGCCCGCATTTTTCGCCGAGAAGTGGTGAATGGGCTTGATGATAGCTAAGCAGCTGCTGAGCAGCAGACAGCTAGCCAGCCCTAGCCAACGCGTAATACCTAGTGGCACAACTACGGTTTCTTAATGACGGCCGAATCGATTGACGTGGTAGTAGTAGCGGGGGCAGAAGAAGGTGCGGGCGCAGCCACCGAATCGGCCTTGAACTGGCTCGCCGGGGCGGGGGCCGGTCGCTCCTGGGGCGCTACGCGCACGGTATCGGGGGCAGGGGCGGGCGGCAGGCTAAGCTGCTCGGCCTGGGGGCCTACTTCGGGCACGGTGGCGGCGGAGTCGGCGGCGGTTTGGGTGCCGCTGGTCAGGTGCTCGTTGGGCTGGGCGGGGCGGCCTATCATCAGGTAAGCCACTACGCCCAGAAAAACCAGCAGGCCACCGATGGCAAATACCAGGTTGAGCGGGTTGCGGCGCTCTTCGAGGGGCGGCAGGTCGGCTTCTTCGTGGGCGAGCAGGCTGGGGGCGGCGGCGGCCAGCCAGTCGGGCGTAGCGGGCGGCGGGGGTGGCAGCTCGGCGGGGTTGGGCGCGCTGGTATCGTAGGCTGCGTTGGTTGCTTCGGGTACGGGCGCCGGGGCTTCGGGCACTTCGTAGGCGGGTGCTTCGGCTAGGTTCTCGGTGAGTGGCGTGAGGGGCAGCGCGGGCTCGGCACCAAAAACCACCTGGCGCTTGAGCGTTTCAAACTCCTGGGGCGTGATGGTACCCGCATCCAGCATTTCCTTGAGCTGGCGCAGGGCGGCGAGAGACGAATGCGGGTCGGACGGAATCATGACGACAAAAAAGGCAGAATTTATTTGGCGACGACGCCCGCCAGGCGCGTCTTGCGGCGCTCTAGCACCTGCACCTTCGTTTCGCGCAGCTGGCCGTTGCTGATGAGCCGGACGCTGTCCTGGCTCAGGCTTTGGGCATTGGCTTGGTTTTGACGCAACAGCTCTTCTATACGCTTCAGGTTGGCGGCGGTATTGGCGCGGGTGTTGTCCATGTTGCGGTTTATTTTTTCCTTCTCCTTGTCGATGGCCGCTACCTGGGCCTCGGCATCGAGCACCTGCTGGCGGAAGGCGTTGATGCGGGCGGCGGGCGCGTAGCGCTCCAGCATGGCTTGCAGGCGCTTAAACTCGGTGGTGCTGAGGTCGGGCGAGAAGAACGTTTTTTCGCCAAAGCCGCCGAAGAGCGCCACCTCGGTAGTCGAGTCGGTGAGGGCCGTGGTGGCGGCGTACACATCCACGGCGCGGCTCGAAATATTGGTGCCAGCTACCTGCTTGGCCGTGAGCACGCCGTTTTTCTTGGTTACCATATCCACCAAGCCGCTTTTCAGCGGCACGCGGTAGGTTTCCTTCATAAATTTCTGCAAGTATTCGCGGGTTTTTTCCTCGTTGCCATCTACCACCACATTCACGCTATACTGCGTGCGCCCGGCGTAGGGCAGCTGGCCCTGGCGCACCACGTAGTTCTGGCCCGGCTCGTAGGCCTGGGCGTGGGCAGCAGTGGCGAGTAGTCCAGTGAATAGCAACAACAGGCAAAGTCGGCGGAGCATAGCGAAAGCAGGGAAAGGTGGGGAGAAGAATTAGCGGAGGTCGTGGCGGGCGAAGGCGGCGCGCAGGTCGTCGCGCATGAGCTGGAAGCGCGCCACGGCGGCGGCCAGAAACTCATCGTCGAGCAACTGACGGATTTCCACGTCGGGCGCGGCCACGCCGGTCAGGTCCAGCTCGGCCACCTTATAGGTCTGTTCGAGCGGGCCTTGCTCTAGCTTGAGCAGGTACTTGCCATTCCAGGCGAGCAGCGTGATTTTAACTTGGGAATGCGGGATATCGGCAACGTGGCGCATAGGCAGCTAGCGGAGATTCGGCCGAAGATAGCGCCCCGGCCCTACCCGACTCGTCGAGCGCTGCTTTAACACCCACCCGGCCAGCCTCGTATAAAAACCCAGGCTAGCCCCCGCTAGCCTGGGTTTTTCTGTTCATCCTTATTCCTTTTCCAGCCATGCCCCAGGGAGATAAGTCGAAATACACCGACAAGCAAAAGCGCCAGGCCGAGCACATCGAAGAAGGCTACGAGAAAAAAGGCGTTTCCGACAAGGAAGCCGAAGCCCGCGCCTGGGCCACGGTAAACAAGCAGGACGGCGGCGGCAAAAAGCCCGGCGGCTCGGGCCGTAAATAGCCCCCTGCCCTAGCCACCACTCCGGCGGCCAAGCCCCCTAGCGGGCCTTGGCCGCCGTTTTTTTACCGAATTAGGCGACTATGGGCTGCTGAGCTAGCGCTGGGTGGGCCTGGGAGCGGCGCAGCGCCACGACCAGGCTGAGCAGCAGCAGCCCACACCCCACGCCGATAACAGGGGCCGACGTAAGCTCAAGCAGCCAGCCGTTGAGGTAGCTGGCCGTGACGGTGCAGAGATTAACCAAAGCCATGTACGTAGTGAACTGCGAGCCCTCGATGCGCGGCCGGCAGAAGGCCATGAGCAGCGGCATGGCAGCGGCGCTGAGCAGTGGGTCGGCCAGGTTCATGACAACCAGGCCGGTAAAGCCAACCGCTTTCAACGACCAGAATGCGCCCAGGCTGCCGAAAGTCAGTAGAAAGCCCGCCAGCCCCACCATCACCCAATATTGCAGCCGGGCCGCACCCAGGCGGTCGACGATGATGCCGCCGCCGAGCAGCACCCCGAAGGCGATAACGCTGCCCAGCGTCCCCTGCTGCGCCGACACTTCGGCATCGGCCCAGTGCAGTGAGTGGATGAGGTGAAACGTGTAAGCATTATTAAAGAGCGAGCCGCCCAGGTACGCCAGGAAGATGATGCCAAACGCCCGCAGGCTGTGCTTTTCGACCATGCTGCGCCACAATTCGGCAAACAGCCACCCTAGCGGCGGGTTAATTTCGGCTTCGCTTTGGCCCTCGACTATCGGGCGCTGGCCCGGCCCGAAGCGCGGCAGCAGGCGGTCGGTGCGCTCGAGCTTGATAAAAAACGTGAGCACCGTGAGCCCCAGCAGGGCTAGCGACTGCGCCAGCGCTGCCCGCCCAAACCCGCCGTGGTGCAGCACCCACGAGAGCGCCGCGCCGCCCACCGCCCAGCCCAGCAAAAAGCCGCCCCGCATAAAGGCATTCACGCGCCCGCGCTCGGCGGCCGGCACCACCGAGATGGCAATGGCATCGACGCTGGCATCCTGGATGGAGGCAAATACGCTGTGAATGAAGAACACGGCGCTCATCAGCCCCAGCTGGGCCACCGGCTGGCGCACCAGCAGCAGCGAAAGCGAAGCCAGCACCGCCACCAGCTGCGTGAGCACTACCCACTGCTTGCGGTGCCCGATGATGGAGTATTGGTACTTATCAATCAGCGGCCCCCACACGAACTGGAACGTCCAGGGCAGGCCCACGATGGCGGCAAACGAGCCCACCGCGTGGGCCGACAGCCCACTACCAATCAAGTAGTTGTATACTGCCGTGAGGCCGAAGCCCGCCGGAATACCCTGCATTACATACAGGTAAAAAAAGGTGACGTAGCGCAGCCGGGCGCTGTCGCGGAGGACCAAGTGAGGCAAAACGTTAAGCGGGTGGGTGGGTAGGCTGAGCGAAAGCCCAACAGGGCGAAAAGGCAGTGCCTAAAGGTACTGGCTAGCAGCTGGCTAGCTACAGTCGAGCTTAAGCTACCAGCGCCTCGGTCACGCGGCTCAGGTCACTGCTCACTTTTTGCAGAAAGGCCAACTGCTCGGCCAGGGTACGGTCGGGGCTAGCGGTGTCGGCCAGGGCATCGGCGCGCACCTCCTGCAGCAGCGCCACGGTGGCGGGGGCGGCGGCTTCCACTTCGGGCGCGGGCGCGGCGGCTAGCCTAGCCAGGCTTTTGCTGAGGGCAGCCTGGGCGCTGGTGAGTACGCGGCGCGCCTCGGGCGGCACGGCGGGGTTGGGCGTGGCCGCATCTTGCCAAGTGGTGGTGAGGGCCGAGATATTAGCCGACAGAATATGATTGAGCACCACAAACTCGTGCACCTCGGTGGGGTGGCGGCGGGTGCGGCGCGGCTCGGAAAGCATGCGCTGGAAGGCCGCCGCGAGGTTAGCCGAGGCTACGTACACGTCTTTGCGGAGTAGGCGGTAGGTGGTGGGCAACACTTCGCGGCCGGCCAGGCGGTCGGCCAGTTGGCGCAGGTAAGCGAGGTTGGCGCGCAGGGTAGCGGCCAGCAGGTCGGGCAGCTGCTCGCCTTCCCAGCGCGGAAACAGCAGGTAGGCCGTGGCCAGGGCAATGGCGCAGCCCAGCGCCGTATCGGTGAGGCGCTCCTCAATCACCCCGATGTAGCTCAGCCCCAAAAAGCTGAACATGATGAGCAGGTAAGCCGTGAGAAAAATTACCGTCACGAGGTATTTGGTACGCTGAAACGAGTAGGCAATAACCATAAACACCAGCAGCAGCCCGAAGCGCACGTCGCCATCGGGCACGGCCCACAGCACCAGCGAGCCCAGCACGCCGCCCACCAGCGTGCCGCTGATGCGCTGAATGTTGCGCTCGCGGGTGAGGCTGAAGCCGGGCTTGAGCATGAAGGTTACCGTCATCAAAATCCAGTAGTTGTGCTGGCCGTGCCACAGCAGCTCGGCCACCGTGAAGGCCACGGAGCAGGCTACGGCCATGCGCACGGCGTGCCGAAACACCGACGAGCTCAACGTCAGGTTTTCGCCGAAGGCGCTCCACTCCAGCTCCTGCCGGGCCACGAACTGGGTGTGGCTAGCCACCCGGCGCGGGTCGGGGGCTAGCGCGGCCTGGTCCTCATCGAAATAGCGCCGGATGCTGCGCACGCGCCGGTGCAGGTCGCGCAGGTTTACCAGGATTTTCTTGAGCACCAGCGTGCTCAGACCGGTGGCCGGGTCGGGCGCGGGCAGGGCGTTGATGCGGGCTTGCAGCTGAGTAAGCTCGGCCAGGCGGTCGGGCGGCGGGCTGCCGTAGGCGCGGTTCACCAGGATGGCGCTGCCGAGGTAGTCGAGGTCCGTAGCCAGCCGGTTGATGAATGCCTGGATTTCGGCCAGAATGCCCGTTTCGCCAAAAGCCGCGCGCAGAGCCCCGTAGTCGTAGTAACCCGCCGTGATGTGCTCGTAGAGGTCCACCGTTTCGGTGAAGGTGAGCACCAGGCGGCGGCCGGTGCTGGTGCTTTCGCTCACTATCTGGCGCGAGCGGAAGATGAGGTCACGCACGGCTTCCTGCTTCTCATTCACTACTACCTGCTGGGCCACGAGGCGGCGGTAGTCTTCGTCGAGGTCGGTTGAAGAATTATAAAAAGCAGCTTTTATATGCAGAAAACCTGCTACGGCGTGTAGGCACTCGCCCAGCGCCTGCTGGGCCGAGCGGTAGGGTTGCACCCGGCTTTGCACCAGCGCCAGCAGCAAATACCAGCCGCCCCCTAGCCCCAGCATACCGGCGTGCAGCAGATTGGCCTGCCAGCCCTCAGGCGGGTGGGCCAGGGTGAGCACCATGCCCAGCAGCGCCGCCGAGCCCACCGAGCCGGCCCGCGCGCCCCACACCAGCAGCATCGTCAGCCCAAAGCTCAGGCCCACCAGCACCACGCCCAGCGCCAGCCGGTAGGGGGCTAGCCAGCCCACCAGCAGCGCCCCCACAAACACCAAACCCAGGGCGGCCAGCAGGCCATTGCGCCGGTGCTGCAGGGGGCCGGGCGTGTCGGTCACGCTCAGGCACACGGCGCCGGTCGAGATGGTGATGCCCGCCGCAAACTGCCCCCACTGCGCCCCCGCCACTGCCGGCAGCAGAATGGCCAGCGTGGTGCGCAGCCCATCGGAAAAGTGCTGGCTGAAGAAAAAATACGACAGGTCGCGGCGCGACACACTTAACTGCATGGCAATCCAAAAATGCACAATAAGTTAAATTACAGCTTGCTCAACACTCTCAAAGATTGAACCTTATTTGGATTGATGGGAGAAGTTCTTGAGTGGATGAGTAAAGTAGTTGCGGTACGGACTGGTAACACGCAGTTTGTGTAGGCCGCAGGCCACGGCCATTATTGTTTCGAGCACCCACCCGCCTCGTAGACGGAACTTATATGTGACCATGCGCAGGCGCTAACTACCGCTGGGGCGTGTTCCATGACCACGAGTAAAGGACTTAGCATCTAATTGTAAAACCCTTGTGAGAACGTCACCTTCCACTTCAGTGGTTTTTATGGGTCATATCCACTAGTATCCCGCTCGGCGCGTGACCTAGCAGACCCAGATTCTGGCATATTATGCCACCAACCGGCGATTGTAGGGCAAACTCATACTCGTCAGCCAGTTTTTTGTTATGCAAGCATCCGGCTTCCATAGCCGGAAGAAAATGTACATACTGGGTGTCATCGCACAAGACCATGTTTTCCAGACGATGCAATTTTTTTCACTTGCTCGGCACGGTCGGCGTTGCGTAGAATGCCGCGCTCGCCCCCCAGCATAGGCAAAAACCATAATCGGGTATACCGACCGATGTTAGGCTAGCACTTGGTTGAGTGTACCCAGCAAGCTGATGACTATGCGCTGCGAAACGCTAAAGCTAACCGCCTAGTGCTGCTGCAAGTAGTTGTTTTTGATATGGTTTAACAGAAAAACCAGTTTCGTATCTATGGCACCAGCACGGCGTTAGCGCGATTCTTCTAGAGAGACTACCGTACTGCGCCATCCAGGATATGGAAGCGATAGTAACGTTCCGCAGTCGAGCTAAAATTGGTGAGCAAGTCATTGGACTCAGCCACATACAGGCTAATCAGGGCCAAGAATTGTATAGGTCGCTCACGCATTACTAAATAACCCATTCCGAATTTATAGTCCTGCCTCAAAAGGTATAGCAGTCATACTTTACAAATTATGTATAGTATTAACAGTTATTTTTTTGACACTATCCATTCTTTAAATATTTTTCTTGCGTGCCATAAAATATCTTTACTATATTTTATATCAAATGGTTTAGCCCTAAATGATAGAGAAGCATAGTAAATACCTTTCCAAATCTGCTTTTTATAAAAAAAATAACTGGATTCCTTTTGAAATTTATTTATTTTGAGGCCAGCTCTTAAGTTGAGAACAAGTTTATTTATTTGTTTTTTTCTATCAAGACCTTTAATTTTTTTAATATCGGAAGTTAAATTTTTTTCAAGAAATTCATCTACAAATTCTTTTTGCTCATAATAATGAGTGATGAATTGGCCACACTCATTTAGCTCTACGGTTACTTGCAATGCTAAACTAAATGCTAACTGTTCGCTAAGTATCCACTCAGTTGATTGATAAAAATCATTTGCCATGTTATATATATCAGGAATAATGCGAGCCATCTCAGGCGTTAACCCTAAAACTCCTGAATTCCATGAATAATGATGTCTATTGAAATTAACATTTTTATTATCTAATATATATGATTTATTTTCAATTAAATTAAGAAAAGATTTAGGTAAATTATCAGAATTAAAAACATATCTATAAAGCTCAATAGCATCTTCCAATAAATATTCTTTCACATGCATAAATATTTTTCCCTTTACTGCTTCTTCAAATAGTTTGATAGGGTCTTGAATAAAAAAAGTATCAGAATCGATAAAAAGCAAATAATCTTGTGGATATTTATTAAAAGTTTTCTCGACTATGGCAATTTTGACTATATGAATAAAATTGGCAGGGCCTTTCAGTTGCACTATTTCAGATTTAGATATAGGGATTATATCTAAATCTGATTCAAAATTATAAGATTTAAATAAATCTGCATTATCGGTAAATATTACAAACCTTATCTTCTGCTTGTTTCCTGAGTAATAGCATTCGAAACTGAGCATCATAAAAATTGCTCTATTATATTCCAATATATTTCCATAAGAAAGTATTAATATATTTATCATATCTATTTTTTAAAGAGTTATTGGTCTGACAAAAGTAAAACGTTTGACAGTATTTGAGCGAAAAATTTAATACAACCAATGCATCTGCGCCCACATGCGAATAGGTTGTGCGCACTACTACAGCAGAATGGCGGCCAGCGCGTAGTCGGCCAGTAAGATGGAGATGATGGAGTTGGTAACGGCGGCCGTGCTGGCCTTGCCCACCTCCAGCGCGCCACCCTTCAGCGTGTAGCCTTTGTAGGAGGAAATGGCTGATACCAGGAAGGCAAACACCACCGACTTTATCAGCGAGAAAAGCACCGTGTAGGGCTTAAAGGCGTAGCGAATGCCTTCAATGTACTCGGCGCCGCTCATGGTGCCCGAAAGCTGCGTGGCCACGTAGCCGCCCAGAATACTCAAATTCATGGCCAGAATAACGAGCAGCGGAAACACGAATAGCGAAGCCAGAATGCGCGGCAGCACCAGATAGGAAGCCGAGTTGATGCCCATCGCGTCGATGGCCGAAATCTGCTCGGTGATGCGCATGGTACCCAGGCCGCCCGCAATGGCCGAGCCCACTTTGCCCGCCAGCACCACCGAAATAATGGTGGGCGCCAGCTCCAGAATGGTCATTTCGCGCACCATAAAGCCCACGGTGCTCATCGGAATGAGCGGGTTAACCATGTTGTAGGCAATCTGCACGCAGGTTACGGCGCCGATGAAGGTCGAAACCAGGCCCACGATAAAAACGGAGTCGGTACCGATTTCGACGGCCTCGTCGAGGGTGCGGTGCCAGAGCACCTGGCGGCGCTCGGGGCGGGTTACCATCATTTGCATCAACAGCACGAAGCGGCCAAACGCAGATATTGGCCGAGGATATTTATACATCACCTAGAGATAACTAACGAGCCGCAAAGGTACGGCCCAGGCCGGGCGGCAAAAATGAACGTCGGGTAGGGCTAGCCCTACCCGACGTTTGAACGCTCGCTATACTTTAACGCTGGGGCCGATTTAATACAGCACGTCCTCGACCGGCAGCAGGGGCTTGGGCAGGTCGGTTTCGCCGAGCAGCTCGCGCAGGTCGATTTCGATGCTGCGGCAGATGGCTTCCATTGGCACATCATTGGGCTGGTTGTCGAAGGGGTTTTCGCTGTTGTGGCCCACTAGCTCGATGGTATTAAATACCCAACTGACGGTGGCCGCAAACGGCACCATGAGCCACACGTGAAACTGCCCTAGGGCTAGCCGGTGGTCAAACTCCTCGACGAGGCCCAGCGGCAGGATGGCGGCAAAAATCCAGACGAAGACGTAGCTAAAATAGGCGTACTGGCGCGGGAAAGGCGTGTTTTTGATGCGCTCGCAGGCCCCCTGTGCATTGAACAGGTCCTGGATAGTATCCATCAGCGCCACGTGGCGAAACTCGGTGAGCAGGCCATTCTGGTGCAGGTCGAGTATTTCCTTGCTTTGGTGGCGCAGCAAGTGGGTAGGTGGGTTGGCCGTGGTTTTGAGGGCGCGGTCGGCGGGGTCGGTGAGGAAGGGCGCCACCTCGGCCTCCCAGCGCTCGGCCGTTTGGCGGCGCAGGTGCAGGCGCAGGGCGTTGCACCAGGCTAGCTGGCGGTAGAGCAGGCGGCGGTGCAGCTCGTGGGTGGCTACGGGGCTGGGCAGCCGCTCGCCGGGCAGCGGCTGCACGAAGTCGAACACCCGCAGCGTCCAGGTGCGCGAGGTGTTTACGATGGCGCCCCACAGCTGCCGACCCTCCCAGAAGCGGGCGTAGGAGCCGTTGCTTTTAAAACCAATGTAAAAGGCCACCGCCGTGCCGAGCATGGCCACCGGCTGCCACGGAATGTCGAGCCAGTGAATATCGAGCGGCCCGTAGAGCAGGCAGATAAAGGCATCGTAGCCGGCAAAGATGAGCAGCGGCCGCCAGCCGTAATTGCGCCACACAAAACTGGCGCGAAGATTTTTGCGAACGTACATGGATAAAACGAGTAAGCCATATTTTCGGCAGCCAAAGGCTGGGGTCCCGCCGGGCGGCGCGTTCTTTGCCTTGGGTATACGGCGCGGCGCGTTGTCGCGCTGCCCGCCCCATTACCCCCGGTGGCGGGCGATTGTTGGCCTGGCTCTTTCTCTTTAATTTATGTTTACTCTTCGTCCTGCGGCCCTGCTGCTCGCCCTGGCCGCCGCCACGCCGGCCCTGGCCCAGAAACCCGTCAAGCTCAAGTACAAAGCCGACGACCCCAAGACCGTTTACGACGCCGTGGAGCAACCCGCCGTGCCCAAGGGCGGCCCCCAGGCCTACGCCGAGTACCTGGCTAGCCACCAGAAATACCCCACCGCCGCCATGCAGGCCAAGCAGGAAGGCACCGTGCTGGTAACCTTCGTGGTCGAGCGCAGCGGCAGCGTGGGCGAGGTCGAAGTAAAGCAGCCGGTAGCCCCGCTGCTCGACGCCGAGGCCATTCGGGTGGTGAAAGCCGGCCCCAAGTGGACGCCCGCCCACAACCACGGCCAGCTGGTGCGCCAGCGCGTAACGCTGCCCGTGAGCTTCGTGCTGGCCCAGGGCTCGGGCGAAACCGTGGAGGTACCCGCCGCTGGCAGCACCAAGCCCGGCCAGCCGCTACCACCCGGCGCGGTGGCTGCCGCGCCGGGCACCACCTCGGTAGTAGGCACCACGGCGAGCGGCACCAACATCATACGGCCCGAAAAATCGGCCCAGCCGGTGGGTGGCAACGCGGCATTTTTTACCTGGATAGCCGAGCACCAGCAGTACCCGGCGCTGGCCCGCAAGCGCCGCATTCAAGCCAAGGTGCCGGTCGAGTTCGTGGTGCAGCCCGACGGCTCGCTCACCGATGTGCGCGTGGTGCAGAAGCACGGCTCGGGGCTGGATGAAGAGGCAGTGCGCCTCATCAAAGCCGCGCCCAAATGGGAGCCGGCGCTCTATCAGGGCAAACCAATAAAGCAAAAGATGGCTTTGCCGGTTATATTCCAACTGTAGGGCTGGGTGCGCGTCGGCACGCAACCGCGCTAGCCCCAGCTTTCTCGGTCTATGTCCCTTTTCTGCGCCATGACGCCCACCCACGCCCTTACCCGGCCGGCTACGCCGGCTTTGCCCGCTCACTTCATCTGGCCTCACCAAGGCCGCTACCGCGAGAGCGCCCAGGCCATTGCCCAGGCGCTGTTTGATGCCCTCGACGATGACCTGCGCCCGCAGGTGTCGGTGCTCTGCTTGTCGCTCGACCCCTCCGCCCCCCAGCTGGTGTGCCAGGAGCCGGCCGAAAGCGAGCTGCCCAGCGACGCCTTTGCCGAAGTAGTGGCCGATGGCTTGGTGCTGGAAGCTACCGGCCTGGGGCCGCCCGTGGCGAAGTCGGCCGACTGGATGAACCCCGCGCAGGTGCGGCAGCGCCTCGAAAACCTGGGCATTCGGGCCGCGCTGCTGCAAGTGCTGGAGCGGCTCGACGCCGGCGCCACCACCCAGCATTTTGTGGGCTACCCGGTGCGCATCAACGGCTACATGGTATTTACGCTGCTGCGGGTGCAGCGCAAGCCGCTGCGCTCGTACCCGGCCCTCAAGCCCGACCGCTTTTACACCACCGGCAAGCCGGTGGCCAACTCGCTGCTGGCGGCGGCCATGTACCGCTTCAACGAGGAGTGCTATAAGTCTTTGAATGAGCCCTCGCCCGGCGCGGGCTTTCTTTTCCGCCCGCGCGATACGGAGGAGCTATTGCGCGCCGCCGGCCAGAGCCTGCTCGACACGCCCGCCCTGGCCCTGGGCACCGACCCGGCGCTAGCCCAGCTTTTTACTACGCTCAATACCATTTCGAGCCTGCGCTATGAGGGCGCCGAGGGCATCGGCCGGCTGCTGCTGGTGCCGCGCGGCCACCCCAATATCGAGGAGGTATTTGCCCTCACCTGCCCCACCGAGCTCAGCGACTACCGCGCCGTGCGCAAGCTGCTCGAAATGACCAGCCACGACGTGCATCTGCTCGCCGACGGCGAAAAAGTGTATGCGCTAGGCCGCCAGACGGGCCACTACGATGCCGCCCGCGAAGACCTGTTCGACATTCACTTCGTGACGCACTACGCTTGGGAGTTTGCCCACGCCGGGCAGGTGCTGCTGCGCTCGCGCTACGGCCTGCCCAACCTGCCGCGCCCGCGCCTCAACCGCACCCGCTTCAAGCGCGACCTCAAGCGCACCTTCGACCTGCACCGCACCGATAAGGTGGCCCTGCTCTGGGACGTGGTGCTCGAAGCCAGCAAGCAGCCCAAGGGTACGCTGCTCGTCATCACCACCGAAGCCCTGGCCGAGGCCGACCGCCTCAAGCTACAATGCACGCTTATCGAGCCGGTGCCGCTCACGCCGCTCATTACCCAGCTCATCACCAGCATCGACGGCGCCGTGCTGCTCGACCCCGATGGCTATTGCTACTCCATCGGCGTTATTCTCGATGGCAAGGCTAGCGGCCACGGCAACGGCACCCGCGGCGCCCGCTTCAACTCGGCCGTGCGCTACGTTGAAAGCTCGCCCTACCCCTGCCTCGTGGTGGTAGTGAGCGAAGACGGCATGGTGGATGTACTCACCAAAGAGAACCTAGCCGAAACGCGGGAGTAATAGTAAAATAAACCGAACGTCAGGCTTTGACAAGCTCAGCCTGACGTTCGGTTTATTTTACTATTACTGCTTCGCCCGAAACGACCACGTAATTTTAAATACCGCGACCACGTCGCCGGCTTCATCGCGGCCGGTGCTGGTGCATATCACCGTGCGGCCTTCGCCGGTGGCGCGGCTTTCGGCCACGGCCTGGGCAATGGCCGCGCCATCGGGGCAGGTAAAAGCGATGGTGCCCACCGCCTTCTTGCTAAACTCGGCCGTGAGTCCCACCACCAGCATCGACACCGGCCCGTCGCGCTGCACCTGCATCAGCGCCTGAATACCGCTGGCCAGCTCGGCCGCCATGCTCAGGCAGGCGAAGTAGATGCTGCGAAACGGATTCTGGGTAAGGTACTTGTAACGAATAGTAACGGTGGCCGCCTCCGGCGTGAGCGCGCGCAGGCGCAAGCCGGCCAGCCAGGCCATTGGCAGCTTGCGCAGCAGAAAGAGGCGCAGCTTGGCGGGTTTCAGCACTTGGCGGCGAAAAGCGGCGGCGGCGGCCGGCGAATCGGCCGCCGGAATGGCAGCAGTGGACATAGTAGTGGCCGGGCCGCCTTGACACCGGCTGGCCCTGGGCGAAGCTAGGGCTTTTTTGGATTAGCCGCCGCAGGGCGCACCACCAATTCGCGGTAGCCGAAGGTCATATCAATCTCGCGCCCGAAGCGCAGCGCGGGCAGCGCCCCCAGCACAATTTCGGCGGTGGTGTACACGCGGCAGCCTTCGAGCAGGTGGCCGCCCAGGGTGCGCCCGGTACTGTCGGCCACGGCCAGGTGCAAGTGCCCGCCGCCCGAGGCCGAGAGTGTGCCCACGAGCGATACTATCTCAAAGTGCCCGTGGTAGTGAGTGGCAGTCTCTTGGTTGGCTAGCCGCAGGCGCACGTCGGTGAGGCTGCCCACGCAGGTAAGCACGGCGCCCGCTTCGAGGTGATGCGCCGCCACAAAGGCCGTGAGCTGCTGGTGCAGGTCATCGCCGGGCTTGAGGCGCAGGGCATAGGCAGTGAGCGGGGAAGAAAGAGCCATCGGCGCCAGCGACTGGGCTCACGCCGGGCTAGCCAGCCGCGCGAGCAGAAAAAGCAAAACAGGGTTTAGCACTGCACAAAAGAACATCAGGCGGCGCTTGCCTACGCAGCGCCGCCTGACGTACTAGTGCTTTATGCTGGTAATCTACTTGCTGAAACGCACCGTGCCGTAGCGCACTTTAATATTGACATTGCCGGCGCCGGGCGCGGGCACCCGGCCGCCATACACGCCCATTACGTCGGCAATACCATCCGTCTTGCCGCCTTCCGAGAGCACGCGCACCTGTTTTTTATCGACTAGCAACTGGCCCTGCTCGGTGCTCACGTCGAAGCGAAAGCTAGGCGTGGCTTCGGCAAAACCCAGCCGGATGGTACTGTAACCGCCGTCCAGGGTTATCTGGCGGAAGTTGGCTCCCATGTCACGCACCTCAAAATCGGGGCAGTAGCGCACGGCCATGTCGAGGCCCTCGCTAAGCTTGCCCACGGTAAAGTGCGAGTAGCCCGATGAGCCGCGCAGGGTGCGCACCGTGCCCAGGGCCACGTCGCCGTATTTGCTGTGCACCGTGAGGTCGTGCACGGTGCCCATATCCACGTCAGAATAATTGGTTTGCAGCTCAATCTGCGCGCCGGCATCGAGGCGTAGGCGGGCGTAGTCGGCTTGCAGACTAGCCTGCCGAACGTAGGGTAGGGTGGCATCGCCGTTGGCAATGTGCACTACGTTGCCAGCCCCGTTGAGGCGGCCAGTGCGCAGCGTGCCGTAGTTGACGGTGAGCTGCGCCGGCCCCTGCCAGTCGCCATTCATCGTCACATCGGCAAAAGAAGTGGTGAGGCGCAGCGCCGTGGACGCCGGCAGCCACACGGTGTAATTCACCTCGTAGCGGCAGCCACCACCACTGCACTTGCCCTTCAACGCCGGCCCAAACTGCGAGCTTACGGCCACGCCACCCGTGCGGGCATCGTAGTCGAGCCACTGCACGCCCAGGCCATCGAGCAGCTGGCTAGCCCCGGCGGCGGTTTCGGCACGGGCAATAAGCTCAGCTTCGACTTTCATTTCCGGCCTGTCCCAGGCACTGATGCGCACGTGGCCGTAGCGCGTATCGAGGGCAAACGCCTGCCCCGCCTTAACCACCCGAAAGCTGCGGCTCAGGCGCCGCCGCTGCTCGATGGGCGGCGTAGTTTCTTCCTGGCTAGGGTGCGGCTGAGGCTGAGCGGCGGGGCCGTCCTGCCCGGCACTACCCGGCACCGGCGCCACGTAGTAGCTCATCTGCCCGCGCTCGGGCGCGGGCTCCGGCGCAGTCTGCGCCAGCCCAGGCAAGGCCAGGCTGGCTAGCCCAGCCGCTAGCAGCCAGGCAGGGTTAGTTGCCATTGCGGCGGATGATATTATCGGCAATGCTGCGGCTATCGGCCAGCACGTACTCGCCATTATTGCCCGCGGCGCCGGCCAGGGCGGTCTGGTCGCCACCGTGCAGCTCAAGCTGGCGGTCCAGGATGTCGAGGCGAATTTGCAGGTTGCGGTTCATAGCCGTCAGCACTACTTCGGGCTGGGGGTGGCGTGGCAGCTCGCGTTTCAGCTGCTGGTAGCTGGAGTCGAGGCCCACCAGCTCGCGCGCCCACTCGGCGGTGGCGTCGGGGGCTAGCTGGCTGAGCTGGGTTTTGCGGTCGGTAAGCTGGGCAACGTAGTAGCGCTCCATGCCGTGCACGGCCGTGTCGAGGCGGGCATCTACGTCGCCATTGCCCTGGCTGGCAGCCAGCAGCACGCTGGGGCTGGGGCCGAGGTACAACGCCGCATCGGCCGCGCTCTGGCCAGCGTCAGCAGCTTGTGCTACTGTGGCCGGGCGATGCTGCGTTTTCCAGGCTTCGCCCAGGCCGGCAGCCACCAGCAGCGCCACCAGGGCCGCCGCAATGCCGTAGCGCTGCCAGCGCTCGCTTTTTTGCACGCGCAGCACGGGCGGGGCCAGCGGTAGCCGGGCAGCGGGCTGGGTGAGGGAGGTAGCAGCAATAGCCATGTGCGGCACTTCAGCAGCGGCTGGGCTCTCGCCGTGCAGTTGCTTTTCCAGGGCGGCCCACATCTCGGGCCGGGGCTCGTGCAGGTCGAAGTCGGCCCGGTGCCGCTCCGCGTAATTTTCTAGTGAATGACGATTAATAGGTTCCATAATGAATAAGTCCCGCAAGGCAGCGGAGTAGGACTATTACGCGGGGCTAATACGAGTGCCCCGGCGCAATGGCCGGTAATGTGGGTGGGAAAAAGCAGAACTTTCGCAGCGGTAATCAACTAACTAACTCAGTCCGCGCTCCATAGCCAACTCGCGCAAACGGGTGCGCGCCCGGCTGTACTGCGACTTGGAGGTAGATTCCGTAATGCCCAGAATGCCGGCTATTTCGAGGTGGTCATACCCTTCGAGCAAGTACAAAGACAGTACCACGCGGTAGCCGTCGGGCAGCTCCTGGATGCAGCGGCGCAGCACGTCGGCGCGGTACTGCTGCTCCTCGGCGTCTTCGTGGGCGTGGGGTGGGCTAGCCTCGGCCGGGGCCGCATCGTGGTGAAAATCTTCGAGCGGCACCAGCTGCAATCTTCTTTGCCGCAGGCAGTTAATACTTTTATTGACTACTATCCGCTTGAGCCAGGCCCCAAACGACGAGTCGCCCTTGTAGCCGCTCAGCTCCCGAAATGCGCTCAGGAACGACTCCTGCAACACGTCCTCGGCCTCGGCATAGTCGCCGGTGATACGCAGGGCGGCGTTGAACATGGCTTTCGAGTAGCGGCGGTATAATTCGGCCTGCGCCTGCCGGTCATTTACGCGGCACCGCTCTACCAGCGGGGCATTGATGTCGATATACGCAACGGCTTCCATAGGCAAACTCAGCTTGGGTAGGGCGCAAATGTCGGGGGCAGTCCGGATTATAGCCAACAGACAATGCGCGTGGCGGCTAGGTTGCACTGGGGCACGTTAAGCTTCTGCTTTACCACGCTGCTGCAGCAACCGCACCACCAGGCCCGTCCAGCCGGTTTGGTGGCTAGCCCCCAGGCCGTGCCCATCATCGCCGTGGAAGAACTCGTGAAACAGCAGGTAGTCGCGAAAGTGCGGGTCGTCTTGCAGCGGCCCAGCCGGGCCGAAGGCCGGGCGGTGCCCCTTTTCGTCTTTCAGCAGCAGCCTAGCCAGGCGCTCGGAAAGGGCATCAGCTACCTGATTCAGGTTGTGCAGCTGGCCCGAGCCGGTTGGGTACTCCACTTTAAACGAATCGCCGTAGTAGCTATGAAACCGCTGCAACGATTCAATAATGAGGTAGTTGACTGGAAACCACACGGGCCCGCGCCAGTTGGAGTTGCCCCCAAACATATCCGACTCGGCCTCGCCGGCCACGTAGCGTACTTCAAAGCTGTCTTCCGTGGTGTGGTATTCATACGGGTGCTCCAGGTGGTAGCGCGAGAGCGAGCGAATGCCGTAGTCGGAAAGGAATTCCGTTTCGTCGAGCATGCGGGTAAGCACGCTCTTGAGGCGGCTGCGGCGCATCAGGCTCAGCAAGTGGCGGGCACCCTTGCCGGGCTCCTGCCAGCGGCTCACCAGCTCGGCCAGGTGCGGGCGGTGCTGCACCAGCCACCACGCCCGCGCCGTAAACTGCGGCACGGCGTCGAGCAGGTCATCCTCAATTACTTCGACGGCAAATAACGGAATCAGCCCCACCATCGAGCGGATGCGCAGGCGCTCGCGCGAGTCGTCGGGCATGTGCAGCACATCGTAGTAAAACTGGTCCTGCTCGTCCCAGAGGTTAAACTCACCGCCGCCACCCAGCGTCATGGCGTGGGCGATGTAGAGGAAGTGCTCGAAGAACTTGCTGGCCATTTCCTGGTACACCGGGTTGGTTTTGGCTAGCTCCAGGGCCATGCGCATCAGGTTGAGCGAGAACATGGCCATCCAGCTGGTGCCATCACTCTGCTCAATCTTGCCACCCGTAGGCAGCGGCGCCGAGCGGTCAAACACCCCAATGTTATCCATTCCCAGAAAGCCGCCCTCGAAAATGTTGCGCTCGTCGCGGTCTTTGCGGTTTACCCACCAGGTAAACGTCATCACGAGCTTCTGGAAAACGGCCTCCAGAAACACGTTGTCACCGTTGCCACCATTGAGCTTGCGGTCCATCTGGTACACGCGCCAGGTGGCCCAGGCGTGCACCGGCGCATTCACGTCCTCAAACTTCCACTCGTAGGCGGGCATCTGGCCATTCGGGTGCAGGTAGCCGTCCTGGGTCAGCAGCCGCAGCTGCTGCTTGGCAAAGCTGGCATCGAGCATAGCTAGCGGCAGGCAGTGAAACGCCAAATCCCAGGCCGCGTACCACGGATATTCCCACTTGTCGGGCATCGAAATGATGTCGGCGTTGTGCAGGTGCCGCCACGCCGCGTTGCGCCCTTTTTGGCGGGCTCCTTGCGGAGCCGGCCACTTGGGGTCGCCATCGAGCCACTGGCTCACGTCGTAGTAGTAGTACTGCTTGCTCCACAGCATGCCGGCAAAGGCCTGGCGCTGCACGGCCCGCGCATCGGGGCTAGCCACGCCTTCCTGCACGCACTCGTAAAACACGTCCGCCTCCTGCTGCCGCTCTGTAAAAACCTGGTCAAAATCAGCAAACGGCGCCTCGTGCGTGGGCTGGCTCAGGCGCAGGCACACCTGCTGCGACTCGCCCGGCGCAATGGTCAGCGTGTACTGGGCCGCCGCTTTGGTGCCGCGCTGGGCTGGGTTCACCGCCTTGCGGTGGCCGTGCACCACGTAGTTGTTGATGCCATCCTTGTAGTAGCTGCCCCAACCTGCCTGGCGGCGCAGCAGTCGCGGGTTGGTCTCGTTTTCGCAAAACAGCAGCCGGCTAGCCCCCTCGCAATACAAGTGGTACTGCCCCAGCGCGTGGTGCGTGGCCACTACCCTATCGGGCCGTGCCTGCCGCAGTTCAGGCTTGCTGGCGTCGTAGCCCCAGGCCCAAGTGTTGCGAAACCACAGCTGCGGCAGCACGTGCAGTATTGCGGCTTCCGGCCCGCGGTTGTGCGCCGTAATGCGCACCAGCACGTCTTCCGGCCCCGCCTTGGCATATTCGATAAACACGTCGAAGTAACGGTCTTCGTCAAAAATGCCGGTATCCAGCAGTTCGTATTCCGGCTCCAGCCGGGTGCGCCGGGCATTCTCCACCCGCAGCTCATCGTAAGGAAATGCCCGCTGCGGATACTTGTACAGCATTTTCATGTACGAGTGCGTGGGTGTGCTATCGAGGTAATAGTACTGCTCCTTCACATCCTCGCCGTGGTTACCCTGGCCATTGGTCAGGCCGAAGAGCCGTTCCTTGAGCTGGGTATCCACCCCGTTCCACAACCCCACGCCAAAGCAGAGCTGCTGGTCGTCGTCGCTCAGGCCGGCTAGCCCTTCCTCGCCCCAGCGATAGGCGTAGCCGCGCGCCATGTCGTGCGTGATAAAGTCCCAGGCATTACCATCGGCACTGTAATCTTCGCGCACCGTACCCCACTGCCGCTCGGTGAGGTAGGGCCCAAATTTCTTCCAGGCCGCCGTCTGGTTATTGGCTTCCGCCAAGCGTCGCTGTTCCTGCATAATAACTCGTTTTATTCCCAACCAGCAACTACGACCAAACCGCAGCTGCATCTCAAGCGCTGGCTAGCCCCCAAATTCTTCCTCATACTACTTGCGGCTCGCACAGTTGCCTTTATTAAGGCTTGACCCGTAAAATCTTCCTAAGCTTTCCCCCGCATAAAAAAAGGATGCACCTCGCGGCGCATCCCTTTTCCGGTTTCAGCTTAGCCTAAAACTACTCGGCCTTCTCGGCTTCCTCACGGGTTTCGCCGTTGGTCAGCGTATCGGTAGCCGTGTCGGCCGGGGCCGACTCAGTAGTGGTAGCAGCCGGAGCATCAGCAACCACGGCGGCCGACGTACCAGCCTCGTTGCCAGCAGTCTCATTCTTGCCACCACGGCGACGCGAACGACGGGTAGTAGTAGTTTTGGCTTCGCTAGCAGTTTTAGCTTCGAGCAAAGTCTCGTTGAAGTCAACCAGCTCGATGATGCACATATCCGCATTGTCGCCGGCGCGGGTGGCGCTCAGTTTCAGAATGCGGGTATAGCCACCGGGGCGGTTGGCAATGCGGCCGGCTACTTCGCCGTACAGCTCCTTGAGGCTTTCCTTGTTTTGCAGGGTAGCAAATACGGTACGGCGCGAGTGCGTCGTGTCGTCCTTCGCCTTAGTCAGCAGCGGCTCAATGTACTGGCGCAAAGCCTTAGCTTTAGCAACCGTCGTAGTCACGCGCTTGTGCAGGATGAGCGACGAAGCCATGTTCGACAACATCGCGTGGCGGTGGGCGGTAGTACGGCCCAGGTGGTTGATTTTTTTACCGTGTCGCATCGGACAATTTGGTTAAATGCTACGCTTGCGGACCAGGACCACGGCGGGTCGCTAGAACCTCATTAGAACCCTAGCCCCGAGGGCGTAGCGGATGAATAAAAAGTAACTACAAAAAATTGCTGGCTGCCAAGTCCTTAGTAAGGATTCAGCAGCCAGCAAGGCACTCTACTACTAGTCTTCGTCGAGGCGGTATTTGCTCAGGTCCATGCCAAAGTGCAGGCCCTTTTCTTCTACCAGGTTTTCCAGCTCCGTGAGGCTCTTCTTACCAAAGTTGCGAAACTTCATCATATCGGCCATGTCGAGCTGCACCAGTTCGCCCAGGGTCTTGATGTCAGCCGCTTTCAGGCAGTTGTAAGCCCGTACCGAGAGGTCCATCTCACCAAGCGAGGTTTTAAGCACCTTACGCATGGCTAGGGTTTCTTCGTCAATCGGCTCAGCCGCTACCGGGCGGTTGCCGCTCAGTTGCATCGTGCTGTCCGAGAACAACATGAAGTGCTGAATCAGGATATTAGCCGCACCTTTCAGCGCTTCTTCAGGGTGAATCGAGCCGTCGGTCGAGATTTCAATCAGCAGGCGCTCGTAGTCAGTTTTCTGCTCTACACGCGTGTTCTCGATGCTGTATTTCACGTTCTTGATGGGCGTGTAAATAGCATCAATGGCAATCTGACCGAAAACCTGGTCGGCCGGCTTGTTCTCATCGGCGGGCACGTAGCCACGGCCACGCGCTACCGTCAACTCAAACTCCAACTCTTTGGCCGGGTCAAGGTTGCAGATAACCAGCTTCGGGTTCAGAATCTGGAAGCCCACGGCGAACTTGCCGATGTCGCCCGCCGTGAAGCTGTCTTGCCCGCTGATACGCACCGTAATCTTGTCCTCAATAGCATCGCTGATTTTCTTGAAGCGCACCTGCTTGAGGTTAAGGATGATTTCGGACATGTCCTCAATCACGCCTTCAATCGTCGAAAACTCATGCAGCACCGAAGTCGTGCGCACCGACGTAATGGCGAAGCCCTCCAGCGACGACAACAGAATGCGACGAAGCGCGTTCCCAATCGTGACGCCGTAGCCCTTCTCCAGAGGCTTGAATTCAAACGTCCCGGTGAAGTCGTCGGATTTCTCCATCACCACCTTCTCCGGCATCTGAAAAGCTAAGATTGACATATGTGGGGCAGTTAATTAGTGTATACAGGAAAAGCAAGCCGAAGCTTGCCTCAAATTTGGCTAGCCAACCAAAACCACGAGTGGGTTGTTTTCGTGCCCTAGCGCGCTAATAAGCAGCAGCATAGCCACACCGGCTTAGCACAAATGCGGCCCGAGCCAAGCCCGGGCCGCACCAAGTGCCAGTATTACTTCGAATACAGTTCGACAATGAGCTGCTCCGTAATTTTCTCCGGAATCAGGTCACGCGACGGCATATTGGTGAACTTGCCCACCATGTCTTTGCCATCCCACTCCAGCCACGAGAACTGACGAGCATTGCGCACGGTCAGCGAAGTCGTGATGGCTTCGAGCGACTTCGACTTCTCACGCACGCCAACGAGGTCGCCGGGACGGAGCTTGTAAGAAGGAATGTTTACCACTTCACCATTTACCGTGATGTGCTTGTGCGACACCAGCTGGCGCGCGGCGCGACGGGTGGTAGCGATACCCAGGCGGTAAACTACGTTGTCGAGACGCGATTCTAACAGGCCGAGCAAGTTCTCACCCGTAATGCCGGGGAGCACTGCTGCCTTGTGAAAGAGGTTTTCAAAGTATTTCTCCAGTACACCGTACAGGTACTTTACCTTTTGCTTCTCCATCAGCTGCACAGCGTATTCCGACTGCTTCTTGCGACGGCCACGGCCGTGCTGGCCGGGGGGGTAGTTCTTTTTATTGAGCGCTTTGCTCGGACCGAAAATCGGCTCCGAAAAGCGACGGGCGATTTTGGCGGTAGGGCCAGTATAACGTGCCATTTTAGAAAAATATCAGGAGTGAGAAATCAAACGCGGCGACGCTTGGGCGGGCGGCAGCCGTTGTGCGGCAGCGGCGTCACGTCGCGGATGGTCGTCACTTCGATACCAATGTTGCCCAACGCCCGGATGGCCGACTCACGGCCAGCACCCGGACCTTTCACGAACACTTCGGCTTTGCGCATGCCCAGGTCGTGGGCTACCTTGCCGCAGTCGCTAGCTGCCATCTGGGCAGCGTAGGGTGTGTTTTTCTTTGAACCCCGGAACCCCATTTTACCAGCCGAAGCCCAGGAAATAACCTGGCCATTCGAGTTGGTTACCGAGATAATGATGTTATTGAAGGAAGCGCGAATGTGGACCTGGCCCACCTGCTCCACCACGACAAGCCGCTTCTTGGCTTTGTCTTTTCTTTTTTGTGCCATTTGGTTATCGCTATAAACGCGGCAGGTGTTGGTTTATCAGTTATCAATTATTAGTGGACAGTTACCCAAGCTGATAACTGTTCACTAATAATTGATAACTGAAATTCCGATTGCCGCTACGGGTTATTTCGTTACTTTCTTCTTGCCGGCCACGGTCTTACGCTTACCCTTACGGGTGCGCGAGTTATTTTTGGTACGCTGACCACGAACAGGAAGGCCTTTGCGGTGACGGAGGCCACGGTAGCAGCCAATGTCCATCAGACGCTTGATGTTGAGCTGGATTTCCGAGCGCAGCACGCCCTCGGTCTTATGCTCAGCAGCGATGATAGCGCGGATTTCGCTAGCCTCCGCTTCGGTCCAGTCCTTCACTTTCTTGTTGACATCGATGCCAGCTTTAGTGAGGATTTTAATGGAATTGCTCCGGCCAATGCCGAAAATGTAAGTCAGGGCGATTTCGCCGCGCTTGTTGTCCGGGATGTCTACCCCTGCGATACGAGCCATAGTGGTTGTGAGATGTTTGCGGACCAGAAAGTCCGGCAGCGGCTTGGAAGGCGGCTAGCTGAATCAGCGTTCAAACTAGCCAGTACCCAAGGCTCCGAGTTTCTGAAAATTGGTTTAGCCCTGACGCTGCTTGAAGCGGGGGTTCTTCTTGTTGATAACGTAGAGCTTGCCATTACGGCGGATGATTTTGCAATCAACGCTACGTTTCTTCACCGAGGTTTTTACTTTCATGACCTTGAAAAGAACGAAAAAAATTTACTTATAACGATACTTAATGCGGCCTTTCGACAAGTCGTAGGGCGACATTTCGAGCTTTACCTTGTCGCCGGGCAGAATCTTGATGTAGTGCATCCGCATCTTGCCCGAAATGTGGGCAATCAGTTGGTGGCCATTTTCCAATTCCACGCGAAACATGGCGTTGGAAAGGGCTTCGAGGATGGTACCGTCCTGCTCGATGGAGGCTTGTTTTGCCATAAGGGCTAACGCAGTGCTTTTTCTATATATTCAAAGGAGGTCAGAATTTCTGCCTTGTCTTTTCTAACAACAACGGTGTGCTCAAAGTGCGCCGCTGGTTTCTTATCGCGGGTCCGGATGGTCCAGCCATCCTTTTCCTGCACCACATCCTTCTTGCCGAGGGTAATCATCGGCTCGATGGCTAGGGTCATGCCAACTTGTAGCAGCGGCCCCGAGCCTCGTTTGCCGTAATTCGGTACCTCGGGCTTCTCATGGAGGCTAGCCCCTACCCCGTGACCAACCAGCTCACGCACCACGCCATAGCCCTTGGGCGCTACATAGTTTTGAATTGCGTAGCTGATGTCGCCAACGCGGTTGCCAGCTACTGCCTGCTCGATACCTTTATACAACGATGCTTTAGTTTCATCCAGTAGCCGCTGTACTTCCGGCGACACCTCCCCGATTGGGTAAGTGTAGGCACTATCTGCGTGGTAGCCATTGAGGAATACCCCGCAGTCTACCGTCAAAATATCCCCGCTTTGCAGCGGCTCGTCGGTAGCAAACCCGTGCACTACTACCGAGTTTGGGCTCAGGCAGCAGCTATGCGGGAAACCATACAATCCTTTGAACGAAGGGGTAGCCCCGTGGTCGCGGATGAACTCCTCGGCGCGGCGGTCTAACTCCCGCGTCGTGACTCCTTCGCGCACCAGCGCAGCTACCTCGCCGTGGGCACGCGCCAACAGTTGCCCGGCGGCGCGCATTAACTCTATTTCTTCTTCAGTTTTATACTGAATAACTCCAGTTGCCATTCGTGCCGATTAGGAGGCAATAGCTATCGGCTGTGAAGGCCGACCGCGCAATTTGCCCGATTTCATCATGCCATCGTAATGACGCATCAGGAGGTAACTTTCTACCTGGTTTAGTGTATCCAATACTACACCTACCATGATGATGAGTGAGGTACCACCGTAGAACAACGACAGCGGACGAGTAACGCCTAGCAGCAACGCCAAGGTCGGGAAGATAGCGATAAGTGCTAGCGCCACAGCACCCGGCAACGTCACGCGGGTCAGGATTTCATCAATGAACTCCGACGTGTCGCGGCCCGGCTTGACGCCCGGCACGAAACCGCCACTACGCTTTAGGTCATCCGCAATCTGGTTTGGATTAACGCTGATGGCGGTGTAGAAGTAGGTGAAAATGACAATTAGGAGAGCGAATACCGTATTGTATACCCAATGCTCAGGCGAGAAATATGCGGCGATGTTAGCCGCCAGGTCGCTATTCTTATCCCAAGCCGAAGCAGCGATGCTCGGTACAAACATCAGCGACTGGGCGAAAATGATGGGCATAACGCCAGCAGCATTAACCTTAAGCGGGATAAACTGACGCTGGGCGTCGAGTTGCGTAGCACCACCTACCTGCTTAGCATACTGCACCGGAATCCGGCGTACAGCTTGCGTGAGCACGATAACGGCCATTACTACTAAGAACAGCACTACAAGTTCTAACAAGAAAACCAGCGCGTGACTAAGGCCCTTAGAAGCGCCTTCCCCAATGAGTGCACCAGGCAGACGCGATACAATACCAATCATGATAATCATGGAGATACCGTTGCCAATACCTTTATCGGTAATCTTTTCCCCTAGCCACATGCAAAACAGCGTACCCGCCGTAATGATGAGCATGGTGGAGATGGTAAAGAACGTGCCGGGGTTCATAATGGCCTCGGCATTAATCGTTGCCAGGAAGCCCACAGACTGCGCCATCACAATCGGGATGGTGAGCACGCGGGTATACTGATTGATTTTCTTCCGGCCCGACTCACCTTCCTTCTGTAACTTCTGGAAGTACGGCACGGCAATCGTGAGCAGCTGCAACACGATAGAGGCCGAGATGTAGGGCATGATACCCAGCGCGAAAATCGACGCGTGGCTAAAAGCCCCACCGAGCAGCGTATCCAGAATGCCGAATACGCCGCCGGTGCCTTGCTTTAGTTGGGTAGGGTCTACACCGGGGAGGACTACGTAGCAGCCCAGCCGGTAAATGGCAATGAAAAACAGCGTATTGAGGATTCGCGTGCGCAAATCGTCAATCTGCCAAATATTCTTTATCGTTTCGATAAACTTCTTCATTGCTAGTCGATAACAATAGATACTACAGCGTAACTACTTTGCCACCAGCCTTTTCGATGGCCTCAACGGCCGATTTCGAGAAAGCGTGAGCGTGTACTTCGAGGGCGGTGGTAAGTTCACCACGACCCAGAACTTTGATTTTGGCGTTCTTCGACACTAGGCCAGCCTGTACAAAGTACGCCTGGTCCATCGAAGTTACGGCACCGCTTTCGAGCAGGCCCTGGATTACGTCCAGGTTGATGCCTTTGTACTCGACACGGTTGATGTTTTTGAAGCCGAACTTCGGCACGCGACGCTGCAAAGGCATTTGACCGCCTTCGAAGCCCGACTTGCGCGAGTAGCCCGAGCGCGATTTGGCGCCCTTGTGGCCACGGGTAGCGGTACCACCGCCGCCCGAGCCTTCACCACGACCGAGACGCTTGTTGTTGCGCGTTGCGCCAGCGGCAGGTTTTAGATTGGAAAGATTCATGACTGGGATAAACGCTTACAGTTCGGTTACTTCCAGCAGGTGCTGAATCGACTTCACCATGCCCAGGATGCTGGGGTTGGCTTCGTGCGTAGCAACGCTGTTCATTTTATTGAGGCCGAGGGCCTCTACGGTACGCTTCTGACGCTCGGGGCGGTCGATGGCGCTGCGCACGAGCTTTACTTGAATCTGTGGCATGGTCAACTTAACCGTTAAATACGCGAGCGAGAGAAATGCCGCGTGCCTGAGCAATTTGCATCGGGTCACGCATCTTGGCGAGGGCAGCAAAGGTAGCCTTTACCACGTTGTGGGGGTTCGACGAGCCTTTCGACTTAGCTAGTACGTCTTTGATACCAGCCGATTCGAACACGGCGCGCATGGCACCACCGGCAATTACGCCCGTACCAGCCGCAGCGGGCTGCACGAGTACGAAACCTCCACCGTAGCGGCCTTCCATTACGTGGGGAACGGTGTGCTTATACAGCGGCACTTTCACCACGTTTTTGCGAGCGTCGTCAATGCCTTTGGCAATGGCGTCGGTTACCTCGTTGGCTTTGCCCAGACCGTATCCTACGTTGCCTTTGCCGTCGCCTACCACTACGATAGCCGAGAAGCTGAAGCGACGACCACCTTTCACCACTTTGGCTACGCGGTTGATGGCTACTACTTTCTCTTTGAAATCCGAATCGCCCTGAACCGAGCTATCGTTGCCACCGCGGCCACCGCGGTCGTTGCCGCGACGGTCGTTACCGCCCCGGTTGTTACCCCCACGGTCGTTGCCACCGGCCCCGCCACCACGGTTGTTGTTGTTATACTCTGCCATGATGCCTTAGAAATTGAGGCCGCCTTCGCGGGCTCCTTCAGCTAGTGATTTAATACGACCGTGATAGAGGTAGCCCGAGCGGTCGAACACCACTTTCGTGATGCCGGCCTCCTGCGCCTTAGCAGCGATTTCGCGGCCAACGGCGGCGGCCAGGGCCACGCCGTTACCACCTTCGGCGGTTACCTTCTTCGACGAAGCGGCAGCCAGCGTGCGGCCAGCCGTGTCGTCGATAATCTGGGCGTAGATGCCCGTGTTGGAGCGGAACACCGACAGGCGCGGGCGCTCCGACGTGCCGGACACTTTCGTGCGGATGATGCGCTGAATGCGCTTCCGGCGGGATGCTTTATCGAAAGCCATGATACTAGATTACTTTTTAGCGGCAGTCTTGCCGGCTTTACGACGAACGATTTCACCCACGAAGCGCACACCTTTGCCTTTGTAAGGCTCAACTTTCCGCAGCGAGCGGATTTTGGCGGCTACCTGACCGATAAGTTGCTTATCGATGCTGTTGAGGGTAACGATGGGGTTTTTACCTTTCTCAGTAACGGCGGTAGCCTTTACTTCGGGCGGCAGGGCCAGGTACACGTTGTGCGAGTAACCGAGCGAAAGCTCCAGCGACTGGCCGGCCAGGGCGGCCTTGTAACCTACGCCCACAAGCTCGAGCTTGTGCTCGAAGCCGGTGTTAACGCCGGTAATCATGTTGTTGATGAGCGAGCGGTACAGGCCGTGCATGGCCTTGTGGCGCTTCTGCTCGGTGGGGCGCGTCACGACAACGTTGCCGTCTTCGGTAGCTACCGTGATGTCACGGTCTACTTGCTGGGTCAGCGTGCCTTTGGGGCCTTTCACCGTTACGGTGTTCTCGTTGTCGACCGATACCTGCACGCCGGCGGGCAGTGCAATCGGTAGTTTGCCAATACGGGACATATAGATACTAGGGCTTAGCAGGTTAGTACACGTAGCACAGCACCTCGCCGCCCACGTTCTCATTTTTAGCCTCTTTCTCGGTCATTACCCCTTTCGAGGTCGACAGGATGGCTACGCCCAAACCGCTCAGTACGCGGGGCAGGTTCTCGACGTGCCGGTACTGGCGCAGGCCGGGGGTGCTCACGCGCTCCAGCTTGGTGATAGCCGGGGCTTTGGTAGTGGGGTTATACTTCAGGGCGATTTTAATCACGCCTTGGGCCGAAGTATCATCAAAACGGTAGCTCTGAATGTAGCCCTTGTGATAGAGCACTTTCGTGATTTCCTTTTTGATGTTGCTGGCCGGGATTTCCACTACCCGGTGGTTCGCCTTGATGGCGTTGCGCAACCGGGTGAGGTAGTCGGCAATCGGGTCAGTATTCATTTGTTTTTAATTGGCCCACAACTTGGGGCCGCAAAGATAAGAAAATTTCGCAGCAGTAGCTAGCAGCCCTACAGCGAAATTTCAGTTAAGACTACTGGGCTCGGCTTTCGGGGCGCGGCCCATGGTTTCTTTCGGCAACCTGCCAAATAGGGTGAGCTAGGCCCACGGGTATTCTATTTTGGGGTGCAAAGGTAGCAGAAATTGTGGCACTTATGCAAGGCCCACTTTCAACAAAATTTTTTAACCTCTCCATTCTCAAACAAAAAGCCCTCAACTCGGTGAGTTGAGGGCTTTCGCATACCTAGGAAGAATACTACCAGCTCGACTTCGTCACGCCGGGAATCTTACCAGCCAGCGCCATTTCGCGGAAGCGAACGCGGCTGATGCCAAACTTGCGCATGTAGCCACGGGGGCGGCCGTCAATCATGTCGCGGTTGTGCAGGCGCACGGGCGACGCATTGCGGGGCAGCTTGTCGAGGCCAGCGTAGTCACCGGCAGCTTTCAGGGCCTTGCGCTTCTCAGCGTAGCGGGCTACCAGGGCAACGCGCTTGCGGGCCCGGGCTTTGATGGATTCTTTAGCCATTATTCAGCTTCCTTTTTAGCGTTAGCGAAGGGCATACCGAAGGCGCGGAGCAGCTCGTAGCTCTGCTCATCGTTTTCGGCCGTCGTTACGAAAGTGATATCCATACCGGAGATGCCTTTGATTTTGTCAATTGAAATCTCGGGGAAGATAATCTGCTCCTTCACGCCGAGGGTATAGTTACCCCGGCCGTCGAAGCCCTTGTCGTTGATGCCTTTGAAGTCACGTACCCGGGGCAGGGCCACGGTCAGCAAACGGTCCAGGAATTCATACATCCGCTCGCCGCGCAGCGTAACGCGCGCACCGATGGGCATGCCCTCGCGGAGTTTGAAGTTAGAAACCGAACGCTTGGCGATGGTCGGAACAGCTTTCTGACCGGTGATGGTCGTCAGCTCCTCTACCCCGTTGTCTACCAGCTTCTTGTCAGCAACGGCGGCACCGATGCCACGGTTGATGCAGATTTTGGTGATGCGCGGTACCTGCATGATGCTCTTGTACTGGAATTTCTCCTGGAGCGCGGGTACAACCTCTTTCTCGTATTTATCTTTTAGACGGGCCATGGTCGTAGTGCGGATTAAGCGGTGGCCGAATCAACCTTCTTCACGTTCGACACGTGAATGGGGCTTTCGATTTTGGTAATGCCGCCCTGGGGGTTCTTCGCACTCGGCTTGTTGTGCTTGGTTACCAGGTTCAGGCCTTCTACGATGACGCGCTGGGTCGAGCGGTTCACCGACTTGATAACGCCACGCTTGCCCTTTTCGTCGCCGGCAATTACGAGTACGTTGTCGCCCGTCTTCACGTGCAGCTGAACGGGGGCTGCTTTCTGTTTCGTTGCCATAACTTAAATTACTTCGGGGGCTAACGATACGATTTTCATGAACTGCTTCTCGCGCAGCTCGCGGGCTACTGGCCCGAAAATGCGCGTGCCGCGGGGCTCGTCGTTGTTGTTGAGCAATACGGCGGCGTTGTCGTCGAAGCGGATGTAGGAACCGTCCTTACGACGGATTTCTTTCTTCACGCGTACGATAACAGCCTTGCTAACAGTACCTTTCTTGGCGTTGCCCGAAGGGATAGCCGACTTGATGGCTACCACGATTTTATCGCCAACCGTAGCGTATTTCTTGCCCGTGCCACCCAGTACGCGGATGCAGAGCACTTCCTTGGCGCCGCTATTGTCGGCCACCGTGAGGCGGGATTCTTGCTGTATCATCGTTCAGGATTATTTAGCACGTTCAACAATTTCAACCAAGCGCCAGCGCTTAGTTTTGCTTAGGGGGCGGGTGCTCATAATACGCACCAGGTCACCTTCACCGCACTCGTTTTTCTCATCGTGGGCGTGGAACTTGGTGGTCTTGCTCACGAACTTTCCGTAAATCGGGTGCTGGTGCTTGGCTACTACCGCAACTGTGATGGACTTATCCATCTTGTTGCTGGTCACCTTGCCCACGATTTCTTTCCGCATGTTGCGGTCCGAAGCAGCATCGTGAGCCGGCAGCAGGTTTTCTTGAGTCGGTTCCATTACTAAGCTTTGTTAGAAGCCTGCTCATTGTTCCGACGCGAAAGCTCCGTTTGCAGGCGAGCAACGGTTTTGCGGTTGGCCTTCAGGCGGCCGGGGTTTTCGAGCGGGCTGATAGCGTGCGCGAAGCGCATCTGCTGGCCGTTGGTTTGCTCGGTTTTGATTTGCGTGCGCAGGTCGTCGAGCGACAGGGCGCGGATTTCTTCGTTTTTCATCGAATTAAGCAGCGTTCTCTACGTAGTCGCGACGAACTACAAATGAGGTACGAACCGGCAGCTTCTGAGCCGCTAGGCGCAGCGACTCTTTTGCGGTTTCGAGGCTCACGCCATCCGATTCAAACATGATTTGGCCAGGCTTCACGCAGGCTACCCAGTACTCGGGCGAACCTTTACCCTTACCCATCCGCACTTCAGCAGGCTTCTTGGTAATTGGCTTATCTGGGAAAATGCGAATCCATACTTGCCCTTCGCGTTTCATGGCACGGGTCATGGCAATACGGGCAGCCTCAATCTGGCGAGCCGTAATCCAAGAGATTTCCAGTGACTTAAGCGCGAACGAACCGAAGTCTATGGAGCTGCCGCGGTAGGCCAGGCCTGTTACGCGACCCTTTTGCATCTTGCGATACTTGGTCCTTTTCGGTTGTAACATTTGAGTAAAAAAAGAAAACTTGAAAAATATTAGCAGTGAACCGTACCCTGAACGAAATGATTCAGGATACGGCTCAGACTAGTTTAATTAACCCTAGCGACGGGGACCGCCACCTTGGCCGCCGCGGTTGCCACCGCCAGCGGGGCCACCACCTTGACCACCACGGTTGCCACCGCCTTGGCCGCCACGGGGGCCGCCAGCAGCGCCGTCACGACGCGGGCCACGGTCACCATCGCGACGCGGACCACGGTCGTTGCGGTCACCATCGCGGCGCGGGCCACGGTCGCCACCACGGCCACCACGGTCATCACCACCTTGCTGACCAGCTGGAACCTGGTTGGGCGAGAGGTCGGGCTTGCCGAATACCTCGCCGCGCATTACCCACACCTTGATGCCGATTTTGCCATACACCGTTTGGGCTTCTGACAGGGCATAGTCGATGTCGGCGCGCAGCGTGTGCAGCGGGGTACGACCTTCTTTGTACTGCTCCGAGCGAGCAATCTCGGCACCACCTAGGCGGCCACCGCACTGAATTTTGATGCCTTCAGCACCAGCCCGCATAGCAGCCTGGATAGACATCTTCATGGCGCGACGGAACGAGATACGAGCAGCCAGTTGCTGAGCAATGCTCTCACCTACCAGGCGAGCGTCCAACTCGGGGCGCTTAATCTCGAAGATGTTGATTTGAACATCCTTCTTAGTGATTTCCTTGAGTTCGTCCTTAATCTTATCAACCTCCTGGCCGCCTTTACCGATTACCACACCCGGACGAGCCGTGTTGATGGTGATGGTAATCCGCTTTAGGGTGCGCTCGATAACGATGCGCGAGATGCCACCCTTTTGGATACGGGCGTTGATGTACTTGCGAATTTTCTCGTCTTCAACGAGTTTGTCGGCAAAATCCTTGCCGCCGTACCAGTTTGAGTCCCAGCCTTTAATAACGCCGAGTCGGAAACCGACGGGATTTACTTTCTGTCCCATGATTGATTAAGCGTTGGCGGGGTTTTCAGTGGGGTAGCAGCGGCGAGGCGCGTCAGAGCGTTCAGCTCTTTCTTCGACATCTGCGACTCACGCTGCGGACCAACCGTCAGCGTGATGTGGTTCGAGCGCTTGCGGATGCGGTGACCACGGCCCTGGGGGGCGGGGCGCAAACGCTTCAGCTGACGTCCTTCGTCTACCGAAATCTCGGTCACGCAAAGGTTGGCGTCTTCGATGCGCTCGTCGGGATTCTTCTGCTGCCAGTTGGCCAAGGCCGACAAGAGCAGTTTCTCCACGCGCTCAGCACCCGAGTTAGCCTCAAAGCGGAGCAGGCCGAGGGCCTGGGTTACGCGCTTGCCGCGTACCAGATTGGCTACCAGGCGCATTTTGCGCGGCGAGGTAGGCACGTTACGGAGTTTGGCTACTGCTTCCATCTTAACGCTTGCCTTTATCTTTTTTGGCGACGTGGCCGCGGAAGTTGCGCGTGGGCGCAAACTCGCCGAGCTTGTGGCCGACCATGTTTTCAGTTACATAGACCGGGATGAACTTGTTCCCGTTGTGGACTGCGAAGGTGTGACCCACGAAGTCAGGCGAAATCATAGAGCGGCGCGACCAAGTCTTCACCACCGATTTTTTGCCAGCGCTTTCCAGCGCTTCTACCTTTTTCTCGAGCCGGAAGTCAATGTACGGCCCTTTTTTGAGTGAACGTGCCATATATTACTTCTTGCCTTTGCGGCTGACAATCAGGTTCTCAGAATACTTGTTCTTGTTGCGGGTCTTCTGACCCTTAGCGAAGATACCGTTACGGCTACGTGGGTGACCACCCGACGATTTACCTTCACCACCACCCATGGGGTGGTCAACAGGGTTCATGGCTACACCACGAACGCGGGGGCGACGACCAGCCCAACGGTTGCGACCGGCTTTGCCCATCACAACGTTCATGTGGTCACCGTTCGACACCGTACCAACCGTAGCGGTGCAGGTAACGAGTACCATGCGCATCTCGCCGGAGGGCAGCTTGAGGGTAGCGTAACGCTCCTCACGAGCTACAAGCTGGGCGTAAGTGCCAGCCGAGCGAGCGATAGCGGCACCCTGACCGGGCTGCAACTCGATGTTGTGAACGATAGTACCAAGGGGCATTTCGCGGAGCGGCAAGGCATTGCCAACTTCAGGAGCTACACCGGGACCCGATACGATAACGGTATCTACATTCAGGCCCGCGGGGGCAATGATGTAGCGCTTCTCGCCGTCGGCGTAGTGCAGCAAGGCAATACGAGCGGTACGGTTGGGATCGTACTCGATGGTCTTCACCGTGGCCGGAACACCGGCTTTGTCACGCTTGAAGTCTACGATACGATACTGGGTTTTGTGTCCACCGCCGATGTAGCGGTTCGACATTTTACCCGAAGAGTTACGACCACCGGTCTTTTTGAGCGAGGTCAGCAACGACTTCTCCGGCGTCGACGTGGTTAGCTCGTCGAAGGCCGGGGCCACGCGGAAGCGTTGGCCTGGCGTGGTTGGTCTGAGTTTTTTAAGTGCCATTACTAGCTAGTTGGGCTTTTGCGGCGAAGGCAATTAGATATTGCCGTAGAAATCAATGATGTCACCTTCTTTCAGGGTCACGACGGCTTTCTTGCCGTGGGCGCGACGACCCGAAACCTGGCCACCTTTGGTGAACTTCGACTTCACTTTGCCAATCGTGCGCATCGTGTTGATACCTAGCACGGTCACACCGTAAAGTTGCTCGATGTCCTTCTTAATCTGCACCTTGTTGGCCGTGCGCTCTACTTCGAACACGTAGCGGCCTTTTTCGGTGAGGCTGGTGGCCTTCTCGGTGATAATGGGGCGTTTTAGCGTGCTCATTATTCGGCGGAGTTATTAGCGGTGTACAATTGCTCCAGCGAACGCAGACCATCCTCGCTCAGCAGCAGGGTGTCGGTGTTCAGCAAGTCGTGGGTGTTGAGGGCTACGGGGGTAGCAATTTTCACCTTCTGCACGTTGCGGGCGCTCAGCAGCAAGTTCTTGTCAGCCTCAGCGGCTACGTACAAGGTCTTGCGGCCATTGTTGAGCTTCAGGCCATCAAGGATAGCTACGAAGTCTTTGGTCTTAGGAGCGCTCAGCGTGAGGTTCTCAACCAAGGCTACTTTGCCTTCGCGAGCCAGTACCGACAGAGCCGACAGACGGGCAACGCGCTTGGTCTTTTTGTTCAGCTTGAAGCCGTAGTCGCGGGGCTGCGGACCGAACATGCGGCCACCACCTACGAATACACCCGATTTCATCGAACCAGCACGAGCACCACCGGTGCCTTTCTGCTTCTTCAGTTTTTTCGTGGTGCGGGCTACTTCAGCACGCTGCTTCGATTTGTGCGTACCCTGGCGTTGGTTGGCCAGGTACTGCTTCACGTCGAGGTACATGACGTGCTCGTTCGGCTCGTGGCCGAACACGGCGTCGGACAGCGTAACCTTGCGGCCGGTGTCTTCGCCTTTGCTATTGAATACGGACAGTTCCATCTCTAGTAAGCTTAGCAGGTTATTTCTCCAGAACCACGTAGCCGTTCTTGGCACCGGGCACCGAGCCACTCACCAGAATCAGGTTCTTATCAGCCACAATACGCATCACCTTCAGGTTCTGAATCTTAACTCGGTCGGTGCCCATGCGGCCACCCATGCGCATTCCTTTGAATACGCGCGAAGGCCACGAGCACGCACCGATAGAACCGGGGTGACGCAGGCGGTTGTGCTGACCGTGGGTTTGACCACCCACGCCTTGAAAGTTGTAACGCTTCACAACACCCTGGAAACCTTTACCTTTCGAAGTCCCTACCACGTCAACAAACTCGCCTTCTTCGAACAGCGACGTTTCTACCGTGCTGCCGAGCGTGAAAGCGGCGAGGTCGTCGGTGCGGAACTCAACGAGGCGTTTCTTAGGAGTAGTGCTTGCTTTAGCGAAGTGGCCAGCCAGGGCCTTGGTGGTATTCTTGGCTTTTTTCTCGCCGTAGCCGAGTTGCACGGCGTTGTAGCCGTCTGTTTCGACAGTCTTAACCTGCGTCACTACGCACGGACCCGCTTCTATGAGCGTGCAGGGAATGTTCTTCCCGTCCGGAGTGAAGAGGCTTGTCATACCGATTTTTTTACCGATGATGCCAGGCATTCTGTGTGGATATTAAATGACACAAAAAGAAAAGGCCCGAGTGGCCTTTTCGCTAAGGGAGTGCAAAGGTAGGTGTTTTTCCCTGAAAAAACCAACTTGTTGCAGAAATAAATTTAGCAGTGAGGCATTTAGCTCATCCACCTGCCTACTGGTAGATGCGCAGAGCTAGCCATATAAAAAGCCCCGCCGGCCAATGACCAGTGGGGCTTTTAATAGGTAAGCGCTAGGCTCAGACTTTGATTTCAACGTCAACGCCGCTGGGCAGCTCCAGCTTCATCAGCGCATCTACTGTCTTGCTGCTGGTCGAGAAGATGTCCACCAGACGCTTGTAAGTGCAGAGCTGGAATTGCTCCCGGCTCTTCTTATTTACGTGGGGCGAACGCAGTACCGTGTACTTCTCTTTTTCTGTAGGCAACGGAATCGGGCCGCTCACGATGGCACCGGTAGCTTTTACAGCCTTCACGATTTTCTCGGAAGACTTATCGACCAAGTTGTGGTCATAGCTTTTCAGCTTGATTCTGATTTTTTGGTTCATGGTTGGTAGAGGCCGATTGCCTCAGGATTGACAAGCTGAAAAAATATTAGGCGCGGGTGCCTTTTGTTTTGGCAACAATAGCCTCAGCCATGTTGGTGGGCACCTGCTCGTAGTGCGAGAAGGTGAGCGAAGCCGAGGCACGGCCCGACGACAGCGTACGCAGGTCAGTTACGTAGCCGAACAGTTCCGATAGCGGAACGTCAGCCTTGATAACCTGGGCACCACCCTTGGTGTCCATGCCTTTCATCAAACCACGACGACGGTTCAAGTCACCGGTTACGGGACCCGTGTACTCGTCGGGGCAAACTACTTCCACAGCCATAATGGGCTCGAGCAGTTTCGGACCAGCCTTGCGGGCTGCTTCGCGGAAACCGTCACGGGCGGCGAGTTCGAACGATAGGGCATCCGAGTCAACATCGTGGAACGAACCGTGGTAAAGGCGAACCTTCATCGTTTCGATGGGGAAGCCAGCTAGCGGACCACGCTTCATTGCCTCTTCGAAGCCTTTCTGGATGGGCGCAATGAATTCGCGGGGGATTACACCACCTACGATGGCATTGTCGAACTCCATGCCAGCCTTTTCGGGCTCGGTTTCTTTCGGGCCAAGTTCAAACACGATGTCGCCGAACTTACCACGGCCACCGGTTTGCTTCTTGTACGTTTCGCGGTGGTCGACTTTCTTAGTAAGGATTTCTTTGTAGGCAACCTGGGGAGCACCCTGGTTGATTTCTACTTTGAATTCCCGACGCATGCGGTCGATGATGATTTCAAGGTGCAACTCGCCCATGCCACGCAGAATGGTCTGGCCGGTTTCCTCGTCGGTGTTCACACGAAGGGTCGGGTCTTCCTCGATGAGCTTGGCGATAGCCATACCCATTTTGTCAACGTCGGCCTGCGTCTTCGGCTCGATAGCGTAGCCGATTACCGGCTCGGGGAACGACATCGACTCCAGAACCACGGGATTCTTTTCGTCAGTCAGCGTGTCACCGGTTTTGATGTCTTTGAAACCAACACCAGCAGCAATATCACCCGCCTGGATTTTATCAATCGGGTTCTGTTTGTTGGAGTGCATCTGCATGAGGCGCGAGATACGCTCCTTCTTGCCGGTGCGGTTGTTCAGTACATACGAGCCACCGTCGAGCTGACCGCTATAGCAGCGGAAGAAGCACAGACGACCTACGTAGGGGTCGGTAGCAATCTTGAAGGCTAGCGCGGTGAAGGGCTCCGAATTGTCGGGGTGACGCTCTACCGGCTCGCCAGTCTCGGGGTTGGTACCCTCGATGGCAGGCATATCAAGCGGCGAAGGCAGGTAAGCCATCACGGCATCCAGCATCGTCTGCACACCCTTGTTTTTGAAGGCCGAGCCGCATAGTACGGGCGAGAACTTCATGTCGATAACCGCTTTGCGGATAACGACCATCATTTCCTCACGGGTAATGCTTTCCGGGTCCTCGAAGAATTTCTCCATCAAGGTGTCGTCGTACTCAGCTACGCTCTCGATGAGCTTCTCGCGCCACTCGGCCACGGTATCTACCAGGTCCTCGGGAACGGGAATCTCGTTGTACGACTTGCCTTCGGTAGCATCGTCCCACACAATGGCTTTGCCAGTGAGCAGGTCAACTACGCCTTTGAAAGTATCCTCAGCGCCAATCGGAATTTGCAGCGGCACGGGGTTGGCGCCGAGCTTTTCCTTGATTTCGTTTACTGCCTTGAAGAAGTCAGCGCCGGCACGGTCCATCTTGTTGACGAAGCAAATGCGCGGAACGCTATACTTATCAGCCTGACGCCATACAGTCTCCGACTGCGGCTCTACGCCCGATACGGCGCAGAACAGAGCCACAGCCCCGTCGAGCACGCGCAGCGAACGCTCAACTTCGACCGTGAAGTCAACGTGACCAGGGGTATCGATGAGGTTGATTTTATACTGTTTGGTTTCGCCGGTCGTGTTGCCTTTGGCATCGGTCGGGTAGTTCCAGAAAGTGGTGGTAGCAGCCGAGGTAATGGTGATGCCACGCTCCTGCTCCTGCTCCATCCAGTCCATCGTAGCGGCTCCGTCGTGCACCTCCCCAATTTTGTGGGTTTTGCCGGTGTAGTAGAGAATACGCTCCGAAGTGGTCGTCTTGCCCGCGTCAATGTGGGCCATAATCCCAATATTGCGCAGGTATTGAAGGTCTTTGTTGACTGCCATTACGGTAGGTTAATTAGCGCGTTAGCGGGTTGATGAGTCTAGCGATGAAGACAACCAAAGCTGGCTAAACATTCAATCTAAACTCAACAACCCGCTAAACGCCCGATAGATTAGAAACGGAAGTGCGAGAAAGCCTTGTTGGCCTCGGCCATGCGGTGGGTGTCGTCCTTTTTCTTAACGGCAGCACCTTCACCCTTGGCAGCGGCAATGATTTCGCCGGCTAGCTTGTCTTTCATGGTTTTCTCCCCACGGCGACGCGCGTACTGAATCAGCCACTTCGAGCCTACGGCAATGCGGCGGTCGGCACGCACTTCAATCGGTACCTGGAAGGTAGCACCACCTACGCGGCGGCTTTTCACCTCGACGGTCGGCATCACGTTGTTCAACGCTTTGCGCCACATTTCGAGGCCGCTTTCCTTGGTGCGGTTTTCTACCTGCTCCACAGCATCGTAGAAAATGGTATAGGCCAGGTTCTTTTTCCCGTCATACATCATGTAGTTGACGAAGCGGGTTACGAGCGTCTCCTTGAACTTGGGGTCCGGCAGGAGAATGCGCTTTTTCGGTTTTGACTTACGCATGGTTTATATAGTTGTCAGTTGGTAGTTGTTAGTTGTCAGCCGCTTGGAGCGGACCTTGCAGCCCTGGCGGCTGACAACTAACAACTGGCAACTAATAAATTACTTCTTCTTGCCGGGTGCCGGCTTACCACCTTTACCAGCGGCTGCAACCTGGCCCGGCTTCGGGCGCTTGGCGCCGTACTTCGAGCGACGCTGCAAGCGGCCGCTTACGCCGGCCGTATCGAGCGCACCACGGATGATGTGGTAGCGCACGCCTGGCAGGTCTTTTACCCGGCCTCCGCGAATGAGCACAATGCTGTGCTCCTGGAGGTTGTGGCCTTCACCGGGAATGTATGCGTTTACTTCCTTACCGTTGGTAAGGCGCACACGGGCCACTTTGCGCATAGCCGAGTTCGGCTTCTTAGGCGTGGTGGTATACACGCGAGTGCATACGCCCCGACGCTGCGGGCACGAATCAAGGGCGGGCGACTTCGACTTGGTAGTCAGAGCCTCGCGACCTTTCCGTACTAGTTGGTTGATGGTTGGCATTTAGCGATTAGTTGAACGAGAGCCGTTTGCTCCCAAATTTTCAGGCCTGCAAAGGTAAGAAAATAGTTTGGCAATAGCAAACTCGCTGAAAAAGTTAATTTTCTGTTGCAGAAGCCGGGTCGTTAGCTCCGCTAGGCCTCCCCTACTGCGCCCCCAAAATTCATAGGATAAGTAGTAGCTTCTTGGTGCAGCTTAATGGGGCCATAGCTTTGCTCGAAGCGCTGTATATTCTCCTCCAAGGCGGACAGCAGGCGCTTGGCGTGCTCGGGCGTGAGGATGATGCGGGCTTTCACTTTAGCCTTGGGCGCACCCGGCATCATGCGAATAAAATCGACTACGAACTCGCTAGTGCTGTGCGCAATGAGCACCAGGTTGGCATATTCACCTTCCGCAATAGCTTCACTTAGTTCAATATTGAGGGCGTTGGGGTCGGTATCTGGAGACTGATTGGGCTGCATGGAACAAAAGGAAACGTTAATACAGACTAACGATTTTAAAAAAGTAAAGCCGACCAGCACTCACTAGTCGGCTCCTTTAGCGCAAAAGTACACTTATCCGTCTGGGCGGACGCCTACAATTCGCGCACCCAGATGTTGCGGAAGCTGTCGGGCTCGCTTTTGTCCCCGTGGGCTTGCAGCTTGATAGGCGCGGGGCCGGCTTTCTGGCCTTCATAGCTGGCGGGACCGATGTAACGGGTGGGGCCGGCTAGCTCCACGTTGTTTTGCACCAGCACCCCGTTGAAGAAGACGGTGACGCGAGCGGGCGTTTGCACCGAGCCGTCGGCTTTGAAGGTGGGCGCCATCCACACTACATCGTACGACTGCCATTCGCCCGGCTTGCGGGCGGGGTTGGCCAGGGGCACCCGCTGCTTATAGATGCTGCCGGCCATGCCATTGACGTAGGTCTTGTTATTGTACGAGTCCACGATTTGCAGCTCGTAGCCCAGGTCGCCCTTGCCGAGCGAGGCCAGAAACACGCCGCTGTTGCCGCGCGCCTGCCCGGTACCGCTGATGTTGGCCGGGATGCGCCACTCCAGGTGCAGTTGGTAGTTAGTAAAGGCTTTCTTGGTTTCGATGTTGCCGGTGGTTTTATCTACGGTAATAATGCCACCAGCTACTTTCCATTTGGCGGGCGTGTTGCGGTCGTCGGTCATTACCCACTGACTGAGGTCTTTGCCATCAAAGAGTATCAGTGCGTCGGAAGGGGCCGGCTCGAAGTTGGGCGTAGCTACCACCGGTTTGGGCACCGGCTCATATACCTCGGTATCTTCGGGCTTGGCCGTTTGCTGGGCACAGGCCAGGGTAGTGGCCCCTAGCATAAACGCACTGGCAAGAAAAAGCTTCATAAGGTGGGAGAATTAGAGAGGAAAAAAAGCGGCCGCTAGCCGCGCTACACATCGCAGAGCCGCACGGCCTGCTGGAGTGAAGCCAGCTTATCGGTTTTGGTCGGAATAAACTCCTGCGCCACGTAGCCCGGAAAGCCGGTAGCCTTAATGGCGCGCATGATAGCCGGGTAATTCAACTCCTGCGAGTCGTCGAGCTCGTGGCGGCCGGGCACGCCAGCCGTATGGTAGTGCGCAATGTAGACGTGGTTGTCTCTGATAGTGCGGATGACATCGCCCTCGTCAATCTGCATGTGGTAGATGTCGTAGAGCAGCTTGAAGTGCTCAGAGCCTAGTTTTTTGGCCAGGGCCACGCCCCAGCTGGTACGGTCACACATGTAGTCGTGGTGGTCAACTTTGCTGTTGAGCAGTTCCATCACCAGTACTACTTTATGCTTTTCAGCTAGGGCTAGTAGCGGCTGCAAGCCCTTCACGGCGTTGGCTAGGCCTACCTCATCGGTCATGCCCCGGCGGCTGCCGCTGAAGCAGATGAGATTGGTGTACCCGGCCTGCGCCACGCGCGGAATCATCTCGCCATACTGCTTCTGGAGCTGCGCGTGAAAGCGCGGGTCGTTGAAGCCATCGGTGAGGTTGAGCTCGGCGCCATTGCACATGGGCGAATCGAGGCCGTGCTTTTTGAGCGTAGGCCAGTCATTAGGCCCCACCAGGTCGATACCTTTGATACCCATTGCCTTAGCGGCGGCGCACAACTGCTCTAGAGGCATATCCTGAAAGCACCAACGGCACACCGACTGCTTAATGTTGCCGAGCAGTGGGTTTTTCGGGGCGGTTTGTTTTTCATCCATGGTGCGGGCGCTGGCCACGCCTACCGTGCCCACCGTGGCGGTGGTGGCCAGCAAGCCTTTCAGGGCAGCGCGGCGATTCCAGGTACTCATAGCGGAGAGGTTGAATAATTATTAGCCGGGGGCGACGGCCGAGGCTTCGCCGTAGGGCACGGTGGCATCGGGGGCCGCAGACGCGGTAACTCGCTCGCGGAAAAGCAGCAAGAAAAGCAGCAGTACCACCGCCGCGATACCAGCCGGAATGAGCCAAATCATGCGCCAGTCGTGGCCGCCGCCGGCTAGGGTATTTTTATCGAAGATGTCGCCTGAGAGTAGCGTGCCGATAAGCATGCCCACACCATAAGTAGCCAGCGTAATAAAGCCCTGCGCCGAGCTTTTGAAGCGCTCGCCGGCCAGGTTGTCGGTATAAATCTGGCCCGTTACGAAGAAGAAGTCGTAGCATACGCCGTGCAGCACAATGCCCGCAATGAGCATCCAGTAGTTGCTAGCCCCATTACCGTAGGCGAAGAACACGTAGCGCAACACCCAGGCCGCCATACCGATAGCCAGCATTTTTTTTACCCCTAGCCGACTAAAAAACAGCGGAATGGCCAGCATAAATAGCAGCTCCGACACCTGTCCCAGGCTCTGCACGCCGGCGGCAGCTTTCATGCCTACCTCGTTGAGGAAAGGGTTGGTGAAGCCGTAGTAGAAGGCCAGCGGGATGCAGATGGCGATAGACGCCAGGAAGAAAATCAGGTACGAGCGGTTTTTGAGCAGACCAATAGCGTCGAGGCCCAGCAGGTCGCCGATGGAGCTTGACTGACCGCTTTTCACGGGAGGTGTAGCGGGCAGCGTAAAGCTGAATACCCCGAGCAGCGCGGCGGCGCCAGCGGCCATCAGAAAAGTAGTTTGCAGATTATTGGTTTGTTCCCAATTTAGCCAGCCGATGGTGAGGCCGGCGATAATCCAGCCCAGCGTGCCTAGTACCCGAACAGGCGCAAACTCCTTCTGCGGGTCTTTCATCTGCCGAAAGGCGATGGAATTGACCAGGGCCAGCGTGGGCATGTACAACACCATGTAGGTGAGCACATTGGGGTAGAAGCTATTAAAATCGGGCGCCGAGGAAGCGCGCCACAGAAGCAAGGCGCCCAGCAGGTGCAGCACCCCGAGAATTTTCTGGGCCGAAAAAAACCGGTCGGCAATGAGCCCGATAATAAACGGCGCCACAATGGCCCCGATTGACTGCGTCAGGAAGGCCACGCCCACCTGCGTGCCCGTGGCGTGCAGGTTGTGCAACAGGTAGGTGCCCAGCGTTACGAACCACGCGCCCCAGATAAAAAACTCCAGGAACATCATGATGGACAACTTAATCCGAATGGCGGCAGACATAGGCAGAGGGGTGGGATGGAAAAGGAAGGCTAGCGGTGGCAGGTCAACCGGCTTATTTCAGGCTGAGAATGTAGCGAATGATTTCCTGTGAGTCGCCTTCTGATAAAGCAGGATGCGGCGTCATAGCAATATCGCCCCAGTGGCCCGAGCCACCCTTAATTACCTTATTGGCTAGCATGGTAATGTTGGTGGGCGTGGCGGGATACTTTTGAGCCACAGCGGTGTAGGCGGGGCCCAGCAGCTTGTCGCGCTCGCGGTGGCAGCTGGCACAGTCGGCCGCGGCCATTAGTTTAGCACCCTTGGCCTCGGGCGTGCCGGTGGGCGCGGTGCCGATTTTGGTGCTGTTAGTATCGACCTGCATCTGGTTATTGACGGCCGCCACGTTGGTACCGGCAGCGCTGTCCTGCTTTAGCGGGTCAGGCGTTTTGTCGTTGGCCTTGGCGGCGTTTACCTGGTCGGGGCCGTCCTGCTGGTAGCCGCTGTTGCAGGCTGCGAGCAGCACACCGGCACTGAGGAGAAGAAATACCTTTTTCATCGGGAAAAGGGGAAATTAGAGTCCTAGTAACGTTTTATTGAGCGTTTTATCAATGCCTGAAGCGGCGAAGTCGTCGAAGGTGCGGTCAGTGACGCGGATAATGTGGTCTTTGATGAACTGCGCACCTTCGCGGGCACCGTCCTCGGGGTGCTTGAGGGCGCACTCCCACTCCAGCACCGCCCAGCCGGGGAAATCGTACTGCGCCATCTTGCTGAAGACGGCCTTGAAATCGACCTGCCCGTCGCCCAGCGAGCGGAACCGACCGGCCCGTTCGAGCCACGACTGGTAGCCGCCGTACACACCCTGCCGCCCGCTGGAGTTGAACTCGGCATCCTTGACGTGGAACATCTTGATACGCTCGTGGTAGATATCGATATGCTCTAAATAATCAAGGCATTGCAGCACATAGTGTGAGGGGTCGTAGAGCAGGCAGGCACGCGGATGGTCGTTGACCTCCGTCAGAAAGCGCTCGTAGCTGATGCCATCGTGCAGGTCTTCGCCCGCGTGCAACTCGTAGCAGAGGTCAATGCCTTCGTTCTCAAACTCATCCAGAATTGGCAGCCAGCGGCGGCCCAGCTCGGCAAAGCCTTCCTCCACCAGCCCGGCCGGGCGCTGGGGCCAGGGGTACACGTAGGGCCAGAGTAGCGCGCCGCTGAACGTGACGTGCGCCGACAGTCCCAGCCGCCGCGACGCCTTGGCCGCGTAGGTAAGCTGCTGCACGGCCCACTGCTGGCGGGCCACCGGGTTGCCGCGCAGCGCCTCGGGCGCAAAGCCGTCGAATAGCTGGTCGTAGGCCGGATGCACGGCCACCAGCTGGCCCTGCAAGTGGGTCGAGAGCTCGGTGATTTCGAGGCCGGCAGCCCGCACCTTACCCACCAGCTCGTCGGCGTAGGTCTGGCTTTCGGCCGCTAGCTTCAAGTCAATAAAGCGGCTATCGGTAGTAGGCAGCTGAATACCCTTGAAGCCCAGCCCGCTAGCCCAGGCGCACATGCCGTCGAGGCTGTCGAACGGGGCCTCGTTGCCAATAAACTGCGCCAGAAAAACGGCGGGTCCTTTGATGGTTTTCATGGGCGGCTACACGGTAAAATCGGTCCACTTCTGGTCGGAGCGGCCCGAGGCGATGACGTTTTCAATGAAGGCCATGCCGCGCACGCCTTCCTCGATGCTGGGGTAGTCCTGAGCTTCGGGCGTGGCCGGCTGGCCGGCTAGCCCGGCCTGCAAGGTCAGGGCGAAGTTGCGGTAGAGGTTAGCGAAGGCTTCGAGGTAGCCCTCGGGGTGGCCAGCGGGCGTGCGGGTATTGTGCGCGGCGTAGGAGCCAGTGCCGGGACCGCCCGTGCGCCAGCTTTCGGTGGGCTTGTCGAGCCACTTCACCAGCAGGGTGTTGGCATCGGCCTGCATCCAGTCCACGCCGCCCTTCTCGCCATACACCCGGATGCGGACGTTATTTTCTTCGCCCGCCGCTACTTGGGTAGCCACCAGCACGCCGCTAGCCCCACCGCTGAGGCGCAGCAGCACCGCACCATCGTCGTCGAGGCGGCGGCCTTCGACCACCGTATTAATATCGGCGCAGAGCTTTTCGACTTGCAGCCCGCTCACGTATTCGAGCAGGTTAAAGGCGTGGGTGCCGATGTCACCCATCGCGCCCGCCACGCCGCTCTTGGTGGGGTCGGTGCGCCAAGCGGCTTGCTTGTTCTCACCGCCTTCCTCAAACTTGCTGAGCCAGCCCTGCGGGTACTCCACGTACACCTTGCGGATGCGGCCCAGTGTGCCCTCAGCCACCAATTGGCGGGCCTGCTTCACCATCGGGTAGCCGGTGTAGGTGTGCGTGAGGCACAGGTGACGGCCGGTGGCTTGCACCACGGCCGCTAGCTCCTTGGCCTCGGCCAACGAGAAGGTCATGGGCTTGTCCAGCACCACGTCGAAGCCATTTTCTAGCGCCAGCTTGGCCGGGGCAAAGTGCAGGTGGTTGGGCGTTACGATGCTGATAACCTGCACGCGCTCGGCGGCCGGGCGGGCTTTTTCGCCCTCAATCAATTCCTGGTACGAGCCATATACGCGCGCCGGGTCGAGACCCAGCAGCTGGCCGCTAGCCCGCGAGGTATCGGGGTTGCTGCTAAAGGCGCCGGCCACCAGCTCATACTGGCCGTCGAGGGCGGCGGCCAAGCGGTGCACGGCGCCGATGAAGGCCCCCTGCCCGCCGCCAATCATGCCCAATCGTAATTTCATCAACTTTTGCAAAGTATTAATAAAAGGCTGTCAGCCGATTAATTTCACCCCCTAGCCCCACTTCAAAAAAGAGGGAGCTAGGGGGTGAGATGCACTCAAGAAGTAGCCCAGGCGCGGTCGCCCTTTTTGTAAGGATAATTGCCATCGTACTTGCCCGGCACCGGCAGGTAGCGCAGCACCTGCGTAGCACCCACCTCCGAAGTAAAAAAGCCGAGCAGCGTCAGCTCCTTTACCATGCGGAAATAGTGATTGGGCTGCTCGGGCGTCTTGGTCTTACTGTAATTCTTCTGCTCGGCGTCGAGAGCCGTGAGCAGGGCCGTGCGCTGGGCCGGCGTGCTGGCCAAGAAGCCTTTGCCATTCATTTTCTGGCTAGCCGCCTCCAATTCGGTCAGGCCCTTAGTGAAAATCTGCTGGTCGGCGGGCGTGTAGCAGTCGCGCACCATCACGTTCATGAAGGCACCCACGTTGGCCGCCTTGGCGCCCGGCGTTTTGGTAGCGGGCAGGATGGCATCGGCCACTTCGGTGAGGTAGGCCGTCTGCTCCGGGTTTAGAATATCCTTGGGTTTGGCGTTGGCCGTCGTTTTTGTCTGGGTTTCCTTTTTATCGGAGCCAGCGGGGCTGCATCCGGTCAAAAAGTAATCGCCCCCAATCACGGCGCCGCCCATCAGCAGGGCCACCCGCGCCAGGGCATCTCTTCGGTTCATCATGGCTACTAAAAGTGAAAGGGGTTAGACGTTTTGCTTCTTCAACTCACTCACGGCGTGGTCTACGGCGCGGGCCGTCATGGCCAGGTAGGTGAGCGACGGGTTCTGGCAGGCGGCCGAAGTCATGGCCGCGCCATCGGTCACGTACACATTCGGCGCGTCCCACACCTGGTTGTACTTGTTGAGGACCGACGTTTTGGGGTCGCGGCCCATGCGGGCGGTGCCCATTTCGTGGATGCCGCCGCCCATCGCGTAGCCGTTGTTGTAGGTCTTCACGTTTTTCAGGCCGGCTTTTTCGAGCATTTCCTGGGCGTCGGCCATCATATCGACGCGCATTTTCTGCTCGTTATCGCGGATAACGGCGTCCATTGCCAGCACCGGCAGGCCCCATTTGTCTTTCTTGGTTTTGTCGAGGGTAATCTTATTGTCGTGGTAGGGCAGCGTTTCGCCGAAGCCCGTGATACCCATCGTCCAGCCGCCCGGCTCGCTCAGCGCATCCTTAAACTCGCCGCCGATGCTCATTTCCGGAATTTCGCGGCTCCAGCCCTCGCGGCCGGCGCTGCCCTGGTAGCCAAAGCCCCGGATGTAATCGCGCTTATCGCCAAACAGGTTGCGGTAGCGCGGGATGTAAATACCGTTGGCCCGGCGCCCGTACACGTACTTATCCTCGTAGCCCGGCATTTCGCCGTGCGCGCCGGCCCGGAAGTGGTGGTCCATCACGTTGTGCCCCAGCTCGCCGCTGCTGCTACCCAGGCCATCGGGCCACACGTCGGTGGCCGAATTCATCAGCACCCAGGCCGAGTTCAGGGCCGAGGCGTTGAGGAAGATAATCTTGGCGTAGTACTCGTAGGTTTGGTTGGTTTCCGCATCCAGCACCTCCACCCCCTTCGCCCGCTTGGTATCCTTGTCATAAAGGATTTTGGTGACGATGGAGAATGGCCGCAGCGTGAGCTTACCCGTAGCCATGGCCGCTGGCAGCGTGGCCGATTGGGTACTGAAGTAGGCGCCGAATGGGCACCCTAGCCAGCACTTGTTGCGGTACTGGCAGTTCACGCGGCCGTTGAGGTGCGGGCGGGTGATGTTGGCCGTGCGGCCAATTACCATGTGGCGGTCCTTATAGTGCTTCTTGATGCGGGCAGCTACGTCTTTCTCCACGATGTTCATTTCCATCGGGGGCATGAAGTCGCCGTCGGGTAGCTGGGGCAGGCCATCGCGGTTGCCGCTGATGCCGGCAAACTTCTCGGCGTGGCTGTACCAGGGCGCCAGGTCGGCGTAGCGGATGGGCCAATCCACGGCAATGCCGTCCTTGGCATTGGCCTCGAAGTCGTAGTCGCTCCAGCGGTAGCTCTGGCGGCCCCACATCAGCGAGCGGCCACCCACCTGGTAGCCGCGAAACCAGTCGAAAGGCTTCACTTCTACATAGGGGCTTTCTTTCTCATTTACCCAGAAATTGAGGTTGCTCTCGTTCAGCGTGTAGTCGCGCTTCAGCACCGGGTGGTCGGCTATCATCTGCTGGGTTTTGCCGCCGCGGTGGGGCAGCTCCCAGGGTGCTTTGTTGGCGTTCACGTAGTCCTTGATGTGCTCTACATTGCGACCACGCTCCAGCATGATAGTTTTCAGGCCTTTCTCGGTCAGCTCCTTAGCAGCCATGCCGCCCGAGATACCAGAGCCGATGACGATGGCGTCATAGGTGTTCTTTTCCATAAAAATTGGGTGGGGATAGAAATTCTATTGACTGATACCTAGCGACAAATGACCGCGAAGACCATTGCACTGTAGCCAGTGGCCGCTAGGCATTCATCCGGAAGATTACACCAAAGTGTGTTTGATGTAAGTAATGCTCTGCTGAATGCTGTCGAAAGGCGAGCCAGGCGTTTTATCCTGCTCCACGAAGAAGTACTGCATGCCCGCCAGCTTGGCCTGGGCAAAAATGCGCTTGAAATCGATGCTGCCGTTACCCACCTCGGTGAAGTTGCGCTCGGCCGTCTTGGCCATGTCTTTCACGTGCCAGAGCGGGAAGCGGCCGGGGTGCTTCTTAAACAGCGCCACCGGGTCTTGGCCAGCCTTGGTAGCCCAGTAGAGGTCCAGCTCCATCTTCACCAGGTTTTTGTCGGTCATGCCGAGCAGGGTGTCGTAGGGTAGCTTGCCATCCTGGGCGGCAAACTCAAAGTCGTGGTTGTGGTAGCAGAGCTGAATACCCGCCTTCTTGCAGCGCTCACCCGCCTTATTCAGGTGCTCGGCAATCTGCTTATAATGGTCAAGGTTGCCCCGCTCGCTATCGAAGAGGTAAGCGCACACCATATACTTCACGCCTATCTGCGCGGCGTCGTCGACGGCTTTGTCCCAGCCATGCAGGATGGTACCCTGGGTAGGCTGGCCGTTATTCATGGCTTCCCCCAGCACGTAGTGGCTGCTCGGCATAATCAAGCCATTCTGCTTCAGCACCTGGGCAAAGGCCGCGGGCTCCATGCCGTAAAACTTCTCGCTGCCGGTATAAGTAGCGCCCTCTACCGAATTGTAGCCCAGCTTTGCCACTTTGGCCAGGGTGCCGGTGGGGTCTTGCTGCATGGCGTCGCGCACGGTATAGAGCTGCAGGCCGATGTACTTTGGCGCCGCCGCTAGCAGGCTGGGACTGATAAGCGCTCCAGCGGAGAGCAGCGTGGCGGATTTAACAAATGCGCGGCGGGAAGTCATAAGCGCGAGGGGGTGGGTAAAAGAGGATGAGAAAGTCGGCTACCGGGGTGAGCCACGTACTAGCTTCGTCAATCAGCTGCTTATTCTTATCCATACCAGCTGCTACACTTAGCGTGGGCAAGGTAATAAAGAACACGCTAGCCGGGGAGTTAGCAACTGCTAATTTATTGGCTGTTTTTTTTGA